>DASUWK010000073.1:0-38338 GCA_036378435.1 Candidatus Dormiibacterota bacterium | reverse complement strand
GGCAAGACGATGCTCGCCCGCTGCCTGCCCGGCCTGCTGCCGCCTCTCCACCAGGAGGAGGCGTTGGAGGCGGCCAAGGTGCGGAGCCTGCTGGGCGACCTCGACCAGGACCGCCTGCTCGAAAGGCGGCGGCCCTTCCGCAGCCCGCATCATGGGATCTCGCTCGCCGGGCTGATCGGCGGCGGCAGCGGACTCGCGCGGCCGGGTGAGATCAGTCGGGCGCATCGCGGGGTGCTCTTCCTGGACGAGCTCTCGGAGTTCGAGTCGCCGGCCCTGCAGGCCCTGCGCCAGCCGCTCGAATCGGGACGGGTCACCATCACCCGAGCCGGCGGCACAGTCACGTACCCAGCCCGCTTCCAGCTGGTAGCGGCGACCAATCCCTGCTCGTGTGGCTGGTCGGGCGACCCGAGCGGACGCTGCCGGTGCACGCAGGCTGCCATCGAGACGTATCAACGCGCCCTCTCGGGACCTCTGCTGGATCGCATCGATCTGCGGGTGCGCGTCACACGGCCGCCGCTCTCCGTCCTGTCTGCCGAGCTGACGCAGGAAAGCTCCGCGGACGTGCGCCGTCGGGTGCTTGCCGCCAACGCCATCCAGCTCGGCCGGCAGGGCTGTCTCAACAGCGCGCTGCGCGCACCGGGGCTGCGCCGCTTCGCGCGGCTGGCAGCAGGCCCGCGCGGACTCCTGGAGCAGTGGGGCGCCGCGAACGGCCTCACCGCCCGGGGCTTCCATCGCGCCTGGCGGGTGGCGCGAACCGTGGCCGATCTCGAGGACGCGGCGGAGATCGAAGAGTCCCACGTGCTGGAGGCGCTCGGCTACCGGATGCAGGAGGCCGCGGCGGCATGATCGAGGTCGACGTACTGCGCACGCGTGGGCGCTGGCCGCCCCCCGAGGGCCCGCGGGTCGCCGTTGTGGGCTCCCGGCGGCCGACGCCATACGGTGAAGCCGTCGCCGAGCGACTGGCCGGCGACCTCGCCGCGGCGGGCGTGGTCGTCATCAGCGGTCTCGCCCTGGGTGTCGACGCCGCCGCCCACGCGGGAGCTCTCGCCGCCGGCGGCTGCACCATCGCGGTGCTCGGGACCGGGGTCGACGTGATCTATCCGGCCGCTCACAGCGACCTGGCGCGGCGGATCGTGGATGGCGGCGGGGCGCTGGTCAGCCAGTTCGCCGACGGCACGCGTCCCCACCGCGGCAACTTCCCGCGACGCAACTGGACGATCGCCGCGCTGACGGACGCTGTGATAGTGGTCGAGGCGGCCGAGGGCTCGGGCGCGCTCATCACGGCGGAGGCGGCGCTGGCGCAGCAGAGGGAGGTGATGGCGGTGCCCGGCAGCGTCTTCAGCCCGCTCAGCGTCGGCTGCCACCAGCTGCTGCGGGACGGCGCGGCGCTGGTCCAGAACGCCCGGGACGTGCTGGCCGTGCTGGGTCAGGCCGGCGAGGTTCTCGACGACCCTCTGCGGCCGCCGGCGTCGCTCGGGGTGGCGGAGCCACCGGGTCCCGACGGCCTCGTCAAGCACCTGTCCGAATCGGTGCCCACGGGCGCCGGGGACCTCTCTCGCAAGCTCGGGCTGCCGTTCGCCGACGTACTCCGGCGGCTGACCGCCCTGGAGCTGGCCGGGCGTGTAAAGCGCCACGGGTCGGGGTATGTGAGGTTGACCGTGAGGCGCTAGATGGGTCTACGATCCCGGACCGCCGGGATTGCAACCAGCCCGGTACTGATTAATAAGGATGAGATGGCAGAAGGGCTGATCATCGTCGAGTCACCAGCCAAGGCGAGGACGCTGAAGCGTTTCCTCGGTGACCGCTTCGACGTGCGCGCATCGATGGGACACGTTCGCGACCTGCCGGAGCGAGAGCTCGCGGTCGAGGTCGAGCGGGGCTTTGCGCCGCGTTACGAGGTGGTCGAGAGCCGGCGCAAGACGATCGGCGACTTGAAGAAGGCGGTGAAGCCGGGGCAGAACGTGATCCTGGCGTCCGACCCGGATCGCGAAGGCGAGGCGATCGCGTGGCACCTGGCCGAGGTGTTGAAGCTGCGCGAGCCGCGCCGGATCGAGTTCCACGAGATCACGCAGGACGCGGTCCAGCGGGCCCTGGAGCACCCGCGGACGATCGACATGCGCCTCGTCAACGCCCAGCAGGCGCGCCGCATCGTCGACCGCCTGGTCGGCTACCGGTTGAGCCCGTTCCTCTGGAGCAAGGTCCAGAAGGGCATCGGCGCCGGCCGGGTCCAGTCGGTGGCACTGCGCCTGGTTGTCGATCGCGAGGAGGAGATCCGCGCCTTCACGCCAGAGGAGTCGTGGACCGTCGACGCCCTGCTGTCGCGTGGCGACGAGGAGGCGACGTTCAAGGCGCGTCTGTTGCGGCGAACCGCCGACGGCGCGAAGGCCAAGATCGAGCTGACCACGGAGGCGGACGCCACCGCCGCGATCGCAGAGCTCCAGGGGGCCGCTTATCAGGTCGCCGGGATCGAGAAGAAGCGGCGCACCAAGTCGGCCGCGCCGCCGTACATCACGTCGACGCTCCAGCAGGACGCCTCGAGCCGCCTGCGCTTCGCGCCGAAGCGAACGATGCGGCTCGCGCAGGACCTCTACGAAGGGGTCGAGCTCGGCTCCGCCGGCTCGAGCGGCCTCATCACCTACATGCGCACGGACTCGACGCGTATCTCGGAGGAGGCCGAGGGCAAGGTCAAGGCCTGGATTCGCTCGCAGCTGGGCGACAAGTACCTGGGCCAGCCGCGCCAGGAGAAGGCACGGCCGGGCGCCCAGGAGGCTCACGAGGCCATCCGGCCGACCGATCCCGGCCGGCGGCCCGAGGACGTCCGGCAGTACCTGACCGACGACCAGTATCGCCTCTACGAGCTCATCTGGCGACGCTTCGTCGCCAGCCGGATGGCGCCGGCGGTCTACGACCAGACGCAGGTCGAGATCGAGGGCGGCCCGTTCACGTTCCGGGCGACCGGGTCCGTGCTCGCGTTCGACGGCTTCTACAAGGTGTGGGAGCGCGAGGAGTCCGAGGAGGGAGACCTGCCGCAGCTGTCAGAGGGCCAGGCGCTGACCCTGCGTGAGCTCGTGCCCGAGCAGCACTTCACCCAGCCGCCGCCGCGCTACACCGAAGCCACCCTGATTCGCGAGCTGGAAGAGCGCGGCATCGGGCGACCCTCCACCTACGCCACGATCGTGGGGACGATCCAGGACCACGGCTACGTGGAGCAGAAGGAGCGCCGGCTGCACCCGACCCTGCTGGGCGAGGCGGTCAACAAGATCATGGTCGACCACTTCCACGACATCGTCGACGACCGCTACACGGCGGCCATGGAGCAGAGGCTCGACCGGATCGAGGAAGGCGCCCAGGAGTGGGAGCCGGTGGTCGGCGAGTTCTACGGGCCGCTGGAGCGGATGCTCAGCGCGGCCGAGGAGGCGATCCCGGCCGACACGGGCGAGCCCTGCCCCGAGTGCGGCGAGGGCACGCTGGTCCTGAAGGCGAGCCGCTTCGGCCCGTTCAAGGGCTGCTCGCGCTATCCAACCTGCCGGTACCGCCAGGCCGTGATACCGATAGAAGGGGCGGCGGCGCCCAAGCTGCTGGACGAGGCCTGCCCGGAGTGCGGCAAGCCGCTGCAGGTCCGCCGCGGCAAGTACGGCGAGTTCGTCGGCTGCTCGGGCTACCCGGAGTGCAAGTACGTGCGCCGCGAGGAGCGCGAGGCGCCCAAGTCGACCGGGCAGACCTGCCCGCAGTGCGGCGAGGGCGAGTTGGTCGAGCGCAAGGGCCGCTACGGGCCGTTCACCGCCTGCTCGCGCTACCCGGATTGCAAGTACATCGCGCCCCGGCCGGGCAAGGACGGCAAGCCGGCGGCCAACCGGCCGCAGCCCAAGCTGCTGGACGAGAAGTGCGACATCTGCGGCTCCCAGCTCGTCGAGCGGCAGGGGCGGTACGGAGCGTTCAAGTCGTGCTCGCGTTTCCCGAAGTGCAAAGGCCCGACCAAGGCTGCACGCGTAAGCGCCCCGGCGCCTGGGTAGAATCACTCTCGCCGGGAGCTCGCCTCCCGAGTAACGCACGCCGCGGTCGGTTCACCCTGCCTCTTCGGCAGTCGCGGCGGAGGACCAAGGGAGGAACCAAGGACACATGGCGCAAGCCAGCTTGAAACAGCTGCTCGAGGCGGGCGTCCACTTCGGACACCAGACGAGCCGCTGGAACCCCAAGATGCGGCCGTTCATCTTCACCGCGCGGAACGGCATCCACATCATCGATCTCCAGAAGACCGTCAGGCTCCTGGACGACGCCTTCGCCTACGTCCGGGAGATCGCCTCGACCGGCCGGCCGGTGCTCTTCGTCGGCACGAAGAAGCAGGCTCAGGAGACGATCCAGGTGGAGGCGGCCCGCTGCGGCATGTTCTTCGTGAACCGCCGCTGGATGGGCGGCATGCTCACCAACTTCACCACCGTCAAGAAGCGCGTCGATCGCCTTCGCGAGCTGCGCCGCATGCAGCAGGCCGGGCAGTTCGAAGCCATGCCGAAGAAGGAGGCGAAGAAGCTCCAGGACGAGCTCGACCGCCTGATGTTCCACTTCGACGGCATCGCCGACATGAAACGGCTGCCGGGCGCGGTGTTCGTCGTCGACCCCCGCAAGGAGCACATCGCCGTCACTGAGGCGAACCGCCTCCGGATCCCGGTCGTGGCGATCACCGACTCCAACTGCGACCCAGACCAGATCCAGTACGTGATCCCCGGCAACGACGACGCGATCCGGGCGGTCAAGCTGATCACGAGCAAGGTGGCGGATGCCTGCCTCGAGGGCCGGCAGATCGCCGCCGAGCGGGGCGAGCTCATCGCCACGCCCGAGGAGAGGGAGTTCCTGGAGCCGACGCGCTACGAGGACATTCCCGAGGAATACCTGGACGAGGACTACTTGCCGATGGTCTCCGAAGACGAGTTCATCGGCCGCGACGAGGAAGAGGAGTAGGCATGGCGGAGCTCACGGCGGACACGATCAAGCGGCTCCGGGACCTCACCGGCGCCGGGATGATGGACTGCAAGAAAGCGCTGGAGGAATCCAACGGCGACATCGAGGAGGCTGTGGTCCTCCTGCGCGAGAGGGGCATCGCCAAGGCCGCCAAGCGCGCCGGCCGAGAGACCGGCCAGGGCGTGGTCGAGTCGTACCTTCACCGCACCGGCGACTACCCGCCGCAGACGGGCGTGCTGGTCGAGCTGGACTGCGAGACCGACTTCGTCGCCAAGGGCGACGATTTCCGCAAGCTCGCGAGGGAGCTGGCGATGCACGTCGCGGCCGCGGCGCCGCGCTGGGTCAGCAAGGAGGACGTGCCGGAGGACGTGATCGCGCAGGAGAAGGGCATCTACCGCAAGGAGGCGGAGGAGTCCGGCCGGCCTGCCGCGGCGCTGGACAAGATCGTCGAGGGCAAGCTCGACGCTTTCTTCAAGGACAACGTCCTGCTGGAGCAGGGCTGGATCCGCGAGCCCAAGACGCCGATCCGCGACCTGATCGCGGAGAACGTCTCCAGGCTGCAGGAGAACATCGTGGTCCGGCGCTTCGCGCGCTTTGCGATCAAGGAGGACTGAACCCGGCTTGGTGAACGGAGGACCGCGCTATCGCCGCGTACTGCTCAAGCTGAGCGGCGAGGCGCTGGCCGGCCGGCGCGAGTACGGCATCGACTTCGACGTCGTGAGCTCGATCGCCAACCAGATCAAGCGGGTGCACGACCTGCACGTGCAGATCGCGCTCGTCGTGGGCGGCGGCAACATCTTCCGCGGGCTGGCCGCGTCGGAGCGTGGCTTCGACCGGGCGACCGGCGACTACATGGGGATGCTGGCGACGGTGATCAACGCGCTGGCTCTGCAGGACGGGCTCGAACGCCTCGAGCTGCCTGCGCGGACCATGACGGCCATCCAGATGCCGCAGGTCGCCGAGCCCTACATCCGCCGGCGCGCGGTGCGTCACCTGGAGAAGGGCCGCGTCGTCATCCTCGCCGCGGGCACGGGCAATCCCTACTTCACCACTGACACGACCGCCGCCCTGCGTGCGGTCGAGATCGAGGCGGACGTCATCCTCAAGGCGACGAAGGTCGACGGGGTTTACACGGCCGATCCGATTCGCGATCCCACCGCGACCAAGCTCGAGCGGATCGACTATCTCGAAGCCTTGAACAGAGGTATCGAAGTGATGGACAACACCGCGCTGACACTGTGCATGGACAACGGCGTCCCCATCGTCGTCTTCGACCTGTTGCGTGAGGGCAACATCGAGCGCGTCATCCTGGGCGAGGAGATCGGCACCTTGGTAGGCGCCTCACGATGAGCAGACGCTCGTTCCGCCGGACCACCGACCGACCTGCGGCCCCCAGGCGGGCCGTCTGCTGTGTTGGCACCTGCGCGCGTTCGGTCACGCATCGGGATGCGTTCCCTCACGTGCTCGCCGCCGCCTTGCATCCGGCGCACCTGGTTGACCGCATCTCTAGTCGGAGGCCGTCGGAATGAGCGTCGACCCCATCCTGACCGAAGCCGAATCCAAGATGGACAAATCGGTGGACGCGTTCAACCGCGAGCTGGGATCGATCCGCACCGGCCGGGCCAACCCGGGCCTTATCGAGAAGCTGATGGTGCCGTACTACGACACGCCGACCCCGCTCAACGCGCTGGCCAGCATCTCCGCTCCGGAGCCGCGCCTGCTCGTGGTCCAGGTCTACGACAGGAGTCAGATCGCGTCGGTTGAGAAGGCGATCCGCCAGTCCGAGCTGGGGCTGAATCCCGCCAACGACGGCCAGGTGATCCGCGTGCCGATCCCGCCGCTGACCGAGGAGAGGCGCAAGGAGTTCGTGAAGCTCGTGCGTCAAAAGGCCGAGGACGCGCGCGTCGCCGTGCGCAACATCCGGCGCGACGAGATTCACCGCGTAGAGCAGATGAAGAAGGAAGGCGAGCTCGCGGAGGATGCCGTGCGGCGCGCCGAGTCAGAGCTCCAGCGCATCACCGACCACCACGTTCACGTGATCGACGGCGTGGCTTCGCGAAAGGAAGCCGAGGTCATGGAGGTATAACGGCAGAGCCGGCTGACCTCCGTGCCGGGCCGGTTCCGCGGCACGTTGGAATCATCATGGATGGCAACGGCCGCTGGGCCCGGCAGCGCGGCCGGCCCGCGAGCTTCGGTCACAGGGCCGGCGCGCGGATCGTGAAGACCGTGATGGGCGGCTGTGAAGAGATCGGCGTGGAGGTGCTCTCCATCTACGCCTTCTCCACCGAGAACTGGACCCGTCCCCGCCGCGAGGTGGGCTTCCTGATGCGTCTCTTCCACGAGACGCTCGATCGCGAGTTCGCCGAGATCCAGCAGCGGAACATCCGCGTGGTCTTCAGCGGCCGGCGCGACGAGCTCGATCCGAGGATGCGAAAGCGTATGCAGGATGCGGAGGAGAAGACGAAGGACAACAGCGCCGGCGTTCTCAACGTCTGTCTCAACTACGGCGGCCGCGCCGAGGTCGTGGACGCGGTCAAGGCCGCCACGACCGCGGGTGACCAGTTGGACGAGGCTTCGATCGCGCGCCATCTTTACCAGGCCTGGCTGCCCGAGCCTGACCTCATAATCCGCACCGCCGGTGAGAAGAGGATGAGCAACTTCCTGCTCTGGCAGGCCGCGTACGCAGAGCTTTATGTGACCGAACGGCTGTGGCCGGACTTCACGGTCGACGATTTGAAGGAGGCCGTGGCCGATTACCAGGGTCGAGTGCGCCGCTTCGGCGGCCGCCCGGAGAGCGAAGTCGGTGGCTGACGCGGCGACGGAGGCCTCGCCCGCCGTGAGGTCGTGGGCGCCGCCCGGCCTGGTGGTGCGCATCACCAGCGGCGTCGTGATCGGGCTCGCCGTGCTCGGCCTGCTGCTGATCGGGATCTGGGGTGTGGTCATCATCGTGGCCATCGCCGGAGGGCTTGCGCTCTGGGAGTTCCGTGGCCTCTCGGCCCGCATGGGCTTCAGGGCCCCGAGCTGGCTGCTGTTCCCGCTGGGTGCTTTCTTCGCCTACGGTCCGACGCTGCTGAAGGGGGTGAGCATCGAGACCGTGCTCGGTTTCGCCCTCGTGCTCGGCTCGACGACCCTGCTCTTCGTGCCGGGCCGCCGCCAGGGTCTCGGCCGCTGGGCGATGGGTCTGGCGGGGGCGGTCTACGTCGGGCTGCCGTTCAACTATTACCTGCGGCTCTACACCGCCCAGCCGTCGGCCCACGGGATCTGGTGGATCGTCACGACGGTCGTGGCGGTGGTGGCGATGGACGTGTCGGCCCTGCTGGTGGGCAGCCGTCTCGGTCGCACGCCGCTGATGCCCGCGATCAGCCCCAAGAAGACGTGGGAGGGCGCGATCGCCGGGATGGTCGCCTCGATCATCGTGGTGCTGGTCGGTGGCTTCGCCTTTCTCGGGCTGACGTGGTGGCAGGCGATCGCCATCGGCGTCTTGATCGGCGCCGCCGCGGTCCTGGGCGACCTCGTGGAGTCACAGATGAAGCGCATGGCGAGGGTCAAGGACTCCTCGCACCTGATCCCGGGTCACGGCGGGGTTCTCGACCGGCTGGATTCGCTGCTGTTCCCGCCGATCGTCGTCTACCTCTTCGCCTACTACGTCGGCATCCTCCATTGAGCGCCCGCACCGTCGCCGTGCTCGGAGCGACCGGCTCCATCGGGCGGCAGGCGCTCGATGTCATCGAGCGCTACCCGGACCGCTTCCAGGTGTTCGGCAAGGCGAACAGCGAGACGCCGGCCGAGGCCATCGAGACCATGGTCACGGACGCCGCCTGCGACGTGGTCCTGGTCGCGATCTCGGGCGCCGCCGCGCTCCGGCCGACGCTGGCGGCTCTGCGGGCAGGCAGGACCGTCGCGCTGGCCACCAAGGAGGTGCTGGTGATGGCCGGCGAGCTGGTCATGCGCCAGGCCGAGCCGGGCCAGATCCGCCCGGTCGACTCCGAGCACAGCGCCATCTGGCAGTGCCTCTGGGGGGAGCGGCCGGAGTCGGTCTCGCGCCTGGTCCTGACCGCGTCGGGCGGCCCGTTCTGGGCGCAGCCGCCCAAGGACCTCGACGAGGTGACCGTGGAGGACGCGCTGAACCATCCGCGCTGGTCGATGGGCCCGAAGGTGACGGTGGATTCCGCCACGCTGATGAACAAGGGTCTCGAGATCATCGAGGCCCGGCACCTCTTCGGGCTCCCGCTCGACCGCATCGATGTGGTTATCCACCCGCAGAGCACGGTCCACTCCCTCGTCGAGTTCGTGGACGGTTCGACCAAGGCGCAGCTCGGTCACCCGGACATGCGCCTGCCGATCGCCGTGGCCCTCGCCTACCCGGAGCGCCTGCCCGGCGTCGTCGAGCCCTGCGCGATGGAGAAAGTGGGACGCCTCGACTTCCATCCCCTCGACGAGGAGCGCTTCCCCGCGGTGCGGCTGGCCAGGCAGGCGGCCGCCGCCGGCGGCTCGCGGCCGGCGGTGCTCAACGCGGCGAACGAGGCCGCTGTCCAGGCGTTCCTCGCCCACGAGCTGCCCTTCGGCGAGATCGTCCGCGCGGTCGAGGAGGCGCTGAGCGCGGTGCCCGAGCGCGGGGGTGAGCTCGACGGGCTGCTGGAGGCAGACTCTCTCGCCCGGGAGTACGTCCAGACACGCGCGGGTATCGTCAGGAGGTGAGCTCGGCATACGGCGTGCTGGCGGTCCTGGCGGCTTTCCTGCTGCTGATCGGGTCCCATGAGGCCGGCCACTTCTCGGTCGCCAAGCTCTTCCGCATGCGCGTCCACGAGTTCTCGATCGGGTTCGGGACGAAGGTGGCCAGCGCCGTTCGCGGTGACACGCTCTACGCGCTGCGCGCCATCCCCCTGGGCGGCTACGTGCGCCTCGGAGGGATGGAGCCGGGCGAGTACGACCTTCCCGGCGGCTTCCACAGCAAGCCCGCCATCCAGCGCTTCCTGGTGCTGCTGGCGGGGCCGCTCGCCAACTTCATCTGCGCCTCGATCCTGGTCGCAATCGTGCTGCTGCCCTCGAGCGCCGCGGTCGCGGGGACGGTGCTGCAGGTCGTGCCGGGCAGCCCCGCCGTGGCGGCGGGCATCCAGCCGGGGACGGTCATCGTGTCGGCGAACGGCCAGCCGCTGAGCGGCGACGTCGGCAGGCTGCGCGCGATCGAGAGCAAGACCAAGGGCCAGCCGCTGCAGCTCGTCATCAAGGAGCCCGACGGCGCCACGCGGAGCGTGACCATCAGCCCGCACTACGACCAGAGCCAGCAGGCCTGGATCATCGGCGTCGTCCCGGCGCAGTTCACTCCCCTCGAGGCCATCGGCACAGCCCTGGCGTTTCCGTGGCTCACGATCCACGACATCGGCGGCGGGATCGGCCAGCTCGTGACGGGACAGGTGCCCGGCGGCCTGGCGGGGCCGAACGGCGTCACCGGCCCCATCGGGATCAGCTCCGCGACCTACAACGCAGCGCAGCAGGGCATCGAGCAGTACATCCAGATCCTGGCCTTGCTCTCGGTCGCGCTGGGCCTCACCAACCTGCTGCCGCTGCCGGCCCTGGACGGCGCCCGGATCGCGGTCGTCCTGATCGAGGCCATCCGTCGGCGGCCGCTCAACCGCCAGCGCGAGATGGCCGTCCAGCGCTACGGCCTGGTCGCGCTGATGGCGCTGGTCGTGGTCATCAGCTACCTCGACGTGACCAGGCTGGTGACGCACCAGTTCCCGGGCACGCACTGAGGCGCAGCAGATGATCAAGCGCAGGTACTCGGTTCCGGTCCGCGTCGGCGACGTCGTCGTGGGCGGCGCCGCTCCGATCGCCGTCCAGACCATGACCAAGACCGACACCCGCGACGTGCGGGCCACCCTCGAGCAGATCGCCCAGCTGAAGGACGCGGGCTGCGAGATCGTCCGGCCGGCGGTGCCGGACCGGGAGGCGGCCCTGGCCCTGCGCGAGATCGTCGCGAAGTCGCCGCTGCCGATCATCGCGGACATCCACTACAACCACGAGCTCGCGCTGATGGCGCTGGAGGCGGGCGTGCACGGGCTGCGCCTGAACCCCGGCAACATCCCCGACCGCGAAAAGGTGGTGAAGGTGGTCACAGCCGCCAAGGAGCGAGACATCCCGTTCCGCATCGGCGTGAACGCGGGATCGCTGCCAGAAGAGGTCCACAAGTCCATGCGCGAGCAGCACGCGGTCAACCGCGACGACCGCGAGGCCACGGCCGACCGGATGGTGGAGGTCGCGCTGGGCCACTGCCAGATCCTCGAGGACCTCGACTACGGGGCCGGCCACATCAAGGTGTCGCTCAAGGCCACCGACGTGCTGACGAACGTGCTCGCGAACCGCAAGTTCGCCGCCGCGCGGCCCTACCCGATCCACCTGGGCGTGACGGAGTCGGGACCGGTTCAGGCGGGCTCGATTCGCAGCGCGGTGGGCCTCGGCATCCTGCTGGGGGAGGGCATCGGCGACACGATCCGCGTCTCCCTGGCGACCGACGACCCGACGGAGGAGATCCGCGTCGGCTACGAGGTCCTCAAGACGCTCGCCTTCCGGACCGAGAGCGCGACGCTGGTCGCCTGCCCGACCTGCGGCCGTCTGGAGTACGACATGGTGCCGACGGTGAAGGCGGTCGAGGAGCACATCGCGAAGCTGAAGGTGCCGATCACGATCGCGGTGATGGGCTGCGTGGTCAACGGTCCCGCCGAGGCGCGCCATGCCGACATCGGCGTGACCGGTGGGCGGGGCAAGGGGGTGATCTTCAAGAAGGGCCAGCACTGGAAGACCGTCCCGCAGGAGGAGCTGCTGCCCGTCCTGCTCGACGAGATCGACCGCATCGTCGCGGACCAGAAGGCGGAGGCGCTCACTCCGGGATAATCGGTGCTCCGATGAGCGCCACCCAGGAGGAGTCGACCGACTTCGTGAAGGACATCACGAAGATGTCCGACGACTTCGACCGCTGGTACACGGACGTCGTCCGCAAAGCCGAGCTCGCGGACTGGTCCGGCATCCGCGGAATGATGGTGATCCGCCCCTACGGCTGGGCGATCTGGGAGCAGGTCCAGCGCGCCTTCGACGACATGATCAAGGAGTCGGGGCACGAGAACTGGGCCTTCCCGCTGCTCATCCCGCGCGAATATCTCGCCAAGGAGGCCGAGCACATCGAGGGCTTCGGCCCGGAGGTCGCCTGGGTGACCAAGGCGGGCGCCGACATGGAGGAGCTCGACGAGCCGCTCGCCGTCCGGCCGACCAGCGAGACGATCATCGGCCCGCTGATCAAGCGCTACATCCAGTCGCACCGGGACCTGCCCAAGCTGACCAACCAGTGGGGCAGCGTGATGCGCTGGGAGATGCGCTCCCGGCTCTTCCTGCGCACTCGCGAGTTCTGGTGGCAGGAGGGCCACACCTTCCACGCCACCTCGGACGAGGCGAAGGCGGAGGTTGCGCTGATCCTCGAGTACTACCGGCAGATCGTCGAGGAGTGGCTCGCCATCCCCGGCCTGACCGGGCGCAAGAGCGACAGCGAGAAGTTCGCCGGCGCCGACTACACGCTGAGCGTGGAGTCGATGATGCGCGACGGCCTCGCGCTGCAGATGGCCACCTCGCACTACTTCGGCCAGAACTTCAGCCGCGCGTACGACATCGCGTTCACCAACCGCGACAACCAGCGCGAGCTCTGCTACACGACCTCGTGGGGGCTGACGACGCGGACGGTCGGCGCCGTGGTGATGGCGCATGGAGACGACAGCGGGCTGGTGCTGCCGCCCAAGGTCGCACCGGTGCAGGTGGCGGTGGTGCCGATCTTCCGCAACGCGGACGAGCGCGCGCTGGTCGAAGGCTTCCTCGACCACGTGGTCACCGACCTCAAGGCCCACAAGATCCGCCACAAGGTGGACTGGCGCGACGACGTCCGGCCGGGCGACAAGTTCGCTCACTGGGAGCTGCGCGGAGTGCCGCTGCGCCTCGAGGTCGGGCCGCGGGACGTGGCCGCGGGACACATCACCTGCGTCGATCGGCTGACTCGCGAGAAGACGCAGCTGGAGGCGCACTTCGCCGGCGGCGTCGGGCACAAGCTCGTCCACCAGCTGGAGGACTTCCAGGCCCGGCTCTATCAGCGGGCGCTGGAGTTTCGCGACGCCCGCACCGTCGAGGTGTCGACCCTGGACGAGCTGGTCGAGGCCTTCAAAGCCGGGCCCGTCTTCGCCTGGGCGCGCTGGTGCGGCGACCCCGCGTGCGAAGCCAAGGTCAAAGAGGTCACCGGCGGCGCCACCACCCGGAACTACCGCGAGGACGAGAAGGTCGAGGGCGCCTGCATCGTCGACGGCCGGCCCGCGACGATCCGGATCGTGTTCGCGAAGGCTTACTAACTAAGCCGGCTTAGCGGTTTTCGATAGCGCCGACCACCGGCGCGTCGCTGTACATCGACGGCGCGAGAATGATCGTCAGCGTGCCGTCCGACGCCGCGTCGAGCAGCGCCCTGGCCACATCGGGGTGGAAGTGGGTGCCGGCGCCGCGCCGGATCTCGGCCAGCGCCATGGCGAGGTCCATGCCCTTGCGGTAGGGGCGGTCCGAGGTCATGGCATCCAGCGCATCCGCCGCCTGCACGATCCAGGCGCAAAGGGCCAGCTGGTCGCCGCGCAAGCCGTCAGGGTAGCCATGGCCGTCGAAGCGCTCGTGGTGCGAGCGCACGATCACGAGCTCGTCTGTCAGCAGCTTGACCCCGCGCAGGATCTCGAAGCCCCGCACCGGGTGCTGCTTCATGAGGTCGAACTCCTCCTTGGTGAGCGGCGCGGGCTTCTGCAGGATGCCGTCGGGAACGCCGATCTTGCCCACGTCGTGGAGGAGACCGCCCTGCTTCAGGCGCTTCCACGCGTTCTCGTCACCGGGTGCGTAGTCGAGCTTCTTGGCGATCGCGAGCGCGTACTCGGTGACCCGCTGGGAATGACCGGCGGTGTAGGGATCGCGGGCGTCGACGGCGGCGGCGAACGCGTTGAGGCTGCCCAGGAAGAGCTCCTCGGTGTCGCGGAAGAGGCGAGCGTTGTCGATCGCCACGGCCGCCTGCGCGCCGAGCGCGGAGACCAGGCGCTGGTGGTCTTCGCTGAACCGCTGCGCCGTCGGCCCGTAGTTGGCCAGGAAGATGACGCCGATCGGCTGGTCGCGCAGGGGAATCGGAACGCACAGCACCGAGCGCGGTTCCAGCGGGCTGTCGCTGCGCGCCGGCTGCTCCGTGTTCTCCATGTGCGGCTGGTTCGCCGACATGACCTCCTGGCAGATCGCCCCGCCGAGGCCCAGCGCCAGGCGGGCAGCGGTCTCGTGGTCCGTTCCGTGCGCGCCGCGGAGCTGCAGCACGCCGCCCTCCTCCAAGGCGAGGCAGCCGATCTTGGCTTCGGAGGCCCGGGCCGCCCAGCCCAGGACGAGCTCGAGGACGTCGTCCAGCTCGAGCGTCGACGTGACCGCGCGCAGACCCTCGTGCAGGTTGGAGAGCTCCCAGACCATCTGGTTCTTCTGGTCGTAGAGCTCGGCGTTCTTGAGGGCGACGAGGGTCGCGTTCGCCAGCGTCGAGAGGCTCCGGACGTCATCCTCGGACCACTCGCGGCGCAGCCGCGAGAAGACCGAGATCGTGCCGCGAACCTGGCCTTCGTCGAGCATCGGCACGCACATCGCGCCGCTGAGCCCGGCTCCGACGAGGTCGGGCGGGTTCGACATCTCGAGGCTCTCCGTCGCGTCCGGCAGAGCCAGCGGGGCGCCGCTCAGCATCACGGCGCCGATCAGGCCCTGACCCGCGTTGACCTTGAGGCCGCTCAGCTCGTTGGGGAAGCCGTACCCATAGCTCATGCGCTGCGTGCCGTCGCGGGAGGTGCGCGTCAGCAGGACGTGGTCGCAGCCGGTGATGCGCATCGCTGCGCGCGCCGTCATCTCCTCGAGGGCGCTGCGGCCCTGGGTCGTCGTCGTCAGCGCGCGGGAAACCTCGCCGAGCACGTCCAATGCTGAGTCGAGCCGCGTGGCCTGGCCGACGAAGGTCTGCAGGATTCGCGAGTTCTCGACGGCGAGGCCGACGATCGCGCCGAGCTCCTCCAGCGTCGGCAGCTCCTCCTCGGTGAAGCCGGCTGCGCCGCGGCGGCCGAGGCAGAGGATGCCGAACAGCTCGGTCTTGCCGCCGACCGGAATCAGCGCCTCGCAGGCCTGCGTGCCCTCGGGGACCCTGAGGCCGCTGTAGAGGCCCTGCTCGGCGATCACGCGGCGGATCACCGTGTGGCCGGCCGACCGGACCTGCTCCAGGGGTGTGCCCGCGATCGGCGCCGGGGATCCGGCGCTGCCCGAGATCGTGAACGTGCCGTCCGCGCCCAGAAGGGCGACGCGGCCGCCGTCGTACTGGATGAATTCGCGCCCTCGATCCAGAACGAGGTCCAGCGCGTCCTCCACCGACATGCCGGAGGCCTCACGCACGAGCTCGTTCAGCAGCGCGTAGCGCCCGGCCTCCTTCTGGCTCAGGGCGACGGCGTGCACGTTGGCGAACGAGATGCCGGCGCGCGTCGCGAGCGTTCGCGCGAGCCTGCGATCGTCCTCGCTGAACCCGCCGTATTTGTCGCCGACGAGAAGAAAGCCGCCCACCTGGTCGCCGACGTGGATCGGAGCGGCGAGCGCGTTGTCGATCTGGAAGTCGGGCGGGAAATAGCGGAACAGCACCGCCAGGTCCCGGCGGTCCTCGGTCACGAACTCCCGGTTCTCGTCGATCGCGCCGACCAGCCCATCCTTCCGGCCTCGGGCGAGTGGGCCCGGACGTACGTGGGTGAACCCATAGCCCATGCCGTCGGGTGCGAACTGCTGCCCATCGGGGGTGGCCAGGTAGTAGACGCAGAAGGCCGCGCCCAGGGCCACCGCCGTCGCCTGGGCGCGCTGCTCGGCGTCGGTCTCGAGGTAAGAAGGCTCTTCGGTAGCGGCCAAGAAGATCCGGTGCTGCTCTGCCAGCTGCCGGTTCAAGTGCTCGAGGTCGCCGACCCGCCCGCGCAGCTCGGCGGTGACCACCGCATACCCGCGCGAGCCGACGACACCACCGAGGACGAGGGCGGCGACCCCGAGGAGATTCATCAAGACGGGCTGCGCCGCCTGTCCGATGAGAGTGCCGCTGCGGATTTCCTCGATCGGTAGGGTGCCGACGACGGCGATGATCGCGGCGAGGCCGCAGATCACCGACAGACGCCACCTCCGGTGGGTGATGCCGGCGATGACGGCGAGCAGGCCGCCAGCCATCACCTCCAGCCCCGTCTTGCCTGTGTGCCCCTGGACGTTGAAGCTGGCGCCGGCGAGGATCAGGATCCCGGCCGCGGTGAAGAGCGCGACGGGCAGCGGGAGACGAGCGGCTAGGCCGCGCATGGCGGCGCCATTGTACTGACGCCCTGCGGCGGTGTCGGGCATGGTCTGAATTGAAAGACGCGTGGGGATGAATAAACTTGGTGCCCCTCTGGGGCGATCACCAGATGAGAGAAATCAGTCGCGTTGCGCGTAGGGGCGGCTTGGCCGCCCCGGTTGAGTCGATGATCCAGTCGCCGCCGCATGTTGCGCCGCGTCGGGAAGGAGGGTCCGCGGGGGAAACCTGGGTTTCACCAGCGCCGGTATGACCATCTCAGAAGTAGTCCGCATCGCCGAGCACCTCGATCCCAAGGACCGGGAGCTGGTCTCTCGCGCTTACGACGTGGCCGCCCAGGCCCATGCCGGCCAGAGGCGGCTTTCGGGCGAGGAGTACGTCAACCATCCGATTGAGGTCGCGTCGATCCTGGCCGAGCTGAATCTCGACGCCGCCACGATCATCGCCGCCATCCTCCACGACACCGTCGAGGACACCGATCTCACCAGCGAGGAGGTGGAGCGCGAGTTCGGCGGTGACGTGGCGCGGCTCGTGGCTGGGGTCACCAAACTGGGCCGGATCTCGTTCCGGACCCCCCAGCAGCACCAGGCCGAGAACATCCGCCGGATGCTGCTGGCGATGGCGGACGACGTCCGCGTCGTCCTCATCAAGCTCGCCGACCGCCTCCACAACATGAGGACGCTCGACGCCCTGCCGGAGCACAAGCGCAAGCGGATCGCGCGCGAGACGCTCGACATCTACGCGCCGCTGGCGCATCGCCTCGGCATCGGCCAGGTGAAGTGGGAGCTGGAGGACCTCGCTTTCAGCCAGCTGGAACCGCAGGCCTACCGCGACGTCGCCGGGCGGCTCCAGCACCGCCGGCACGAGCGCGAGGAGCTGGTCGCGGACCTGCGCGAGATCCTCGCCCGCGAGCTCGAGAAGATCGAGATCGACGCCGACATCGAAGGCAGGCCGAAGCACTTCTACTCGATCTGGCAGAAGATGCAGCGCGACCAGAAGGACTTCACCCAGATCTACGACCTGATGGCGATGCGGGTCCTGGTCGACTCGATCAAGGACTGCTACGGCGTCCTCGGCGTCGTCCACTCGCTCTGGAAGCCGCTGCCCGGACGCTTCAAGGACTACATCGCGATGCCGAAGTCCAACGGCTACCAGTCACTGCACACGACCGTCATCTCGCACTCAGGCGAGCCGATAGAGATCCAGATCAGAACGCGCGAGATGCACCAGGTCGCCGAGTTCGGCGTCGCCGCCCACTGGTCGTACAAGGAGGGCGGCGGCCGCGACGACCGCTTCGACGAGAAGCTCTCCTGGCTCCGGTTGCTGATGGAGTGGCAGAAGGAGGTCCAGGACGCCGAGAGCTTCGTGGACCAGGTCAAGGTCGACCTCTTCCAGGACGAGGTCTTCGTCTTCACGCCCAAGGGCGACGTGCTCAACCTCCCGGCCGGCTCGACACCGGTGGACTTCGCCTACCGCATCCACACCGAGGTCGGGCACCGCTGCATCGGCGCGAAGGTCAACGGCCGCATGGTCCCGCTGGACTACGAGCTCCGCAATGGCGAGATCGTCGAGGTGCTGACGTCGAAAGCCCCGGGTCACGGTCCGAGCCGCGACTGGCTCGGCTTCGTCAAGAGCGCGTCGGCCAAGGAACGTATCCGCAAGTGGTTCAAGAGCCAGCGCCGCGACGAGAACATCGCCAAGGGCCGCGACCTGCTCGAGAAAGAGCTGCACCGGATGCACCGGTTGAACCTCAACCAGCTGCCGGACGGCAAGCTCGACGAGATCGCGCAGACGTACAAGTACCAGTCGGTCGACGACTTCTTCGCCGCGATCGGCTACGGCGACCTGTCACCGCACTCAGTCGTCATGCGCATGGCCCTGGTGCCGGGCGACGGGCAGGACGTGCTCAAGTCCATCCCGCTGATCCCCCAGGTCACGCCGATCGCGCGCGTCCTGGTGAAGGGGGAGCGCGGCGTGCACACGACGGTGGCGACCTGCTGCCAGCCGGTGCCGGGCGACGCGATCATCGGCTACACGACGCGCGGACGCGGAGTCACCGTCCACCGCATGGATTGCGTGAACGCGGTCAACGCGCCCGACCGCGCGCGCGTGGTGCCGGTGGACTGGGACACGGAGGCCGCGCAGATGTATCCGGTCGCGATCAAGATCGAGGGCTGGGACCGCACCGGACTGCTGCGAGACATCGCCACCGTGGTGGCCGAGAGCAAGGTCAACATGTCCAGCTGTGAGGTGCACGTCTACGACGATCGGACCGCGGTCGTCGACTGCACGGTCGAGATCGACTCCCTCTCGCAGCTGTCGCGGCTGATGGAGAAGCTCGAGCAGGTCCGCGACGTGCACACGGTCAATCGCGAAGCCTCGTGAAGCTCCACGTCGAGGGCACGGCCGACTCCCAGTGGGGAACCAACGCCTACCTGGTGCGGGACGAGGAGACCGCTGACGCGGTGGTCATCGACGCTCATCTCGAGCCCGAGCTGATCGTGGAGCAGGCCCGCGGCCAGGGCGCCAAAGTCCGTGCCATCCTGCTGACTCACACCGACGTCGACCACATCGGCGGCCTGGTGCGGTTGCTGCAGGAGTGGCCCGACGTCCCGGTCGCCGTCCATGACGCGGAGCGCGAGGTCGTCGTCGAGGGCAAGCCGCTGCGCCGCCGGATCCCGATCGAGCTGCCGGCTGCCCCGCGGGTCGAATCGCTGGTCGAGGGCGAGCTTTACCGGGCGGGGTCGCTCGAGTTCGAGGTGCTGCACACGCCGGGCCATTCGCCTGGCGGCGTGACGCTGAAGATCGCCAACTACCTGTTCACAGGCGACGCTCTCTTCGCCGGCTCGATCGGTCGCAGCGACTTCCACAACTCCGACGGAACGCTGCTGCTCGAGTCGATCAAGGCGAAGCTGATGACGCACCCGGACGAATTCCTGGTCCTGAGCGGGCACGGCCCGGCCTCCACGATCGGGCAGGAGCGCCGCTACAACCCGTTTCTCTGACCTACTCCTTGGTCTTGGCCGGCTTGGCGCGCGCGGTGCGCGCGGGCTTGGAAGGCTGAGCCGGGGAGGGCTCCTCCGCACCTGGCGGGGTGGTGGCGCCGCGACGCGGCGCCGGAGGGGTCTTGGGCACCGGGCGGCCCGCAGCCCGCGCGGCGTGCTCGAGGAGCTTCGCGTCGTCCTCGACGATGGCCAGCGGCACCTGCAGGAACGCGTCCAGCTTCTGCCTGGGTCGCGGCTCGAGCGGCCGCATACCGGCCTCGTGGTACTCCTCGCGCTGCTTCTTGTCGACCTTGAGGTAGACCAGCCCGCTGTGGAGGACACCGAACACCGACCCGTTCAGCAGCAGGCCCGTCCCGCCCAGTTCAGGGCGCGCCATGACCAGCCCGAGCGGCTTCAGCGCTTCGAGCACTCGTTCGCGGGATCCAGGCTCAGCCATGGGTGAAGCGTAGCGGCTGCTCACCGGGCCGCTCGAGCACGACCTCCGCCGGATGCGTCTCGGCCGGGCGGCCCAAGGGCAGCAGCGGCCGTCCTCTGGCGGCCAGGATCAAGGTCCGCGCCTTCCGGCCGATGAAGGCCAGACCGCCGACGTCGCCGGCCCACAGCGGCAGCGGGATTTGCCGGGCCAGCGCGGCCGGATCCCCGACCAGCATCAGCTCGGACAGCCCCACGATCTCCAGCGGGGAGAAATCCCCGCTCGCGTCCGAATCTTCGAGCCCGCGGTGGGCTATGACCTCGGCAATGTCGCCCGCCGGGTCGTGGAAGTAGAAGGCCCGGGCATCCCAGAAGTCGAAGTCGAAGACATCGCGGCCGGTGCCGGGCTGCCGGAGCACGTCGACGCGCTCGCGCGCCCACCGGTACGCCGCGTCGAATCGGTTACCCGGCGCGAGGAAGGCGAAGTGGTGGAAGGCGCCGCCGCCGGTCTCGCTGAACTCGAGCACCGTTTCCCCGACCTGGACGGCCGTCCCGTCCACGTCGAAGCCGAGTCCGCGATAGAAGCCCGCGACGGGGCTGCCCACCGTCAGCCGCGCATACTGAAACCGCAGCTCAGCGGCCATGGGTCGGCCCGAGCGTACTCAATACACTTGCCGGATGGCCCCCAAATCCGCGGTGAAGGCCGTCCGCGGGATGCGCGACCTTCTCCCGGCGGAGTTCGGACCCTGGTACTTCGCCGAGGGCCTGGCGCGAGAGGTGGCGACCCGCTTCGGCTACCAGGAGATCCGAACCCCGATCCTGGAGCCGATCGAGATCGCCGAGCGGGGCGCGGGGGAGTCCAGCGACATCGTCCGGAAGGAGATGTACCGCTTCCAGGACCTCGGAGATCGCTGGGTCGTGCTGCGGCCGGAGGGCACCGCCCCGGCCGTGCGCGCCTACTTCGAAGGCGGCCTGAACCAGGCGGCGCAGCCGGCCCGGCTGTTCATGCTGGCGCCCATGTTCCGCTACGACCGACCCGGTAAGGGCCGCTACCGCCAGCACCAGCAGTTCAGTCTCGAGGCGATCGGCGACGCGTCCCCCGCGCTGGACGCCGAGGTGATCGAGGTGGCGCACACCTGGTACGTCGAGCTCGGACTAAAGCAGATCTCGCTGCACATCAACTCGATCGGCGACCCGAAGTGCCGGCCGGCCTACCGTGACGCGCTGCTCGCCTACTTCCGCCCGCTGCGCGACCGGCTGTCAGCGGACAGCCAGCGCCGCCTGGAGCAGAACCCGCTGCGGATCCTGGACAGCAAGGAGGACGCGGCTTTGAGGGAGGGGGCGCCGCGGATCGCCGACTATCTGTGCGCTGAGTGCCGGATGGCTTTCGCCGCCGTCCAGGACCTGCTGGACAGCGCCGGGATCGAGTACCAGCTGGACCCCTACCTGGTCCGCGGGCTCGACTACTACACGCGCACCACCTTCGAGTTCCGCCACGAATCGCTCGGCGGCGCGCAGAACGCGATCGGCGGCGGCGGGCGCTACGACGGGCTTGCAGCCGAGCTCGGCTATGCCGAGACGCCGGGCGTCGGCTTCGGGCTGGGCGTCGACCGCACGCTCGAGGTGCTGGCGGCCGAGGGCATTCAGGTCGAGTCTCCGCCCGCGGCGGAGCTGCTGGTGCTCCCGGCCGACCCCGAGCTGGAGGCGGCGGCTGCGGCCATCGCTCGCAAGGCGAGAGAGGCACTGCCGACCGCGGTGGACTACTCGGACCGGAGCCTGCGCGCCAAGATGCGCGCGGCGGGCAAGTCCGGGGCACGGTGGGCGGCGATCTTCAACGCGGCCGAGGCGGCGCGGCGAGTCGTGCAGCTGCGGGATCTCGCGTCGGGCGACCAGCGGGAGGTCGGCTGGGACGACCTGCCGAGGGCGATCGGCGAATGAGCGGCTTCGCCGGCCTCAAGTGCGGGGACCTCCGGGACACCGATGTCGGAAAGGAGGTCGAGCTCTACGGCTGGGTGGCGCACCGGCGCGACCACGGCGGCCTGATCTTCATCGATCTGCGCGACCGCTGGGGGCCGGTGCAGGTCGTGTTCAACCCCGCGCGTGACGCGGCTGCGCATGACGCGGCCGAAGAGCTGAGAAGCGAGTTCGTCGTCCGCGTCAAAGGCATTGTCGAGCGCCGCCCGCCGGGCAACGAGAACGAGAACATGACCACGGGCGCGGTCGAGGTTGTCGCGAGCGAGCTCGAGGTCCTGACGCGCAGCAAGGTTCTGCCGTTCCCGGTCGAGGGGCCGGACGAGCCCGAGGAGACGGTGCGCCTCCGCTATCGGTACCTCGACCTGCGCCGCGAGCGGATGCAGCAGATCCTGCACATCCGGCACCGGCTCAACAAGCTGACGCACGCGTACTTCGACGAGCGCGAGTTCTGGGAGATCGAGACGCCGATCCTCACGAAGAGCACCCCGGAGGGCGCGCGCGACTTCCTGGTGCCCTCGCGGCTCTACCCCGGCAAGTTCTATGCGCTGCCGCAATCGCCCCAGCAGCTGAAGCAGCTGCTGATGGTCTCGGGCGTTCAGCGCTACTACCAGATCGCCCGCTGCCTGCGGGACGAGGACCTCCGCGCGGATAGGGCCGCCGAGTTCACGCAGCTCGACCTCGAGATGTCGTTCTGCGACGAGGAGGACGTGTTCGAGGTCGCGGAGGGCTGGATCGGCCGGCTCTGGAAAGAGATCCTCGACGTCGACCTGGCGCGGCCGTGGCCGCGCCTCGACATGAAGGAGGCGCTGCTCCGCTATGGAACCGACAAGCCCGACCTCCGCTACGAGCTGGAGATAGCGGACCTGGGTGAGGTGCTGAAGGACACGCAGGCGCAGGTCTTCCGCAGCGCGCTGGCCGAGGGCGGGGTCGTGCGCGGCCTCGCCGTGCCCGGCGGCTCCGACCTCGCGCGCCGCGAGCTCGACGAGCTGGTCGTGGTCGCCAAGGGCGCCGGCGGCAAGGGGCTCGCCTGGCTGCCCGGGCCGCTGGACAAGTTCCTGACCGCCGAGGAGCTCGCGGGCATCCGCGCCGCGACCGGCGCGAAAGAGGGAGACCTGGTACTCGTCGCCGCCGACCGCACGCGCCGGGCCGCCAAGGTCATGGGCATCATCAGGACCGAGATCGCGCGGCGGCGCAACCTCATCCGCGAGGGCGAATGGCGGTTCCTCTGGATCTTCCCGATGTACCTCTTCGACGAGGACGACGAGGGCAAGCTGACTTACGGCCATCACCCGTTCACCCGGCCGATGGAAGACGACCTCGCGTTCATCGAGGACCGGCCTTACGACGTCCGCGCCCACGCCTACGACATCGTCTGCAACGGCTACGAGCTCGCGAGCGGCAGCCTCCGGATCCACGACCGCGCGCTGCAGGAGCGCGTCTTCCAGATCCTCGGGCTGCCCGACGAGCAGATCCAGGGCCGCTTCGGCCACCTGCTGGAAGCCTTCGAGTACGGCGTCCCGCCGCACGGCGGCATCGCGCCGGGGCTCGACCGGATCGTGATGATGCTGGCCGGCACGGACAACATCCGCGACGTCATCGCCTTCCCCAAGACCCAGTCCATGCTCGACCTGCTGTTCGATGCGCCGAGCGAGGTGGACAAGGCCCAGCTCGACGAGCTCGGGCTGGCGCTCAAACCGGAGCCGAAAAAGGAATAGGCGGCGCGCCCGATGGGTAGTATCCGGCTGGCTCCCGTCGAGTGAGGCGCAACGTGCGCGTTGCCCAACATTTCTCGACATCGGGACCCCGGGTCCGTGTCAACGACGCCATGCCCGCCGGTGAGCGGGATCGCGAAGAAGAGCGGCAGGGGACCCACCTGGAAGAACCAGGACAACCCACCGCCCCGCCGGCGGGAGCAACTTAGCTTGGGTTTCGTCCCGCCGGGCCTGATCGTCGCCCTCCTGCTGATCCTGATCTGCTCGCAGCTGATCTACGCCTTCCTCCCGCAACGGCCGCGGCCGTACGTGGTGGTGCTCGGTCTGACCGTGCTGGGCTGGATCCTCGGCCAGGTCTGGCTCGGCCTCGGGCTCCCGGCCTGGCGCATCGGCCAGGCGGACGTGCTGCCCGCTGCTTTGTTCGCTCTGGCGCTGCAGCCGCTGGCGCCGCATGTGCCGTGGCCGCCCATAAACTTGCGCGGGGACTCGCGGCCCCCGCGCTGACGGTTGTTTAAAGCCCGTTGAGACGAGGGAACTAAATGGCACAGAGCGTCCTGCTCTGGGTGGCGGCCGTAGCAGTCGCCCTCCTGGCGCTGTATGGCATCGGTGTCCTGCGCAGGCTGAGCCGAGCCCTGATGGCGCTGGAGGAAGTACTGCTCACAACCGCCCATGAGATGCGGGAAACTCTGCCCGAGGTCCGTGAAGGCCTCGGCAACGTCAACGACATCGCGGCAGGAGTGAATGTGGCCTTGCAGGTGACCGGTTCGGGAGCTCAGCGGTTTGGCGGACAAGCCAGGCTGCTGGTGCAACGTCTCGGCTGGGGTTTGCAGGCCACCGCGTACGGCGTTCGCGCCAGCGCGGGCTCGCTGGCGGACTCGTACGTCGACACCGCGGATGCCGAGGAAGCCGAGGCGGATGACCGAGGAGGAGTGGTTGGTGGCTAGCGACGAAGGCGGCGGGGGTTTCAGCTGGGGTTTCGTCATCGGGAGCATCGCGGGCCTGATCGCCGGCGCCTACCTGGCCAGCGGCCCCGGCCGTGAGCAGGTCGACAGCCTGCGGACGCGGACGATCGAGCTGACCGGCCGGTCGCCGGAGCTCAAGGCCCGCGCTCGCGCGGCCGCCGACAAGGCCCGGACCGCGGTCAGCGACCCCGACCACCCGGTCCAGCGCGCCATCCAGGACGGGGTGCAGGCGGCCAAGAAGCGCCGGCGCGAGCTGGAGGAAGAGGCGCGGCAGGCGGAGCTGGGCGCGGCAGTCGAGCCGGCCGAGGCCGCGGAGGGCTCGACCGGGTGAGCGGCGGCTCGTCGGGGCACCGCCTTGCCGGACCTGCGGCGCTCAGCCGGCCCGTCTGCATCGTTGCCTTCTGCGCGCGCTCAGTCGCGCATCCCGATGCGCTCCTTCACGTGCTCGTCAGCGCCTCCCATCCGGCCCACCTGACGGGCCGCATCTCTGAGCAAGGGGCACCCCGATGAGCCGTACCGTCCTCTCGGAGCTCAAGATTCCCGCCGAGCACGAGTTCGTCGGCGTCGCCAAGGCGGTCGCCAGCCGGCTCGGCAGCCGGCTCGGCTTCAACCTCGAGAACCTCGACGAGCTCGCCATCGCGGTCACCCAGGCCTGCGAGAGCGCGATCGACTCCGGCGAGCAGACGTGGGGCCAGGGGGCCTCGCTCAAGCTCACTTACACGCAGACCGAGAGGGGGCTGGCGGTCGAGGTCCAGGCCCTGGCGCCGCGTTCGCGCGAGGCCCTGCCGGCCCGGCCGGCGGTTCCCAACCAGGAAGACCTCCAGCGCGTCGCCCACGAGATGATCCGCTGCTTCGTCGACGACTTCCAGACCCAGGTCGAGGCGAGGCGGGTGCGCATCTCGATGGTCAAGTACCTGATCGGCTAGCAGCTGCTGCCGGCCGTCGGAATCGTGACCTTATTGGTCGTGGTTCCGTATTAGGGAGAAGTGGTGAGCACCGCCGTCGAGAAGCCCACGCGCGAGGAGCTCCGTGAGCTCCACCGCCGCTACCGGGCAACCGAAGACTCAGCCGAGCGTGAGCGGATACGCGCGCGCCTGGTCGAGGGCTACACGGACCTCGTGTACTTCCTGGCGCGCAAATTCCAGAACCGCGGCGAGCCGCTCGAGGACATCGTCCAGGTCGGTTTCCTGGGGCTGATCAAGGCCATCGAGCGCTTCGACCCGGGCCTGGGCAACGAATTCACGACGTTTGCCACGCCGACGATCACCGGCGAGATCAAACGCTACTTCCGGGACAAGGGGTGGGCGATCCGCTTCCCGCGCCGGCTGCAGGAGCTCTACCAGCAGGTCGTGAGGATCAACGAGGCCCTGAAGAACGAGCTGAACCGGCAGCCGTCGGTGGCCGAGGTCGCGGAGCGGATCGGGGTCTCCGAGGACGAGGTGCTGGAGGCGATGGAGATGTCCGCCGCCTACACGCCGGTCTCGATCGACTCGACGCCCGGCGGCGCCGACGCCGAGGACGGCCGCCAGCTCGTGGAGTCGATCGGCGACGAGGACCCGAACCTGGACCGCGTGGAGACGCGCGACGTGCTGGAGCGGGCGATGCAGCACCTGAACCCGCGGGAGCGGGCGATCCTCGCCATGCGTTTCTATGACGAGCTATCGCAGTCCGAGATCGCCAAACGGCTGGGCATCTCTCAGATGCACGTGTCCCGGCTGCAGCGCGCGGCGCAGGAGCAGCTGCGGCAGTACCTGAGCGAAGAGTCGGGGCCGGCCAGTAACTGAACCTGAAGGAGCCACCGTTAAACTCGACAGGCTCACCCCGTGACCGGTTCTGAGATCAGAAGGCTCTTCCTCGAGTACTTCGGTGCGCGCGATCACCTGGTCCTGCCCTCGGCTCCGCTGGTGCCGCAGGGCGATCCGACGACGCTCTTCATCTCGGCCGGGATGCAGCCGCTGCAGCCCTACTTCCAGGGCGTGGAGGAGCCTCCGGCGCCGAAGCTCGCCAGCTGCCAGAAGTGCTTCCGGACGCCCGACCTCGAGGAGGTGGGCAAGACCGACCGGCACGGGACCTTCTTCGAGATGCTCGGCAACTTCGCCCCGACCGGCGCCTACTTCAAAGCCGGGGCGATCGCGTACGCGTGGGAGTTCCTGACGCTGACGCTCCGCCTCGACAAGGAGCGCCTGCGGGTGACCACGCATCCCACGGATGAGCAGGCGCGCCAGCTCTGGCGGGAGACGACGGACATCCGCCCGGCCTGGATCTACGAGAACGAGGAGAACTGGTGGGGCCTGGCCAGCGGGCTCGGGCCTTGCGGACCTGATTCCGAGATCTGGTGGGATCGCGGCCGCGACGCGGGCTGCGGCCAGGAGGACTGCCCGCCAGACCACTGCGACCGCTACCTCGAGATCTGGAACCTGGTCTTCCCGCAGTTCGACGCGCAGGTCGACGGCAGCCTCCAGCCGCTGCCCAAGCCCGGCATCGACACCGGCAGCGGGCTCGAGCGAGTGGCGTCGGCCGTGCAGGGGCGTCAGACCGTCTTCGAGACCGACCTCTACGCCGACACCTTCGAGTGGATTCGCGGCAACGCGCGCGAGCAGCTCCAGCTTTCGGAGCGCGTCGTGGCCGACCACCTGCGGGCGATGACCTTCCTGGTCGCGGACGGCGTCCGGCCCAGCAACGAGGGCCGCGGCTACGTGCTGCGCAGGATCATCCGGCGCGCGCAGCTGCACGCCCGCCGCCTCGGCGTCAGCCGGCCGCTGGTCGAAGGGATGGCCCAGGTCGCGACCACCTACCAGGACCAGTACCCAGATCTGGGCAGGGCCGCGACGGCTGACGTCGTGCCGCTGGAGGTCCAGCGGTTCGAGCGCAGCCTGGAGCAGGGCATGGAACGGTTCGAGAAGCTGGCCGAGGCGGGCGCCATCGGCGGCGTCGACGCCTTCGCCCTGCACGACACCTTCGGCTTCCCGTTCGAGCTGACCCTGGAGCTGGCCGAGGAGCGCTCGCTGCCGGTCGACGAGGCTGGCTTCTACGCGGCGATGACAGCCCAGCGGGAGCGCTCGCGCCAGATCGTGAAGGGGCGCTGGTCGGAGGCACGCGGCTTGCCCCGGGCCGAGTTCACCGGGTACCACGAGCTCGAGAGCGACGCTCGCGTGGAGCTGATCAGACGCGACGGCGAGGAGGTGGGCGAGGCGGTCGAAGGCGACGAGGTCGAGGTGTACCTCGACCGAACGCCGTTCTACGCGGAGCAGGGTGGGCAGATCGGCGACACCGGCCGCGTCGACGGCCCCTCCGGCAGCATCCGCGTCGAGGACGTGCAGAGGCCGGCGGAAGGCATCAGCGCGCATCTCGGCGTCGTCGCCACGGGCTCGGTCAAGGTCGGCGACGCCGTCACGGCGCGTGTAGACGCGCCTCGCCGCCGCCGGATCGCCCGGCATCACTCCGCCACCCACCTGCTGCACAAGGCGCTGCGCGAGACGCTCGGCGAGGACGCGGTCCAGCGCGGCTCGTGGGTCGGTCCCGACCACACCACGTTCGATTTCGCGCTGCCGCGCGCCATGACGCAGGCGGAGATCCGCCAGGTCTCAGGACGGGTCAGCGAGCAGGTGCGCGCCGCGCTGCCTTTCCATGAGTCCATCAAGCCTTACCGCGAAGCGGTTGCCGAGGGCGCGATGCACCTCTTCGAGGAGAAGTACGGCGACCAGGTGCGCGTGGTCTGCTTCGGCGACTGGAGCTGCGAGCTCTGCGGTGGCACCCACGTCGCCAGCTCAGCCGACGTGGGCGCGACGGTCATCCTCTCGGAGTCCAGCATCGGCGCCGGCCTCCGGCGCATCGACATGGCCGCCGGCGAGGCGGCCGATGAGCTCGTGGCCGGCCGGCTGGGCCTGCTGGTCGACCTGGGCCGCGCGCTCGGCGTACCACCCGACGGCGTGCCGGCGCGGGTCGAAGAGCTGCGCGCCGAGCTGCGCCAGGCGGATAAGCGGATCGAGCGGCTGCAGGACGAGCTGAGAGTGGCCCAGGTGCAGGGTGGAGCGGGCGTCCGCCGCCTGGAGGCGCGGGTTCCCGTCGGCGTCGGCGAGGTCGCCGCCGAGGGCATGGACGACCTCCGGGGTTATGCCGACAGGTATCTCGAGGCCATCGGCGGTCGCGGCGTGGTCGCCGTGACCGGCGGCGGCAACTTCGTCATCAAGGTGTCGCGCGACCTCGCTTCGGACGGCGTCGACGCGACCAAGCTGAAGGATTCGTTCGGGCACGGTGGGGGCCGGGCGGACCTGGTCCAAGGCAAGCTGACCGAGCAGCCGGAGACGGCCTTTGCCGCGTTGGCGGAGGCTCTGAAGTAGCGATGCCGCGCTTCAACCTCCTCAAGCAGCGCGACGAGTACTACAAGCACTTCTCCGCGCTGGACGTCGGCACCGAGCTCGTCAAATCGATCGTCGTCGAGCAGGACGGCCCGGACGGGATCGTCATCGGCGTCGGGCGCGAGCCGCAGGCGCCGTCGGCGATGAGCGGCGGTGCCGTCACCGACATCGAAGCCGTCCTCAACGCGTGCAACCGGGCGATGGAGGCCGCGGAGGACATGGCGGGCACGATCCCGGGGCGCGTGGTCGTCGGCGTGGCCGGCGAGCTGGTGAAAGGGTTCAGCAGCTCCATCTCCTATCCACGGGATCGGCCGACGTCGAAGATCCGGCAGATCGAGCTGCGCAACCTTCTCCAGCTCGTCGAGCGCCGCGCCCTTCGGGAGGCCCAGCACCTCCTGGAGCTGGAGCGCAGCTATGGCGAGCTTGAAGCGAGGCTGGTCCACTCCGCGATCACGCGCGTCCGCGTGGACGGCTATCCCGTCGCCAACCCGATCGGGTTCCAGGGCCGCCAGCTCGAAGTGACCGTCTTCAACACGTTCGCTCCGATCACCCAGATCGGCGCCATCGAGACCGTGATTCGCGAGCTCGACCTCGAGCTCATCGCCGCGGTGGCGCAGCCGTATGCGCTGGCCCGTGCGGCGGCCGGAGACGAGGCCTGGGAGCAGGGCGGCATCTTCGTCGACATCGGCGGCGGCACCACAGACGTCGCCCTCCTGCGCGACGGCGGCGTCGAGGGCACGCGAATGTTCAACCTCGGGGGCCGCGCCTTCACCCGGCGGCTCTCCGTGGCGATGGGCCTCAGCTTCGAGGAGGCGGAGGCCAGGAAGCTGCGCCACTCGGAGGGCCTGCTCCCTCCTGAGCACGAGCAGCAGGTGACGCAGCTGCTCGCGGCTGACGTCGACGTGCTCCTCCAGGGGCTCGCGCTGTCCTTGAAAGAGCTGGCCCGAGGTGAACGGCTACCCTCTAACATCTATGTCTGCGGCGGCGGAAGCCTGCTGCCCGAGGTCATGACCGAGCTCCGCAAGAACACGTGGGCCGAGGGGCTCCCCTTTGCCCGCGAGCCAAGAGCCCGCCAGTTGACGCCCGCGGACGTGCGGGCCCTGGAGGACTCCACCGGCCAGCTGACGACGGCCCAAGACGTCGGGCCGATGGGGCTCGCGGTCCACGCTCTGCGACAGGGTGCGGAGGACCGGGACCTGGTGAACTCCGTGATGCACGGCGTCCTCAAGGCCATGAAGGTATGAGGATCCCGTCAGGAGTGGGCGACTGAGCGATTTCCCAGGAGAAGCAGCACACGACATGGCACAACAACCCATCTACATCGAAGTCGACGAAGAGCTCACCGAGGTCGTAGAGCGCATGCGCCGCTCGCCCGGCTCGGAGGTCGGGATCGTGGTGCCGCCGCACTCGCGGCTCGGGCAGAGCCGTTTCAACTTCCAGCTCCTGCGCGAGTACGCGGGCCGCATGGGGAAGCGCGTGGCGATCATCTCGAGCGAGCCCGGAGTGCAGGCGCTGGCGGCCGAGCACGGCTTCCAGTCCTACCCCTCGGTGGATCGCTACGCGCCGGTCGGTGTCGAGTACCAGCCGGTGCCCGCGCCGGCGCCGGTACAGCCTGCTCCGACGTATGTCGCCCCCGAGCCGGCCTATGCGTCGACGGCGGCCGCTATAGCGGCACCGGTCGCCACGCCTCGGTTCGAGCCGAGTCCCGAGCCGGGGCCGGCGCCGCAGCCCAAGGCGGCGCCGCGCGCGGGCCGCAGCAGCATCGAGGGCTTCCTCGACCGCGACGTGCTGGCTCTCGCGCCCAACCGCAGCCTGCTCTATGGCGGCGCCGCGCTGGTGCTGATCGTCGGGCTGGTCGCGATGTTCCTGTTCGTGCCCTCGACGACGGTCACCCTGACCGCCCAGGCCACCGCGTTCAGCCAGGCGATGGATGTTGACGCCGCACCGGGCACCGGCGCGGTCGCGGTGCGGACCAGCGACGACACGCAGCAGACCTCGCAGCAGATCAAGACGACGGGGCTGCACGTCACCCCGGCGCAGCCCGCCACGGGCCAGGTCGTGTACACGAACAACTGCGCCGCCGGCGGTGGCATCGGCGGCCCGCTGCAGATCCCGAACGGCCAGCGCCTCGACGGCGGGGGCCAGGTGTTCGCGCAGCAGGGAGATGTGATCGTCCCCGAGGGCGGAACGGCGCAGGCCAACATCATCGCGGTCAACCCCGGCGTGGCCAGCAACGTCCCGCCGCACACGATCAACACGATCGAGAACGCGGGCGCGTTCCAATCGTGCCTGCTTGTCGACAACCCCGGCGCCACCACCGGCGGCGCGGAGAAGAAGCAGGACCCGATGCTCTCCCAGCAGGACTTCGACAGCGCGCGGCAGTCTCTCCAGACGAAGCTCCAGCAGAAGATCCACGATGACCTCGCCGGCCAGGCCAAGAAGGGCGAGCGGCTGGACGACACCGTCAACTACGACACGCCCTCGTTCCTGGCGGACCACAAGGTGGGGGACCTGGTGGCGCAGTTCACAGGGTCGATGACGCTGAAGGGCGAAGGTGCGTTCTACTCGGACTCGGACGTGCGCAACCAGCTCAAGCAGAACCTGACCTCGCATGTGCCCGCGGGCCAGGTCACGACGGACAACAACATCCAGACCGACTATCAGGTGACGCAGTCGCAGCCGGGAGGCCACCTGACGATTCACGGCACGGCCAACGCCTACATCGCGCCGCGACTCGACTTCGAGCAGATCAAGTCTCAGCTGGCGGGTAAGTCGAACAGCTCGGCGCAGGCCTTCCTGCGCTCGCTGCACGTGCTGTCCTTCCAGATCAACCAGACGCCGTTTCCGCTGCCGCTGCTGCCGCTGCTGACCTCGCGGATCACGGTGAAGTACGTCGTGGAGCAGGGCTCCGCGGCTTCCACGTAGCGTCTTTTTGGCGCGTGTAGTCGCGATCGACCCCGGCACCAGGCGGGTGGGACTGGCGCGCTCCGACGCGGGCGGGACCATAGCCGAGCCGCTGGCCACGCTTGCCGCCGAGCCGAGCGAGACGTTGGTGGACCGGCTCGCCGCCGCTGCCGTCGAGGCCGGCGCCGAAGAGCTGGTGGTCGGCCTGCCGCGCCGTCTGGACGGGTCCAGCGGTCCCGAGGCGCAGGCCGCCCGCCGGCTGGCCGAAGACCTCCGCCGGGTAACGGGCCTCCATGTGACGCTGGTCGACGAGCGCCTCACATCGGTCCAGGCCGAGCGCACGCTGATCGCTTCCGGTGCGCGCCGCGACAAGCGACGCCAGGCGGTCGACCAGGTCGCTGCCACCCTCATCCTGCAGACCTACCTGGCGGGGCGGCATGGCCGACCCTGATCTCTCCGAGGTGACCCTGATCGATGAGGCCGGAGTCGAGCGGCGCTTCCGTCTGCACGACGCTTTCGACGTGGACGATGTCGCCTACTACCTCGTCGAGGCGGTCGACGATCCCGAGCAGGTCATGCTGCTGCGGGAGGTCGAGGGCGCGCTCGAATCCGTCGAAGGTGACGAGTTCGACCGCGTGATGGCGGCCCTCGAAGAACAATGAGAAAGCTGATCGCCCTCGTCGTTGTCGTCCTGCTGCTGGGCGTCGGAGCCAACAGCGCCTACGGCTGGTACCAGGGCCAGGTGGACAGCGCCGCCGGCCGCGACAGCTCTCCGGTCGCGTTCACCATCAACCCGGGCGAGTCGGCGGACGACATCGGTCAGGACCTGTTCAGCAAGGGCCTCATCGCCAACCAGAACGTGTTCCTGCTTTATGTTCGCTTCACGGGCGCGCGCGCCAGGTTCGAAGCCGGGCACTACTCGCTGCGCCGGAACATGACGATGGCGCAGATCGTGCAGAAGCTCGAGCACGCGTCGGCCGAGCAGCTCCAGATCACGATCATCGAAGGCAGCACGATCAACGCGATCGGCCGCCTCGTCGCGGCGAAAGGCATCGGCTCGGCGCAGGACTACGTGAACGCCGCGCGCGGTGCCTGGCCGTACAGCTTCCTGAGCAGCCGGCCCGCCGGTGCTGACCTGCAGGGGTACCTGTTTCCCGACACCTATTCACTCGACACCTCGGCGACCGTCAACGACCTGATCAACCGCCAGCTCACCGAGTTCGGTCAGAAGTTCACGGCCGAGTGGCGCACCGCCATCGCGGCGGCGACCGCCGCGCGACCGGCGGAGACGATCGAGAACGTCGTGATTCTGGCCTCGCTGGTGCAGGCCGAGGCGAAGGGCTCGGAGGCGAAGATCTGCAGCGTCTACTACAACCGGCTGGCCGCGAACATGCCGCTGCAGGTCGACGCGACCATCCTCTTCGCCGAGGGTCGCGGCGGGGCGATCACCGACGCCGACCACTCTTTTCAGTCGCCGTACAACACGTACCTCCACGCCGGCCTCCCACCCGGACCGATCGGCAACCCGGGCGCCACCGCCCTGGGCGCCTGCGTCAGCCCTGAGAAGACGCCGTACTACTACTACTTCACCGATCCCACCGGCGCGACGCACTTCGAGGCGACGCTCGACCAGTTCAACGCCGACCTCCAGCGTTACGGGGTCAAGTGAGGGTCTATCTCTTGGGTCAGCACATCCAGTACTCCGCCAGTCCCGCGATGCAGACGGCCGGCTTTCGTGCGGCTGGGCTGGACGGCTGGTCCTACGAGCTGCTGGACGTGCCCGCCGAGTCGGTGCCAGACGCCGTCGGCCGCCTGCGCGACCCCGGTGTGGCGGGCGCCAACGTCACCATCCCGCACAAGCTGGCCGTGCTCGAACTGTGCGACGACGTCGAGCCGCAAGCGCGCGCGGTCGGCGCCGTCAACACGGTGGTGAACGATGGCGGCACGCTGCGCGGGTCCAACACGGACATCGGCGCGATCCGGGGAGCCCTGACCGAGGTCGGCGTGCAGCCGGGTCCTCACGTGCGGGCCTTGATCCTCGGGGGCGGCGGCTCCGCTCGTGCGGCCGGCGCCGCGCTCGAGGGGTCCCGCATCGTGTTCGCACTGCGGAGGCCCGCGCATCCGGAGCTGCCGGGCGACGTCGTCGACTGGGGCGAGCGCGACGCGCTGGCCCGCGACGCCGACGTGCTGATCAACGCGACCCCGCTCGGCCGCAGTGGGGAGGAGCCCGTTGCTCCGGCGAACCTGCCCCGGGCCGGCGCGGTCATCGACCTCGTGTACACGCCGGCCGGCACTCCGCTCCAGCGCGCCGCGCGCGACGCCGGCCTGCGCACCGTCGACGGCTGGTCGGTGCTGCTGGCCCAGGGCGCGGCGTCGTTCAAGGCGTGGACGGGGGTCGAGGCGCCTATCGACGAGATGCGGGCGGCGCTCGGCTCGTGATCGGCCATCTCCTGACGGCGATCGGCTGGGGCGTGGTCGGCGCCGTCGTGGGGGTCGTCATCCACCATGGCTCGGTCTGGCTGGCCCGCGCGGAGGGCCTCGACCCCGGGCTGCGCGCGCGGGACGTCTACGGCCCACCCGTGGTTGCCGCCCTGCTCTTCGCGCTGCTGGGCGGGATCATGGGGCTGCAGTGGCTGCTGCTGCTCCGCAGCCTGTGGGTGGCTGTCCTGGTCCAGGTGATCTTCTTCGACCTCGAGCACCGCCTGATCCTCGACCGCGTGCTCCTGCCGGCGATGGTGCTCGCCCTCCTGTTCAGCATCGTCACGCCTCACCTCGGGTTCGGCAGCGCTCTGGTCACTGGGATCGTCGCGGGCGGCGTCTTCCTGCTTATAGCCCTGATCGGCTCCGTCCTATTCAAAGCGGAGGCCCTGGGCTTCGGCGACGTGAAGCTGGCGGCGTTCATCGGCCTGCTGCTCGGCTTCCCGGCGACGCTGAGCGCGCTCCTCTATGGAGTCGTGCTCGGTGGGCTGGTCTCGATCGTTCTGATCGTCTCCCGGGTCCGCACGATGCGCGATTACTTCGCGTACGGCCCCTACATCGCGGCGGGCGCGTTAATCCTGCTTTTCGAAATCAGCGCCGGGACTGCACAATAGGCGCCGCCGTGGCCGACAAGCTCATGCTCGGAGAGGAGCGCATCCGCTCCGCGCACCGGCATTGGATCCTGCTCCTCAAGGAGCTGCTGTTCCCGGCGGCCCTGCTGGTGCTTGCGCTCGTGATCGACATCCTGGTGACGGCGGCCAGCCGGGACCTCAAGATCGTGGTCACGCTCGCGGCCCTGGCGGTAGCCGGCCTCTGGGCGATCGTGGTCTGGGTGCAGTGGGCAGCCGCGAGCTTCACGATCACCGACCAGCGCGTGCTCCTGGTGTCAGGCGTGATCAGCCGGGCGACCAAGGTGATCGCGCTGGACCGCGTCCAGGACGTGTCGACGCGGCAGGGGATTCTCGGCCGCGTGCTCAACTACGGCACCGTCGAGATCGACGCGGCCGGCGCCGCCGGCGCCGAGCGGCTTGACCACGTGCCCGCCCCGAACGAGTTCAGGGACGAGGTTTTCGTGCAGGCCGAGCGCAGGCGCGGCGCGGCGTCGCAGTCGCCGATGTCGGCCGTCCCCGAGCCGACCTGAGACCGCTCGTACTCATCGGCTTCATGGGCTCGGGCAAGACCACCGTCGGCCGGCGCGTTGCCGAGCTGACTGGAGCTCAGTTCACCGACCTCGACCGCGAGATCGAGCTGGCCCAAGGCCGCAGCGTCGCGGAGATCTTCGCGGAGGGCGGCGAAGCGCACTTCCGCTCCCTCGAGCTCGCGGCCTTTGGCGCGGCGCTGGCTGAAGACCGGGTTGTGGCGCTCGGTGGCGGCGCCCCGATGCAGACACCGATCTGGTCACGGGTGCAGGAAGAAGCTGTGTCGGTCTTTCTCGACGCGCCGCTGGACGTGATCCGCGAGCGGATCGGCGATGGGGCCGGCCGGCCGCTGGCGGCCGGCGATCTGCAGGCGCTGCTCGACTCGCGGCTGGCGCGGTATCGCGAGGCGGACCACGTCGTCGCGGCCGGCGGGCCGGTCGAGGAAGTGGCGCGGGAGGTGGCTGCCCTCTGGTCCGCATAGATGTGAGGGCGCCCAGCCGCGGCTATCCGGTACTGGTCGGCGCCGGCGCCATCTCCGAGCTCCCGGGGCTCCTGGAGCCCTTCGCGGCGGTGGCGGTGGTCCGCGACGCCGCCGTGTCCGCGCCGGCCATCGAGGCGCCCGAGCTCGTGTTGGAAGGTGGGGAAGGAGCGAAGACCTGGGATCGCCTGCGGGAGGTCGTCGAGTTCCTCGAGTCCTGCGGCCTCCGGCGCGACGGGTGCGTGGTGGCCGTGGGCGGCGGTTCCATCGGCGACCTGGCGGGCTTTGCCGCCGCCATCTGGCAGCGTGGGATCGCCGTCATCCAGGTGCCGACGACCCTGCTGGCCATGGTCGACGCCGCCATCGGCGGCAAGACCGCCATCGACACCGCGCACGGCAAGAACGCAGTGGGCGCGTTCTGGCAGCCATCCGGAGTGATCGCCGACCTCGACCACCTGGGCACGCTGCCGGAGGCGCAGCGGCGCTCCGGGCTGGCGGAAGTCGTGAAGTACGCTGTCGCCATGGACGCCGACCTGGCCGGCATCCTCGAGCGGGACGCCGCCGACACCGAACCGGTCATCGCTCGCTGCGTCGAGTTGAAGGCGGCGGTGGTGGCGGAGGACGAGCGCGAGACGAGCGGCCGCCGAGCCATCCTGAACTACGGCCACACCGCCGGGCACGCTCTCGAGGCTGCCAGCGGCTATTCGGTCCTGCACGGCCAGGCGGTCGCCTTCGGCATGCGCGTGGCCGCGCGGCTCGCGGTGGCCCTGAAGCTCTGCGGTCCCGAGGTCGTGGCGGCGCAGGACCATCTCCTCCAGCGCTGCGGGCTGCCCGGCCCGCTGCCGGCTGTGAACGCGAACGCGATCCTCGAGGCCCTGCCGCGCGACAAGAAGTCGAGCGGTGGCCGCGTGCGCTGGGTGCTGCCGCGTGCGATCGGTCGCGCCGAGCCCGGCCACGACGTCCCGGACGGCGCGGTCCGCGAGGTCGTGGAGGAGCTCGCTCCCTCGTGAAGCGCGTCCTCGTCGTCAGCGGCCCCAACCTCAACCTGCTCGGCACGCGCGAGCCGGAGATCTACGGCACGCAGACCCTGGCTGAGATCGAGGCCTCGGTTCGAGAGCGCGCGAAGGCCCTCGACTGCGAGGTGGAGACGTTTCAGTCCAACAGCGAGGGGGCGCTCATCGATTGGCTGCAGGAGCACGGTCCGGGCGCGGCCGGCGTCGTGCTGAACCCGGGCGCCCTGACCCACTACTCCTACGCGCTCTATGACTGCCTGCGCGCGCTCGAGGCTCCCGTGGTCGAGGTGCACCTGTCCAACCTGCACGGCCGGCCGGAGCCGTTCCGGCACGTCAGCGTGACGGCGGCCGCGGCCACCGGCGTCATCTCCGGACTCGGCCCGCGTGGGTACGTTTTAGCCCTGGAGTACCTGCTTGATCACCACTAACGAGTTCAAGTCAGGCTCGGCCTTCGAGATGGACGGCCAGCTGATCACGATCGTGAACGTCGAGCACATCAAGCTCGCGCGAGGCAGCGCCGTCATCAAGGCGAAGCTCCGCAACATCCGCACCGGCTCGATCTTCGAGCAGAGCTTTCGCTCAGGCGACAAGTTCAAGGTCGTCCGCATCGAGTCCACGGAGGCCACGTACCTGTACAGCGACGGCGATCTCTATCACTTCATGGACACGGAGACCTATGAGCAGGTGGCGCTCAACGGCTCGATGCTCGCGGACGCGCTGCCGTTCCTGAAGGAGGGCAACCCGGTGCGCATCCTCCGCTACGAGGACCAGCTGATCGGCGTCGAGCTCCCGATCAACGTTGAGCTGACGGTCACCGCCACCGAGCCCGGCGTGCGGGGCGACACCGTTTCCGCGATGACCAAGCCGGCCCAGCTGGAGACGGGAGCGACGATCCAGGTGCCTCCGTTTGTCAACGAGGGCGACGTGGTTCGCGTCGACACCCGCAACGGCTCCTACATGGAGCGCGTGTGAGGTGTCGGCATGATTAGCCGGTTACGATCTCCGCGGATGGAACAGCCCGCCGCGGCCCTCGCCGGCAGTGTCAGGGTGGCCAACGAGGTGATCGCCTCCATCGCGTCGATGGCCGCGCGCGAGATCGACGGCGTCGCCGACCTCGACGAGCAGGCCGCTCACCAGTTCAGCGACTTCATCCGCCGCCGCGACACAGCCCACCAGGGCGTCCGGGTCGAAGTCGACGGCTCCAAGCGCCTCCACCTACGAGTCTTCCTCCGCGCTCGCCGCGGCGTGCTGTTCAGCGAGGTCGCGGAGCGCGTGCAGACCAGCGTCGTCGAAGCGGTGGAGCGGATGCTCGGGCTGGAGGTGGCCGCGGTCGACGTCCTCGTGTCCTCGGTCGACTTCGAATAGCCCGGCGGTCCTGATGGCCAGGCCCGTGGGGGGCACGCGGCACCAGGGCCGCGAGCTGGCCTTGAAAACGCTCTTCCAATTGGAGAGCTCCGCCGAAGACCAGGCGGACGACGTCCTCGCCTATCACGTGGCCGAGGACGGCGCGTCGCCAGCCTCCGCCGACTTCGCCCGCGAGCTGGTGCGTGGGGTGCTCGAGAACCGCG
>DASUWK010000072.1:0-10621 GCA_036378435.1 Candidatus Dormiibacterota bacterium | reverse complement strand
GGTCGCGGAGCTCACCGAGCGGCATGCGGAGCACGCGGACATCCTCGGCAAGCTCTTCGAGAAGAAGGTCAAGGACCGGGTCAGGCAGCGGACGATCGAGGACGGCGTGCGGCCAGACGGCCGCGGCCTGAAGGACATCCGGCCGATCTCGGTCGAGGTGGGGGTGCTCCCGCGGACGCACGGGTCCGGGCTCTTCACCCGCGGCCAGACGCAGGCGCTGACGATCCTCACCCTGGGCACGATGTCCGACCAGCAGAAGCTGGACAACCTCGGCCTCGAGCAGTTCAAGCGCTACATGCACCACTACAACTTCCCGCCGTTCTCGGTGGGCGAGGCGCGGCCCCTGCGCAGCCCTGGCCGGCGCGAGATCGGGCACGGCGCCCTCGCCGAGCGCGCGCTCGCAAGCATGGTGCCTAGCGTCGAGGAGTTCCCCTACACGCTCCGGCTGGTGTCGGAGATCCTGAGCTCGAACGGATCGACGTCGATGGCGTCGGTTTGCGGCTCGACCCTCGCCCTGATGGACGCCGGTGTGCCGATCAAGGCGCCGGTGGCGGGGATCGCCATGGGTCTTGTCACCCGCGAGGGGCGCTTCGCTGTGCTGACGGACATCCAGGGTGTCGAGGACGCGCTGGGCGACATGGACTTCAAGGTCGCCGGCACCCGCGAGGGCATCACGGCCCTGCAGATGGACATCAAGATCAAGGGGCTGAACCGCGAGATCATGGCTCAGGCCCTCGAGCAGGCGCGCGAGGCGCGGCTCTATGTGCTCGACAAGATGCTCGCGGTCATCCCGCAGCCGCGCCAGGAGATGAGCACCTACGCGCCGCGGATCACGACGCTGCACATCAACCCCGACAAGATCCGCGACGTCATCGGCCCAGGCGGCAAGGTGATCCGCAAGATCGTGGAGGAGACCGGGGCCCAGATCGACGTCGAGGACGATGGCACGGTCTTCATCGCGTCGTCGGACGGCGACAGCGCGCGCAAGGCTATCGACTGGATCAAGAGCCTCACCGACGAGGTCGAGGTGGGCCGGATCTACAAGGGCAAGGTCGTGCGGATCATGGCCTTCGGCGCCTTCGTCGAGGTGCTGCCCAACCAGGACGGCCTGGTCCACATCTCGAAGCTGACCGACCACCGCGTCGAGCGTGTGGAAGAGGTCGTGAACGTGGGTGACGAGATCGTCGTCAAGGCGGTGGAGATCGACCCGCAGGGACGTCTCAACCTCTCGCGCCAGGCGGCCCTGGAGGAGCTCGAGGAGAAAGGCGAGCCGATCGAGGAGCACATCGACCCCGAAGGGATCGCCGCGGCTGCCCACCTGCCGCCGCTGCCTCCGCGCGAGGACCGGGGCGCGGGAGGAGGCCGGGATCGTGGGCGAAGCTTCGGTCGCGATCGAGGTCCGCGGCGCAACGGGCGCTAGGTGCCGCCCGGTCCTGATTTGATCCGAGTCGCGCTCGCCGGCGAGCGCGGCAAGACGGGGGGCGCGGTGGCCGCGTTCCTGCGTGCTGCCGAGGACGTCGACTATGTCGGCGGCTTCGGCAGCGACACCGATGCTGGGGATTTCCTGGCTCAACACGGTCCCCAGGTGCTGGTCGACTTCACCCAGGGACCGGCCGCTCGGCCGCTCGCACTGGCGGCGGTGGCGGCCGGTGCGGCGCCGGTCGTCGGCAGCACCGGCATGTCGGCCGAGGATGTCGACGCGATCGAGGCGGCCTGCGGCCAAGCCGGGCTGGGAGGCGTCGTCGCGCCCAACTTCTCGGTCGGCGCGGTCGTGATGATGTGGCTCGCCGAGAAGGCGGCGCCCTACTTCGATAGCGTCGAGATCATCGAAGCCCATGCGGCGACCAAGCTGGACAAGCCGTCCGGCACTGCGCTGGCGACGGCGAAGCGTCTCGGCGGCGACCCGCCGATCCACTCGCTGCGCCTGCCCGGCATCGTGGCGGACCAGGAGGTCGTCTTCGGCCTCGCCGGCCAGACGCTGACGATCGCGCACCGCACGACCTCGCGCGAGGCCTACGGCCCAGGCGTGCTGCTCGCGATCAAGAAGGTCTTCCAGGAGCGACGCTTCTACCGCGGCATGGACAGCATCCTCGGCCTTGACTGATCCCGTCGGCCAGCTGTCGCCGGACGGTAGTTGGGGCCCATCCCCGCAAGCGGGGACCCCTAGGGGGTTCGCTGCCCAATGACCGGGCAACTATCCCCCGACGGCAACTGGTGGTATGACGGCGAGCAGTGGGTGAGCGCCATCTCGCCGGACCGCCTGTGGCGCTGGGACGGAGTGCGCTGGGTGGTGAACGACGCCCCGGCGCGGTACGCCGTCGCTTTTCGCTATGCGCCGACGTCTGACACGCGGCGTGTCCAGGTCGCGGTGACCGCATACGTGGTGGCTGCGGTCGCGCTCGGTGCAACCGTGCTGCCGATCACCTTCAACCATTCGGCTCAGCTGCTGGAGGCGACCTCCACCACGTACCCCGATCAGCAGTTCTTCCAAGGCTTCATGAACGTGGTGCTGGGGTTCACGCTCGCGTTCACATTCGCGTGGGCGGCCCTCCAACTGGTCGGGACTTGGAAGCGGTGGCGGTGGGTCTACTACGTGGTCATGATCTTCGGCGTCCTGTCCGTGTTCAGCCTGCTCACCAACTCCCTGGCGCTGGCGGGCGTTGCCGCCTATAAGTACCTCCCGGCTTGGGCGGCGGCCACGAACATCGTGCTCACGCTCGCGTACATCGCGCTGACCGTTTGGATGTTCACGTTGTGGCGCCGCTACAAGACGGCTTGGGCCACGCGCGCGGAGCCCGTCTGACCGCAGGGCCGTTAGACTCAGTCTCGGTGCTCTCTCCCTCCAGCCGTCTCAACATAGCCGTCGTCGGGGCGACCGGGATGGTGGGCCAGGAGGCCCTCCGGATCCTCGCCGAGCGCGGCGTGCCCGCGGAACGCGTGCGCGCTCTCGCGTCGGAACGTTCGGCCGGCACCGACGTGCCTTACAACGGCAGCGGACTCCAGGTGGCGCCACTGGACGAGAAAGCCTTCGAGGGCGTCGATCTCGCGCTGTTCATGGCGGGCGCCGACGTGGCGCTGATGTACGCGCCCATCGCGGTGGAGGCGGGCTCGCTGGTCGTCGACAACAGCTCGGCCTGGAGGATGAAGGACAACGTCCCGCTGGTCGTGCCCGAGGTGAATCCGGACGACATCGCGGACAACGAGGGCATCATCGCCAACCCCAACTGCTGCGCGATCCCCCTCACGGTCGTTCTGGAGCCCATCCGCAAGCACGCCGGTCTCGAGCGCGTTCTCGTCTCCACGTATCAGTCGGCGTCGGGGCACGGCCGCAAGCTGGTCGACGAGCTGGAGGACCAGGTGCAGGCGCTGGCCGCAGGCCGCGAGCCGTCGGCGACCGTTTACAGCCACCAGCTCGCGCACAACGTGGTCCCCGGCGAATGGACGCCGCAGGCCGAGGGCTACAACGAAGAGGAGTGGAAGATCGTGAAGGAGAGCCGGAAGATCCTTCACGACGACTCGCTGCGCATGGCCGCGACCTGCGTCCGCGTGCCGGTTCCGGTCGCTCACGGCCAGTCGGTCTTCGTCGAGACGAGCCAGATGCTCTCGGTGGAGGACTGCCGCGAGCTGCTCGGAAGTGCGCCCGGGATCATCGTCGAGGACGACCCTCACGCGGGGATCTATCCCACGCCGCGCCAGGTCGCCGGCAAGGACGAGGTCTACGTCGGCCGCATCCGCCCCGACCTGTCGCACAGCCATGGGCTGGCGCTGTGGATCGTGGCGGACAACCTGCGCAAGGGTGCGGCGCTGAACGCTGTGCAGGTCGCCGAGAAAGCGATCGAGCAAGGGATCATCTGATGGCTGAGATCGGCCGGCTGCTCACCGCGATGATCACGCCGATGCGCCCGGACGGCGCCATCGACTACGACGCGGCGCAGCGACTGGCGGCCCTGCTGATCTCAGACGGCTCAGACGGCATCGTGGTCGCGGGCACGACCGGCGAGTCGCCGACGCTGAGCGACGACGAGAAGATAGAGCTGCTGGTGCGCGTCAAAGAGGCCATCCCCGGCTACGCGGTCGTGGCGGGAACCGGTGGCAATGACACGCATCACTCCATCGCGCTGTCGAGGCGGGCGGCGGAGGCCGGCGCCGACGCCGTGCTCTGCGTCGTGCCGTACTACAACAAGCCTCCTCAGGAAGGCATGTACCAGCACTTCAAGGCAATCGCCGAGGAGTCCGGCGCGCCCGTGATCATGTACAACATCCAGGCGCGCACGGCCATCAACATGACCGTGCAAACCACACTGCGCTGCGCCGAGATCCCTGGCGTCATCGGCGTCAAAGAGGCGAGCGGCGACATCGACCAGATGTCGCTGATCTGCGCGAAGAAGCCCGACGCTTTCCGGGTCTGGAGCGGCGACGACAGCTTCACGCTGCCGCTGCTCGCCGTCGGCGGCGACGGTCTCATCGGTGTGACGAGCCACCTGGCGAGCCGCGCCATCCGGGAGATGATCACCGCCTTCCTGCGGGGCGACACCGCCACGGCGCGGCACATCCACGGACGGCTGCTGCCTCTAGTCAAGGCGCTCATGACGACCGCCTCCAACCCGGTGCCTCTCAAGTCGGTGCTGCCCGCTCTCGGTTTCCCCGCCGGGCCGTTCCGCCCGCCGCTCACGGCGCTGACCGCGCCCGAGGTCGAGAAGGTGCTGGACGCCGTGCGCGAAGCGGGCGAACTGGTAACCTTCGCGCCCGCCGGTGTCGGCTAGCACTACCGCCAAAGCGCCGCTTCCAGAGTCGCCTGCCGAGCGCCTGAAGGTGCTCGAGGACTACGTCCGGGGCTGCAAGCGCTGCTCTCTTCATGCCACCCGCACGAACGCGGTGCCCGGTACCGGCCCGGTCACGGCCTCGGTGATGATCGTCGGGGAGGCGCCGGGCTTCAACGAGGACATGCAGGGCAAGCCTTTCGTGGGCGCCGCCGGCAAGCTGCTGGACACCCTCCTCACCCAGATCGGGCTCGACCGGGAGCAGGTCTACATCACCAACGTGCTGAAGTGCCGCCCGCCCCAGAACCGGGACCCGATGCCCAACGAGGTAGAGGCCTGCTCGCTGTTCCTCCAGCGCCAGCTGGAGTGGATCCAGCCGAAGGTGGTGCTGGTGCTCGGGCGCCACGCCTTGGAACGGCTGCTGCCCGGCCACGGTCCGATCTCGCGCGTCCACGGCACGTTCGTCGAGCGCGGCGACATCGCGTACGTGCCGCTTTATCACCCCGCCGCGGCACTTCACAACGGCTCGCTGGTCAACGATCTCCAGCGCGATTTCGACAAGGTGCGCGAGTACTTGGACCGTGTGCTGGCGACCCCGGAGCCTGAGCCAGAGACCGAGCCGGAGCTCGCGGAAGAGGTGGAACAGCTACCGCTCCTCTAGAGCCGCGGCTCCGCTATGTGCCCCTTGGCGGCCTCGGGGAGGTCGGCCTGAACATGTGGGCGCTCGAGTGGGAAGGGCAGGTGCTCGTGGTCGATGCGGGCCTGATGTTCCCGCACGAGGACATGCCCGGGATCGACCTCGTCATCCCCGACATCAGCTGGCTGCTGGAGCCGGGCCGCACCGTGACCGGGTGCTTCCTGACCCACGGCCACGAGGACCACATCGGCGCGCTGCCCTTCCTGCTCAACCGCCTCGACGTCCCCGTCTACGGCACACGGCTCACGCTGGGCCTGCTCAAGCCGAAGCTGCGGGAGCAGCGGGTTCTCCAAGAGGCGGATCTGCGCGAGGTGCGGGCCGGCGACAGGGTCCAGCTCGGCCCCTTCCGCGTCGAGCCGGTGGCGGTCTGCCACAGCATTCCCGACGCGGTGGCGCTCGCCATCGAGACTCCGGTGGGCCGGGTCGTCTACACCAGCGACTTCAAGCTCGACAGCGCTCCCCTTTACGGCCCGCCGACCGACCTCGAGCGTTTCGCGCGGCTGGGCGACGAGGGAGTGCTCCTGCTGCTGTCCGACTCGACGAATGCCGAACGGCCCGGCCGTTCGGGGTCGGAGCGCGACCTGATCCAGCCCTTCGACGAGATCTTCGAGCAAGCGCCCGGCCGCATCGTGGTGGCGACCTTCGCCTCCAACATCCACCGGCTGCAGCACGTCCTCGAGCTGGCCGGCCGGCACGAGCGGCGGGTTGCGCTCGTGGGCCGCAGCCTGGTGCGCAACTTCGAGACCGCCCGCGAGCTCGGCTACCTGAGCGTCCCCAAGGGCCTCGTGGTGCAGCTGGACGAGCGCGTCGTCGAAGACCCGCGCCTCGTTCTGCTCGCCGCGGGCGCCCAGGGCGAGCCGGTCTCCGCCCTCGCGCGCTTCGCGGCCCGGCGGCACCCGGTGGCCAACGTCAGGGAGGGGGACTGGGTCGTGATCTCCGCCCGCCCGATCCCGGGCAACGAGCGCCTGGTCAACCAGACCGTGAACAACCTCTACCGCAACGGCGCGCGCGTCTTCTATTCCGAGCTCGGAAAGGTCCACGTCTCGGGCCACGCGCAGCGCGATGAGCTGTTCGAGGTGCTGCGGCTGGTGAAGCCGCGCTTTTTCATCCCCGTCCATGGCGAGTACCGCCAGCTGCACCACCACGCCGAGCTGGCGGCCTCCGCGGGGCTGGCCCCCGAGCAGGTGCTGCTCGTCGAGGACGGGCGCAGCGTCGAGATCTCGCCGGAAGCGCTGTCGCTCGGCGAGCCGGTCGGCGCCGGGCTCGTGTTCGTGGACGGTCTCGGAGTGGGTGACGTCGAGGAGGTCGTCCTCCGCGATCGCCGCCGCCTGGCGCACGACGGGATCCTGCTGGTGACGGTGGCGGTGGACCGCAGCACAGGCGCGGTGCGGGCGGGGCCCGAGATCATCTCTCGAGGCTTCATCGAGCCCGATGTCTCGCACGAGATCATGACCGAGGCGACCGCCGCTGCTGTCGAAGCGTTGCGGTCGGTCGAGGGCGACCATCCCGAGACCTCCCTGATGCGGGAAGCTATCCACGACGCGGTTCAGCGGGTGGTCCACAAGCGCACCAAGCGGCGCCCGATGGTGATCCCGCTGGTCACCGAGCTCTAGGGCGCACCGAGGGTACGATTCCGGCGGTTGAAACTCCCCCCGCTGGCGCTGACCGCTCCCAGCCTCTGTCCCCGCTGCGACGCACCGGCGCTGCACCTCGACGAGTGCGGAAAGTGCTCGCTTCCGCTTCGCCAGTGCGGCTCGTGCCAGGGGGTGGCCGGCCCCTTCGACCGCTTCTGCGGCTTCTGCGGACACGAGCTCGTGCTCGGCGAGAAGCGCTCGCGGGCGCGCCGGCTCTGGCTGCTCGCCGGGCTGGTGCCCATCGTGGCGGGCCTCGCCGTCGGGGTTTCTCCGATCGGGCAGCAGGCGGTGCGCGGCGTGGCCGCGAACCATCCGCTGCCCGCTGCGCGGCCCACCATCACCGACAAGACCGTCGGCTTCTCGGCGGCGGCGCCCGGCTGGACCCTGCAGGACCTCAGCGTCTCGGGACACCCGGTTGCCGTCCTTTTCAGCGATCCGTCCGACGCGCCCGTGGCCGCGGCCAGCCCCGCTGCGCTCGTCAGCGCGCGGCCGAAGGGCGTGGTGGTTGAGGTCGTGCGCCCGACGATCACGGACCCGGGCGTCGATCCAACCGATCCCACCGGCGTGCTGGCGTACGAGACCGCTCAGCTGCTGGCCGGTCCGCCGCCGGGCTCTTCGCTGGCGACGGTCAGCCCGGTTCGGGGTGAGACGTTGAACGGCCGCCGTGCGGCGCGTTCGGTTCTGTCCGTGGCCGCCGCCGGCGGCACTCCACTGCTGCTGGAAAAGGTCTACATCTCCGCGCCCGGCGGAGGGTTGCTCTTGGTCGAGGTGCTGATGCCGCCGTCAGAGCTGGCGCACGTCGACCAATTCGTCAGGTCCTTGCAGCTGACGCGCTGAACCGGCCGCTTCGTCAGGCGTGAATGAGGCCGCTCGCGAGGAGGCTCAGGATCCCGCCGACGATGTTGAGCACAATGCCGATCGTCCCGCCGACTATGCGGCCGCTGCGCACGGCGATCAGGCCGCGCGTGAAGCCGAAGATCGGCAGCAGGATGAAGTAGAACTGCGCGAACAGCGGAGCGAGCATAGAGGCCAGCCCGAACCCGATCGACCAGCCGGCGTTGCCTCCGAACTGGAAACCGAAGCCGGAGCGGTTCACGGGCGGCCGGGCCACCGCGATCGCGCCGGCGCCGGCGGGCGGCGGCGGGGCCATCCCCGGCATCCCCGCCGTGGGCAATCCTGGCGGCGCGGGAGGTGGCTCCGGAGCCGCTGAAACCCAGGCCGTGCCGTTCCAACGGTGGGCGCCGTCGGGGGAGAGGGTGGAGACCCACTGCTGCCCGTTCCAGTAGTAGGCGCCGTCCGGGGAGAGCTGACCGGGGCTGTTCGCGCTCATGGGCGCGTGAATGCTACTGCGGGCGCACCAATTTGCGCCCGCATTCGACGCAAAAGCTGTGCCGGGCGAGGTTGTGGTGGCCGCAGGTGGGGCAGACGAGGCGCTTGGGTGGTTCGGCCTCCACCCAGCGATCGCGGTCGCGGCGGTACCAGAGGCCGTTCTCCGGCCCCAGCACCCAATCGCGCCCTTCGCCGTCCCTGACCGTCAGCTGGCGCACCGCTGCGCGGAAGGCGCGCGGCTCCAGCGACTTGGCCCGGCGCTGAGCGACGAGCTCCCGATAGCGCTGCTCGGCCCGCTCGAATGGATCAATCGCCGCTTGGACGGGCTCCATGACCCCCTATAATCCGCCCCAAGCAACTCGCCTGATTCAGCATGCGTCGAACCACACGTCCTCGCTCTAAGAGCGCTTCGCCTGCGCGCCGTGCGCGCCCGAGCGCTGCCGGAAGGCCTCGGCCCAGCCGCGCGCGCGGCCCTTCGCGGCCGCTCCTGACCCCGCGCCAGCTGCGGGAGGTCATGGGCGTCGTCCTGCTCGCGTTCGGGCTGCTGGTGCTCGTGGCGATGATGCTGCCGACCGGCACCATGCTGGCTGGGCTGCACTCCGGCATCACCGGCGCCTTCGACGCCGGCTGGCCGGTGATCGTGCTGGTCCTGCTGGCCGCGGGCGTCTATCAGCTCTGGCCCGCGCCGCCGCCGCTGCGCCTGCTCGACGTGGGCGCCGGCGTCCTCGCGGTGCTGGCCGCCCTCGGCCTGCTCGGCTTGGCGCTGGGCGCGGGCGGGGGAACCGGAGGCGCGGTCGCCGCGCTGCTGGTCGGCCTGGCCGGCGGCCCCGGGGCTTCGATCCTGCTCATCGCGGCTTTGCTGCTCGGGTTGATCGTCGCCTTCCGCTTCAGCCCCGGGTCTGCTCTCGCGGCGATGGCCGGCGGCATGCGCGCCGCCTACGCCGAGCGCTCGCGCATCGAGAAGCTGGTGAGGACCACCACTCCCGCCGAACCCACCAGGCCGGCGCCGGCGCCGGCCGTCTCATCGGCGGTTCCTACCAGACCGGCGCCGGCGGCGGCCGCTGTCCCGGCCGCGGTCGGGGTGGTCGAGCCCCCGGCGTGGCTGGCCGCCCTGGACGAGGACGACGACGCCGGCGAGCCGGAGGCGCAGGTGGCCACGGCGACCTCGGAGCCGCCCCCGGTCATGCGAGTGGTCGCGGAGCCCGAAGACGAGGAGCCCGAGGTCGACTGGAAGCTGCCACCCGTGAGCCTGCTGGACTCGGTCAGCGTCCGCAAAGAGCGGATGCAGGACGAGATCAAGCGGAACGTGCGGATCATCGAGCACACGCTGAACACGTTCGGCGTGACCGCGAAGGTGGTCGGGGTCAACCCGGGTCCGGCGGTCACCCAGTACGAGCTGCAGCCCGCGGAAGGCGTCCAGGTCAAGCGGATCACCGCCCTGCACAACGATCTCTCGCTCGCCCTTGCGGCCAGCCCCATCAGGATCGAGGCGCCGATTCCAGGCAAGTCCGCGGTGGGCATCGAGGTTCCCAACAAGTCCGCGGCCCTGGTCTCGCTGCGTGAAGTGGTCGAGTCGGCCGGCTTCCGCACGCCGAGCCGCAGCCTGGCCATCGCCGTCGGGAACGACGTCTCCGGCCAGCCGATCGTCGGCGACCTCACCCGCATGCCGCACCTTCTGATCGCCGGCGCGACCGGGCAGGGCAAGAGCGTCTGCATCAACGTCCTGATCTCGAGCCTGCTGTTCCAGTGCACGCCAAGCCAGCTGCGGCTCGTGCTGATCGACCCCAAGCGGGTCGAGCTCTCGATGTTCAACCGGCTGCCGCACCTCGCCGTGCCGGTGATCGTCGAATCGCACCAGGCCGCATCGGCGCTGCGTTGGGCGGTGGCGGAGATGGATCGCCGCTACAAGCTGCTGAGCGCCGAGGGCGTGCGCAACATCGTCGGCTACAACGAGAAGGCGCGAGCCCAGGCCGCGCGGGAGCTGCCCTACGTCGTCATCGTCATCGACGAGCTGGCCGACCTGATGATGGTCTCGGCCGGCGAGATCGAGGAGCTGGTCTGCCGCATCGCCCAGCTGGCGCGGGCCGTCGGCATCCACCTCGTGATCGCGACGCAGCGGCCGAGCACCGACATCATCACCGGCCTGATCAAGGCCAACATCCCCTCCCGCATCGCCTTTGCCGTCGGCTCACAGGTGGACA
>DASUWK010000071.1:0-12054 GCA_036378435.1 Candidatus Dormiibacterota bacterium | reverse complement strand
CAGGAGGCGGTCCGTGAGCGAGTCAGCGCGTTGCTGGAGGTATCGAGATCAAGCTCGTAGTCGCGGTCGTGCAAGGTGAGGACGCAGGCGGCGCGGTGCAGGCTCTGTCGCAGGCCGGCTTCGCCGTCACGCGCCTGGCTTCTTCTGGCGGCTTCCTCCAGCAGGGCAACGCGACACTGCTGATCGGCGTCGACGACGACCGCGTGCAGAACGCGATCACGGTCCTCCGCGACAACTGCCGCGAGCGCCAGCGGTACCTCACGCCGATCCCGCCCATGGTCGAGCCCGGAGAGTTCTTCATGCCCTACCCGGTCGAGGTCCAGGTGGGGGGCGCCACGGTCTGGGTGCTGCCGGTCGACTCCTTCGAACGCCTGTAAAAACTGACATAAAAAACTTGTCCTCCTCGTAGCGCCCCGGCGGTGCTACAGTCCCGCGATCGGCGCCCTTGGGGCGCCGTCAAGCGCGGGGCCGGGCGCGCCGCGCAGGAGGATGGGGATGCAGCAGGACCAGGACGGGGTCACGCCCCAGCCCGTGCGGGCTGATGCGCAGCCGCGCGACCTCACCGAAGCGCCAGTCCACGTTCAGACCGCCATGCGCGCGTACGCGGCTCTCAACGCCAAGGACCTGGATGCCGCCATCCCGGAGCTTGACGAGCAGAAGACGTGTATGACCCGCGCCGAGGTCAAGGCCAGTCTGTCGGGACTCCTGGGGGCTTTCTCTGATCTGACGGTGAGCAACCTGCGCGCCTACGAGCTCGACCGCGGCCGTGTCGCAGTGCGCTTCACCATCAGCGGGACGAACGACGGGCCGGTTGCGGCGGACAAACCCGCTACGGGCAAGCACATCGAGTCAGAGATGACAGACCTGTGGCAGTTCGACGAAGCCGGTCGAGTCATCTCCGCCTGGAACCTCTCCAACTTGGAGCGGATTCGGCAGCAGCTCGGGCAGACCGATGCCTGAGCCCGATTACTCCGACTTCAACTTTCTTTCGGGCGGTCCCGGCAAGGAGCCGCCAGGCGGAATGCACTATGAGGTAGATCCCAGCAAGGCCTACACCGCTCCTGGGCTCTTTTCGTACGACCCCAATTTCAAGGGCGCCTTCCCAGACGATGGCGCGGCGCTGAGCAGCGCCCTGGGGACGGAGCCTGATGGGCCGCTGCCCGAGCACGGCGTGGTCGGCAATATCAGTGGGCCGTCCCCTCAGGATCCTCAGCCAGTCGCCTCGGAGGATGGATCGACCGCCTTCACTCCACCCGCGAGCACCCGGGACGTCGTTGTCACGATGACCGACGGCCAGGAGGGCTCGGGTGCGTCCGCGACCGACGTCACGGTAGCCCCGGCGGCAACGGTGAAGATGTCAATGGTCACGACTCCCGGCGCCGACACCGGCGACATCTTCAACGTCCCGTCTGCGGAGGGCGACGCCGCGGGCGCACCCACCGAAGCGACTCTTGGGGCTCCGCTCCCGGCGCCGTCGCCGTCCGCGCCGTCCAACCCCATTCCTGCTTCCGCCCCGAGCTGGTCGCCGCCATCCCGCAGCTTGTGGTCTTGGTTCGCTGATCTCTACGACCGGGCGGGCCCCGTCGGATGCTTTTTCGGGGTGATCGCGGTCGTGGCGGTGTTGGTCCTAGGTGGCTTCGTAACCGCTTCACGCTTCTTTGGCTCCCCGGCGGCAAACTCGGCATCCAATACGCTCGGCGGCTCGTCAACCGGAATGGTCATCGGCACGCCGGTCACGGGCCACGCCAACTACATCGAGCGGATCGGTACGCAGACATTCACACGCATGGAGGACATCACTTACCAGGGAGACGTCCTCACCGTGAACACGCTTCCGAACACTCCTACGGGTGGGAGCTGCATCACCTATGTGAAGGGCGTCAGCCCCACGATGGTCGCCCGCACAGAGGAGATCGTCCACCTTTGCAATGGCGGCGGCACTCCGATCACGACAACCTGCGAGCCGGCGTTTCCACTCTTCATGACCTCACTCGTTCTGAACCAGCCCAAGACGTTCACGAGCACATGTCAGACCCCAGGCTCGTCGGCGACGTCGACGACCCAGACGTACACGGACGACGGCACGATCACGCTGACCAACGTCCTCCACCGCGGCACCGCGACCTACGTCGTGGTCAAGCGCCAGTACTCCCGCATGTACTCGGCGACGAGCGCCACGACCATCAACTTCACCGAGACGTCGGTCTACCGCCTCGACAGGTGGCAGGAGATCGGCACGACCACCACGAGCACGCTGGGCTCGTCGACCAGCTCATCGCAGTTCGCCTTGCAGGGAGCGCCCTCAGCGGCGCTCGCACTGCTGCCGGCCCCTCCCGCCTCGAGCAGCGGCTCGACCAACGGCACGCCGACCAACGGTTCCTCGAACGTCGGTGGGCCCTTCGTGATCATCGCCTTCAACCAGCTGTCCTTTGGCACCGCGCAGCAGGTCGGGAACCAAGACCTCTGCAAGACCGGCGGCACCCTCTACCTCGGCGTGACCATCAACGGCATCGCACCCGGAACGCCGGTCCAGATCAGGGTCAGCGGACCGGGCGTATTCCAGCTGGTCGAGTACAAGGCGAATCCGGGCCAGGAATACACGCGGACGTTCCCCTTCCCACCTGGCGGCGGGCAGTGGAGCGACAACATCCTGTCGATCGGCGACAGGAACCCACCCAGCTCTGGCTCACATGTCGTGGCTCCGATCCAGTGCGTGACCTAGCCGCTAACCTGGATCGCGATGAGCGAGCAGCAGGTCGCCTGGACGGCGATGCCCTACCGCGCCCCGGTTATCGGCTCCGAGAACGACGAGATCGGCACGGCCGAATCGCTGATGGGCGACGAAGCTGATGACATCTTCCACGGCATCGCGGTCAAGCTGAAGCACGGTCGGATGGTCGAGCTGGCAGCCGACCGCGTGCAGCGGATCACGACCGAGCGCGTCTACACCGACGTCGGGCACAGCGAGCTCGACTCGCTACCCGACTACAAAGAGGAGCGCTGGTTCCACCTCGGCTGGGGCGGGCTCTTCCGCAAGCACCCCAAGTGGGAGCGCGAGTAGCTCGGACCGCCTAGAGGTCGAGGTGCTGGGCGACCAGCTCGCGGTGGTAAGTCGCGTCCCCGAGCGTCACCTCTGACGACTTCGCCCGCTTGAAGTAGAGGTGCATGTCGTGCTCCCAGGTGAAGCCGATCCCGCCGTGCACCTGGATGCCGTTGCCCGCGGCCTTGCGGTAGGCGTCTGAGGCGTAGGCCTTCGCCATCGAGGTCGCGATCGAGCGGTCGGGAGCGTCCGCGTCGACCGTCCACGCCGCGTAGTAGGTGGCCGAGCGCGCCGACTCGACCTCCAGCAGCATGTCGGCGAGCTTGTGCGAGACGGCCTGGTAGATGCCGATCGGCTTGCCGAACTGCTGCCGCGTCTTGGCGTATTCGACCGACGTGTCGAGCACCCACTGCGAGCCGCCGACCATCTCGGCGCAGAGCGCGGCCGCGCCCCACTGGAGGGCTCGTTTCAGCGGCGGCCAGCCCTGGTCCGCGGCGCCCATCACGGCGTCGTCCGGGAGCTCGACCCCGTCGAAACGCACCTCGTACCAGCGCCGGGTCTGGTCCATGGTCTTGAGCGGCTCGACGGTCAGGCCGTCAGGCCGGCCCGAGAGCAGGAACAGCGTGATGCCTTCTTCGTCGCCGCCTCGGGTTCGCGCAACCACGACCATGTGCTCCGACATCGCGGCGTCGGGGACGAAGAGCTTCGTGCCCGACAGCTTCCACCCCGCGCCCGACTTCTCCGCCCGCAGCTCGACGCCGCCGGAGTCCCACCGGCCGGCCGGCTCCGTCATCGCGAGGGTCACCCGAGCGTCACCAGCCGCCACCCCGGGAAGCACCCGCTTCTTCTGAGCCTCCGTCCCGGCCTCGAGCAGGACCGGCACGCCGAGCCCCATCGTGGTGAAGAAAGGTCCTGGCAGCAGCGCGCGCCCGGCCTCCTCGAGCACGACCACGAGGTCCAGGAAGGTGCCGACTCCGCCGTACTCCTCGGGGATCCCGAGGCCCGTCCAGCCGATTTCGGCGATCCGCTTCCAGAGGTCTGCGTCGAAACCGTCGTCCGTCTCCGCCAGCTGGCGCACCTTCTTGGATGTCACCTGCTTGGCGAGGAAGTCGCGGGCAGACGCGCGCAGCATGTCCTGCTCTTCGGAGAAGGCGAAGTCCATCGGGTCACTAACGTAAATGAAATGGGACACGGACATGGGGCTGCCTCACTCGCACCGAGCCGCCAGACCATGTCCCGGCTGGCGCGCGTGGCGCAGGGCCGCGAACCGGCCGATCTGCTGATCAGCGGCGGCGGCCTCGTCGACGTCTTCACCGAGGAGCTCCTCGACGGCTGGGGCGTCGCGGTGGTGGGGGGGCGTGTCGCCGCCGTCGGTCCGGACATTGAGGCTCTCGCCGGCCCTGACACCAGGCGCATCGATCTCGCCGGGCGGCTGGTCGGCCCCGGCCTCGTCGAAGGCCACACCCATGCCTCCCGCATCTCGCTGCGGGCGACCGCCGAGCGGCAGGTGGCGTGCGGTGTCACCACCACCGTCATCGAGGCCATGGAGTTCGCGTACGTCGGCGGCCCCAGCGCCGTGCGCGATTTCCTCACCGAGGCCGAGCGTGCTACCGGCCGGGTCTTCGTGACCATCCCGCCGCTGATCGGCCTGGACGACGGCTTCGAGGCGTCCTTGGCGCCGGCCGAGGAGTGGATCGCGCTCCTCGACCACCGGCTGGTCCTGGGCGTCGGCGAGATCTACTGGGCAGACCTGTTGCGGGGCCATCCTCGCACCGAAGCGCTCGTCGAGGCGGCTTTGGAGCGTGGGCAGGTGGTGACCGGGCATGGGGCCGGGGCCCGGCTGGCCAGCCTCAACGCGCTGGCCGCCTGGGGCGTGGGTGACGATCACGAGGGGATCGGCGCCGGCGACCTGCTGAACCGCCTGCGCATCGGTCTCCACAGCTTCGCGCGTCACGGCGCGACTCGGCAGGACCTGCCGGAGATCGCCCAGCTCTGGCGCGAGGAGAGCGCGTCGCTCCGCAGGCTCTCCTTCATCACCGACGGCGTCGAGCCGCCCGAGCTCGCGGCCGGCCGGAGCCTCAACCACGTGGTCGAGCTGGCGGTCGCCGAAGGCCTGCCGCTCGCTGCCGCCTGGCGGATGGGCAGCCTCAGCGTGGCCGAGCGCTTCGGTCTGGATCGCTGGCTGGGCGGCCTGGGAGCGGGCATGCTGGCGGACCTGGTGGTGATCCCGCGCGCCGGACCGCTCAGGCCCGAAGAGGTCCTGGTCGGCGGGGCGCCGCCGGCCGCCACCGGCGTTGAGACCTACACGGCGGAGCTGCTGGACAGCGTGCACGTCGGCGAGTTCGACGCCTCGCTCTTGGAGGCGCCTCCGCCCGGTCGCCTTCGCGCCATGGAGCTGGTGGCGCCGCTCGTGACGCGGGAAGCGGAGACGGACGGGTCGGGCGCACTTCGTGTCGCCGTCATCGACCGATTCGGGCGGCCGCGGGCCTTCCGCGGGCTGCTGCTGGGACTTGGGCTCGGCGGCGGCGCGGTCGCCCTCACGACCGGCTGGGAGTCGGCCGGGGTCACGGTGGTCGGGGACGACGCCGCGGACATGCGCCTGGCGCTGGATCGGCTGGTGGAGCTCCGCGGCGGCGCGGTGGTGGCTGCCGGCGGCCGAGTCAGGGCCGAGTGGAGGGCCGAGCTGCTGGGCGTCCAGTCGCTCGCGCCGCTGTCAGAGGTGGTCGAGCAGGTGGGCGCGGTGCAGGGCGCCCTGCGCGCGCTGGGCTGCGAGCTGCCGAATCCGCTGCAGACGGTCGAGACTCTCACCACCGCGGCCATCCCGCACCTGCGCATAACCCCGGAGGGCTACGTCAGGCTGCGGGACGGCGCGCGACTGGGTCTCGAAGTCTCCTAGGTCACCTCGCTGACCAGCTGGCCGAACTGGCCGGCGACTCGCTGGACCTCGCTGTCAAGGATGCAGGGCAGGGCGCCGAAGTGCTCTACGACCAAGTTCGCCTTGGTGTTCAGGGTCTGATACTCGTCGCTGGCGGTGATCTGCATCAGCTTCTCCTGCTCACCGCGGATGAGCAGGAAGCCCGCCAGGTCGCCGCCGTGAGGGGTGAGGAAGCAGACGGTCACGCTCTCGATCTCGCCCGACTGCTGCTTGGCTCCCCACCATTGCAGCGCCTCGGTGAAGACCCCCAGCGACTTCATCTCGCGTCCGCGAACCGTGTTGCCCCAGCCGACGAAAAGACCGAAGTCAGCCATCGTGGACACACCTCCGGTAAGGGGTTGCCGTCGACGGCCGGCTAGCCTACCGCGGCGGCCCTAGCGGGAGCGCGGCAGGCCCAGCACCCGCTCGGCGAGGATGTTGCGCAGCACTTCAGAGGTGCCGGCCTCGATCGTGTTGCCCTTCGAGCGCAGGAACGAGTACAGCCAGGGGTGCCCGTTGTGCACCTGCCCTGCCGGGCCAAGCGCATCGATGGCGGTCTCGGTCATGCGCTGGTTGAGCTCGGACCACATCAGCTTGAGGATCGAGCCCTCGGGCCCCGGGATGCCGTTGCGCATGGTCGCGCTCAGCGCCCGCAGGCCGTTCAAGTTCAGCGCCTGGGCTTCGATGTAGTGCTGGGCCACTCGCTGGCGGAAGAGCCGGTCGCCGCCGCGGCCGGTGGCGCGGACGTGCTCGGCGAGCTCGTCAGCGGTCTGCTGAGCGCGCGAGGAGAGCGCCATGCCGAGGGTGCCACGCTCGTGCAGCAGCGTCGTCATCGCCACCGCCCAGCCGTTGCCAGCCTCGCCGAGAACGTTCTCTTTGGGCACGACCACGTCGTTGAAGAACATCTCGTTGAACTCGGCGTCGCCCGTGATCTGCACCAGTGGCCGCACCTCGACGCCCGGCGCCTGCATGTCCATGATCAGGTAGGTCAGCCCGTGGCGAGGGTTCTCCTCGCTTCGCTCGCGGGTGACGAGGATGCACCAGCGAGCGACGTGGGCAAGCGTGGTCCACACCTTCTGGCCGTTCACGACGTAGTGGTCGCCGCGGTCCTCGGCTCGCGTCTGCAGGGCCGACAGGTCGGACCCTGCGTTGGGCTCGCTGAAGCCTTGGCACCAGATCTCCTCCGCGGTCAGCAGCGGCTTCAGGTAGCGCTGCTTCTGCTCCTCGGTGCCGTGCGCGATGATCACCGGTCCCGCCATGCCGAGCCCGATCACGTTGATCGGCTCCGGCGCGCGCACCCGGATCATCTCCTGGCTGAAGATCACCTGCTCCATGAGCGTCGCGCCGCGGCCGCCGTACTCCTTCGGCCAGTTCAGGCCGATGTAGCCGGCCTCGTAAAGCGTTTTCTGCCACTCCCGCCGGCGGTCGATCCACTCTTTCTGGGAGCTCTCGACGTTGTCGTCGTCGCGGCGTGGAGGCATGTTCTGCGCGAGCCAGTCGCGCACCTGTTGCTGGAACGCCTTCTCGGACGGAGACAGGTCGAAGTCCATGGCTTGCCTGAACCCTACCTCACGCCACGAGCCGGGCGACGTCGGCCAGCACGCCGAGCGCCTGGTCGTCGTCCATCGCGAAGTGCTGGAGCATGAAGCGGCTGACGCCCGCGTCGATGAACGGCCGCATCTGCTCCGCTATCTCATCCGCGCCGCCTGTGAACCAGCGGCCGCGGAGCGCGTCGACCAAGGAGCCTGCGTCCATGTCGGCCAAGCGAGGAATCGCACGCTGCACCCTCTCCGCGTGCCGACGGTCGACCACATACGCCCACATCATCGAGTGAGCGATCTCCTTGGGATCCCGACCGGCCGCGGCGCAGTGCTGGGCGAGGACCTCCTGCTTGCGCTTGAAGTCGTCGAGCTGGAGGCTGTGCGAGTTCCACTCGACCGCGTGCTCGGCGACCAGCTTGAGCAGGCGCTTCTCGCCGCTGCCGCCGATCAAGATCGGGAGCGGCTGGCGCACGGGGTCGGGATGGCCGGCGGCCAGCACCTCCTTGATCTTGTGGATGCCGGCCTCGAACTGATCGAACCGCCCGCGCAGTGGAGGTAGCTCGATACCCATCCGGCGGTGCTCCTCCTCGTACCAGCCGGCGCCCAGGCCGAGCACCAGGCGTCCCCCGGCAAGCTGGTCGACCGACGCGGCCTGCCGGGCCAGCACCGCCGGCCGGTGGTAGGTGAGGGGCGAGACCAGCGGCCCGAACTCGATTCGCGAGGTCCACTCAGCCGCGAGGGCGAGCGAGGTCCAGCACTCGAGACACTCCCGGCCCTCGACGCCCATCACCGAGAAGAGGTGCTCGCTCCGCCAGAGCGAATCGAACCCGGCCGCCTCCACGTTCCGGCAGAGATTTCGCCACAGCTCCCACGTGAGGCCTTCCTGGCCCTCGATCATCACCCCGACTCGCGTCATGAGGCCCCCTTTTCAAGCTGAGCCCCTGCAGTCGCCTTTACACAAGGGCTATAACAAAAGAGAAGGATGCTGGGATACCAAAACCGGATCACGACTACTGCCGACCCTTTGTCGGACATCGTTGGCGAGGACTTCGCCACCGAAAACCCACTGGATGCGGCTCGGTGGGTTCGAATCTACTCCGAGCTCGTTGCGCTGCACGAGGACCAGGCGCCGCGCGAGTCGACCTCGGCCGGCCGGCGGCAGCTGGAGGGGACTCTTCATGCCCTGCGTTCGCGGCTCGAAGACTGGAGATCGCGACACCTGGAGCTGGCGGGCATGGACTTCGACCCCTACTCGCGGATGCTCACCGTGGCCGGCCATCCTTACACGCTCACGCGCCGTGAGGCGCAGCTGCTCGAGTTCCTGCTCGAACACCCTGGCCAGTACTTCACGAGCGAGGTGCTGATCAGAGAGGCCTGGTCGGACGCGCGGCTGCATCCGGAGCAGGTCCGGACCTACATCGTCCGCCTGCGGCGCAAGCTCGACGAGTCCTCGGCGCCGGCGCGGGTGGTCAACCGCCCCCGCCTCGGCTACTCGCTCAGCGTCGAGAGAAGCGTTCTAAAAGCGAGGCAGCGTCCAGCCAGTTGAGGATGTCGGCCTCGCGCAGGCCGGCGCGCTCGGCCATCCAGGCCCCGAGGTCCACATAGGCGAACTCGCCCGGCGCATGCGCGTCCGAGTCCAGGGCGAAGGTGCAGCCGAACGCCGCCGCCTGCCTGGCCATGTCGGGTGAGAGGTCCATGCGCGCCGGGTCGCAGTCGAGCTCGAGGGCCACGCCGGCCTCGGCCGCGCGCTTGAACACCGCGTCGAAGTCGTAGGTCGCGCCCGGCCGGCTGCCGGGACGGCGCCCGGTAGGATGGCCGATCACGTCCACGTGGGGGCTCTCGAGGGCCCGCAGCATGCGCTTGGTCATCGCCTTGGGCTCCATCCGCAGCTGCACGTGCGGCGAGGCGATGACGATGTCGAGGCTTGCCAGGACGTCGTCCGGCAGGTCGAGCGACCCGTCTTCGAGGATGTCGACCTCGATCCCGGCGAGGAGGCGGATGCCGACGCGGTCCTCGACCGCCGCCATCTCCTTGCGCTGCTCCTTCAGCCGCGTCCCGTCCAAGCCGTGAACCACGGTGATGCGAGGCGAGTGATCGGTGATGCCGAGATATTCGTAGCCGCGCTGCTTGGCCGCCAGGGCCATCGCGGCCATCGGGACCTTGCCGTCGCTCCAGTCGGTGTGCGAGTGGAGGTCGCCCTTGTATCCGGCCAGCGACATGGCCACCGGAGCAGGCGCCTCCGACGCCGCCTCTCGCAGCTTCTCGAGGTACGCGCTGTTCCCGGTCTCCACGAGCTCGGTGAGGACCTTGCCGATGCCGGACCCCACCCCGGGGATCGTTTCCAGCCGGCCGCTCGCGTGGAGCGCGTCGAGGTCGGGACGGGTCATCAACAGCTCGGCAGCGACCTTCTGGAAGGCGCGTGCGCGGTAGGCGTCCTTCGCGTCGAGGCGCAGGTGGTAGCCGATTTCGGAGAGGACGCGGGCGGCGTCTTCGGCGGTCACTCGATCTTCTTGAGCAGCAGATCGCACGGCGGGGTCAGCCGCGGTCCGAAGAAGCCGGCCAGCTCCGCGGGCGTTTCCAGCCTGAGCGGCTCGAAGCGCTGCGCCCGATAGCCCTTGCCCTCGAACCACGCCGGCGATTCCGGGCCCACCAGGGCGACCGTGCCGCCTCGCCTGGTGCAACGCTCCATCTCCGCCAGGATGCCGGGGCCGCCGAAGGGCGCGTCGGGGCCGAAGCTGGCGCAGGACACCGTGAGGTCCGCCCAGCCGCTGCGTATGGGCAGGGCCTGGCCGACGCCCGCCACGACCTTGGCTGCGGCGGTTCGGGAGCGCAAGACCACCTCCAATGGGCGCGACGGCTCGATCGCGATCAGGGTTTCAGCGCGCGATTCGAGAACGCACGTAAGCCGGCCGCTGCCCGCCGCCACCTCGAGCACCCGATCGGCGGGCGGTAGGGCCTCCAGCAGACCGGGAGGAATGGACTCGGAGCGGGAAAGGGCGTCCCACCGTTCCGGCTCCAACCCGTAGACGAGGAGCCAGAACGCCCCGGCGACCACGCGCTCGCTAGCCGCCTTGGCGTCCGGAGCCGGCTCCGAACGGGTGAGCTGCGCCGACAGACCAGTCGGGAGCCGGCTCAGGAGGGTTCGCCAGGCGGCATCCGACAGGGATGCCCGGACATCGCTCGGCGGCAGTGCTCCCGGCCCGCCGGAGAGCAGTAGACCAAGCGCCCAGCGGTCCAGACGGAGCAGGTCCTCCGGTTGAAAGTGGGCGGCGCCGGGCGGCGCCACACGAACGGCGTCCGAATAGCGCAAGGCCGCTGGGAGTTTACGCTCAAGAAATTGGAGCATCTGACTGTCGGAATCACCCGGCGCGCAACGTTCGCCGCGGCTCACGTGCTGCGCCGCCACGACTGGAGCGAGGAGCGGAACCGCGAGGTCTTCGGCGGCTGCGCCGGCGAGCACGGGCACAACTACACCCTGGAGGTCACGGTCAGCGGCCCGGTCGACCCGCCCACGGGCATGGTCCTCAACCTGAAAGACCTCGATCGCGTGCTGCGTGACGCCGTGATCGAGCATGTCGATCACAAGCACTTGAACCGCGATGTCGCCTTTCTGGAGGGGGTGATGCCCACCGCCGAGAACCTCGCGCTCGCCTTCTGGCGCGAGATCGAAGCCGGGCTCGGCGCCGGCCGCCTCCGTAAGGTCCGCCTCGTGGAGTCTGAGAACAACGCGGCAGAGGTGACCGCGGAGTGAACCTCCAACCGAGGTTCCGCGACGATCCGCTGCCGGAGCTTGTGCGCCGCCTGCTGCTGGAGCTGGGCGAGGACACGGGCCGCGAAGGCCTGCTCGACACGCCGGAGCGCGTCACCGCGTCTTTGCGCCACCTGACCGAGGGCTACGGGCACGAGGCCGCGGACGTGATCGGCGACGCCCTCTTCGAGCAGCGCTACGACGAGATGGTGCTGGTCAAGGACATCCAGTTCTACAGCCTCTGCGAGCACCACCTGCTGCCCTTTTTCGGCGTCGCCCACGTCGCTTACGTGCCCCGCGGCAAGGTCGTCGGACTGAGCAAGCTGCCGCGCATCGTCGACGTCTACGCGCACCGGCTGCAGCTGCAGGAGCGGCTCACGCGGGAGATCGCACTTGCGCTCCAGAACGCTCTCGACCCATTGGGTGTCGGCGTGGTGATCGAGGCCCGCCACCTCTGCATGGAGATGCGGGGTGTCGAGAAGCCGGGCAGCGACACCGTGACCTCCTGCATGCTCGGCGCGTTCAAGGACGACCCGCGCACACGCTCGGAGTTCTTGGAGCTCATCCGCCCGCGGAAGTAGTCGTGCGCCTGGCGGTCGTCGCTCCGCTCGTGACCCCCTTGCGCCCTGCCCAGGCCGGCGGCGCCCAGGCGTTCGTGGCCGACCTGTCGCTGGAGCTCACGCGGCGCGGCCACGACCTGACGCTCTACTGCGCCCAGGGCTCGGAGGTGCCGGGTGTCCGGCTCGACGAGGTGCCGGTCGAAGCAGAGATCTCCGCCGCGCTGGTGCGGCCGGGCGGAACCACAGCCGAG
>DASUWK010000070.1:0-79427 GCA_036378435.1 Candidatus Dormiibacterota bacterium | reverse complement strand
GGTGATCTCAGCCGCCTGGCCGGAGACCTCGGAGGAATCGATGCGACGGGGCCGCGGATGCTTGATCCCGAAATCTTCGATGACCCGGCCCGGCCGGCTGCTGAGCACCACCACCCGGGTCCCGAGCCGGACCGCCTCCCGCACGTTGTGCGTGACGAACAGCACGGTCAGCTTGCGCTCGGTGCAGATGCGGTCCAGCTCGTCGTGCAGCAGGTCCCTGGTCATGGCGTCCAGCGCCCCGAACGGCTCGTCCATGAGCAGCACGTCGGCGTCCTGGGCCAGCGCCCGGGCCAGCGCGACACGCTGGCGCATACCCCCGGACAGCTCGTGCGGGCGCTTGGCGGCGAACCCGTCCAGCCGCACCAGCCCCAGCAGCTCGAGTGCCCTCTCACGGCGCGCGCTACCCGAGACGCCGCGGAGGCGCAAAGCGAGCTCGACGTTGCCGAGCGCAGTCAGCCAGGGAAATAGAGCGGCGTCCTGGAACATGAGCGCCGTCCGCGCTCCGTCGAGGTCCACGGTGCCGCCCGTCGGACGCTCCAGGCCGGCAGCCAGGTTGAGCAGCGTGCTCTTGCCGCAGCCGGAGACGCCGACCAGGCACACGAACTCGCCGCGCGGCAGCTCCAAGGAGACGCCGCGCAGGGCGACCAACGCTTCCGGGCCGCGCCCGTAGACCTTGGACAGGTTGTCGATGCGAACGGCGACGTCCTCCTGGATGATCGGCTGCAGGGCGGCGCGGATGGCCGTCATGACGCCGGCACCGCGGACATATGGTCGGCCGCCAGCACCTGGTTGAGGAGGGTGAGATCGAAAAGACCCTTGAGATCGGGCTTCGACGTGAGCAGGCCGAGAGTGTAGGCATGGGCCGCGGCGACCTGGACGGTGGCGGCGACGGGGTCGTTGGTGAACGTGAGCCGCACCCATGCGCTCTGGAGGACTGCTGGGCTCAGCTTCTTGCCTGTCAAGTTCGAGAGGGCGTCGTTCGTCGCAGCCTGGGCCGCTGCGGGCTGCGAGCTCAGAAAAGTGTTCGCGTCGACCTGCCCGCGGAGAAGGGCCTTCACAGTGTCCGGGTGGGCCTGCAAGAAGCTGGTCCGAACCGCCAGCAGCGTCGTCGCGAACTCGCCCGCGGGCCAAAGGGTGCGCTCGTCGACGAACAGGTTGCCCTTGCCCTCGACGATCAGCCGCGAGAGCCACGGCTCAGGGACCCAGGCACCATCAATCTGACCGGCCTTGAAAGCAGTGAGGGTCGTCGCGTTGTCTTCGGTGATGATGCGGACGTCGCCGCCGCCCGTCGTGCTGGTCTGCAGGCCCTGCTGCTTGAGCCAGTACCGCAGAGCCACGTCCTGGGTATTGCCGAGCTGCGGGGTGGCGAGCGTCTTGCCCTTGAGCGCGGCCGCCGTCGACAGGCCGGAACGGACGACTAGGCCGGCGCCGCCCTCCGCCGCCCCGGCGACGACGCGGATCGCGGAACCGTGCGACTTCACGTAGGCGTTGACGGCTGGGTTGGGGCCGAGGTAGGCCGCGTCGATGGAGTTGGAGAGCAGCGCCTCCACCTCGTCCGGCCCGGCGTTGAACGGGGTCGTGACGAGCGTCGCGCCGCCGAGCGCGCGTCTGAAGTAGCCCTGGCCGACGCCGACCAGCGCAGTCGCGTGGGTCAGGTTGGGCTGGTAGCCGAGCCGGAGCGTTACGTGCCCGGAGTCGGCCGCGGCCGAGCCGCCGCAGGCGGTCACCGCCGCCAGCGCGGCAAATAGCAGAGCCTTCGTCAGTCGATTCATGTGGTTTTTCCTGTCAGGGCGGGTCCGGCCCGCCGTCCGGCGCTAGAAGCGCGAGCCGGCTAGATCAGCGGCTCGGACAGGAGCAGGTGGTGTGACGCGCGAAGTCGAGGTGGCGCCGCCTGGTCAGGATCGTGCCGGCGGCCTTTGCATCTGCCATCTGTTCAACGAGTGTAACCACCCCGGTGGGCGGGGCCTATTCCATGACTTTGCGGCGACTTGGGGCGGAGATTTGGTACGGTGGCGTACGAAACAGCTAGCGCCCGAGCCGCTCACAGCTCCCGACCCATCCCGGCTCAGGGTCCCGAAGACGCTCATCCGACCTATGGCGTCCCACCGAAGGAGCATCCATGCAACAGCTCATGCGCGCGCTCGCGCTTGCGTTCACGGTTCTGATCGCCCACGTGGCGGCACTGCTGCCGCACCCTCACGCGCACCAAAGGCCGGCCACGTCAACGACGCGGCCGGTGCCGAACGCCCGACTGATCATTCCGCGCCGCCGCGAGATCGACGGTGTGGTCCTCGCCGCCGCCGTGCTTCCCGCCTCGACCGCGGCAACGGCGCCGCCGGCACGACCAATCGCGGCGCCGGCGCCGTCTCGCTACTCGGGCACGATCCAGCAGATCATCCAGCAGGCCTTTGCGCCCCTCGGCGCGGGAGCCGTCACCTGGGCGGAGCGAGTAGCCCGGTGCGAGTCCGGCGACAACCCCAGCGCCCGCAACCCGAGCGGCGCCTCGGGCCTGTTCCAGATCATGCCGGGCACCTGGGCGGGGACGCCGTACGCATCTCAGTCGCCCTTCGACGCCGTCGCGAACGCGAGGGCGGCGGCTTGGATCTACGCCCGGCGCGGCGGCTCCGCCTGGTCCTGCTCCTAAGAGGGAGGCAACCCCGGTCCGAGCGCGCTCGGACCGGGTACTGAAGGGCGTTCTAGGCCGGCTTCGGGGCGGTGTCCGCCGCCGCCGAGGTTGAGGGGATGATCGCCTTCGGGTCCGGGCTGAGGACGACCAGGAGGACCGCCGCGATGACCGGGACGGCGATGGCCTGGACTAGGGTGTGGCCGGCCTGGGAACCGGCGACCAACTGGAAGATGATCGAAGCGAGCGCGTAGATGATCGCGAGGCGGACGAAGGTCGGCTGCACGATCTTCTCGATCGCAGCCACCAGGAAGCCGATCCCGAGCACGAGCACCGCAATGGGCTCGTTGGCGCCCAGGATGTACTGACCCAACGGCAGGATCTGCACGCCGGGGATGGACAGGATCCCCGCCGCGACCAAGGACATGCCGAACAGCGCGCTCACGACCGAGAAAAGGAGCGACCTCGGATTGCTCAAGGCTCAAAAACCTCCAAGTCTTACTGAGGATGCTGTCTACATGACAGCGGGCTGATCACATTTAGTCACAGAATCGTTTACGGAACAAGTCCCACGTTTGGGCATTCCGACGAACCGCTCACACTCCGGGATCGGCTACAAAGGAAGTCATGATCGAGATCGAGACCAAGAACAAGGTCGATGCCTACATCGACGAGAACATCGACCGCTGGCTGGACGAGCTGGCCAGGCTGTGCGCAATTCCCAGCGTGTCGGCGCGCCACGAAGGCATCGACGAGTGCGCGGCGCTGGTCCAGGAGCTCCTGCGGGCTCGCGGCTTCGACGCCGAGATCAGCCCGACGGCCGGTCATCCGGTGGTCGTCGCCCGCGCCGAAGGCGCCGACCCCAGTCACACCCTGCTCTTCTACAACCACTACGACGTGCAGCCGCCGGAGCCGCTGGAGCTGTGGGAGACGCCTCCTTTCGAGCTCTCGCGGCGCAACGGCTCGGTCTATGCGCGAGGGGCGAAGGACGACAAAGGCGAATTCATCGCGCGCCTGGCGGCGGTTGACACCGTCAAAGCGATCACAGGCTCGTATCCGTGCAACCTCCTCTGGCTCGCGGAGGGCGAGGAGGAGTCCGGCAGCGTGAACCTGCCGCGCTGGGTGGCGGAGAACCGCGAGCGACTGCGCTGCGACGCGGCCGTCTGGGAGGAGGGCGGGATCGAATCCGACGGCTCGCCGATCATCCGGCTGGGCGCCAGGGGGCTGCTCTACGTCGAGCTGCGCGTGAAGACGATCTCGCGCGACGCGCACTCCGGCGGCGCGAACCTGCTCCCGAACGCCGCGTGGCGCCTGATCTGGGCGATCTCATCGCTCAAGGACCCAGACGGCCGCATCCAGGTCGACGGCTTCTACGACGCCGTCCGGCCGCCGACGGCGCGGGAGGACCAGCTCCTCGCTGAGTTCCCGGATCGAGCGGCGGAGTACCGCGAGGAGTTCGGGCTGGAGCGTCTGCTGACGGAGCCGTCGCCGATCGATCGCGCCTTCTTCGAGCCCACCTGCAACGTCGCCGGGTTCGGTTCCGGCTATCAAGGCGAGGGAACGAAGACGGTCATCCCGTCGGAGGCCGTGGCCAAGATCGACTTCCGCCTCGTCCCGAACCAGGACCCGGCGGACATCCTGCGCAAGCTCCGCAAACACCTGGACAGTCACGGCTTCGAGGACGTCGAGGTCATCGAGCTCGCTGGCGAACCGCCTGGCATCACCGACCCCGACGCGCCCGTGGTCAAGCTGACCGCCGAGATCGCGGAAGAGGTCTACGGCAGGCCGCCGCAGATCACGCCGCTCGGGGGTGGCACCACGCCGATGTTCCTGTTCACGCAGGCAGGCGTGCCCGTCATCGCACCCGGCGTGGGATTCGGAGCCGCGAACCGCGCGCACAGCCCCAACGAGTTCATGCGGATCGAGGACTTTCGGCGTGCGGTCCAGCACCTGGCCCGGCTGGTGCTGCGGTTCCCCGAAACGTAGGAGCTAACCGCCGTCCCCGCCGTCGCCATTCGACGGCGCGGTGACCTCGTTCACGCGCCAGCTATCCCACCGCCAGAGCAGCGGTCCGCTGTCGGTGTAGATCACGCCCGAGAACTCGTGCGTCGATCCGTCCGCGTCGGTCTCGAGCCAGTCCACCGCGACCGTCGCAATACCGAGCTGGTCGTTCTCGGCCGCCACGCTGTTGCGACGGAGATCGATCGACGTGATGCCGCCGAACCGGCTCTGGAGGTCCACCGCGGCCGCCATCTTCGGCTTCCAGAGCAGCGCGGCCTGGTCGAGCTTCTGCTGCTGGACGAGCTGGAAGAACATCGACACGGCGGCGTCCGGCGACGAGGCGTAGAGGCTGGCCGGCTTGGCCGGCGCCGGGACGGAGACGTGCTTGGGAATTGGGCGGCGAGCGGCTGACGCTCGCGCGGAACCCGAGTGCGTCGCCAGGGCGCCTGCGAGGGCGCCCAACAGGATGCCCCCGGTCACGGCGGCGCCGGCGACCTTGGCGAACCGCGACGCCAGCACCGATCGCGGCGAGGCGATCTTGGGCAACGGGACCTGGGATGGGGAAGGCAGAGCCGGCAGGACCGCCTTCGTCAGGCTGATCCGGGGCAGAGTCAAGGCGTGGCGGTCGCCGCCGGGCTCAGGCGCGGTGGGCGGAGCCTCTGCTCGCAGCGGCGGACCTGGGATCACGCGGGTGACAGCCCGCTCGATCGGCCCTGTGCCCGCCACGCGGTCCGCCAGCTCCCCCAGCGCATCGACCAGCTGAGGCTCCGCGCCCCAGAAGCCGGCCGCGTCCCTGATCGCGACCCAGACCTCGTCGACCGACCACGCCGGCGGCTCCGAGGCAACCTTGCGACCGAGCGCGACGAGGGCAGGCGCTGCCTTCTCAGCCGGCGCTCCCGGCAGGACGGGGTTCGGCTCGACCTCCACCTGCATGAGTTCGCAGAGCAGCTTCCCGACGTCCTGGACGTCTCCCTGCGCCCCGCGTTCACCGGACTCGGCGGCGTCTACCGAAAGGCGCACCCAACCGTCGGTGCCGACGCCGACCGCGGATGGCGACACGTGGCCGTGAGTCTGTCCCTGGCTGTGGAGCTCGCCCAGCGCCGAGAGCACGGCGAGGGTGACGGCCACCGCCTGCGCCGTCGACAGCGGCGCTTCGGACGCCAGCTCGCTGACCGGCCGGCCGATTTCCCAGCCGGGCGGAGCGAGGTGTGGGTGGCCGACGCCATCGACTCCATCAAGGCCGACCGGCCGCTCGCGCGCGACGGCCCGCGTACGCCCTGAATCTGATCTCGATCTGCGCATCATCGGACATCCTAACTGTAAGGAAATCCGCTACCGAACGCGAGTGGATCTGAGGGCTCAGCCCTTGAAATCGGACGGCCCTGGCGGCAGGTACGGGGCTGGATCCTGCGGGGCCCCGTTGATGCGCAGCTCGAAGTGGACGTGGGGGCCCGTCGAGTAGCCGGTCGAGCCCTCGAAGCCGATCACCTCGCCCTGGGTGACCTGGTCACCGGGGTGGACCAGCGCCGCCTCGAGGTGGCCGTAAAGCGTCGTAAAGCCGCCCTGGTGGGCGATCACGACGTAGTTGCCGTAGCCGGTCGTGCCACTGCCGACCAGGGCGACCACGCCGTCGTCGGCCGCGAGCACGTGGGTGCCCTGAGGAGCGGCGAGGTCGATCCCCATGTGGAAGTGAGGCGCGCCGGCGTACGGGGGTTCGAACCACAGCGTGCTGGGTCCGAAGCCCTGGGTGATCTGGGCCTGCGGCTCTGGCCAGATGAAGCGGTACTGCTTCGAATGGCCGGTCGAGGTCGTGGAGGCGACCACCGGGTTGGCCTTCGACCAAGCTTCGTACTGGTCCCACACCTGCTGCATGGCGGCGGCGATGATCGCCTCCTCCTGCTGCTGGAGCATCTCGGTGATCTTCTTGGCCAGGTCGCTCGACTGCTTGCTGGCGGCCTGGATCTCGTCACGAGTCTGGGCGAGCTTGTCCGCGAGCTCGGCCGCCGACTGCTCCTCCTGGACGCGCAGCTGCTGCAACTTGTCGAGCCCGCTGCGCTCGGCGTCCTGCTGAGCGACCGTCTCGGCGCGGTCCGCTGCGACCTTCGCGCGGTCGTCATGCACCTTCTGCAGGTCGGCGTCGAGCTGGTGCTTGAGCTCGTCAGCGCGCGAGCCGGCCGCCATCAGGTCCGAGACCCGGGTGACGAGGTCCCCAAGACTGGCCGACTGGGCGAGGATCACGAGCATCGAGTCGGGCTGCGTGTAGACGACGCGCGCGAGCTCGCGGATCTCCTTGCGCTCGCGGTCGACGCGGAGCTGGGTCGCGGCGATCTCGGCGTCGAGCCGCACGCCTTCGGCATCCAGCTCGGCGATGCGCGCCTGGGCCTGCGCGATCAGGTTGCGCAGGTCGTCCTGCTGCTTTTGGTTCTGGAGGATGGACTCGCTGAGCTGCTGCTGCGCGGCCAGCCCGGACGCCAGCGTCGAGCCGAGCGTGGCCTGGATCTCCTTCAATGCCGCCTGCTGGGCCTTCGCGGCGTCGATGCAGGACTGGGAGGTTCCGGGGCTCGGCAGCGCGGTCGCGTTGGGATCGATGCTCGGACAAGGGCTCGGAGAGGGTGTGGCGCCCAGAGCCGGGGCCGACGTCAGGAGCGCGAGAGCAGAAGCGGCCGCCAGCGCGGCTGCCAGGTGCCGCAGAGCCCGCGTCGTCACGCCGGCATCCGCCGGACGCCGCCGAGGCCGGCAGCCGCCCCCAGCAGGAACCCGGTCAGCAGCACAGCGGCCGCGGTGGCGCCGACGAGCGCGAAGTCCAGCCCGGGCAAGATGCTCGAGACGGCACCACCGCCGGCGCGCAACGCCAGACCGACGATCAGGGCGATGCCGCCCGCCGCCAGGAGGCCGGCGGCGGCGCCGGTGAGAGCGCCTTCCACCACGAACGGCGCGCGAACCATCCAGCGCGGAGCGCCGACCAGCCGCATCGTGCGCACCTCGTCCAGGCGCGCCACCACGGCGGCGCGGACGCTGTTGGCGGTCACGGCGACAGCCACCGCGGCCAGCAGCAGGGCAAAGGCGCCCGCGGCGGCGACGATGCCGACCAGGAACACGACGAGCCGGCCGTAGGCGCCGCGGTCGTAGCTGGTGGGCACGACCGGGTCCAGAGCCGCATTGCCCCGCACCTTGGAATCAACGGCGGCGACGTCCTGAACCTTGTCTATCCGCACGTCGAACGCCGCGGGGAAAGGGTTGTCTCCGGAGTCTTGCGCCAGCGCCGCCAGCGTCGGTCGCTGCTTGGCCAGTGCGAGCGCTTGGGCCCGGCTCACGTAGCGGACCGAGAGCACGCGGTGGTCGCTGACCATGCGGTGGCGCAGCGCGGCGACCTGGGCGGCTGAAGCGTCGTCGCGGATATAGACGTGGAGGACGGCGGCCTGACCAGCCTCCTGGCTGAGCAGCCGCGCACCGGCCGTGCCGAGGGCTCCGACCAAGCCGACCAGCAGCAGCAGGAGGGCCATCGAGCCGAGCGCGGGACCCGTGGCCGAGAGGTTGCGGCGCCAGCCCTGGAGGCCGGCTCGGACGATCAGCTCGAACAGGTTCGCGGCCACTGTCCGCGCCTCGCGACGCCGGCGCAGAGGGAAGCCGACCACCATCAGGTGGCGGCCACCGCGACTGGGCTCGCGTCGTCGACCAGCGCTCCGCCCTCCAGCCTCAGGACGCGCCGGCGGAGCCGCCGGACCATGTCCATGTCGTGAGTCGCGACAAGCACGGCCGTGCCGCGGCGGGCGATCTCCTCCAGGAGGTGGACGATCGGCCGGGCGGTCTCTTCGTCGAGGTTGCCGGTGGGCTCGTCGGCGAGCAGCACCTTGGGGCGCGTGACCAGGGCGCGGGCGATCGCCAAACGCTGTTGCTGGCCGCCCGAGAGCTCATGCGGGAAGCTGCCCTCGCGACCTCCGAGGCCGACGGCCTCGAGGTGGCGCTGGGCCTGACGCCGGACCTCGGCGCGGGGCAGCCGCAGGTCGGCGACCTGCAGCGCAAACGCGAGGTTCTCGAGAGCGGTCCGCCGGCGTAGGAGCTTGTAGTCCTGGAAGACCACCCCGACGCGCCGCCTCAGCTCCGTTAGCCGGGACGGCTTCAGGCTGTGCACCGCGAGACCGTCCACCCAGACCTCGCCGTCGCTGGGAGCGACCTCGCGGTTGATCAGCCGCATCAGCGTGGACTTGCCCGCGCCGCTCGGGCCCACGAGGAAGGCGAGCTCACCCGCCTCCAGCTCGAAGGAGACGCCTTTGAGGGCGGTCAGCGACCCGTAGGCGCGCGAAACGTTCTCGAAGCGGACGATGGCGGGCACGGCGTTCCACCGTAAGAAGCGGGCTTCGAGAATCGGCGGCGGGCTGTTAAGGGTGAGTCAAGATGCGCCGAACAATCGCCCGCACGGACCTCGTTGCTCTAGCAGGAGCCCGACGTGATGAGCAGTGGGGACGACGCGGCCAGCGACGGCGTGGTGGTCACCGCGAGCACCGCCAACGGATGCCCGGAAGGAATCGACACGCGCGTGTCACCGATGACGTGGACCCAGCCCGTCTGGGCCATGATGTGGTTCCCGTCCACGTAGGTCGCGTCCCCGGTGCAGCTGTCGACCAGCTCGAACTGCCAGGCGATGTCCTCCGGCGCGGCGGCCTTCGTGAAGTGGACGTCGACCTCGATGGTGCAGGTCGCGCCTGGGCTGCACTCGTTCTGCGGGCTCTCGACCACCGACTTGACGTCGCCGTTGCTCGGCGGTACGGACGGCAGCGCGTTGGGCGAGGGCGATGCCGTCGCAGCCGGCGAGTGCTGGGCGCCGGCGACGGGCGGCGGCGAAGAGCTGTGGCGGCCTGCCACCGCCTGGTAGCCGATCAGCCCGACGCCCGTCAGAAAGAGCACGGCCGCGACCACACCGCCGGCGATGTAAAGGACGCCGCGGGTCGGTGCCGCCGGCGCGGGCAGCGAGACCACCGGCAGGCGCGGCTTCGGCGGGGGCGTCGAGCGCTGGCCCGCGCGAGCGGCGAGCTCGGCCCTGCCCCCGGCGAGAGCGCCGTCCTCGGCCAGGCTGCCCGCCGCCTCGTTGACCGCCGACAGCGCGCCCTGCGCCTCTAGCGGCAGGCTGCCGCGCGCGATCGCGCGGAGGGTCGCGGCGAGGGCCGGAGCCGAGCGCTCCGTCTCCCGCAACGGGTCGGCGGCGCTCCACTCGAGAGGTAGTCCGAGCGCCCGGCAGACCAGCTGGGCCGCGGCACGCACGTCCGCCGTCTTGGCCTCGGCCACGTCGTCCAGGGCGGGTGCGAAGGCCCAGAGGCGGGCACCGCCGTCCTCGAACAGCCTGACCGCGTGCTCGCCGACGGCACCGTGGGCGGTGCCGGCCGCGTGGATGGCCTCCAGCCCTTCGAAGAGGTGGTTCGCGAGGACGAGCCCCGCGCCGACTCCGACGGGGCCGGGCTGCAGCGCACGGTCCAGCCCGGTGCCGAGGTCGGCGGCATAGATCACCGAGACGCCGTCGGTGTCGTGTGCGGCGCCGAGGAGCCGCACCACTCGCGGCGTCCGCACGGCGCCGGCCGACTTCAGGCGCTGCAGCACGCGACCGGCCTGCGCCGGGTCCGTCTCGGGCATCCGCCGAACGGCTACCGGGGTGCCGTCCTCGAGCCGCGCTCGCCAGGTGTCGGGCACGCCGGCGATCGGGTCGATGAGAGCAGGCAGGCGCTCGATCCAGGCCTGTGGCAATTCGAGTTGACTGTACCCTTCCACCGATGCTCCTCCGAGGCCGAGGTCTCACGCCCGAGGAGGTGGTGGCCGTCGCCCGCGACGGCGAGCAAGTGGAGCTTCATCCCGACGCGCGGCAGCGCATGCTGGCCAGCCGCGCGCACGTCGAAGCGGCGGGCGCGGCCGAGCATCCTGTCTACGGCGTCTCGACCGGGTTTGGAGCCCTGGCGCAGACCCGCATCGACCCCGAAGACCGCTCGGGGCTGCAGCACGCGCTGATCCGCTCCCACGCGGCCGGCGTCGGCGACCCGGTCCCGGCGGAGGTCGTGCGGGCGATGATGCTGCTCCGCGCGCGCACCCTCGCGATGGGCTATTCCGGAGCTCGGCCGGTGGTCGCCGAGACCCTCCTGGCGCTCCTGAACGCGGGCATCACCCCGCGCGTGCCGGAGTACGGCTCGGTCGGCTGCAGCGGCGACCTGGCGCCGCTCGCGCACATCGCGCTGGTGCTGGTCGGCGACGAGTCCCCTAAGCTGCTGGCAGCCGCCGGCATCGAGCCGCTGCGGCTCGAGGCGAAAGAAGGTCTGGCCCTGATCAACGGGACCGACGGCATGCTGGCGCTCCTCCTGCTCGCCTGCCACGATCTGCGGCGCCTGCTGCTGGCCGCGGACGTCGCCGCCGCGATGAGCGTGGAGGCGCTGCTGGGAACGGACCGGGTGTTCGACGCCGAGCTCATGGCCCTGCGGCCCCAGCCGGGACAGTCCGCCAGCGCCGAGAACCTGCGGCGGCTGCTGGCCGGTTCGGACATCGTGGCCTCGCACAGACAGTCGGCTCACACGGTGCAGGACTCCTACTCCATGCGCTGCCACCCGCAGGTCGCGGGCGCCGTCAGGGACGTGCTCGGGTTCGCGGAGACGGTCGCGGCGAGAGAGCTCGAGTCCGCGGTCGACAACCCGGCGGTCCTGGTCGACGGCCGGATCGAATCGAACGGCAACTTCCACGGCGCGCCGCTCGGTTACGCGGCCGACTTCCTGGCCATAGCCGTCGCGGACCTGGCGTCGATCTCGGAGCGGCGCGTCGATCGCCTGCTGGACCGCGGCCGCTCCGCCGGCCTGCCCGCGTTCCTTGCTCCGGAGCCCGGCGTGAACTCCGGCCTGATGGTGGTCCAGTACTCCGCCGCCGCGCTGGTGGCGGACATGAAAAGGCTGGCCGTGCCCGCCAGCGTCGACAGCATCCCGACTTCGGCGCTGCAGGAAGACCACGTCTCGATGGGCTGGGCGGCGGGGCTCAAGCTGCGCCAATCGGTCGCGAGCCTGGCGCGTGTCATCGCCATCGAGGTCACCGCCGCGGCGCGCGGGCTCGACCTGCGCCTTCCGCTCACCGCCGCGCCGGCCACGGGCGCCGCGCGCGACCTCGTCAGACGGCAGGTGCCCGGTCCAGGACCAGATCGCTCGCCGGCCCCCGACCTGCTCGCCGTCGAGCGGCTGGTCAGCGGCGGCGCTTTGGTTGACGCGGTTACAGCGACCGCCGGCCTCCTCGTGTGACGCGCGTCATCCGGGCCCCGCGCGGTCCTGACATCAGCTGCCGCGGCTGGCCGCAGGAGGCCGCGCTGCGGATGCTGATGAACAACCTCGACCCCGACGTCGCCGAGCGGCCTGAGGACCTGGTCGTGTACGGCGGCACCGGTCGCGCCGCCCGCTCGTGGGAAGCCTTTGACGCGCTGGTCACCGAGCTGCGGCGGCTGGAGGGCGACGAGACGCTGCTCGTGCAGTCGGGCAAACCCGTCGGCGTCTTCCGCACGCACGAATGGGCGCCGCGCGTGCTGATCTCCAACGCGATGCTGGTGCCGGAGTGGGCGACCTGGGACGAGTTCAGGCGCCTCGAGGCGGCGGGGCTGACGATGTACGGCCAGATGACAGCCGGGTCCTGGATCTACATCGGCACCCAGGGCATCCTGCAGGGCACGTACGAGACCTTCGCCGCGATCGCCCTCAAGCGATTCGGGGGCTCGCTGGCCGGCACGCTCACCGTGACCGCGGGCCTGGGCGGGATGGGCGGCGCCCAGCCGCTGGCGATCGCGATGAACGGCGGGACCGCGCTCTGCATCGAGGTGGACGCCGAGCGCATCGACCGGCGCCTCAAGCAGCGCTACCTCGACCGCCGCGCCGACACCCTCGACGAAGCCCTGGCCTTGCTGGAAGCCGCGCGCCACGACAAGCGGCCGCTGTCTGTCGGCCTGCTCGGCAACGCCGCCGAGGTCGTGCCGCGGCTGGCGAGCCTGAACGTGGCGGTGGACGTCGTCACCGACCAGACGCCCGCCCACGACCCGCTGTCGTACATACCTGCTGGACTGACACCCGACGACGCCGCGGAGCTGCGCCTCGACGAGCCCGGCGATTACGTCCGCCGGGCGCGCGCGAGCATGGTCGACCACGTCGAGGCGATGGTCGCCTTCCTGGACCGCGGCGCCGAGGTCTTCGACTACGGCAACAGCCTGCGCGCCGAGGCGAAGGCGGGCGGGTACGCTCGCGCATTCGACTACCCCGGTTTCGTGCCCGCCTACATCCGGCCCCTGTTCTGCGAGGGCAAGGGGCCGTTTCGTTGGGCGGCGCTCTCCGGCGACCCGGCCGACATCGCCGCCACCGACCAGGCGGTGCTGGACGAGTTTCCCGATGACGACGGCCTCCAGCGGTGGCTGCGGCAGGCCGCGGATAAGGTGTCCTTCCAGGGCCTCCCGGCGCGGATCTGCTGGCTCGGCTACGGCGAGCGGGATCGGGCCGGCCTCCGCTTCAACGAGCTCGTGCGGAAGGGGGCGGTGTCCGCGCCGATCGTGATCGGCCGCGACCACCTCGACTCGGGCTCGGTCGCCTCCCCCTATCGGGAGACCGAGGCCATGCTGGACGGCAGCGACGCCATCGCGGACTGGCCGATCCTCAACGCCTTGCTCAACACGTCGAGCGGCGCCACCTGGGTGAGCGTGCACCACGGCGGCGGAGTCGGCATCGGGCGCTCGATCCACGCGGGAACCGTCGCGGTAGCCGACGGCACCGAGCTGGCAGCTCAGAAGCTCGAGCGCGTGCTGACGAACGACCCGGGCAGTGGCGTGATACGCCACGCCGACGCCGGCTACGAGAGGGCGCTGCAGGTGGCGGACGAGCGCGGCGTGCGCATACCCATGCACCCCGCGTGAGGTGAGCTCCTTCTGGGCGGAGGACGCCTGGCTCGGCCGGCCCGCGCGGCGCGTGCTGGTCGAGGTCGACGGTGAGCGGATTTCCACGCTGCGCGAGGACACGGATCCGCCCCCCGCCGCCACCCGGCTTCCCGGCCTGCTGTTACCAGGCCTCGCCAACGCGCACAGCCACGCCTTCCAGCGCGCCCTCCGGGCAGCGGCTGAAGGAGCCGGACCGACCTTCTGGGAGTGGCGGCAGGCGATGTACGACGTCGCGGCGAAGCTGCGGCCTGACTCCTATCGCCGGCTCGCTCAGGCGGTCTACGGCGAGATGGCTCTCGCCGGCATCACGGCCGTGGGCGAGTTCCACTACTTGCACCACCAGCCGGGAGGCGAGCCCTACGCCGATCCCAACGAGATGGGCGAGGCGCTGATCGACGCTGCGCGCGAGGCCGGCGTGCGCCTGACCCTCCTGGACGCGTGCTACCTGCGGGGGGGCGCCGGGCGGCCGCTCGAAGGCGCTCAGCTCCGGTTCGGGGACGGGGACGCGGAACGCTGGCGCGATCGGGTCGAGCGTCTGGCTCCGACACCTGGCGCCAGGATTGGCGCCGCCATCCACAGCGGGCGCGCCGTGGACGAGGCGAGCATGGGCGTGGTGGCCGCGTGGGCGCAGGAGCGAGGCGCGCCCCTGCACATGCACCTTTTAGAGCGCCGCGAAGAGCTCGCGGACGACCCCTTGGAGGCTGCGGAGAACGCCGGCGTCCTGGGTCCCGGGACGACCGTGATCCACGCGACGCATGCCGGCGGCGGGTTCGAGCGCCTTGTCGAGAGCGGCACCGGGATCTGCCTTTGCCGCACGACGGAGCGCTTTCTCGCCGATGGTCATGTGGACGGCCTCGAGCCCTGGCGCGCACAGGCGCGGCTCAGCCTGGGGACCGACTCACACGCCAGCGTCGACATCTTCGAAGAGGCCCGCGCGGTGGAGCTGGACCACCGGTCGCGCGCGGAGACCCGCGGCCTCTACACCGCCGACCTGCTGCTCGAGGCGGCGACGGCGGGCGGCTACGCAGCGCTCGGTCAACAGGGCGGGCGCCTCGAGCCCGGACAGCTCGCGGACTTCATCTGCGTGGACATGAGCAGCCCGCGCACCGCCGCTGCCGCCCCCGCGGCGGCGGTCCTGGTCTTCGCGGCGAGCGCCACCGACGTCACCGACGTCGTGGTCGGCGGCCGGCACGTCGTGCGGGATCGGCAGCACCAGACGATCCCGGACGTCGGTCGCGAGCTCCGGGAGGCCATCGCGGCCCTGTGAAGCTGCTGCTGACCAACGCGCGCATCTTCACCGCCGGGCCGGCGGGCACGCTGGCGCGCGGATCGGTGCTGCTGGACGGCGACCGCATCGCCTGGGTGGGGGAGGGGACGCCGCCGGGCGAAGCCGACGCCGAGGACCTGCACGGCGCGTTGCTCACGCCGGGCCTGGTCGACGCCCACACGCATCCCGTCTACGTCCGGCCGCGCCTGGAGGAGGTCGCCCGGCGCTCAGCCGGAGCGGGCTACGCCGAGATCGCACAGGCCGGCGGCGGCATCACGGCGACCGTCGCAGCCACTCGGCAGGCGACACGCGAGGAGCTGGCGTCAATCGTTCGCGAGCGGCTGAGAGCGTGGCCGGCGGGCGGCGCAACCACGGTGGAGGTCAAGACCGGCTACGACCTCACACAGGCCGGTGAGCTGGCCGCGGTCGAGCTCCTTCGCGACCTCGACGGCGCGGCCGGGCTCCCCCGGCTGGGCGTCACCTTGCTGGCTGCGCACGCGACGCCGCCGGAGTGGTCTCGGCGCCGCGCCGAATATGCCGAGGCGGCGGCCGGCTGGTCCGCGGCAGCAGCGGCGGCCGGGGCGGAGTTCTGCGACGTCTTCTGCGACGAGGGCTACTTCTCGGTGGAGGAGAGCCGCACAGTCCTGGCCGCGGGCGCGGCGGCGGGCCTCAAGCCGCGCATTCATGCCGACGAGCTGGCCCGCACGGGCGGCTCGCGGCTGGCTGCGGAACTGCACGCCGTGTCCGCCGACCACCTGTTGAGGATCACCGCCGAGGACGCCGACAGCCTGGCGGCGGCCGGCGTGGTGGCGACGCTGGCTCCGGCGACGGCTCTCTCGCTGGGCGTCCGTCCGCCGGTGGCCGAGCTCCAACGCGCCGGCTGCACCATCGCCCTGGGCAGCGACCACAACCCAGGGACCTCCGGCATCACCTCGATGGCGCTGGTCGTCTCGCTCGCCATCGCCGGGCTCGGCCTCAGCGTGGACGATGCGCTCGCGGCTGCCACCGCCGGTGGCGCGGCCTCGCTCGGGCGGACGGACCGAGGGCGGCTCGAACCAGGCCTGCTCGCGGACCTCGTGGCCTGGGAGGCGGACCACGAGGGCGCCTTCGGCTGGGCGTACGGCCCGCGGGCGGGGCGGGTGTGGCTAGGCGGGGAGGAGCTTCAGCTGTAAGTCGCCGAGGTGGCGGTAGCCGTCGGCCGCGATGTCGACGAGTTCGGCCTGCATCGGCGTCGGCCAATTCAGCTGGAAGGGCTGGATGGGAACCTTGGCCCAGCCCGAGGTGCTCTGGCCGGCGGCGATGGAGTCGGGGAACTGCGTCGAGCCGCTGTACTGCCCCTCCTGGCTCTGTCCGCCGGGCAAGGTCACGTACAGCACGGGCCACCATTCGATAGGGCCGTCCGATGTGTTCACGACCGTCAGATGGAACCAAAGAGAGCCGTTCGAGGGATCGGCCGCCAGCTCGTCCACCGTGACCCGCGCCCCGAAGAAGTCGCCCTGTCCACGCACGAGGTGGTAGCTGGACGCCGCTGACGGCCCGGTGCGATGGACTACCGGATAGCCGTTGAAGCCCAGCAGGAAGCCGCCCACGTTGACGGCGGCCCCAGCCACCAACAGACCGAAGACGGCGGCCCGCACAGCCTGCGTACGAACCACCTCGAGAAGCCCGCCGACGCAGAGCACCACGATCGCTGCGAGAGCCGGGAACAGGTAGCGGCCGGGGATGTGGCCGCCCACTCCAGAGACCTCGAGCGTCACCAGCGACCACATAACCTCGCCGGCCGTGGCCAGCAGGGCGAGCCCTACCGCCGTGGTGACGAAGCCGCGGGGATCGCGCCGGTAGATGCGCCAGATCGTGTAGAGGGCGACCGCGCACCAGGCCGCCATCAGGTAGGTGGTCAGCTGGTGGAGCGGAACCTCGCGGTACGGCTCCCCCGCCCAGAAGGTTGCGAACCCGTTCCGCAAGCTGCTCAGGACGAACCCGGGGCTGGGCACGACGGTCGGGAAGATCGCACCGATCAGGTTCCGGCTGGCGGCGGAGGGCAGCACGTGGCCGTAGAGGTGCAGGTTGAGGACCAGCCACGGCACGACGACGATCACCGCGATCCCGGCGGCGACGCAGCCGTTGAGAAGATCTCGCCGCACGAGCTTCCTCGCCCTTATCGACGGCCAGGCGAAGGCCGCCAGGAGCGGCAAGGCAAGGCCGGTCGTAGTCAGCTTCGTCAGGAGGGCGGCGCCGAAAAGAAAGCCCACGAGGACCACCGAGCGCGCCGGCCAGCCGCTCCGAAGGCCGCGCACCGCCGCCAGCAGAGTGGCCGCGCCCAGCACGCCGGCCAGCGTGTCGTTCGTGACCTGGGAGCCGTTGAGCAGCAGCCCGGGCAGCACCGCCACGACGACCGCCGAAAGCCATGCGACCACCCGCCGGCCCGGAAAGACCGTCCGAGCCAGGAGGAAGGCGAGCAGGCCGAGGCAGCCGACGAGGAGCGCGTCGAGGACGCGGACGGCGTACACGGCCCCCTCGGGCCCGGCCAGGTGGTTTCCGGCCAGCCAGAACGGCACGGCGGCGAGGTAGTAGAGAGGCGGCTGGCCCGCCTCGTACGAGAACCACCAGATGTGCCGCTGAACCCACAGCCTCCGTGCGTAGCCGTGCAGGTAGGAAGGCACGGTGGTGAACTGCGAGACCTCGCGCTGCAGCGGAAGCGGCTGGTCGCCCGGCACGTTCCAGCGGAAGATCCCGGTCTCCGCCATCAGGTCGACCGTGCTCTGCAGGATCATCGTTCGCCCTTCGACCGGGTAGCTGCCCTGGGCGAGGTGAGCGACGAAGTCCCAGTGCTGCGCCTCGTCGACGCGCGACCAGATCGGCTGCCCGGAAGCCACCAGCACCGCGGGCACGAAGCAGATGAAGAAGGCCGCGACCCAGCCGGGCACCCGCAATCGGGGCAGCGCCAGCGCGGACAGGACGGCCTGGGCGCGCTCGCTCGGCCGAGCCGGGGTAGGTGCGGTGAGCCCGGCCATCAGGGCCGGTCCGCGATCAATGAAGAATCAGCGGCAGGGTGGTGAGGAGGGTGGGGGTGTTCCAGCCCTGCAGCGCGGCTAGCACTAAGACATTGTGCAGGCCCGTCACGAAGAGGACGAGAACGCACAGCTGGAGGCCGCGCCAGACGACGCCCTGCACCAGGCTGGCCCGCCGCCCTGGATGGTCGTCCGCGTAGCGGATCGCTAGCAGGATCGCGGCCGCCATCACGGCCACCAGCGCCAGCTTGACGAAGAGCAGGCCGACAAAGCCGTTGACCGCGAGCACATGCGCGGCGACCACGTTGCCCTCCAGCGCTCCGCGGCCGATGTCGACGCGCGTGGTCAGCACGTCAACGCCTTGAGCGAGGGCCAGGAGCAGAAGCCAGACGAGCCATCGCCGGTCAGTTCGTTTGGGAAATCTTGTCAGCAACGCTATAACCAATGGTACCCGGAGAAGGACCGTGGTGGGTCAGGTCCCGGATGCGGGGTCGGCGGCGGCTGCACCGGCGGTTCCGGTCTGGGACGCGCGACCTGACCATGCCGTGACGTTACGCGCGTCCAGCCCGTGGGGGCCCGCCGCGAGTTCGGCTAGGTCTCGAACTCCACCGCGAGATACGCGGTGCCGTTGGGAGCCGTCGCCCAAGCGGTGCCGACGTAGCGAAATGTCGAGTTCAGGATGTTCGCCCTGTGCTCGGAGCTGTTCATGAACATCGCGTTCAGCTGGACGTCGTTGACTCCGCCCGTCCAGTAGCCCAGGTTCTCGCCCGCAAAGCCGCCCAGGCCGCAGCCGAGATCAGCCGAGATGCCGTTGGCATGCGATACGTAGCCCTGGCCGGCCATGCGCCCCGCGTTCTGGGCGGCGACGCCCGCCAAGCAGGAGCTCCAGGTCAGAGGCGCGAGCCCATTTGCAGCCCGATCCTCGTTGATCAGACGCTGCTGGTACGACCCGACGACGATCGCGGGAGGCGCCGGCGGCGCGGGCGGGGGCGTTCGGGCGGGGGTGGGCGGCGCCGTGGTCGCTGGAGCAGCCGAGACGCCCGCGACAGCGGGGCTTGGGACCGGGGCAGGCGCGATTTGGGAAGGAGAGGGCGAGGGCGCCAGCACGATGCGAGGGGCCGCGGGGAGCGCGACGCGCCGGGCCACGACGTGCGTTCTCGCCGGGACGTGGCTCTCTGCCTGCCAGGCCGCCACAGAAGCTATCGCGGCAACGAAGGCGCCGACGAAGGCGGCCATGCCGACAACGGTTCTCAGGCTTTTCCCTCCCCTCGCGAATGCCGGCTTTTCGCCAGTCAGCGAGGCAGCTTAACAGCACAACAGCGCTTCCGAGGACCTGTTAAGGCTGTCTGCTACCCTTGGCCGCGGATGGCCTACGTCATCACGCAACCCTGCATCGGCATCAAAGACGCGTCGTGCGTCGAGGTTTGCCCGGTCGACTGCATCCACACGGACGATGCGGCCGACATGTACTACATCGACCCTGACGAGTGCATCGACTGCGGAGCCTGCGTGGACCCCTGCCCGGTGGATGCGATCTACCCGGAGGACGAGGTCCCCGCGGAGTGGAACAGCTTCATCAAGGTCAACGCCGACTACTTCCAGAAGTAAGAACCGCCAGGTGGCTCGCCACTCCGTAACGCTGATCCCGGGGGACGGCGTCGGACCGGAGATCTGCGACGCCGCGGTCCGCGTGCTCGAAGCGACGGGCGTGCAGTTCGACTGGGACGTCCAGCAGGCGGGCGAGAACGTCATGGCCGAGTTCGGCACCCCGCTGCCCGAGCACGTGCTCGACTCGATCCGCCGCAACGGAGTGGCCTTGAAGGGACCGATCACCACGCCTGTGGGGACCGGGTTCCGGAGCGTCAACGTCGCGCTCCGCCAGGAGCTCGACCTGTATGCGCTGGTCAGGCCGATCAAGGCCTACCGCGGCGCGCGCAACCTGATCGACGACCTCGACCTCGTCATCGTCCGCGAGAACACCGAGGACATCTACGCGGGGATCGAGTTCGAGCAGGGCTCGGAGCAGGCGGACCGCTTCGTGAAGGAGATCTCCGAGGCCTCGGGCAAGCGGATCCGGCCCGACAGCGGTCTCTCGATCAAGCCGATCTCGATCTCAGGCTCGGAGCGGATCGTGCAGTTCGCCTTCGACCATGCCCGGCGCTACGGCCGGCGCAAGGTCACCGCTGTGCACAAGGCGAACATCATGAAGCACACCGACGGCCTCTTCCTGGCGGTCGCGCGGCGCGTCGCGGAGCGCAATCCCGACATCGAGTTCGAGGACCGGATCGTCGACAACATGTGCATGCAGCTGGTGCTGCGACCGCGTGAGTACGACGTCCTCTGCTGCCCCAACCTGTACGGCGACATCATCTCGGACCTCGGCGCGGGCATGATCGGCGGTCTCGGCCTGGCGCCGGGGGCGAACATCGGCACCAACGGGGCGGTCTTCGAAGCCACACACGGGTCGGCTCCCAAGTACACGGGGCAGAACAAGGTGAACCCGATGGCGGTGATGCTCTCCGGGGTCCTCATGCTCCGCTACCTCCAGGAGGACGAATCCGCCGACCGGCTCGAGGCGGCGATCGCCGCGGTGATCGCCGAAGGCAAGTCCGTGACCTACGACCTCAAGCCGATACGCGACGATCCCAGCGCCGTGGGGACCAGCCAGGTCGCCGACGCGGTTGTCGAGAAGCTTCGAGCCGGAGGGTGAGCCGCCAGAGTTGAGGCGGCTGCGAGCCCTTTGGGCCGAGCACTGCGCCCGGCCGTTCCCGCTGCTGGCCGAGGACGACTCGCGCGCCCAGGAAGTCGCCTACTACGCCAGCTGGGTCGGCTCCCTGGTGGAAGCCGCGATCGCCGCCCGGGGCCGGCTGGACTCCAACCAGCAGAAGATGCTCGCCGTCCGTCACGCCGAGGGCAACCAGGCCGTCTGGGCCGCCGCCGGTGAGTTGGGAGAGCCGGCTAGAGCTCTGGTGGCGCGGCTGCTGGCCCTGGAAGACCTGCTGACGGCGCTGAACGCCTAGCTCAGAGCCACTCCGACCAGGCGCGGCCGCCCTCGAGCTGACGTACCCGGCCCCGCAGCAGGGCGAGCACAGTCGCGCCTGCGATCAACACCCCGGCCAGGAGCCCGAAGATCGCCGAGAGCGGCAGCTGCGTCGCCAGCTGGAAGAGGGCGGACACCGCGGCCACGACGAGCGCCAAGCCACCCGCGGCGGCCGGCCAGCGAGAGCGCATGGCGACGCCGAGCACGATGCAGAGCACGCCCTCCAGCGCCAGCACGCCCGTGTACGACGCCTGCGAAGGACCGCCCCAGGCATTCAGGATCTGCACGGTCGTCAGGCCGAGCAGCAGGGCCAGCCCCGCCGCCTGCAGCCACACCGCGCTGGCCCTCGGCGACCTGAGACCGGCGTCCGAGAGCGCTCGCGCGCCGAGCCCGAGCAGGATGAGCGCGATGGGGTCGAGGCGCCACTGGCTTTCGCTCACGCCAAGCCCGGCGGAGATCGGGATGAAGAGGGCGCCGGCCACGAACACCGCCGCGTAGAGGCTCTCCCTCGGCCCGCGAAGTGAGTACCAGGCCAGGGCGCCCGCAGCGATCACCATGACCAGCCCGAGCTCGATGAGGGTTGAGCTGCGTCCCAGCGACCAGGCGACTCCGGCAGCCACGACCGCGGAGGCGCCCGCCTCGGCCAGCCCGAGATACCTCGGCCAGGCGGCCCACTCAGCACCCTTGAGAACCTCCAGTGCGCGGGCGGCGCCCAGGCTGACGGCTGCCGCAATGGCGACCAGAAGCAGGAAGCTCGCCACCTCCGTGGTCCTGGCGGCCAGCAGGAACCCGAAGCCGGCGAGCAGCCCGACCAGCGCGGCCGCGGTGAGCCCCCGCCACTCTTCCCACAGCGCGAGGGCGAAGCCGACGATCGAGTAGACGACGAGCGCGGCGCCGGCAAAAGTGTCGTCGACGGCGGCTGCGGCCGTGAAGGCAACCCACAGCGCGACGACGGCGAACCCTCCGTACATGACCTGGCGCTGGTCGGGGACCAGGTAGCGGCGGCGCAGCGCGCCGGCGGTCAGGAGTACCAAGGGGACGGGGGAGTACAGGCGGGCCAGGTCATCGGGGCCCGGATTGGCCGGGGCGGGCAGGAGGGCCTTGCCGAACCAGTACCAGCCGGCAAGCAGCAGAAGCGCCGCGTACAGGCTCCAAAGGCGGCTGCGCCAGCCAACCGCCACGGCGATGCCGGCCGCGAGAGCCACCACAAAGAAGAGCGCCTGGCCGCCCGCGCTCCCTCCCATGGCGGCCACCGCGAAGGCGAACAGCACCCCGGCGGCCGCCTCTTCCCACATCCGGACCGCCGGGAGCAGCCTGCCGGTGGCGACGTTGGCCAGGGCCAGCACCAGCAGCACCCACTGCCACGCCAGGGCCGGCGGGTGCAGCAGCCAGGCAAGGCTCAGCACCAGCAACGTCGCGGTGTAAGCGGGCAGCGCGTACAGCTCGGGCCTGCGCTCCAGCCTGACCCAGGCGGCGTAGGCGGCCGTGGCGAGCGCCAGCGCGAAGCTGAGGGCGACGCTCGAGTCGGGCGCCGCCTCAGGCCTGGCGGCGGCCTGGATCGGCAGCACCATCAGGGCGCCGACGCCGGGCAGCAGACGCCCCAGCCAGACCGCGGCCGGCTTGAGGGCGGCGGGCAGCCGCACCCCGACTGCGACCAGAACCAACCCGAGGGCCGCCACTCCGTCACCGGCCTGGCCGTCACGCAGCGGCTGCTGCACGCCGCAGAACACCGCGGCGGTCAGCGCCAGCAGGCTCACCCAGCTGTAAAGAGTCGATCGGAGCGACATGGCCAGCGCGCCGTAGGTCAGGGCGCAGATGACGCCGCCCAGCGCCAGCGCGGCCAGGACGGGAACCTGGGCCTGCAGGTTGAGAAAGACGTATGCCGCGAGCAGGGTCAGCGGCAGCAGCAGGGCCGCCATCGCCACGTAGGCCTGTGCCAGCACGCGCAGCAAAGACAGCCGCGAGGATGCGTACGCCGCTGCGAACAGCGCCAGGTCGAGCGCGGCCAGCGCGAAGAACCGGCCCGGCGACTGCCCGCTCAGGTCGTAGAGGAGAACGGCGACGCCGAGCAGGAAGGCGCCGGAATACCCGAGCAGCTGGATTGCGTGCTCGCTGAAGAACTGGCTCCACGAGAAGGGCTGTCGCGGCTGCGCGACGGCAGCCGAGGAAGCCGGCGCGGCCACTGCCGAGGCGGGCTGGGCCGACCCGATCTGCTGGGCGAGCGAGCCCCAGAGCTGCTCAACCTCAGCGCGCGACCTGCCGGGCGGTGCGGCTCGCAGCCGAGCCAGGGCTGAGTCCAGCTCCGCTCGCCCCTGCGCCAGCCAGGCCTGCTCAGCCCAGCTCGCGCGGCCGGTCTGCGCGTGCACCAACGCCGCGATCTGCTCGGTTCGCAAGCCACCTTCCAGCCCCAAGCGCACCACTTCGAGGTCGGGGCCCGGGTCCCGACCGGGCTGCTCGGTCAGAAGCCAGGCCCGCCAGGCCTCCAGGGCCGCCGCCATCGGATCTCGGTCGTCGCTCGTGGCGCGTGAATGATTGCAGGCAAAGTGCCGCTGCGAGCAACGGGTTTGGGCCCTACAATCGCTGGCACGACTTGGTCGGGCCTTCCGCAGTCCCTCTAGACGTCTTCGCAGCTGGAAGAGCTCGCCGCCGCGGCAGGGGCCGCAAGCGGCGCGATTTCGGCTTGCTCGCGTGCCTGGTGATCTTCTTCGCCGTCCTCTCGACGGTGCTCACTCTCTCTCACGTGGCGCGCGCGGCCGCCCCGCCGCCCCGCCACGTGGCCGCCGTCAAGACGCCTCCGGCCAAAGCCGCGCCAACCTGGGCCGCCTACGACTTCCGTTGGGTCAACGCCCACCAAAGCCCTGACCTCGGCGTTCTCGCCACGGCGGGCATCCTGGTGGACCTGGACACGAGGACGGTGCTCTGGCAGCGTCAGCCGTTGGTGCAGCGCGCGCCGGCCAGCCTGACGAAGATGGTCACCGCCATGGTCGCCCTCGACCTGGCCTCGCCCGACACCGTGATCTCGATCACGCCCTCGATGACGAACGTGATCCCCGACACGATGGGAGTGGTGCCGGGCGAGCGGGTGTCCGTGCACGACCTGCTCTACGGTCTTTTCCTCGACTCGGGCAACGACTCGGCGGAGGTGCTGGCGCAGGGGATCGTGCCGCGCCCTGTCTTTCTCGACCTGATGAACCGCAAGGTGCGGAGCCTCGGGTTGCAGACCACCACCTTCTCCAACCCGACCGGGCTCGACGACCCGGGGGTGCGCTCTTCCGCGTACGACCTGGCGATGATCGCCGGCTACCTGTCGACGCACTACCCGCTGCTGATGCAGGTGGCGGGGACCCAGGACAAGTACATCGCCGCGACGCCGGACCACAAGGCATATGAACCGGTCACCTTGAACAAGCTGCTCTCCGTCTACGCAGGCGCGACCGGTCTGAAGACCGGGTTCACCGACGACGCTGGCGGCTGCCTCGCCGCTACCGCAACACGCGGCGGCCACCACCTGGTCGCCATCGTTCTCAACTCCGACTACTTCTTCAGCGACGCCGAGAACCTCCTGGACTACGGCTTCACCGTCGCGGGACCCTAGGCGCAAAAGCTCCCGCGCAAGACTGAGGACAGGGCGCCGACCAGCCTTTAACGACCTTTTTCACGCAGCGACCAGCAGCGCCGGTGCGCCCGGTTAGCTTGCCCGGCGGTTCATGCACGGCCGTCATCCCTGGGAACACGTCACCGCACTGGCCGCGCTTCTTCTCTCATTTGTCGTGGTCACCGCAGGCATCGGCACCGTCGCCGCGGCGGCGACCTCGACGCCGGCCGCCAGACCTCATGCCCTGCCCTCGGGCGCCCAGGCGGTGCTGGCGGCTCACAAGCCAAGCCGGCAGAAGCCGGGCGTGGTCGGCCTCAACGTCCCGGTGCGGCCCGGCACCGCGGCGCACGTCTCGCCGCCGCCGCCGGCCTGGTTCAATCTGGGCTCCGCGCCGGCGGACGCCGCGCTCGCCTTTAGAGCCGGAATGGGCAGCGCGCTACTGGTCGATCCGGATACCCACGCGGTCTTGTGGTACGACAATCCAACCGAACGCCGGCCCACGGCCAGTCTGGCCAAGATCTTCACGGTCATGGTGGCGATGGACCACGCGACCTCCATGGATCAACAGATCGTTGTCCCGCCCGGAGGCGAGGACGACGACATCACCCATTCAGTCATGGGCCTTCACGCCGGCGACCTGATCACGGTTGAACACTTGATTGACGGGATTTGGCTCGCCTCTGGCGACGACGCGGCCGAGACGCTGGCGGAGGCCTTCGTCCCCCGTGACCAGTTCATCGCGGAGATGAACGCGAAGGCTGCATGGCTCGGCCTGCACGACACCCACTTCACCAACCCGAGCGGGCTCGACGACCCGGGCGAGTATTCGTCCGCCTACGACTTGGCCGTTGCCACAGGATGGCTCTGGAACCACTATCCGGCGCCGTTCTCGCTCGCCTGGCAGCCCTTCATCCCGCTGGCAGTCAGGGGTCGCGACCTGTCGCTGCGAAATCTCAACAAGCTCGTGTTCGACTACAACGACAGCGGCCACGGCTACCCGGGCGCGAACGGCCTCAAGACGGGCGACACGCCCAACGCGGGGGGCTGCGTGGCCGTGACCGCACAGCGTGGCTCGAAGCGGCTGATCGCGATCGTCATGAACTCGGACTGGTTCTTCACCAACGCGGCGGTTCTCCTCGATTACGGCTTCGCGGTAGACCACTAGCCCTACTAGGCGAAAATCGGGTCGTGCCGGCGATCCAACGCCTGACCGCCCTCGAGGTGCTCGACTCCCGTGGCAACCCGACGGTTCGCGTCACGGCCCACACAGACGCCGGTTCAGGCGCCGCGACCGTTCCCTCGGGCGCGTCGACCGGTGCGCACGAAGCCGTCGAGCTGCGCGACGGAGATCCGAACCGCTACGGCGGGAAGGGCGTCCAGACGGCCGTCCGCAACGTGGAGACCGAGATCTCGAGGCGCCTCGAAGGCATGGAGGTGAGCGACCAGGCGGCGATCGACAGCGCGCTCATCGAGCTGGACGGCACGCCCAACAAGTCGCGCCTGGGTGCCAACGCCATCCTCGGCGCTTCGCTGGCCTGCGCTCACGCCGCCGCCGGCGCCGCGGGCAGGCCGCTCTACCGGGGCGTGGGGGAGGAGGACCTGCTGCCGCTCCCGCTGGCCAACGTCCTGAACGGCGGCGTGCACGCGGACAACTCGATCGACATGCAGGAGTTCATGATCTGCCCGGTCGGCGCACACAGCTTCGCCGACGGCATCCGCGCAGTGGCGGAGGTGTACCACAAGCTCAAGGCGGCGCTGCACAAGGCCGGCCTGTCGACCGCGGTCGGCGACGAGGGCGGCTTCGCGCCGCAGCTGGAGTCCAACGAAGCCGCGCTGCAGCTCCTGGTCGAGGCCATCGGAGCGGCCGGCTACGGACCCGGCGAAGACGTCGCGATCGCGCTCGACCCCGCCTCGACCGAGTTCTATCGCGACGGTGCCTACCACCTCGAGGGCGAGGGCCGCACCCTCACCGCCACGGAGCTCGTTGAGCTGTACGCCGGCTGGGCCGAGCGCTATCCGATCGTGTCCGTCGAGGACGGCGTGGCGGAGGACGACTGGGAAGGCTGGCGCCTGCTGACCGAGCGGCTGGGCGGCCGTCTGCAGCTGGTCGGCGACGACCTCTTCGTGACCAACGTCCAGCGGCTGCGGGAGGGCATCCAGCGCGGCGTGGCCAACTCGATCCTGATCAAGGTCAACCAGATCGGCACGCTGACCGAGACGCTGGCCGCGATCGCGATGGCCAAAGACGCCGGTTACAGCGCCGTGATGTCTCACCGCTCGGGCGAGACCGAGGACACCACGATCGCGGACCTCGCGGTCGGCACCGGCGTGGGCATGATCAAGACCGGCGCGCCCGCCCGTTCCGACCGCGTGGCCAAGTACAACCGCCTGCTGGAGATCGAGCGCGAGCTCGGCGCCGGTGCGCGCTTTGCCGGGCGCAGCCGCCTAGCGGCCCGCGCCACCGCGTGAGGGCGTGAAGCCGGACACGGTCGCCGTGCACGCCGGCCGCTCGGTGCGGGCGCGCGACCCGCTCAGCCCGCCGATCGTGCAGGCGGCGGTCCAGGTCTACGAGAGCCTCGAGGATTACGACCTGGTCGCCGCGGGCGAGATTCCGGGGCACTACTACGGCCGCGCGTCGAACGAGACCACCGCGCTGTTCGAATCCGCGGTGGCGGCTCTTGAGGGCGGCGCGGCCGGCGTCGCCACCAGCTCAGGGATGGCGGCGATCCTGGTCGCCATCCTCGGGCTGTGCCCAGAACCCGCGCCTGTGCTGATCCCGCTCGACGTCTACGGGACAACACTTGGCCTACTTCGCCAGGACCTCGGTCCGCTCGGCTACACGCCGCGGATCGTCGACCTGGAGGATGAGGGGGCGCTCCGCGCGGCGCTGGCGGGCGCGGGCCTGCTCATCTGCGAGACGGTCACAAATCCGCTGTGCCGCGTGCCGGACATCGACAGGCTGGCGGCGCTGACGGCCGAAGCCGGGGTCGCCCTGCTGGTCGACAACACCTTCGCCACGCCGATCCTGTGCCGGCCGCTCGAGCACGGCGCGGCGGCTGTGGTGCACAGCGCGACGAAGTACCTCGGCGGCCACTCGGACCTGGTCGCCGGTGTCGTCGTCGCCGGCGAGGCGACCGCGGCCGCAGCCAGGGCGCGTTCCAACCGCCTCGGCACCACCCTCGGCCCGTTCGACGCCTGGCTTGCGCTGCGGGGCCTCCGCACCCTGGCGCTGAGGATCAGGCGCCAGAACGCCAACGCCGACGCGCTCGCGGCGGCGCTGCCCGGCCTGCCCGGCGTGACCGCTGTGTACCGAGCCGCGGGAGAGCGCGTGCAGCGCCTCCTGCCGGAAGGTAGTGGCGGCATGCTGGCGTTCGAGCTGGACGGCGGCCGCCAGGAGGTGCAGCGCCTGCTCGACCGGCTGCGCCTGGTGCGCTTCGCCGCGAGCCTGGGCGGCGTCGAGACCACGGTGTCGCACCCCGTGCTCACCTCGCATCGCGGGCTGAGCGAGGACGAGCGGCGCTCACTGGGAATCACGGAGGGCACGGTCCGTGTTTCCACGGGCATTGAAGACCCCGAGGACATCGCAGCCGACTTCGCCCAGGCGCTGGCGGGCTGATTGGCCGTCTACACACTCGTCCAGCTGGGCGAGATCGCGCTCTTCGCAGCCGTGCTGATGTACGGGCTCCTCACCGGCCACCCGTCGGTGGCGGTGCTGGGAGCGGGACTGCTGATCGGCAAGGGCGTCCTGAACGTGCTTGCGCCCGAGGGCGGATCGCTGTACCGGCGGTCGCTGCTGGGCTACGGCCTGGGCGCCGTCTTCACGGCAATCGGCGTCGTCCTGGTCAAAGCCCACTCTTGAGAAACTGGACCGCGTGTTGACCAAGCGCGGCGGCGTCGTCGAGAACATCGCGGAGCTGGTCGGCAACACGCCCCTGGTCCGGCTGCGGCTCTTCGAGCGGGAGTTCCCGCGAGCCGAGGTGTACGCGAAGGCCGAGTGGTTCAACCCGGGCGGCTCGGTCAAGGACCGCGCCGCGCTGGCGATGCTGGTGGACGGCGAACGCCGTGGTCTGCTCACCGCGGACAAGACCGTGATCGACTCGACGTCCGGCAACACCGGGGTGGCGTACGCCCTGATGGGGGCGGCGCGCGGACACAAGGTGAAGCTGGTCATGCCGGCGAACGTCAGCGCCGAGCGCAAGCAGCTGGTCGCCGCCTACGGAGCCGAGATCGTGTACTCGGACGAGATGGAGGGCTCCGACGGGGCGATCCTCCTCTGCCGGCAGCTGATCGCGCAGGAGCCCGACCGCTACTTCTACCCGGACCAGTACTCCAACCCGGCCAACCCGCGCGCCCACTACGAGGGCACCGCGGTGGAGATCCTGGAGCAGACCGACGGCCGGGTGACGCACTTCATCGCCGGCCTCGGCACGACGGGCACGTTCGTGGGCACCTCGCGGCGGCTCAAGGAGCACGATGCGTCGATCCGCTGCATCGCGGTGGAGCCGGAGGACGCGTTCCACGGGCTCGAGGGCCTGAAGCACCTGCCCACGTCGATCGTCCCCCAGATTTGGGACGAGACCGTCCCCGACGAGGTGTGGGGCTGCCCAACCGAGCCCGCCTACGACCTGGCGCGGACTGTCGCCCGGACGGAGGGCCTGCTGGTCGGCCATTCCTCGGGAGCGGCCCTCTGGGGGGTGCGCAGACTGCTCGAGCAGGTCCCGGACGCGATCGTGGTCACGATCTTCCCCGACAGCGGCGACCGGTACCTGTCCACGGGTCTCTACAAGCTCAGAGGCGCCGCGGTCCAGAAGTGAAGATCACGCGCGCCGCCCTGGTCGCCATCCAGGAGCATGGGGAGGAGGGCTACCCGTACGAGATCTGCGGGGTGATGCTGGGGCCGCGTGGATCGCGGGGCCGGGTGACGGAGACCAGGCGCGCCAAGAACACGGTCGTCGACCGCGCCCACGACCGCTACGAGATCGACCCCCGCGACCTGATCCGCATCGAGCGCGAGGCCGACGCCGCAGGCTTCGAGATCGTCGGCTACTACCACAGCCATCCCGACCACCCGGCGCAGGCGTCCGCCACCGACGCGCAGCGCTCTTGGGCGGGGCCCGTCTATCTCATCGTCGCCGTGCACCAGGGCAAGGCTGTCGACCAGAACGCCTTCGTCGCGGAACGCGACGGCGGGCCGATGCGCGGCGAAGACCTGGAGGTTGGCTAGACCGCCGGGATCTCTCCGGTCAGCGGGGAGGGGGCGAGCGAGCGGTCGGCGGAGTGGCGCCGCAAGAGGTACTCCGGGACCATCGTCATCGGCGGCCGCTCCCAGTCGACGATCTCCTTGACCTCGAGGAAGAAGCGGTCGTTCGTGTAGTGGATCAGCTTCATCGAGCGGTTCACCTCCTCCAGGAGGTGCATCCGGTGGCGGTCGCCGAGGCGCTTCAGCGCCACCTGCATGATGGCGAAGGCCATCTTCGAGAGGTCGAAGAGCTCCTGGTTGCGATGGATGCGAATCCCGAGGTCGACCTGGGCGATCCGGTTGAGCCCGAAGTTCTCGAGGATGTCGATCAAGTGGCCCATCTCCACGCCGTAGCCCGTGAAGAACGGCAGGCGCTCGAGCAGCTCCCGCCGGCCCGCGTACTCGCCTGACAGCGGCTGCAGGAGACCCGAGAGGTCGGGGTAGAAGAGGTTGATCAGCGGCCGCGCGGCCAGCTCGGTCACCCGGCCGCCGCCGGCGGTGTGCTCCTGCCCCGGGAAGTTGAGGGGCCGGCGATAGAAGCCCTTGACGTACCCGATTCGCTGGTCGGTCAGCAGGGGGCCCAGCACGCCGTAGACGAACTGCGGATGGAAGTTGGAGACGTCGGTGTCGCACCAGACGACGATGTCCCCGTCGAGCACGTAAAGGCTCTTCCAGAGCGCTTCGCCCTTGCCCGCGAACGAGCCCAGCTCCGGAACCAGCTCGCGGTGGTCGTAGACGGGCACGCCCATGCCCTTGGCGATGGCCACGGTCTGGTCGCTCGACCCTGAGTCGATCACCACGATCTCGTCGAGTAGGGGGTGATCGCGCTGGAGCTCGTCCTGCGCGATCCGCAGGATCTTGCCGATCGTCGGGGCCTCGTTCAGCGTCGGTAGCCCGAGGCTGATCTTGAGACCCTGCTCGCGCTTGAGCTCGACGAGGCGGGCCACGTCGCGGAACTCGCGCGAGTGGTACGTGTTCTCGGCGAACCAGCGGTCGACCATCGTCGAGAGATCGCTCTCGGCAGAGCGGATCAGAGGGAATGGGCTCGGCTCACCCGCCGGCTGGCTCGGCGCCGCGGCGCGCGCGCTCTTCGCCAGGACGAGAGTGCCGGGGAGCTCGGCGACCGTCGCGGCGAAGCGCGAGCCGACCAGGACGGGCGAGCGGAAGAGCTCCGCGTAGGCGCCCAGGACGACCACGTCGTGGTGCCGGGCCTCGTCGAGGATCGCTTGGCCCGGGTGCTCGGAAGCGAACTCCAGCACTTGGGCATCCGGACAGTCGCAGTGCTTCTCCACGAGCTCGTGAAAATGAAGCGACGAGCGCTGGTGGCGCTCTGGCGTCGAACGCGGCTCGTGAACGTGCATCACGGTTAGACGAGCTCCCGCGGAGTCCGCGATGGCGGCCGCGGCGCGCAGCGCCAGGGCGGCGGAAGGGCCGCCACGCACCGGCGCGAGCACGCTCTTGACAGGCTTGTCCGCGTGCGGCCCCGGCTTCACCAGCAGCAGGTCGGCAGGCGGATCGGCCGACAGGTCCTCCATGACGGCGGAGGTCGCCTGGCCGCGCACGCCCGAGGGGCCGGCCCACTCGAGCAGGATCATGTCCGTCGCGTTCTCGTAGGCCGCCTCGCGCACGGCCTGGGGAACGCTGTGCGCAACTCGCACCTGGACGCCGAGCCCGGCCCGCTCGCGGCGCTCGAGCGCCGTGATGCGCTGCAGCAGAGCGCGATAACGGCGCGCGACGGTGACGCCGCCCGCGATCGGCCGGCCGAACGGCACCTCGACGACGCCGAGCACGTGGCCGGCGCCGCCCTCGCGCCGCACGATCGCCTCGGCGACCTGGAGCAGGCGCGGCGCGGCCTGGGCGCGCAGGACCGGGATCAAAAGGTGCGGCCGGCCCTTCTGGTCAGGCACTCGCGGCTTCCTCCAGGACACTCTCGATCTGCGGCAGCAGGCGGGTCCAGTCGTGGCGCCGCGCGCGCCGGCGGAGCCGGCCGCCTCGACTCTGGAGCGCGTCCTCGATCACCCCGGCCAGCGCCTCCGAGCCGGCGTCGGCGGCGTAGAACCAGGCGTCACCGCCGCTGACCTCGCGGAGCACCGGCAGGTCGGCGCAGACGAGCGGCGTCCCCGCCAGGCCGGCTTCGAGCACCGGCAGGCCGAATCCCTCAGAGCTGCTCGGGAGCACGACGGCGTCGGCCAGCCGGAAAAGGCCGCCGATCTGCTCGTCGCTCACAGGGTGAACTCCGAGTTCACTCTGAAGTTGGTGCATGAATATCACTTTGTCTTGACATCGTAGGTGCGCCGCCAGATTACGCAAGCCCTCCGCGTAACTCGCGTTCGCGGTCGAGTGTGGTCCGAGCGGCCCGGAGACGACCAGCTTCAAATTCGGTTCTTTCGATCCGATGACGGCGGCCGCCTCGATCGCCAGCTCGATGCGCTTGCGAGGCGTGATCCGCTGCGGGCACAGCAGAAGCGGCTCGGCGCGCAGCAGGCCGAGCTTTTCCACCAGCTCGCGCGTGCTTTCGTCGAGGCCGGCGAGGTCGGCGGCGTCGACCCCGTTGGGGACGCTCGTGGCCCTAATGCCCATGACGCCGGCGAGCTCCTCGGCGCGAGTCTCAGAGACGGTGACGTAAGCGGTCCCCGGCTGTGGTGTGCGCAGGAGCGACCAGGGCTCGCCTTCGCGCCGGTAGGCCTCGTACTGGGGGTTGATCCAGGCCAGGTCGTGGGTCCACGCCACCAGCGGCCGGCCGAGGCTGGTGAGAGCTGCCGCGGCCGGGAGGTTGAACGGCATGGTCAGGACGTTGTGCGCGACGACGACTTCGCGGTCCGCCGTCAGCGGCTGAAGCTTCGCCGTCAGTACCTCGCGCAGGCGCTCGAAATCCGGCCCGGCGCGGCCGGCGGCCAGCTCCGCGGCGAGTGCTTCGACTTCCGGATGACGCGAGTCGAGCTCCGGCACGAGCTCGGCATCGCCCCGCCCCGCGACCACGACGACGTCGTGGCCGGCCCCGCGCAGGAGCCGCGCGTGCGCGGCCATCACGCTCTCGACCCCGCCGATGACCGGAGGCGCCGAGTAGTGCACCAGGGCGACCTTCATCCCAGGGCTCCGGCTGGCTGAAGCTTCAGGCCGGCAGCTCCAGCCGCATGCCCCGCGGCCTCCGATCGACCTTGACCCGAGGCGAGCTGTCCGCCGACTCGATCGTGATGTCCACATCGTCGTCGCCCACGCGCACACCCTCGATGCGAAGGCGCGAGTAGAGCGGCGTGGGCAGCGGATCGACGCGGAGCACGCCCGCCAGCGAGTCGGGCTCGATGCCCGCGAGCACGCGCAGGAGATGAAACAGGGCCCCCGCGGCCCAGGCTTGCGGGCTGCAGCTGACCAGGTACTCGCCGGGCGGGGAGGCGAACCTCCGGTCGCGCTGGAACCCGCAGAAGAGCTCCGGTATGCGCGCGTCGCCGAAGCGCATGCTCGCCTCGAGCACCGACCGCGCCACGAGCTCCGCCTCGTCGCGAAAACCGCCGCGGCGTAGGCCTTCGGCGAGGATCGAGTTGTCGTGCGGCCAGATCGACCCGTTGTGATAGCTCATCGGGTTGTAGCCGGGCGAATGGCTCGACAGCGTGCGGATCCCCCAGCCGCTGAAGAGATCGCCGGCCACGAGCCGGCGGGCGAGGTGGGTCGCTCGGCGCGCGTCCGGCACGCGTGACCAGAGCGCGTGCCCGGCGTTGCTGCTGATCGAGCGGACCTGCCGCTTGTCGCGATCCAAGGCCTGGGCATAGAACTTCTGGTCGGCCATCCAGAACTGCCGGTTGATCTTGCGCCGCAGCTCCAGGGCCTCAGCCTCCAGGCGGTCCGCGAAGTCGTCGCGGCGCAGGTGCCGGAGGACCTTGGCCAGCCCGAGCTTGGCATCGTAGATGTAGCCCTGGACCTCGATCAGGGCCGCCGGCAGCGGCGCGGGCCGGCCGTCCTCGTGCTGGAGGGAGTCATAGGAGTCCTTCCAGCCCTGGTTGCGCAGTCCGCCGACCGATTCGACGTGGTACTCGACGAAGCCGTCGCCATCGACGTCGCCGTAGCGGTCGATCCACTCCAAGGCCGCCATGGTGTGCGGGAGCAGCTCGCTGAAGAGCTCGGTGTCGCCCGTCCACTTGACCAGCTCCACCAGCAGAACGAGGAAGAGCGGCGTCGCGTCGACGGTCCCGTAGTAGGGGGTGTGCGGGATCTGGCGCAGGTTGGCCAGCTCGCCGAAGCGCTGCTCGTGCAGGATCTTGCCCGGCTCTTCGGCGCGGTAAGGATCGACGCGACGGCCCTGGTGCTCGGCCAAGTAGCGCAGCGTGCCGCGCGCCATCTCCAGGTTCAGGCCGAGGGTCTGGAGCGACGTGATCAGGGCGTCGCGCCCGAAGGGACAGGCGTACCAGGGCAGGCCCGCGGTCGGGAAGATCCCGGTCGGCAGGTCGTCGCTGAGGATCCGCAGGTCCTCCTGGCTGCGCCAGATCAGCCCGCCGTTGAGCGCCTCGTTGTCCGTCTCCCAGCCGGCGCACTGCTCGTTCCAGTCGCCGTACTTCTCCTCGAGCGAGCGCAGCGCGCCGTCGAAGTCGAACTGCGGGTCTGGCTCGTCGTCGCCGATCAAGGGCAGGACGTCGACCAGGAGCACGAAGGTCTGCTGAGGCGTCAGGCGCAGCTGGAGCGACGCGCGGGCACCGTGGACCCGGGGGACGGGGTAGAAGACGATCTCCGTCTCGCGGCGGATGCCGTCCAGGCCCTCGTACCCGAAGGTGAACCCGGTCTCGGTCGGCTGCGGCTCCAGCCGCCGGCCCAGCATCGGCAGGCGCTTGTAGCCGCGGACCTGGAAGATGTCGTCGAAGTCGGCGCCGAAGGTGAGCTCGAGCTCGAGGTCGACCGTGCGGCGGCCGCAGTTCTGGATGCCGATCCGCTCGTGCAGCCCGCGGTGCATGAAGCGCGTTCGGCGGATGCTGAGCGTCTGGGCGGGGACCACCGCGCCCGCCGTGCTCTCAAGCCGCGGGTTGGCGAGTTGGAAGGTCGCGACGTAGGCGCGGTCGATGCTCCGGTTGAGCAGCACCGGCGCCTTACCGTTGATCCGCATCTGGTAGCCCGACAGAAAGCGGGTGTCGGATCGGAAAAGACCCATCCCGCTCTCGTCGTCGTGCGGAATGTCGCCGTCGAGCTCGGAGACCACGAACGCCCGGTTCTCCTTCAAGATCACGCGGTCTTCGAGCACAGGAGGTCCTGCGTATTCTCTCAGGCCCGAACCTGAACTCGGGCCAGAATTGAGCGGTGCGCCCCATCGTGGCGATCGTCGGCCGTCCCAACGTGGGCAAGTCGACGCTCTTCAACCGCCTGATCGGACGCCGGCAGGCAATCGTCGACGCGACGGCGGGCCTGACCCGCGACCGCCTTTACGGCGTCGCCGAGTGGCGGGGCCGTGAGCTGACCGTCGTCGACACCGCCGGCCTGGAGCTGGGCGGAGACGAAGCGTCGCGCTCCGCGATCGAGCTCCAGACGAAGGCAGCGATCGAGGAGGCGCAGGCGATCGTCCTGCTCCTGGATGTCAGGCAGGGCCTGACGCCGGTGGACCGCGACATCGCCCAGCTGCTGAGACGCTCAGGCCGGTCGATCGTCGTCGCCGCCAACAAGTCGGACGCCCACGGCCAGGAGCACTTCATCCACGAGATCCTCGAGCTCGGGTTCGACGAGCCTCTCCTGATCTCAGCCCAGCACGGCCTTGGCGTGGGCGACCTCCTGGACCGCGTCCTCGAGCTGCTGCCTCCGCCGGAGCTGGAGGCCGAGGCGGAGGAGGAGGCGGCCCGCCTCGCCATCATGGGGCGGCCCAACGTCGGCAAGTCATCGCTGCTCAACGCCGTGCTCGGAGACGAGCGGGCCGTCGTGCAGGACGAGCCGGGCACGACCCGGGATCCCATCGACACCGAGCTCGTCTTCGACGGCCTGCCGGTCGTCCTCGTCGACACGGCCGGCATCCGGCGCCGATCGGCGGCTCGGGACCGGCTGGAGCACTTCAGCCTGCTGCGCGGCATTCGCGCCATGGAGCGAGCGGACGCCGTGCTGCTGGTGCTCGACGCCTCGACGGGCGTCGTGAGCCAGGACCAGCACGTTGCGAGCTATGCGCTGGAGGCCGGCAAGGGCCTGGTTCTCGTGGTCAACAAGATCGACCTCGTCGAAGCCGAGCAGCGCACCTCGCGCTGGTGGCAGCAGGCGGTCCGCCACGAGTTCCGGTTCGCGTCCCACGTGCCCCTCGTGACCGCGTCAGCCAAGACGGGCCAGGGCCTGGGCAAGCTGCTGCCGACGGCGCTGGAGGTGGTCGGGCAGCGGCGCGTCCGAGTCCCGACCGGCGAGCTCAACGACGTCCTCCGCGAGGTGATGCAGCAGCGGCCGCCGCCGAGCTTCCGAGGCAAGCGGCTGCAGCTGAAGTTCGCGACGCAGGCGGCGTCGGAGGCGCCGACGATCGTGCTCTTCGTCAACGACACGGGTCTCTTGCACTTCTCGTACCGGCGCTACTTGGAGAACAAGCTGCGGGAGCGCTTCGGCTTCGCCGGCAACCCCTTGAAGATCGTGCTGCGGCCCGCCAAGGACCGCTGAGCGGGCGCCGCGTTTACATTTCTCTGACCTGATTCAGATCGCGGCGTCACAGAATTCTGCTTTCTTCCAACGCAATGCCTAGTCAGAAGGTTCTGGTCGTCGACGACGAAGAGCACATCCGGGAGCTCTGTGCGCTCTACCTGACCCGGGAAGGCTTTCAGGTCGATTCCGTCGGCGATGGGGAGGCGGCTCTGCGCAAGGTCGCGGAGAGCGCGCCCGACCTGGTCGTGCTCGACGTGATGCTCCCCGGTCGCGACGGCCTCAGCGTCTGTCGCGAGATCCGCAAGGACAGCCAGGTCCCGATCATCATGCTCACCGCGCGGGACGAGGTCACCGACAAGGTGGTCGGCCTGGAGCTGGGCGCCGACGACTACGTCACCAAGCCGTTCGCGCCGCAGGAGCTGGTCGCCCGCGCCAAAGCCTTGCTCCGGCGCGCCCAGGCCGACCCCGACCAGCCCAAGCTGGTTCGCGTCGGCGAGCTCGTCGTGGACGTCGAGCGCCACGAGGTGCGCTATGGCGACCACAAGGTCCAGCTGCGCCCGAAGGAGTTCGACCTCCTGGCGCTGCTCTCCCGCCATCCCGGCCGCGTCTTCCAGCGTGGCGAGCTGCTCGACCTGGTCTGGGGTTACGACTTTCCCGGCTACACGCGCACGGTCGACGTGCACGTCCAGCAGGTGCGCGAGAAGCTCGCGGCGGCCGGTGTCACCGAGCCGGCCGTCCAGACGGTCTGGGGCGTCGGCTACAAGCTCGAGTGAGATCGCTCACCGCGCGCCTGGTGGTGGGCGCGCTCGCGGTCATCGCGATCAGCCTGGTCGTGAGCGGAGTGCTGACGGGGGTGCTCGTCCGCAGGCTGGAGAACGACCAGACGGTGCAGCGGCTGGAGCGGGCGGTGGTCAACGCTCGTCGCGCCGCCCGGGTCCAGGGCCTTGAGGCGCTCGGTTCTGATCCCGGTGGCAACCGCCTGCTCCTGGTCGACGCCTCGGGCGCGCTGATCTACGACAGCGAGGGCACGGCGTCATCGGCCACCACATTCCACTTCGGCGCCACGCGCATCGTGGGTGGCGTGGCGGTGCGCGACGGCACCGTGACCATCGGCGGCAACCAGTACGAGGCGGCCGCGCTGCTGTACCGGCGCGGCCAGTACCTGGTGGCGGCTCGGGCTAGCGACGCGGTGTCTGTGGGAGCGATCAGCGCGCTGGTGCCGCGCCTGCTGGTCGCTGGGCTCGTGGCCCTCGGAGTCGCCGTGGTCCTCGCGGTTGCCCTCGCGCGCACCATCGCCGACCCGCTGCGCGAGCTCGGCGGCGCGGCGGAGGACATAGCGGCGGGCAACTACGCGCGCCGCGTGCGTGTTCGCGGTCCGGCCGAGGTCGGCATCGTCGCCGTGGCGTTCAACCGCATGGCCGAAGCCGTCGAGCGATCTCGGTCGCTGCAGCGCGACTTCCTTGCCAACGTCTCCCACGAGCTGAAGACGCCCCTCACGAGCCTGATCGGGTTCAGCCAAGCGCTTGTCGACGGCAGCCTGCGCACCGCGGCCGAACGCAAACGGGCGGCCGCCATCCTGCACGAGGAATCGCAGCGGCTGCTGCGGATGTCGCAGGAGCTGCTCGACCTGGCGCGCGTGGAGGCCGGGCAGGTCTCGTTCACCCGGGGCGAGGTGGACCTGGCAGAGCTGCTGCGCCAGCAGGCGGAGCTGGTGCGCCCCCGCGCCGCCGCACGAGGACTTGACTTGCAGCTGGAGGTCCTGGACGGCATGCCGCCCGCGCTCGCTGACGTCGAGCGCGTCCACCAGGTCCTCGACAACCTGCTGGACAACGCGGTGAAGTACGCGCCGCCAGGCACCGAGGTGAGGGTGACCGCACGGGGCGCCGGCCCCCAGGTCGAGGCCTCGATCTGGAACGCGGTCGCCGAGCAGCCAGTGGACGTGGGCCGGATGTTCGATCGCTTCTACCGCGCCGACGCGTCGCGACCCGCGGCGGGCGGGGTCGGCCTCGGCCTGGCGATCAGCCGCGAGCTGGCCCAGGCGATGGGCGGCACGCTCACCGCCGACCAGCGGGACGGCGGGGTCGCCCTCAGCCTGCGACTACCGGCGGCTCAGCAGGGGACGTCGTAGTCGTACGTGCGGTGGGACACCCACTGCACCAGCCAGGCAGTCCCGCCGTTGAACGTCTTCGAGCAGTAGGTCTTGACGTTCCGGGAGCTGGTCTGTCCGGTCGCGACCCAGTCGGCCGCCAGCCCCGTCACGTGCGTTGAGCCGGCGATCACGCCCCACTGATAGCTGGTCGAGTACGCACCCACCTGGATGCCGGGGGTGAGGCTGGTCAGCTCATCCACGGAGCCCTGCAGCGTTTCGGCGTTCAGCGTGAGATCCGAGCTCGACCAGGAGTTCCCGGTCTCGACGTCCAGCCACCACATGGTCGGCGCGGGCAGACCCTGCCCATAGCGCTGCCAGCTGACCCCGGCTGCTGAGCCGGAGCTGACCAGGTTCGTGGTCGGGCTCATAACGTACTGCTGGTTGAACCACGCCGAGGCGCAGCCGACCTCCCAGGCCTGCTGGTGCGCGGCGTCCAGGCTCGTCTTCGCCTGCGACTGCTGCACGCAGGTAGCGACGGGGTGGTTCGCGACGTAGCTCGGGTCGTAGCCGGTGTTCATGTACAGGGCGCCGTTGCCGGTCGCCCGAGCGGCCGCGTACTGCTTGCCGAGGCAGGGGCTGGGGCCGTACTGGTTGTCAACGTCGAACGGCCGCCCGCTCCCGTCGACGCCGTCGATGCCGAATGCGCCGGAAGGGATGGCGATGCCGCACTGGGGGTAGCTGATGTCGTAGCCCTGGCCGGCACCGTGATAGATGTCGGTGCTCGCGAAGGCGGTCTGACCGAGGACCAGGGCGGCGATGGCGGCGGGAACCAGGGCGAAGAACTTTTTCAAGGCGGGGGCACTATACCCCGCCGGTCACCCCTCTGGGGGGAGCACCAGGCTGACCGGGTTCTCCATCAGCCGGACCACCTCGGCGAGGAACTCGGCCGCGGTCGCGCCATAGAAGACGCGGTGGTCGACGGACAGCGTCATCCGCATCACCTTGGCCACCGAGATCTCGCCGTCGTCGACCACGACGGCGTCCTTCACGCCTCCGACGGCGAGGATTCCGGCCTCCGGCGGGTTGATGATCGCCTGGAACTCATCGACGCCGTACATGCCCAGGTTCGAGATGCTGAAGCTCCCGCCGGAGAGGTCGTCCTGGGTCGCCTTGCCCGCCCGCGCTCGCTCCACCAGCTGCCTGCTCTCGATCGAGATCTGGACGAGGTCCTTGCGGTCGGCGTCCCGCACGACCGGCACGATCAAGCCCTTCTCGCGCGCGACGGCGATACCGATGTTGACCCGGCGCTTGCGCTCGAAGCGCCCGTCCACCCAGGACGAGTTGACCTCCGGGAACTTGACCAGGGCGAGGGCGGACGCCCTCACGAGCATGTCGGTGACCGTCAGCTTGTCGGCGCCGGCGACCGTCCGGCGGAGCTGGTCGCGGACGCTCATGGCCTCGTCCATCCGCGACTCGATCGTCACGTAGAAGTGCGGGACCGTCGTCTTCGACTCGACCATGCGGCGCGCGATCAGCGCCTGCATGCGGGTCGGCTCCTCGACCTCGAACTCAGGCCCAGGGGGGCGGGGAGGAGGCGCGTCGCGGGGAGCGCGCGAGGGCGCCGGCCGGCTGTCTCCGGCGCGGTCGGCCGCGGCGATGACGTCCTCTTTCACGATCCGCCCGCCCGGCCCGGTGCCGCTGACCGCACCGATGTCGACGCCCATCTGCTCGGCGAGGCGCCGGGCGAGGGGCGACGCTTTGACGCGCTCGCCGTGGCTATCTCCATCCACCTCGGCCGGCGTCGCGGCCACCTCGGCCGGCGCCGGCGCCGGCCTGGTCGGCTTGGCTTCCGCTAACTCCGGCGCCGGCGCCGGCCTGGTTGCGCCCGCGCCCGCCTCTTCGCCGATGGTGGCGATCACCTGTCCGACCGGCACCGCCTCACCTTGCCCGACCACGATCTGCAGAACGCCGTCCGCCTCCGCCTCGAGCTCGAAGCTGGCTTTGTCGGACTCGATATCGGCTAGCACGTCACCGCGGTGGACCTCCGACCCGTCGTCCTTCTTCCACTCCAGGACCGTGCCCTCCTCCATCGTGTCGGAGAGCTTGGGCATGTTGACTTTCGCCACGGCTAATTCCTTCCGATGACGCGCAGCGCGTGCCGCATGATGTCGTCGGCGGACGGGATCGCGGTGCGCTCGAGGTCCTTGTTGTAGGGCATCGGGACCTCGGCGCCGCCCAGCCGTCCGATCGGCGCGTCCAGGTAGTCGAAGCAGCGCTCCTGCAAGCCGGCCGCGATCTCGGCGGACACACCGTACGTGGGCCAGCCCTCCTCGACCACCAGGCAGCGCCCCGTCTTCTTCACCGACTTGACCAGCGTTTCCCAGTCGATCGGCCGGATCGACCGGAGGTCGATCACCTCGACGTCGACGTCCTCCTCCTCGAGCTTCACGGCTGCCGCCGAGGCGAGCACAGCTTGGCGAGAGACACCGATGACCGTGAGGTCACCGCCCTGGCGGCGCAGCGCCGCCTTGCCGATCGGCACCGTGTAGTCACCCTTCGGCACCTCGCCCTTCAAGTTGTAGAGAGACATCGACTCCAGGAACATCACCGGGTTGTCGGTTCGGATCGCGGACTTCAGCAGCCCTTTGGCGTCCTCCGGTGTGGTGGGCGCGACCACGAGCAGGCCGGGTATCAGCCCGTACAGCACCTCGAACGAGTGGGAGTGCTGCGACGACAGCTGATGGCCGGCGCCGCCGGGCAGCCGCACGACCAGCGGCACGTGCACCTCGCCGCCGAACATGTAGCTGATCTTCGCGGCGTTTTGGACGATCTGGTCGTAGGCGAGGAGTGAGAAGTTGATCGTCATCATCTCGACCACCGGGCGCAGGCCTGTCATGGCGGCGCCGATGGCGGAGCCGACGATGATCTCCTCCGCGATCGGCGCATCGACGACCCGCAGCTCGCCGTACTTGTCCTGCAGCCCCTCGGTGACCCGGTAGGCGCCGCCAAACTTCCCGATGTCCTCGCCGATCAGGTAGATCGACTCGTCGCGCGTCATCTCCTCGTCGAGCGCCTCGCGCAGCGCGGCGCGGAACAGCTTCACAGCCATTACGTCTTCACCGTCTCGAACTCGCCGCTGTACAGGTACCGGTAGAGCTCGTCGGTCGGCGGGTCGGCGCTCTGGTCGGCAAACGCGACCGCCTCCTCGACCTGCTGCAGCACCTGCTCCTGCACCGCTTTCAGCTCCTCAGGGGTGGCCACCTTGCCATCGACCAGCCGGGATTCGAAGAGGCGCACCGGGTCCTCGCGGAGCCACTTCTGTTTCTCGTCGTCCGAGCGGTACTTGTCCGGGTCGACGACGGAGTGCCCTTTGAAGCGGTAGCAGACGGCTTCGATGAACCGCGGCTGGGAGTCGGCCCGCGTCTTCTCGACCACCTCCTGCGTCGCCTGCAGCACCTCGAGCACGTCCATGCCGTCGATGCGGATCGCCTCGATGTCGTACGCGCAGGCGCGCTTGTAGACCTCCGGCACGGCGCTGGAGCGCGCCACGGCGGTGCCCATGCCGTACTGGTTGTTGACGCAGAACCAGACGACCGGCAGCTGCGCGACCTTGGAGTAGTTCAGCGACTCGTGGAAGGCGCCGATGTTGACGGCGCCGTCTCCGAACATGCAGAAGCTCACGTCCGGCTGCCGGCGGTACTTGATCGCGAAACCCGCGCCGGCCGCCAGCGGCAGGTGGCCGCCGACGATGCCGTAGCCGCCCATGAAGTGACGGCTCATGTCGAAGATGTGCATCGAGCCGCCGCGGCCGTGTGAGGTCCCTGACTCGCGGCCGAACAGCTCAGCCATCACGGCTTTGGGGTCGATCCCTCGCGCGATGGCGTGGCCGTGCTCGCGGTAGCTCGTATAGATGTGGTCGCCGGGCTTGAGCGGCAGCACCGCGCCGACGACGGTCGCCTCCTCGCCGAGGTTGAGGTGGCAGTAGCCGCCGATCTTGGCGTGCGTGTACTCGAGCTGGGCGCGTTCCTCGAAGCGGCGGATCAGCGTCATGAGCCGGTACATCTCGAGCAGCTCGTCGTGGTTGCCCTTCTTCAGCTCGAGCTTGCCGTCCACGTGGAAGGTGGCGGCCGGCTTCTCGTCCCGCACTTGTCGGGCCACGGGCAAAGTCTCCTCTTTCACCGGGGCGGGTCGGCGGTTGGCGATGTGGATCGCGCGGTCATCGGCGGCCAGCGCCGCCTCCATGAATGATTCCGCCAGCGTCGGGTGCGCGTGCATGGTCAGGTCCAGCTCGTCGAGAGTCACGCCCTGCTGCACCGCCAGCGTCGCCTCGGCGATCAGCTCCGTGACGCGCGGGCCGACCATGTGGACGCCGAGGACGCGGCCGTCGCGGGCATCGGCCACGACTTTGACGAAGCCCTGCGTCTCGCCGAGGGTCAGCGCGCGTCCGCTGGCGGCGAAGGGGAAGCGGCCGACTTTCACCTCGTGCCCGGCCGCGCGCGCGTCATTCTCACCGAGGCCGACGTTCGCGATCTCGGGATCCGTGTACACGCAGTTGGGCGCCGCGTGATAGTCGGGAATCCGATCGCGGTGCCCGGCGATGTTCTCGACCGCGCACACGCCCTCGTATGACGCGACGTGGGCGAGCATGATGCCGCCGATCACGTCGCCGATGGCAAAGACGTGGTCGGCCGCGGTGCGCAGATGTGAGTCGACGATGACGCGACCGCGCTCCAGCTGCACACCGAGCTCTTCGGCTCCCAAACCCTCCGTGAACGCTCTGCGACCGGCCGCGAGCAGCACGACGTCCGCGGCGACCTCGTCGTCGTTGAAGCGCACCGAGAGTGCCTTCCCGTGTCTTGACACGGATTTCACCTGCGACTCGGTGTGGACCTTCGCGCCCAGCCCCTCGAAGTGGCGCCGGTAAGCCTGGGCGACCTCGCCCTCGACCATCGGCAGGACCTGCGGCAGCATCTCCAGGACGGTGACCTCGGAGCCGAGCGCGGCGAACATCGCCCCGAACTCCATCCCGACGACGCCGCCTCCGATCACCACCAGTCGCTTCGGCGGCTCCGCGAGCTCCAGGATCGCGTCGGAGTCGATCGTGTGCTCGGCGCCGTCGATGGGGATGCGGGACGGCACGGAGCCCGTGGCGACGATCACGTCTTTGGCGGCGATGGTCTTGCCGTCCACCTCGACGCCACCCTTGGTCAGCTTCGCGTGACCCCCGATGGTGTCGACGCCGGCCCGTTTCAGCAGGCCTTCGACGCCCGTCACCAGCTGCTCGACGACCTTGGCCTTGCGCTTCTGCGCGGCGGGCCAGTCGAACCCGACCTGTTTGGCGACGACGCCGTACTCCCCGCCACGCTGTACGAGCGAATAGAGCTCGGACGACTGCAGCAGAGCCTTGGTCGGGATGCAGCCGCGGAGCAGGCAGGTGCCGCCGACGCGGTCCCGTTCGACAAGGGTCACGCGCGCGCCGAGCTGCGTGGCGCGCAGGGCTGCCACATAGCCGCCGGGTCCGCCGCCGACGATCGCTATGTCGTAGCCCTCGGGCACTAGGGAGCTATTTTGAACCCGAGGGCAGCTGCTGCTCCTTCAAGACGCCGAGCTGCCGGCTGATGCGGCAGGGGCTAGGGCACGCCGCCGCCGTAGAGGTTCGTGATCGGCACCCGCCGATCGCGACCGAAGGCTCGCGGCGTGATCTTGATGCCCGGCGGCGCCTGCCGCCGCTTGTACTCCGACGTGTCGACCAGGCGCAGGACGCGCTTGACCGTCTCGGGGTCATGCCCGGCGGCGACCAGCTCCTCGAAGCTGCGGTCGTCTTCGACATAGGCCGCCAGGATCGGGTCGAGCTCCTCGTAGGGGGGCAGGCTGTCCGAATCCTTCTGGTCTTCGCGGAGCTCTGCAGACGGCGGCTTGGTGAGGATGCGGCTGGGGATGACCTCGCCGTTCAGGGAGTTGCGGTACCGGCTCAGCCCGTAGACGAGGGTCTTCGGGATGTCCTTCAGGATCGCGAACCCACCGGCCATGTCGCCGTAGAGCGTGCAGTAGCCCGTCGCCAGCTCCGATTTGTTGCCCGTCGTCAGCAGGAGCCAGCCGTGCTTGTTCGAGAGGGCCATGAGGATGTCGCCGCGAATGCGCGCCTGGATGTTCTCCTCGGCGATCCCCGGCTGGGTGCTCTGGAATGACGGCTCGAGCGTCTCTTCGAACGCCCGGTGCACGGTCTCGATCGGTATCTCCGTGGTCTGGATCCCAAGCGCCTCGGCCAGCAGGCCCGCGTCTTCAAGGTTCTCTCGCGAGGTGTAGCGCGAGGGCATCAGCACCCCGGTGACGTTCGCCGCCCCGAGGGCGTCGGTGGCCACCGCGGCGGTCAGCGCCGAGTCGATCCCTCCCGAGAGCCCGAGCAGCACCTTTTGGAACCCGTTCTTGCCCACGTAGTCCCGAGTCCCGAGAACCAGGGCGGCGTAGACCTCGGCCTCGTCCTCGAGCGGCGTCGCCAGGGTGGGGGACAGGTGGTCCTGGCGATGCTCGTGGGGAGTCTCGTCGACGATCACCTCGCTCACCTCGAGGTCGATGCGCACCTCGTGCTGCGCCTCCTGGCGCAGCCGCGTGTCGTGCAGCCGCTCGCCGAACACCGAGCCGATGTCGAGGTCCGCGACCAGCAGGTGCTCTGCGAACGAGGGCGCCTGCGCGAGCACGTCGCCTTCGGGGCTGAACACGGCCGAGTTGCCGTCGAAGACGAGCTCGTCCTGCCCGCCCACCGTGTTGACCCAGGCCACGAAGGCGCGCGAGTCCATGGCGCGGGTGGCGACCATCGTCGCCCGCGACCGCTGCTTGCCCCGATGGAACGGCGAGCCGTTGATGTTCACCAGCAGCTCGGCGCCGTGCTGCGCTTGCAGTGACACCGGGCCGGTCGGATACCAAATGTCCTCGCACACGGAGAGGCCGACGCGCACTCCGTCGAGCACGAAGATGGGCGACCGGCGGCCGCGCTGGAAGTAGCGCTCCTCGTCGAACACGCCGTAGTTCGGCAGGTAGACCTTGTGGTACACGCCGTGGAGGCGGCCGTCGTGGGCGAACGCCGCCGCGTTGAAGATGTCGCCGTCGAGGTCGACGAAGCCGATCACTGCCGCGACGCCCTCTGTCGCCGCGACCACCTCTTGCAGGGCGGCGAGGTTGTCTCTGATGAACGACGGCTTGAGCAGCAGGTCCTCGGGCGGATAGCCGGTCAGCGCCAGCTCGGGGAAGGCGATCAGGTCGGCGCCGCTATCGCGCGCGCGCCCGATCCAGTCGACGATCTTGGTCGTGTTGCCCTTGAGGTCGCCGACCGTCGGATTGATCTGGGCGAGCGCCACCCGGAGCGATCGCGCGAGATGCGATTCCATCAACTGAATTCTGCCCTCAGCCGCGGGCCTCGATGCATAGACTGGCCCGAGGTGAAAGTGACGATCCTGCCCGACCGCCAGGAGCGGGAGGTCGAGGCCCGCACCGTGGCCGACCTGCTGAAGGCGCTCGGCATGCACTCCGACGCGCACCTCGTGCTCCGTCGCGACGAGATCCTCACGCGCGACGTGCGCCTCAAAGCGGACGACGAGGTGGAGGTGTGGCCGGTGATCTCCGGAGGGTCCTCCCCGCGACCCCTCCGGCCGGCTGCGCCGGCCACCTCCCCGACGAGCGGGGAGGAGCCCTAGTGCGCTGTATCAAGTGCCGACAGCCGGCGCAGGTCGAGGTGAGGCGTCATCGCTCGGCCTTCTGCGCAGGCTGCTATCCGGGCTGGTTCCGGACGCAGGTCCAGCGCGCGATCGACGACGACGGCATGTTCAACCACGACGACCGCATCCTGGTGGCCGTGTCCGGGGGCAAGGACTCACTGGCCCTGTGGCACGCGCTGCTCGAGCTAGGCCACCACGCGGACGGCATGTATATCCGGCTCGGCATCGGCGACTACTCGCGGCGCTCGCAAGCCAAGTGCGAAGCGTTTGCCGAGAAGCACGGCCAGCTGCTGCACCAGATCGACCTAGAGGGCGAGCACGGGTTCACCGTGCCAGAGCTCAAGCGGGAGCGCGAGGGCAAGCCCTGCGCTGCCTGCGGCACGGTCAAGCGGTATCACTTCAACCGCCTGGCCGCCGAGCTGGGTTACGACGTCGTCGCGACGGGGCACAACCTCGACGACGAGGCGGCCACGCTGTTCGGCAACGTCCTGCACTGGCAGACCGACTTCCTCGGCCGCCAGGGCCCGGTTCTGGAGTCCACGCATCCCAGCCTGGTGCGCAAGGTCAAGCCGCTCTACCGCCTGGCCGAGCGGGACTCGGCCGCATACTCGATCATCGAGCGGATCGACTACATCCTCGAGGAGTGCCCGATGGCCAAGGGCGCGAAGTCGCTGTTCTACAAGGACACGCTGAACGCGCTGGAGGAGGCGCAGCCCGGCGCCAAGCAGAGGTTCCTGACTGGCTTCCTCAAGCAGGGGCGGTCAGCGCTCGGCGTCACGTCGTCGCCGGTCGAGCTGCGCGAGTGCAGCCGCTGCGGCAGCCCGACCACCGCCGAGGTCTGCGCCTACTGCCGCCTGACCGAGCGAGCGCGCAGCCGCAGGGCGACGACGCCGGCGTGAGCTACTTCGACAAGCTCAGGGCCGCCGCGCGCACTCGCGGGTCGCAGCTCTGCGTCGGGCTCGACCCTGACCCGGAGCGCATCGCCGGCGGCGCCGAGGGTGCTCTGCGCTTCTGCACGGACGTCGTCGCGCGCACCGCCGAGTTCGCCTGCTGCTACAAGCCCAACTCCGCGTTCTGGGAGCAGTACGGCGCCGCCGGCTGGGCGGCGCTCGCCAGCCTCCGGGCGGCGATACCGGATGACATCCCGATCCTGCTGGACGCCAAGCGAGCCGATGTCGGCAGCACGATGCGGGCCTACGCCCGCGCGGCTTTCGAGGCGGTCGGGGCCGACGCATGCACGGTCCACGCGTACCACGGCGAGGATTCCCTGCGCGAGTTCACTGCCTACGCGGACCGGGGCGTGTACGTCGTCTGCCGCACCTCCAATCCCGGCGCGGCCGACCTGCAGCACCTGGAAGCCGGCGGCCGTCCGCTCTATCTCAGCGTGGCGGCACTGGCGGCTCGGGTCAATGAGAGCGGCAACGTCGGCCTGGTGGTCGGGGCCACCGCTCCGGCCGAGATCGAGCAGGTGCGCGCGGCCTCGCCGCTTCCGTTCTTGGTGCCGGGTGTTGGCGCACAGGGCGGTGACCTCGAGGCATCGGTGCGCGCGGCCTGGACCGGTGATGAGGCGTCGTGTCTGGTCAACGTGAGCCGCGACGTCCTCTACGCCGACGACCCGGCGAGCGCCGCGCGCGACTATCGCGACCGCATCAACGCGGTGCTGGTCGCAGCCAAACCGTGAGCCCGGCGAAGTCCCGTAAGCGCGGCGCGCACACGGCGCTGCTGGTGCTCGAGGGCCACATCATCGACTCGCTGATCCTGCCGCAGGTGATGGACCTCGTAATGGACCTCGGTGGCTCTTTCAACATCGAGGAATTGCGCGTCGGCCAGCGCAAGACGGACACCTCCACCTGCCGGATCCAGGTCAGCGCGCAGTCGGCCGCCAAGCTCGACGAGATCGTCAAACGCTGCCGTGAGCTCGGCGCCAAGGTGGCGGAGGAGAAACCCGCCAAGCTGGCGGCGGTCGGCAAGCCCGGCGTCTTCCCCGAGGGCTTCTACTCGACGTCCAACCTGCCGACGTACGTGCTGGTCGACACGGCGTGGATCCCGGTGGAGCGGCAGGAGATGGACTGCGCGATCGCCGTCGACCTGAACGAGCGCCGCGCCCGCTGCATCCCATTCCAGGAGGCGTCGCCCGGCATGAAGGTGGTGGTCGGCCACCAGGGCGTCCGCGTCGTGCCGCTGGAGCGTTCGCGGCAGATGGAGATCTTCACGTTCATGGCCAGCGAGGTCTCCAGCGAGAAGCCCAAAAAGCTCCTGATCAACCAGATCGCGCGGGAGATGCAGGCGGTTCGCAAGCGCCGCGGGCGGATCCTCGTCGTGGCCGGGCCGGCCATCATCCACACCGGCGCCGGCGTGCACCTGTCGCGCCTGATCGAGCTCGGCTACGTCCAGGTCCTGTTCGCCGGCAACGCGCTGGCGGCCCACGACGTCGAGGCGGCGCTCTTCGGGACGTCGCTGGGCGTGAACCTAGAGAGCGGCCTCCCGATCGAGTCAGGCCACGAGCACCACATGCGCGCGATCAACCGCGTGCGTGAGGCCGGCGGGCTCGAGGCGATGGTGCGCGCGGGGAAGTTGCGCTCCGGCGTGATGAAGTCCGCCATCGAGCACGGCGTCGACTTCGTTCTCGGCGGCAGCGTGCGCGACGACGGGCCGCTGCCCGACGTGATCACCGACATGGAGGAGGCGCAGCGCCGTATGCGCGTAGCGGTCGACGGCGTGAGCCTCGCGCTGATGCTGGCGACGATGCTGCACTCGATCGCCACCGGCAACCTGCTGCCGGCCAGTACGCGGACCGTGTGCGTCGACATCAATCCCGCCGTGGTGACCAAGCTCTCGGATCGCGGCTCCTGGCAATCCATCGGCCTGGTCACGGACGTGGAGTCGTTCCTGCGCGAGCTGGTGGCGGCGCTGGAGCCTTGATCCGACCGGGCCGGCTGGACGACCTGGCGGCCCTGACCGAGATCTACAACCACTACGTCCTGACCTCACCGGCGACCTTCGACCTGGAGCCGTTCGAGGTGGATCAGCGGCTCGACTGGTTCGGCCACTACGCACAGAGCGGGCCGCACCGGCTCCTGGTCGCGGCGGGTGATGCCGGGCCGCTCGGCTACGCGACCAGCGGTCGCTGGCGGCCGAAGCCCGCTTACGAGACGACGGTCGAGACCACCGTCTATCTCCGGCCGGAGGCGACTGGACAGGGTGTGGGACAGGAGCTGTACGCGGCCCTCTTCGCCGAACTGGCCGGCGAGGATGTCCGGCGCGCCGTGGCCGGGATCGTGCCGCCCAACGATGCCTCGATCCGCCTTCATCGGCAATTCGGCTTCCGGGAAGTCGGGCGCTTCACCGAGGTGGGGAGGAAGTTCGGGCGCTACTGGGACGTCCTCTGGTTCGAGAAGACCCTGCCGGCATGAGAAAATCGGCCTGCGATGGCTAGGCAGAGCGGACGTGGCGGTCGAGGTGGCCGGGAAGACAAGAAGAAGAAAAAGCCGAAGAAGGACAAGCTGGCGGTCGAGGAGAGCGTCCAGTTCCGCCACCACGCGGTGACGGTCGAGCCATCTCCGGCGCCGCCGCCTCCTCCGGCTCCAGAAGACTGACCCGGGTCTCCGCCCGCGTCTTCGCCGCGATCGGGGCGGCCGCCGGGCTGCTGAGCGGCCTGCTCGGCGTCGGGGGCGGGTTCTTCATGGTCCCCGCCCAGGTGATCTGGGCGCGGACTCGGCAGCTGGAGGCCAACGCCACCTCGCTCGCGGCGATCATCCCGATCTCGGCCGTCGGCGTGGCCGTCTACTACCTCAAGCCCGGCCAGCACGGGCACGAGACCGACCTCCGCTTCGCCGCCGTGATGACGGTGGGGGCCGTGGTGGGCGCCTACGTGGGGGCTCGCCTGGTGAACCTGATGCCCGAGCGCGAGCTCAAGATGGCCGTCGCGCTGCTGTTCCTGGTCGTCGGCGTGAAGCAGCTGATCATCCCGGGCGGGTAGCGGTTGCGCGACCTCCTGACCGTTCTGAGCGGGATCCTCGTCGGTGTCCTGAGCGGTTCCATGGGCATCGGCGGCGGCACCGCGATGGTCCCGATCATGGTCATCGGATTCGGCTTCTCGGAGCGCCTGGCCCAGGGGACCTCGCTGGCCGCCATCGTCCCGATCTCGATCGTGGGCGCGTACACGCACTTCAGGCACGGCAATGTCCTGCTTCGTTCAGCCTTCTGGATGGCGCTTGCGGGGGCGCCGCTGGCCGCCCTGGGGGCTTTCTTCGCCCAGCACCTGCCCGGACAGCAGCTGAGCCGGCTCTTCGGGCTCTTCATGCTCTTCGCGGCCTACCGGCTCTGGCCGGGTCCCAAGCCCTTCAGCAGGGGACCCCGCTCCGACCCGGCCCTCCCGTCCGCCAGCTAACCGGCACCTCCGGGCCCCAAACGGGGGATTTGCCGACAAATGGCCCGCTCCAACTGCTTCGACCAGGGTGATTTGCCGACAAATGGCCCGCTAGTCGGGCGCCTCGCACTAAGCGGTTGACCTGTGCGGTACGCGCACGTACGCTACCATTCCGACGGTACGCGGGCGTACCAATAACACAAGCCAACCCTAGGAGGACTGATGGGCGTTTCGTTCGAGCTCACCGACGATCAGCGCGAGATCCGCGACTGGGTCCACGACTTTGCCGAGCGGGAGATCCGGCCCGTCGCGCACGAGTACGACGAGAAGGAAGAGTTCCCCTGGGACGTCGTGAAGAAGGCCGCCGACGTCGGGCTCTACGGCACCGACTTCCTGGCCCAGATCCACGGCGACGAGACCGGCGTGCTGCCGGCGCTGGTGGCCGAGGAGCTGTCCTGGGGCTGCGCCGGGATCGCGCTCGCCATCCAGGGTTCGCAGCTCCCGATCGCCGCGATCGTGGGGCAGGGGACGCCCGAGCAGATCGGGACCTGGGTCCCGGCCTGCTTCGGAACGCCGGACAAGCTCGCCCTCGGCGCCTTCTGCGCCACCGAGCCCGACGCCGGCTCCGACGTCTCCGGCTACAAGACCAGCGCGGTCAAAAAGAACGGCGACTGGGTCTTGAACGGCGAGAAGGTGTTCATCACCAACGGCGGCATCGCCGACGTCCACGTCGTCGTGGCCTCGGTCGACCGCTCGCTCGGCTCACGCGGCCAGGCGTCGTTCGTGGTCCCGCCGGGCACGCCCGGGCTCACCCAGGGCAAGAAGGAGAAGAAGCTCGGGATCCGAGCCTCGCACACCGCCTCGGTGATCCTGAACGACGTCAAGGTCCCGGCGGACTGCCTGCTCGGTGGGGAGGAGAAGCTCGAAGCCCGGCTGGCGCGGGTGCGCTCGGGCGAGAGCTCCGGCCGGACCAACGTGGCGATGAGGACCTTCGAGGCCTCCCGGCCACTGGTTGGCGCGCAGGCGCTGGGCATCGCCCGAGCCGCGTTCGAGTTCGCGCTGCAGTACGCGAAGGAGCGCAAGCAGTTCGGCAAGCCCATCATCGAGAACCAGGCGATCGCCTGGAAGCTCGCCGACATGGCCGTCGAGATCGAAGCGACGCGCGCCCTGATCTGGCGTGCGCTCTGGGAGTCGAAGAGCGGCGGCGAGTTCAAGATGGCCGAAGGCTCGATGGCCAAGCTCAAGGCCGGCGAGGTGGCGGTCAAGGTGACCGACGAGGCGATCCAGATCTGCGGCGGCTACGGCTACATCCGCGAGTTCCCGGTCGAGAAGTGGCACCGCGACGCGAAGATCTACACGATCTTCGAAGGCACCTCTGAGATCCAGCGACTGGTCATCTCCCGGACGCTCGCCGCAAACTAACCAGCCGTGTGTCCGGGAGCCTTGCCGAGAAATGGCGGCCTGAGGTGCCGCGGATGGGAGGAAGCGACGAGCAGCGGACGAGCCGTATCCCAATACGGCGAGGAGCCGCGCAGGAGATGACAATGCAGACGCGCCGCATCAGCCCGCCAGGTCCGGCCAGGGCTTCCCGGACGCACGGCTGACATGGCGGCGCAGGTAGATCCCGAGTCCAGGCGGCAGGCCCGTCTCGAGCAGCGCCGGCGGCGCCTGCTGCAGGCCGCCCTGGCGCTGTTCGCCGACAAGGGGTTTCACCTCACGTCGGTCGAGGACGTTGTAGGTGCGGCGCGCATGTCGAAGAGCGCCTTCTACGAGTTCTTCCAGTCCAAGGAAGACTGCTTCTGCGCGCTTTTGGAGCAGGAGGGCGGCGCCGTGATCCACCAGATCGTGGACGCGGCGGCCGAGGGCGGCGACCACCGCGACCGGATGTGCGGCGGAATCAGGGCGTTCGTGCGCCTCTGCACCGGCCGCTCGGCGCCGGTCGCCCGGATGATGGTGGTCGAGTCCGTGGGCCTGACCCCACGAGTCGAATCTCTGCGCCGCACGCTCCAGGAGCGCTTCGTGAACATGGTGGCCGAAGAGGTGCGCCAGGCCACGACCGACCGCGATCCGTTCTATGCCGCGGTCGACCCGCTCGTATTCGGGCGGGCGGTCGTCGGCGCGGTCAACGAGGCCGTCGGGCATCTGCTGGCCGACGGCGGCGAAGCGGGTCCGGTCGCGGACGGGCTGTGCCTGATCTTCGCCCCGCCGCGACCCCTGTAAAGAGGGGGGAGGGGTTGCGTACGAACGCCTGTTCGCGGTACTATGACTTCCGAACATGCGTACGTTCAATGTCGAGGTACAGCTCCGGCGGCTGGCTCATGTGGCCCGCCGCCAGGGTGCTTGGCTCGGATCTGATCCGGAGCCCGAGGCGCGGCGCTTCACGAAGAAGCTCCTGAGCGAGCGCATGCGCGACGTGCGGAACGCTTGGAGCAGTGTGCTGAGGCCTGCCGGCGCTCACGGTGAGCTGCCGGACGAGGCCCGGCGCCACATGGCCGCGCGGCTGGCGGCGCTGGACGCCCTGGCGGCGCGCGCCGAGCTGCCTGGAGCGCCGCACACGGTGCTGCTGGCAGAGCTCGAGGAGTCCGCGTTCGCGCTGATCGCGTTCCTGAGACGTCTGGAGGAGAGCCCCGCGGCCGCGGTTCAGGAACTGGAGGAGGGCCTGGGCCGGACGGCGTGAGGCTCTCTTCCGGAGAGCTCTGCTAGGGTGGGCGGCCGCCGGCTGGCGCCGGCGTCGGTTCCACGGGCTCTTCCACGACCTCGAGCTTCATCCCGCGGCGGTCGTGGACCAGTGGTTCGCCCTTCCAGGCTTTCCAGGCGACGTTGAGAAGGACGACGGCGATGCCCACGGCCGGGACGGCGAACAACGCGCCCCAGAAACCCGCGGTCTGGGCGCCGACCACCAGGGCGAGCAGCGCCTCGACCGGGTGCAGCCCGACCATGGGGCCGGTAATGCGCGGCCGGATGATCGCGTTCTCGGCCATCTGCATGATCACGAAGAAGAACGTGACCTCGACCATCAGGCCGAAGGACTGGAAGATGGCGATCAGCATCGCCGGGATCGCGGCCAGGAAGGGTCCGACCAGGGGCACCAGCTCGGCCAGGAACGTGAGCAGCGCGATGATCGCCGGGTAGCGGACGCCGAGGATCGCGCAGCCGATGCCGGCCGAGATCGCCATCAGCGCGGCCATGATCAGCTGGCTGCGGACGTAAGAGCCCAGCACCTGGCTGACCGTGTCCTCGACAAAGCGGATCTTGGATTGGTGCTCGCGCGGGAAGACGCGCGCGAAGCCGGCCCGCATCCGGTTGCCGTCGACCATGAAGTAGAAGGCGAGCACGAGGATGAAGACGACGCTGGCCATGCCCTGCGCCACCTGGGTGAAGAAGCCGGCCGCGGCCAGCGCGACGCTGCCCGTGCCGCCGCCCGGCAGCCCGCCCTTGGTCAAGGCGTCCGTGATCGGGTGCGTGCCCAGGTGCTGCAGGCCGACGACGTGGGCGTTGGCGGCCACGTAGGAGTCAGCCTGGCTCAGGTACCTGGGCAGAGCCTGGGCCAGCTGCATGAACTGCGACCGCACCGCCGGCCAGAGCCCGAAGCCAATGCCTCCGACCGAGCCCAGGAAGACGATGTAGACCAGCGCAGCGGCCAGCAGCCGCGGCATGCGCCGCTCGAGCCACACCATCAGCGGCTCGAGGATCAGCGCGAGCACGACCGCGATCGCGATCAGCGCGACCGTGTCGATCACGTGGCCGATCAGCCAGATGAACAACGCCGCCAGCACCAGCGCTGTCAGCACGACCACGGACTGATCGCGCAGCCGGGCCCAGTCTGGATTCCTCACTGGTCTGCGAACCTAAGGATAGGAGCGCGTCTTCGCAATGGGCCTCGGTAAAGCCAGAAGAGGCTCAGCGGCCTGACTTGAACCTAATGCTTTCTTTAACGGTCATTATCGACAGCATCATGGAAGCGTCTCCGATCGCGAGCCCGGTGCTTCTAGCCTCCTCACGATGGCGTCCTAAGTGGCGATGCTGGAGGTAGGCGAGCTGGTGGCCGGCTCAGAGTCGTCGGACTGATCTCGATCCTTCGAAGCAAGTTGTCGTTGCAGCTTGGCCAGGAGCGCCGTCAACTCCGCGCGGTCCGCCTCGCTCAAGGGACTCACCCACCCGGCCTCGGCGCGATGCACCGTGCGGCGGACCTCGTCAGCCATCCGGAAACCTGCCTCCGTAAGGTGCACGAGAACCATCCGCCGGTCGCGCGGATGCGGCTCCCGTCGCACCAGGCCGCGCTTTGCTAACGTGTCCAATACACCGGTCACGGCGGCCCGACTCACGATCAGGCGCTCGCTGATGTAGTTCGGCGGGCAGGGCTCGCCGGCATCGTTGAGGATGCCCAGTACCAACCCCCCGGAAGGGGTGACGTCGAGCGGCTGAAGCGTCGCGGCGATCCGCGACAGGAGCAGGTCGCCGGCGGAAGCAAGGTTCATCGCGCACTCGGTCGCCGAAGCGCTGGCGTCTGGGTACTTCGCGGCGAAGTCGGGTCCGACTCGAATTGGAAAGTCCATATGTTCGGTGCCTGATCATAAGGGCCTTGACACGTAATTAGGCACCATATAATCTCGCCCCTAACCACTCAAGCAAAGGAGGCGGGATACATGGCGATCACGACGACCAGCCAGTACACGGTTCTAGGTCCAGGCGAGGGCATGCGCCTTCAGTCCGGTCCCGGCCGGGACCTCATCTTCAAGGTCACGGGCGAGGAGACGAATGGGGCCTTCGACTATTTCATCGTCGACGTCGCGCCGAAAGGCGGTCCCCCACTCCATGTTCACCACAAGCAAGAGGAGACGATTCAGGTTCTGAAAGGCCGGTTACAAGATCAGGATCGGCGACGAGGTCTTCCACTGCGAGGAAGGTGGCTTCGCCTATCTCCCGTCCAAAGTCCCGCACGCCTTCGTGAACTTGACCGACGAGCCGGGAGAGATCGTCGTGGTGTACACGCCCGGTGGCGGACACAAGTTCTACGAGGAGCTCGGGCCCATCTCACGGTCCAGCCAGCCCGACCCCGATGCCATCGCGGCGGTGTTTTCGAAATACGACATGACCTTGCTGGGGCCGCCGCTCAGCGCTGACTGAGCGCCAACCGGCGCCCATTGTCGCCCTCGCCGGCGAACGTACAGGTCCGCAGGTCGTGGCTGCATGCGTTCGCCGGCGAACGCAGGGATGAGAGTGCGGTGGGCGCGCTTAAGCGCCCCCTCAGCAGCCCGAGCCGGTCGGGATGCCGTACCCCGTGATCGCGATGGCGGGGTTGGACGAGGGTGTCACGAAATACACCGCGAGCCCGTTGGTGCCGTCGACCGTGGGCCGGCTCGCGATGAAGCAGCCATAGAGCGTGGGCGCCTGCGGGCCGTAGACGGGGATGTCGGACGTCGTGCCGGCCACAGTGGCGTTCACGGACGGCCCGTAATAGTGGCCGACGAGCTCTCCCCCATACGCCGGCGTGATCGAATCCGCGCAGCCCGAGGTCGTCGGCCCCGCGTGAATCAACAAGCCCCATGAATACTGGTAGCCGCTGAAGAGGAACGGATAGTCGTTGCTGGTGAAGGTGTAGCAGCCCCCGGAGTCGGCCTGGAACTGGACGGCGCCGGGCGTCACCGGGGCGCCTGCCTGCAGACCACCCGGCGTGTAGCCGCCGTACTGGTTGGGACACAGCATCGAGTTGAAAGTGCTCGGGTCATAGCAGAGGCCCCAGTTGCCTATCTCATAGTTCACCGCCTCGTCCTGGTCTGGAAGGTTGGCGTCGGCCGGCGCCAGGAACTCCTCCAAGCAGTAGGGCGGCGGCGTGGCGGACGAGCCGCCGGTGCACGACACGAAAGGACCGGGCCACCCGCACGAATGTGAGATCGGTGGGTTCTTCAGCGTGCCCTTCGGCGGTGGAACCTGGACGTATGCCGATGCTGTGCAGCTGAACGCCGGCTGCGGCTGGATGTCCGGGATCGAGTTCAACAGCGCGGTGCAGTTCACGGGGATTCCGCCGGCGAGCAGGCCCTTCAGATTCTTGAACCGATCGATGGTGCAGAGATTGAGATCCGCCACGCTGCTGACTCCAAGCGTGCAGTGCACGCTGGTGACAGAGCTCGGGCAGGCGCTGGTGTCCACGTTCGTTTCATTGACGTAGTTCTGCACGGGGATCGTCGCCAGTTGGTAGAAGTAGCCGTTGCACTTGCCGGCGTTGGGGTCGCCGTCGCTCGCAGCCGCCGAAAGTACCGGGCTGGACATGTAGACGTTGTAGTCCTGGGCACCCGGGACGTTGCTGACATTGATGCTGATCCCCTGGGTCGGGAGCGACACGGTGGTCGTCTTGCACGCTGACGGTGCGCTCTCTCTCTCGTACGAGTGGCCGTTGACGGTGTCGTAACGCACCGACGTGAGCCGGATCGCATAGTCCCCCACCGTCATGGCAAAGCCGGTCGCGTCCGGCACCTCCGCCGCGGTGAAGGAGCCCGCGCAGGTGGCGCTGTTCATGTTCCAGAGCTGCTTGGCAGCGACCAGCTTGTGCGTCGTTGGGTCGCCGTTGATATCCGGCTCGTCCGGTGGTCGGATCTCGTTGCTGATGACGCCGCCGTCGAAATAGCCGCTGACGCCTTTCAGGTCATACACGCCGCCGCCCAGGAAGATGCAGGGGCTCTTGTAAGGGCCCGTCTGGAAACCGAAGTACTCAGTGCCTGACGTGCCGAAGCCCTGCCTCGACACGGTGGTCGAATCGATGACGCCGCCGTCGAGGTTCACAGCAGTGCCGGTGAATGTCTCCACGGTGCCGTTTCCCGACCCCGTCGGGATGTTGTACTGCGGCGGCTTTCCGGTGTGGAAGCTGCTGGTCGGATAAGTGGCACACGGCAGCACCGCGCCGCTTGGATAGCACATGGACGTGACGTTCGGGCCGCTGCCGCACGAGTACGTCGTGTCGCCGGCGATCTGCGGATGGCTGCCGGATGGCACTTCTACGTCGCCATAGGTTCCGACGTTGCCCACCACGGACGTGTCGCTTCCGACCAGCTTGACCGAGTCACCGCCGGTGCCGCAGAGGGTGCTGGTGCCGAGCACTACAGGCGGGACCGCTGCGCAGGTGCTCGAGTCCCACGTGGCGGCACAGCCGGTGGCTGAGATGGGGACCGTGTTGGCCGCTCCGGCGACCTGTATCAAGGCGGTCAAGAGGGATTGGCTGCCGGTGGCCGTGAAGTCGTCGAATGATGACGGGGGCGCGTAGTCCTGCACCGTGATCGTAAGGGCCTGGCTCGAGTCAGAACCGAACGTGCACGAGAAGCTCACCGAGCCGCCGCTGCTCGGGGCCGCCCAATCAGGCGAGCAGCTCGGACTCGACAGGCCGCGGTTGAGCATGTATGTATCCCGCACCGCCTGCTCCGCCAAGGTGAACGGGGCTGCCATGCTCTGGTCGCGGATATATGTCGTGGCCCCGGCTGCCGCCGCCGCGTCAGCGGAGTTCTGGATCATGCTGTGGTCCACATAGGCGCGACCGCCGTCGATGGCGAGCCCGACCATCCCGCAAAGGACGCCGAACATCATCGTGATGAGAACGATCGCCTGCCCCCGCTGCCCGCGGCGCATCAGTACTCCACCGGTAGGACTGACGTGCTGCTGAGAAATAACTGGTTCCCCGTGAACTGCGCGATCAATGGTGTGAAAGGCGTGAAGTTGTACACGATCTCGACTTGCAGCTTGTCTCCCGTGACGGCGCGCGCCGGCGACGAGCATCCGACACCGGGAGTTCCCGACTCTCCTCCAGGCGCATTCGCGCCATCGCTGTTGGCGTCCGCACCGCCTGGGTTTGAGATGAACAGCCAGGCCTGGCCGGCAGGGAGGCCCGTGGTCGTCGGCGTGTCATTGGGGCAGGGCGCGAGCTGAATCCACCCCGCGCCGGACTGCACAGCCGCGAGCACATCGGAATTGGAAGGCAGGCTGTTCGGGGCGAGAGCCGCGGCACGCGCCGCCTGGCCGACCGCCTGGCTGACCGCCGAGTAGTAGTAGATCGAGCGGCCGAAGTCGAGGATGCCGAAGATGAACAGCACGAGCACCGGCAGCAGGAGCGCGAACTCCACCATCGACTGGCCCCTCGAGCCCCGGTGCATCACTGGACCAAGGCCTGGTACTCGCCGTAGATCTCGATCCCCGACGGCCCGAGCGTGTTCTGCAGGAAGCCGGTGAGCAGACCGAATCGATAGAGCACGATCACGTTGAGCTTGGTCAAAGGGGTCCCGGACGGGGGATCCAGGCCGGGTGTGTTCTCGTAGCAGATGTAGAGGTACGTCTGACCGGTGCTCGTCGGGTACGCGGTGTCCTTGTAGCCCGGCTGGTAGAGGGTGTTGCCATTGCTGGTGGCGGGGCACGTGGCGCCGCCGGGAGCCTGGTCTTCGTCCGTCGCCGCCGACATCCCGCTGTTGGTCAGCACATTGTTGACAGCCGCCGCGATGGCGGTGTCGTTGAGTCCCGGATGCGTGCCCGATTGAGGGTCGTAACGCACGCCCACGCGCGCGCCCTCGCGCGCGGCATCCTGCAGCCTGACGCCGAAATAGAACGCGCGACCGAAGTCCAGCAGGCCCAGCAAAAGCAGCACGAGCACGCCGGCGGACAGCGCGAATTCCACCGTCGACTGGCCAGACGAAGCCCCCCGCGGGCCACTCCCTCCCATGGCGCCGCAGAGGATAACGCGCAAAGAAGCTACAACCGGCGCGTTTATGTCTACAATGCCCGCCGAAAGCGTGGGAGGGACTCCGCGGCCTGCTGTGTCAGCGCCCCGGACGGGTTCGGCGGTCCTTGGACCCTGGACCTATACGGTGGTCGGCGTGATCGTCGCGATCGTTGCGTTCGCGGGCGTGATCATCGCCAGCGGCCGCTCATCGGCCGGCGGGACGACGGCCATCGTGGTCGCGGCACATGACATTCAGCTGCGCACAGAGATCAGTGCCGCTGACCTTCAGCTCGTGCCGTACAGCTCCGCCAACCTGCCGCCCGGCGCCTATACGGCGACGTCCGCGGTGGTGGGCAAGATCGCGGCGGTCGACTTCAGCGCCGGCCAGCCGATCCTGAGCAACCTGGTGTCGTCCTCGGCGACCACGATCGTCGGGTCGGCCACCTCGTACCTGCCAATTCCGGCCGGCTGGGTGGCCGTGACGATCCCCAGCGGCGAGCAGCAGGCGGTGGCCGGCTACATCCAGCCTGGCGACTACATCTCGGTGATCGCCACCGTGACGCCGCAGGGATCGCGCTATCCCGAGGCGCGAACCGTGTTCACCAACCTCCACGTCATCCGCGTCGGCCCCGCCGTCGCTGATGCCACCGGCTCCGTCAGCGGAACGGTGGGCACGGCGCACGCAGCGGGCGTCAGCAGCTCGCTGACCGTGGTCGTGAGCCAGTGCGACGCCGAGTACCTGAACTGGTTCCTCACTTACGCCTCGTTGAAGTACACGCTCGAGAGCTACAAGGACTACAAGCCCGCGCCGGCCGCGCCGGCCGCGGCCTGCCCGGCTGTCACTTCCGCCAACGGGGTCACCGGGTCCGACGTCCAGAAGCGCTGGCCCGGCCTCCTAAGCCCGTAGCGCGCTGATGGGCGGGGCAGTCGCGCTCGGCCTGGTCGGCTGCGCTGGGGTCGTCCTGGCTGCCGTGAGCGTCGACCTTGCCCGCAGGCACCGGGCGCCGGCCGCCAACCCGGCCGAGCTCTGGATGCGCAGCTTCGGCTCCACCGTGCGCGCGGAGGACATCGAGCTCCAGACGCCGTTCGACGAGCGGATCATCGCCCCTTTCCTACGCCGAGCCCGGGCCTTCCTCAGCCGCCGCACGCCAGAGGGCCAGCGGCAGGCGATCGAGCAGCAGCTCGACCAGGCTGGACGGCCGGCCAACCTGTCTGCCACCGACCTCACCCTCATCCGCTACGCGGCCGCCGTCCTCGGGCTCGTGCTCGGCGCCGCCATCGCCTTCCCCCGCTTCAACCCCCTGATCGCGGTCGCCGTGGTCGCCGTGGCGACCTATCTCGCGTTCCTCGCGCCCAGCATCGCGCTGCGCACGCTGGCCAACTCACGCCGCAACGCCATCCAGAAAGCGCTGCCGGACGCGCTCGACCTGATGGTGATCTCCGTCGAGGCCGGGCTCAGCCTGGACGGCGCCATCCAGCAGGTCGGCGGCAAGCTGAAAGGCAAGAACCCCCTCGGCGACGAGTTCGAGCGCGTCGTGACCGAGATCCACCTCGGCAACACGCGGCAGGACGCGCTCTACGGCATGGCACGCCGCACAGGTCTCGACGATGTGAACCAGCTGGTCACGGCGCTGGCGCAGAGCGAGCAGATGGGCGTTCCCATCGCCAAGATGCTGCGCACGTACTCGGAGGCGCTGCGCGCCGTCCGCCGTCAGCGCGCCCAGGAAAGAGGTGGGCGGGCCGGGCTGCTGATGCTGTTCCCAATGATCGGGTGCATCTTCCCCACCATCTGGATCATCCTCGTCGGACCCGCGCTTCTGATCCTCATCGCGACCGGGCACATCTAGGCCCTGACGCGCTAGCTAGCCGGCTGGGAGCCGGAGCACCTCGCCGGGCACGATCATCGGACTGCTGAGCCCGTTGTCGCGTTCGATGTCCCCCACCTTCTGCCGCACATCGGAGTCCGGGTAGCGCGCGGCCGCGATGGACCACAGGGTGTCGCCCGGCTGGACCCGATAGCTGACGAGTCCCGTGGGGCCCTCCCCCACCGCGGTCCTGGCGAGGGCGAAGGCGATCAGGATCGTCATCCCCACTGCGATCGCAGCCTTGCGCAGCCGGACGACCGACTTGCGGGCCGGCCGCTCGGCCTCGAAGCGCCAGTACGGAGATGCTGCGTACATGTGTTCGAGGGGGATTATGACGAACGCCCGTTCGCCCTGTCAAGACCCTGAGCGAACATAGGTTTGCGGGAACGCGCGTTTCCTGCTAGGATGGCCGCGCCCGTCAAACGAATTTTCGGAGGCAGCATTGAACGAACTAGAGCTCAGCGATCGCCAAGCCAAGATCCTTGACTACATCCGGCATGTGACCAAGGTCCGCAACTACCCGCCGAGCGTGCGCGAGATCGGCGAGGCAGTCGGTCTCAGCTCCAGCTCGACCGTCCACAACCACCTGAACCAGCTCGAGCGACGCGGGCTGATCAAGCGCGACCCCAGCAAGTCGCGCACGGTCCAGCTGGTCGAAGGCTCGGAGATCGAGTCGAAGCGGCGCAGCTCCGTCGCCGTCCCGGTCGTCGGCAACGTCGCGGCCGGTCAGCCGATCCTCGCCGAGCAGAACGTGGAGGACACGATCGTCCTCTCCAACGACATCGTCCAGGAGGGCTGGTTCCTGCTCAAGGTGCGCGGAGACTCGATGATCAACGCCGGCATCCTCGACGGCGACCTGGTGCTGGTGAAGCCCCAGCAGACCGCGCCGGACGGGACGATCGTCGTGGCGCTGCTCGAGGACGAGGCGACGTGCAAGCGCCTGCGCCGCCGCGACGGCACCATCGTGCTGGAGGCTGAGAACCCCGCTTACGAACCGATCACGACCGAGCAGGCCAGCCTGGTCGGCGTGGTTCGGGGCGTGATGCGCTTCATGAAGTAGTCGCGGTCGGGCTGCGGTAGGCGTCGAACCGCTGCAGCACCCGCTCCGGCGCTCTTCCCCACACGTGGTTGCCCGCCTGCTCGTACTCGAGCCGGTCGATCCCACCGACCTCGCGCAGCTCGGCGAGCACCTCTTCGCGTCCGTAAGGCACGAGCAGCTCGAGCTCGACCATCTCCCGCCGCACCACCGCCTCGATGCACCGGACCAGGTCCTCCAGCCCGGCGCGCCCGAGCGCCGAGACCGCGGCCGCCTGCCGGAAGCCGAGCTCTGAGAGCTCGGCAAGAGCCCGCCGGCGTGTCGCCGGCCCCACGAGGTCGGACTTGTTGAGCGCGATCACCCGCGGCTTGGCGGCAGCGCCCAGCTCGGTCAGCACCTGGTCGACCGTCTCGCGGTGTCGCGGCAGAGCCGGCGACGACGCATCGAGAACCTCGAGCACGACATCGGCGTAAGTGACCTCCTCCAGCGTGGCGCGGAACGCGGCAACGAGGTCGGTCGGCAGTTTCTGGATGAATCCGACGGTGTCGGTCAGCATGATCTCCACGCCGCTCGGCAGGCGCGTGCGCCGCGTCGTCGGATCGAGCGTCGCGAAGACCTGGTTCTCAGCGCGGACACCCGCACCGGTGAGCGCGTTCAGAAGCGTCGACTTGCCCGCGTTCGTGTAACCGACGATCGCGACCGTGGCGTGCTCCGAACGGCGGCGGCCGGCGCGCTGCATGTCGCGCTGGGCGCGCACGTCCTCGATCTCGGTCTCCAGGTCGCGCAGGCGCTTGCGCACGCGGCGCCGCTCGATCTCGATCTGCTGCTCGCCCGGGCCGCCGCGGGTTCCGATGCCACCGACCTGCCGGTGATAGTCGTATGCACCGATCAGCCGCGGGAGCCAGTGGTGGAGCTGCGCGGCCTCGACCTGGAGCCGCCCCTCGCGGCTGCGGGCGTGCTGGGCGAAGATGTCGAGGATCACCTCAGCCCGGTCGACGACTTTGACGTCGAGCTCCTTCTCGAGGTTCCGCTGCTGTCGTGGGCTCAGGTCCTCGTTGCACACGAGCGTTTCGAATTCCTGGTTCTGGCGGCGGCCGCGCAGCTCCTCGACCTTGCCCCGGCCGATGAACAGCGCCGGCTCGACCTCCTCCCGGCGCTGGACGTCGCTGCCGACCACCTCGGCGCCGTCCGTCCGGCAGAGCTCGGCGAGCTCGCGCATCTGCTCGTCGAGCTCGAGCGTGCTGGTGCCAGGCAGCTGGACTCCGACCAGGAAGGCGCGCTCCTGGGGCGGAGCGGACGTCACTAGACGCTTAGGCGACTCAGTCTCTCCAGCGCCTCGTCGAGGCGCGACTCAGGAGCGGTGACCGACAGCCGGAACCAGCCCTCTCCATGCGGCCCGAAACCGACCCCGGGCGTGATCACCACCCCAACCTGGTCGAGCACCAGGTTCGCGAAGCCGATGGAGTCCATACCTGGCGGCACCGGCGCCCAGACATAGAAGGTCGCCTCGGGCGGCGAGACGTCCCACCCGGCAGCGTTCAGAGCGTCGGCGACCTTGCGGTGCCTGCGCGCGTAGACCTCGCAGGCGGCGCGGGTTTCGGCCTCACCGCCGGTCAGAGCCTCGATGCCCGCGATCTGGATCGCCTGGAAGATTCCCGAGTCCATGTTCGTCTTCAGCTGCGCAACGACCTCGATGACGTCGGCGCGACCGCACAGCCAGCCGAGGCGCCAGCCCGTCATGTTGTACGTCTTCGACAGCGAGTGGAACTCGACTCCGACGTCCTTCCCGCCCGGTATCGAGAGCAGGCTGGGCGGGCCTTCGGTGCCGAAGTAGATCTCCGAGTACGGCGCGTCATGAAGCAGCACGATGTCGTGCTCTCTGGCCACCTTCACCGCGGTCTCGAAGAACTCCTTTGACGCAACCGCGGCGGTGGGATTGTTCGGGTAGTTCAGCCACATGATGCGCGCGCGGTCCAGGTCGGCCTTGGCGATCGCGTCAAAATCGGGCAGCCAGCCTCGCTCGGCCGTGAGCGGCAGGAGGACGGGGTCGGCGTCGGCCATGATCGCGCTCGTCACGTAGACCGTGTAGCCGGGGCTGGGGGCGAGGGCCACGTCGCCAGGGCCGAGAAGCGCGAGCGGAGCATGGCTGATCCCGTCCTTGGAACCCAGCACGGGCAGCACCTCGGTCTCGGGGTCGAGGTCGACCGCGAAGCGCTCGCGATACCAGCCGGCGATCGCCTCGCGCAGCGACTTGAGCCCGTAGTACGACGGGTACTGGTGGTTGGCCGGGTCCGCGGCGGCCTCTTGAAGCCGGCGCACGATCCGCTCTGGAGTCGGCAGGTCCGGATCCCCGATGGCGAGCGAGATCACGTCGACGCCGGCGGCCTTCTTCGCCTGCACCCGGCGGTCCATCTCCGCGAAGAGGTAGGGCGGAATGCGGGCCATCCGCTCAGCGGCCAGCCGCGGCCTGGTGTTCGAGCTCATGTCCGGAATCAGGATAGCTGTGCCCGAACGTGCTCCAGGATGGCCGGCATGGGATCCGGCTCCGCTTCGAGCCAGCGGATGCGCTCATCGCGGCGCAGCCAGCGGAGCTGGCGGCGAGCGAGCTGCCGATTCGCGACCGCCATGGCCTGCGGCAGCTCCGCCTCCGACAGCTCGCCCCGAATGTGGGCCAGCGCCTCGACGTAGCCCGTGCCGGTCAGCACGGCGGCGTCGGGTGGCACGCCGCGCTCGAGGGCAGCGCGAGTCTCAGCGACCAGGCCGCGCGCAACCTGGCGGTGCGAGCGCTCGGCGAGCAGCTCGTCCAGCCTGGGCAGCGGCAGGCGGAGGCCGACCCGCACGACGCGCCAGGGAGGCGGATTGCGCCTCCGTGCTGCCGCCAGCGGTGCGCCCGCGACCTCGAGCGTCTCCACCGCGCGGACGAGCCGGCGCCGGTTGCGGAAGTCGATGGCGGCTTCCGGGTCCAGGTCGCGCACCAGCTGCGCCAGCTGGTCGGTGTCAAGCTGCTCGAGCTCCGCGCGCCGGTCGGGGCGCGGAGGCACCTCGGCGAGACTCAGGCCGTCCAGCAGCGCGTCGACCCAGAGAGCCGTGCCGCCTTCGATCACGGGCAGGACGCCCCTGGGCTCGAGCTCGTCCATGACGCGGAGCGCGGCCTGCACCCACAGATGCGCGTTGAACGAGTCCCGCGGATCGACGAGGTCGATGAGGTGGAACGGGACGCCCTGTGTCTCCTCGGGCAGTGGCTTGTTCGTCGCGATGTCGAGATCTCGATAAACCTGGCGCGAGTCGGCGACCAGCACGTCGCCGCCGAGCTTGCGAGCAAGGGCGGCCGCCACGCGCGTCTTCCCGACTCCGGTCGGCCCGAGGATCGCAACGACCGACCTCACGCGTTACCCCGGTCGCGTGGGGGGCGTTCTGTCCGGGCATGAAACTGGCCACACCGCTCCTGACCGCCGCCGCCGCGGCAACCGTGGTGGGCGGCGGCATTGCCGCCGAGCACGCACGATCCAATTCCCCGACGCTGGTGACCCATCGGGTGGCTGCCCCACTGACCATCGCTCCAGTGCAGACCACCGCGGCAGCCGGCGGTCCGACCGTCACGGTGGTCGGAACCGGGGATGTCTTCGGGGTCCCGGACCAGGGCACGATGTCGTTCGCCGTCAACGTCAACGCCGAGTCGGCGGCCGCGGCTCTCTCCGGCGAAGCCGCCGATGCGCAAAGGCTGATCGACGCCCTCAAGTCGGCGGGTGTTGCCGACAAGGACGTCCAGACGGCCTACGTCTCCCTTTACCGCAACGAGCAGACCGATCAGTTCAATGCTTCGAGCTCGGTCTCCGCGGTGATCCACGGCATCTCTCACATCGGCCCGACGATCGACGCCGCCGTCAGGGCCGCAGGCAACAACGTGAGCTTCGGCGGCATCTCCCTCTCGATCGGCGACACCGGCAGTCTCATGGGCTCGGCTCGGGCGGCCGCCGTTCACGACGCCAAGACCAGGGCCCAGCAGTACGCGGAGGCCGCCGGTATGAAGTTGGGGGGCATCGTCTCGATCAGCGAGTCGGAAACGGCGCCGAGGCCGATCTACTACGGCGGCGCGCCCCTGGCCGCCAGCGCCGGCTCGGCTCAGTTCCAACCCGTGCAGCCGGGTCAGCAGCAGCTGACGGTCTCCGTCACCGTGGTGTTCGCGCTCCAGTAGCTCAGTAGTTCCGTCGGAAGTGGCGCTTCAAGTCCGGCCAGGCCAGCAGCAGCCTGGTCGGACGGCCGTGCGGGCAGGTCACGGATTCCGGCGCCGCCTCCAGCTCCTGGAGCAGGCGGCGCTGCTCGGACAGGTCCAGCGGATCCCCGAAACGCACCGCGGAGTGGCAGGCCAGCGAGGCCGCAGCAGCCTCCACCGCGCCGTCGCCCCGGCCTTCGGCCAGCGCCGCCAGAGTCGCGCTCAAGGCTTCGCCTGCTCGGCCCGCGGGAGTCTCGGCAGGCGCCGCCTCGACGCGGGCCTGGCGAGAGCCGAATTCCTCCACCACGAAGCCCGCCGAGCGCAGGGAGGCGTCGTGCTCCCGCATGACGGCAACCTGGGCCGGCTCGAGATCGACGACGGCCGGCACCAGCAGTGGCTGCGACAGGCCCTGGGCGCCGCGAAGCCGCGCGAGAAACCGGTTGTAGAGGACGCGTTCGTGCGCCGCGTGCTGATCGATCAGCAGCACACCCTCCGGTGACTCGGCCACCAGGTAGCCGTCGCCTGCTTGCCCGAGCGGCCGCAGCGGCGCGCTCGACGCGACCTCGACCGCCGTCACGGCATCTAGCAGCAGGGCGGGCGCGTCATGCCCGGCCGGCGCCCGCGGCCACGGCTCCGGGTCACGCGAATCCAGCCGGATCTCGTACGGCCTCGTCTCCTGCAGGGCGGCGCGAACTGCGCGCTGCAGCGCCGAGAAGACCGCCCCCTCGCTCTTGAACTTGACCTCGCGCTTGGCCGGGTGGACGTTCACGTCCACGTCCTCGAGCGGCACGGCGACGTCGAGCACCGCGATCGGATGCCGCCCGCGTTCGAGGCGCCCTCTGTAGCACTCCTCGAGAGCGAAGGTCAGCGCCCGCGAGCTGACCGGCCGGTGGTTGACCGCCAGGAGGATCGCCTCGCGCGAGCTCCGATGAACGCGCGGCTGCGACACGAGGCCGCTGACCGCGACCTCACCGTCGGCGGCGACGCCGATGAGCTCCCGGCCCACGCTGGCGCCGAGGACGGCCGCCGCGGCCGCGGCCGCATCGCCATCGCCGGGAGTCGAGAACGACCGGCGCTCGCCGATCGCCACTGTGAAGCGCACGGCCGGAAAGAGCAGGGCATACGAGCTCGCGACCTGGAGGCACGCCGCCCCCTCGACGGCGTCGCTCTTCATGAACTTGAGCCTGGCCGGCGTCGACGCGAACAGGTCCCGGACCTCGACGACGGTTCCGGGCGCCGGCGCCGCGGGTCCCTCTTCGACGACCTGGCCGCCCCGCACCCGCAAGCGCGCCGCTCCTGAGCGGCACTCGACGTCCGAGACTGCCGCGATCGAGGCCAGCGCCTCGCCCCGGAAGCCGAGCGTGCCGATCGCATCGAGGTCCTCACGTGCCGCGAGCTTGCTGGTGGCGTGCCGGAGAAAGGCCAGGGGCAGCTCGCCCGCGCTCATCCCGGCGCCGTCGTCGGCCACGCGGATCAGGGTGCGGCCGGCTCCGTGCACGTCGACCGAGATCCGCCTGGCGCCGGCGTCGAGTGCGTTCTCGATCAGCTCCTTCACGACGGAGGCGGGGCGCTCGACGACCTCGCCGGCGGCGATCGCGTTGGCCACATCGGGCGGCAGCAGGCGGATGGTCACGGGTTCGCAGCCCGAGTGCGAAGCTCATAGAGCTTCTGAAGCGCCTCGATCGGGCTCAGGTGATCGAGCTGGAGCTCTTCGAGCTCCTTGCGCAGCGGATCGGCGGCCGGCGCGAGCGGCAGTCCGAGCTGCTGCTCCGGCGGCTCGAGCGGCCGCTGCCGTTCGAGCTCTTCAAGCACCTGGCGCGCGCGCGCGACGACCGGCGTGGGCAGGCCGGCGAGAGCCGCCACGTGGATGCCGTAGGAACGATCGGCGCCGCCCGGGACGACATGGTGGAGAAAGCGCACATCGCTGCCCTCCTCGAGCACGTCGACGCGGTGGTTCTCCACGCGCGGCAGCCGGTCGGCCAGCGCAGTCAGCTCGTGGTAGTGGGTGGCGAAGAGCGTGCGGCAGCCCACGCGATCGTGGATGTGCTCCACGACGGCCTGGGCGATCGAGACGCCGTCGTAAGTCGACGTGCCCCTCCCCACCTCGTCGAAGACCACGATCGAGGCGCCGGTGGCGTGCGCGAGGATGTTCGCCGTCTCGGCCATCTCGACCATGAATGTCGACATGCCGGCCACCAGGTCGTCGTGGGCGCCGACGCGCGTGAAGATGCGGTCGGCGACGCCGATCCTGGCCCGCCCCGCCGGCACGAAGCTGCCGCACTGCGCCAGGAGCACGATCAGCGCGGCCTGCCGCAGATAGGTCGACTTGCCGGCCATGTTCGGGCCCGTCAGCACGATGACCTGCGGGCCGCCCGTGTCCAGAGTGAGGTCGTTGGGAACGAAACTGCCGGCCGGCAGCGCCGCTTCGACCAGCGGGTGGCGGCCGGCCTCGATCTCGAGCAGCCCGCCGGCGTCCACCTCAGGCCGGTGCCAGTCGAGCTCCCGGGCGGCGGTGGCCAGGCTCTGCAGCGCATCCAGCTCCGCGGCGGCGCGGGCCGATTCGAGCAGCGGACCCGCAGCGCCGGCGACGGCGTCGCTCAGCTCGCGGACGATCTCATGTTCCCGCGCGACGATGTCCTGCTGCGCGTTGAGGACCACGGTCTCGCGCTCCTTCAGCTCGGGCGTCAAGTAGCGCTCGGCGCCGGTCAGCGTCTGTTTGCGAACGTAGTCGGCGGGAACATCGCCGCGGTAGCCGTGGCCGACCTCGATGTAGTAGCCGAAGACGCGGTTGAAACCGACCTTCAAGGAGCGAATCCCCGTCCGCTCCCTTTCGCGAGACTCGAGCTCGGCGATCCACTCCCGAGCGGAACGCGAAGCCTCCCGGATCCGGTCCAGCTCGGGATCGAACCCCGCGCGGATGGCGCCGCCCTCTTCAGCGCGAGCCGGCGGCTCGTCGACCAGCGCTGCGCGCAGTCGCTCGGCGAGGTGGCCGTCGGCGCGCAGGTGAGAGGCGAGCGTTCGCAGCTGCAGAGATTCGAGGGCGCCCGCGGCGTCTTGCAGGGCCGGCAGCGAGTCCAGCGCCGTGCGCAGCGCGACCAGCCCGCGCGGGCCGGCATGGCCTTGGGCTGCGCGGGAGAGCAGCCGCTCGAGGTCACCCGCTGCAGCGATCGCATCGCGGAGGCGGCTTCGGGTGGCGCCGGCCTCGGAGAGCTCTTCGACCGCGGCCAGTCGCAGGCCGATCGTCTCGACGTCGCGCAGCGGCGCGGAGAGCCAGGCTCTCAGCTGTCGCAGCCCCGCTGCGGTGGCGGTCCGGTCGATCAGCTTCACGAACGCGGGCAGTTCGAGGTTCCGAACGGTGGCCGCGTCGAGCTCCATGGCGCTTCCCGGCCAGTAGGTGCGGACCCGGAAGAGGCCCGGCTCGAGCCTCACCTGGCTGCGCTCCAGGTGTTCGACGACGACGCCCGCGGCGCCCAATGCGAGCGGCGCCTCCGTGGCTCCGATCGACGCGGGCTGCGCGATCCCGAGCCGGTCCCGCAGTCGATGCTTGCCGCGCTCGGGATCGAACCGGTACAGCTCGACCTCCGGCGGCATGAGCAGCTCGGCCGGCCGCAGGCGTTCAAGCTCCGCCTGCAGGCGCTCCCTTGGCAGCTGGCAGAGCAGGAGCTCGCCCGTCGAGACATCACAGGCGGCGAGACCCGCCTCCCGGCCCTTTTCCCAGGCGGCGACGAGCCAGTTGGCTTCGCCCGCGTCGAGATATTCGTCCTCGACCACGGTGCCCGGCGTGAGCACGCGCGTCACGTCGCGGCGCACGATCCCCTTACCCGTCGAGGCTTCGAGCTGGTCGCAGATCACGACGCTCAGGCCGGCGCGGAGCAGCTTCCCCACATAGCTGCGCCACGCGTGGTGCGGCACGCCGCACATCGGGGCGCGACCGGAGCGCCCGAGCGGGCGCGAGGTGAGTGTCACCCCCAGGATCGGGGCGGCGCGCTCGGCGTCTTCGAAGAAGAGCTCGAAGAAGTCGCCGAGACGGAACAGGACGAGGGACTCAGGGTGGCGGTCCTTGACCTCGCGGTACTGCTTCAGTACCGGGGTCTCAGCCGTCACGCGGCCAACAGCTGTGCCGCGGTCGCCTGCAGCACCCTCCCCTGGAGGAGCTCGCCGGGCTCGGCTTTCTTCCTCTGCAAGATGACGCGCTTGCCCTGGCGGTTGCGTCCGTAGGGACGCCCGAGCTCGTCGCGCCCTTCGATCAGGACCTCGACGTCGCGGCCGACCCAGGCCTGCGTCTTCTCGGCCGCGATGCCGCGTTGGATCTCGAGCAGCTCGTTGAGACGCCGGCGCTTCTCGTCCGGCGTCACGTCATCCTCGAGCCGGTCTCCGGCGTAGGTGCCGGGCCGCGGCGAATACATGGCGAGGTGCACGACGTCGAACCGGACGTCCTCCATCAGCCGTCGCGTCGACTCGTACATCTCGGCTGTTTCGCCTGGGAAACCCACGATGACATCGGTCGCGATGCCGAGGTCCGGCATCAACCGCCGCGCGCGCTCGATGATCGCCAGGTAATCGCGCGTCATGTACCCGCGCGCCATGCGCTTGAGCATGCGGTCGTCCCCGGACTGGATCGGCAGCTGCAGCTCGCGGCAGACGGTGCCGCTGGAGGCCATGACGTCGAGCAGCCGCGGCTCGAGATCGCGCGGGTGTGACGTCAGGAACCGGACGCGGCGCACGCCGTCGATGCGCTCGACGGCCGCCACGAGAGCGGCCAGGCCGCCGCTGCCGGCCGGGTCGCTGTATGCGTCCACGTTCTGACCGAGCAGCACAACCTCGCGCGCGCCATCTCTAACCGCGGCGGCACATTCGGCGACAACATCGGCCAGCGGCACGCTTCGCTCACGCCCACGAACCTGAGGCACGATGCAGAACGTGCAGTTGTGGTTGCAGCCGAGGATCACGTTCACGAAGTGGCTGATCCCCGTCCGCCCGGCGACCGGGAGGGCTTCGCCTAAAGACCAGTCGTAGCGCTCGTCAAGCTCGGCGACGAATGCCTCGTAGTCGCCTATCGCGACCACGTGGTCGAGATGTGGGAATCGCTTGCGCAGGCGTTCCCCTTCCTTGCCGACCAGGCAGCCGGTCAGCGCGATCGTGCGCTCAGCCGTCTTCCAATCGCGCAGCTCGTGGAGCTTTGAGTAGACCTTGTCCTCGGAGGCCTGGCGGATCACACAGGTGTTGAGCACCGCCACGTCGGCCCGCTCGAGCTCAGGCTCCTCTCGATAACCGGCCGCAAGCAGGCGCCGCGACAGGTTCTCCGAGTCGGCCAGGTTCATCTGGCAGCCGATCGTCCAGATATGGAAGGACCGAGAGGCGGTCACCTGAGGCAGCTTACCTAGGTCGGCGGATCGGGGCCCCCGCGAAATCGAAGATTTCGTGGGGTGAGTTAGCGGACCTCCACGAGAAGCCTGATGCCCGTCCGCTCCTCCCCATCGATCGAGATGTCGATGAAGGACGGCGCGCAAACCAAGTCCATGCCGCCCGGCGCCACGTAACCGCGTGAGATGGCGATGGCTTTGACCGCCTGGTTGATCGCACCGGCGCCTATCGCCTGTACCTCCACCTTGCCCTGGCTGCGAATCACTCCCGCGATCGCACCGGCCACCGCCACCGGCTTCGAAGTGGCTGACACCTTCAGCACCTCCACCGGCGGACGTCCCTCCCCCGTCATAGCTGCAACCCCCGTCAAGTTCGTTCTCTGTCGATGCGCTGGATCGATGTGGCGCGTCCGGTGAGGCTGTCAATGGTAATCAGAACCGAGTTGAATGTCACCGGACCGGCGGCCACCTCAAAACGGTGCGGAACAGAGGTCAGAAAGCGCCTGAGGATGTTCTCTTTGTCCATCCCGATGACGCCGTCACGGGGACCGACCATGCCCACGTCCGTACAGAACGCGGTGCCCTCCGTCAGGATTCGCGCGTCGGCCGTCGGCACGTGAGTGTGAGTGCCGACGACAGCACTCACCCGCCCGTCGAGGTACCACCCCATCGCCTGCTTCTCGCTGGTGGCCTCGGCGTGCATGTCGACGAAGACCACCTTCACATCAGGGTGCTCGAGCAGCAGAGCGTCGGCGGCACGGAACGGGTCGTCGATGTCCTGCATGTACAGACGGCCCATCAGCTGCAGCACCAGGACCGCCTGGCCGCCGGCTTGGACGCGGCTGTAGCCGACGCCGGGCGCCCCCGGCGGCAGGTTCGCGGGGCGCACCACTTTCTGCAGCTCCGGGAGCTCGTTGACGAACTCGCGCTGGTCGAAGACGTGGTTGCCGGTGGTGATGACGTCGGCGCCGGCCTGGAAGAGGTCCTGGCAGAGCTTGGCCGTTAGCCCGAAGCCGGCGGCCGAGTTCTCACCGTTGACGATGCTGAGATCGACGCCCAGCTCGGCCTTCAGACCCGGCAAGAGCGCCCGCACCGCCTCCCGACCAGGACGGCCGACGACGTCCGCGACGAACAGGATTTTCAGCTCGTCGCCCGCCACGGAAGTTAGTTAACCAGGCCGGTCTAGAGCTCGGAGTAGCCGCCCTCGGCAGCGGCATATGACCAGACGTCGAGGTCCGGCGCCTTCAGGTCGTTAGCGAGCGCGACCGTGCCGGCATGGGTGCGGTGGTCGTTCCCGTGGTGGATCGCCTGCAGCGCGACCGCCCAGGCCGGTGACCGGCCCCGGTCATCCCCGATCTGAGCTTCCCAGTCCATCCCCGCGCTCAGGCACGTCCTCCAGTCCTGCTGTTCGAGCCATCCCAGATACGTGTGGTCCGAGAAGACCAGGTGCTCGAGTGTCTTCTCCAGGGTTCCGTACGTTCCTGGCGCCGTGAGCTGAGCCTGCTCATCCTCCAGCCGGACCGCCCAGCTCATCAGCCGGCTCGTGGCCCACAGATGGTGACCGACGAAGTACGGCAGCAGCTGCCGAGCGCCCTCGCTGATCTCACTCGATGCATGCGCCAGGTCGCCGAAGGCCCAACCGTCGAGGTTTGGCGGCTCGACGCCCTGGCGGCTGAGGAGGGTATTGACCTGGGTCCGGTGATCGTCGCCGTGGTGGACCACCTGGACGAACCCGTGCCAGTCGGCCAGGCGGAACCGCTCCCCGCCCTGGCCCTGGTGCTCCCGCTCTCGCTCCGGCTGCAACGGCGCCGCGAGCAGCGCCTCCCAGCGGGCGGCGCAGTCCCGTGCCGGTCCCCCGAGCTCGGCCACCGACAGCGGCCCGCGATCCCGAAGCGTCGGCTCAGCCCCGTCCAGCCGGCTCAGGTAGCGCTGCTCCGCCGACACGATGTGGTTGAAGGTCGCCTCGATGCTCCCGTACACGTCCGGATCGGCGCGCTGCAGCACTTCCGGAGGCTGCGCGGCGCAGAACCCGAGCAGCTGCTCTGTGGCCCAGGCGTTGCGTCGAAAGAGGGCGAGGACGGGGTCCATGCGAGCCGAGGGTAAAAGAAAAGGCCCCCGCCGAGCGGGGGCCCCTCTGCTTTATCTATCTGGCGTACTCGACCGCGCGAGTCTCGCGGACGACTGTCACCCGGATCTGCCCCGGGTAGCTCAGCTCGCCCTCGATTCGCTTGGCGATGTCGCGGGCCATGAGCTGGGCGTTGGCGTCATCGATCTGCTCCGGCTTCACGATGATGCGCACCTCTCGGCCGGCCTGGATCGCGTACGACTGCTGGACTCCCTGGAAGGAGTTGGCGATCTCCTCCAGCTTCTCCAGCCGCTTGATGTACGCCTCCAGCGTCTCCCGGCGGGCGCCGGGTCGCGCCGCGGAGATGGCGTCAGCCGCGATCAGCAGCAGCGCCTCCACCGTTTGCGGCTCCTCGTCGTAGTGGTGGGCACGCACGGCGTGAACCACCGGGGCGGGCACCCCGTTCCGCTGGAGGAGGTCAGCTCCGATGACCGCGTGGGAGCCCTCGACCTCGTGGTCGATGGCCTTGCCGATGTCGTGCAGGAAGCCGGCCATGGTGGCGATCCTGACGTCGGCGCCGATCTCGTGCGCCATCATGCGCGCGAGATACGCGACCTCCTTCGAGTGCCCGAGCACCTGCTGCCCATAGCTGGTGCGGAACCGGAGGATGCCCATGTGGCGCACGACCTCCGGGTGAAGCCCCTGCAGCCCCACTTCGAGGACTGCGGCCTCGCCTTCCTCCTTGACCCGCTGGAGCACCTCCTGGCGAGCCTTGGAGACGGTCTCCTCGATGCGGCCGGGATGAATCCGGCCGTCGACGATGAGCTTGTTCAGGGCGGTCCGGGCAACTTCGCGCCGGACCGGGTCGAAGCCGCTGATGATCACGGCCTCGGGGGTGTCGTCGACGATGATGTCGATGCCGGTCGCCTGCTGTAGAGCGCGGATGTTGCGCCCTTCGCGGCCGATGATCCGGCCCTTGATCTCGTCGTTGGGCAGCGGCAGCACCGAGACGGAGATCTCGGCTGTCTGGTCTGCGGCGATGCGCTGCAGCGCTTCGGTGACGATCACGCGCGCCCGGCGCTCGCTTTCGTCGCGAGCGGCCAGCTCCGCGTCCCGCACCTTGCGCGCGACCTCCTGCTGCAGCTCCTGTTCCACGGTTTCGAGCAGCAGCGAGTGGGCCTCCTGGCGCGTCATTCCGGCAACCCTTTCGAGCTCACGCAGCTGCTGCCTGTGCGTCTCCTCCAGCTGCGCGCGCATCTCTTCGAGGTTGCGCTCCTTGTCGCCGAGCGACTGTTCACGCCGGCTGAGGTCATCGGAGCGTCGCTCGAGGTTCTCCTCCTTCTGGATGAGCCTGCCCTCGAGCTGCTGAACCTGCTGCCTGACGGTTCTCGCCTCCTCCTCGGCGGAGGTGCGAATCCGAACCGCCTCTTCCTTGGCTTCAAGCAATCGTTCCTTGGCCGCGGTCTCTTGCTCGGAGAGACGCCGCTGCGCCTCCCGTTCCGCGTCGCTCCTCTCTTCCTGCACACGCCCTGCTGTCGAGCGCGAGGCCAGCAAATAAGCAATGCCGGCGGCGAGGATGGCCACGACCACCACGATTGCGAGGACTGTTGGGATGTTCATGTTGAGTTCACCTCGCGTATTCGATTGTCAAAGTGCTGGCAGGACTCGCCAGGCCCCGCCGGGTCTTAATCAGATGTCGCGGGTCTCTTTACCCGCGCAAGGGATTCTAGCCCCGGGCGGGGAGGTCGAACTCGCGGAGAACGGACCTGATCGTCGACTCGCCGAAGCCGCGGCGGCGAAGGCGCCCGGCGACCCTGGCGAGCTCAAGCTCGCGGGCCGTCGCGCTCAGGCGCCCCGCCGCCCGGCGTGCCGCGTCGAGCTCCGCCTCGCCGTCGAGCTCAGCCAGGGCTGCGCTTGCGACGTCGCGCGGGACGCCTCGAGCCGCCAGCTCCGAAGCCATCGCGCGCCGCCCGCGCGAGGCTTTGCGCCAATCCACGAAGGAGCGCGCGAAGGCCGCGTCGTCGAGGTAGCCAAGCTCGGCCAGCCGGCTCAGAGCCCCGTCGATCTCCTCGGCTTCGTGGCGCTTCTGGCGCAGCTTCCTGCGCAGCTCCGCGGTCGAGTGCGGCCGGCCGGCGAGGATCAGGAGACTACGGTCGAAGGCCCCCAGGTCATTCTTCGTTCGCGGCCACCTCGACAGCCGGCACGGTCCGCTCCCGGATCGCCGCCGCGGCGATGCCGGCAGCCCGGCTGCGCACCGCGGATTCGATCTCGCCCGAGAGCGTGGGATTCTCGCGCAGGTAGTTGCGCACGTTCTCACGGCCCTGCCCGAGCCGCAGGTCGCCGTAGGAGAGCCAGGTCCCGCTCTTGTCGATGATCCCGCCTTCCACGGCGGCATCGATCAGCGCGCCCTCGCGCGAGATGCCTTCGTTGAACAGGATGTCGAACTCGGCCGCACGGAAAGGCGGCGCCACCTTGTTCTTCACCACCTTGACCTTCACGCGCGCGCCGATCGAATCGAGGCCGGACTTGATCACCTCGACCTTGCGAATGTCCAGGCGCACCGAGGCATAGAACTTCAGCGCGCGGCCGCCCGGCTGGGTCTCCGGGTTGCCGAACATGATCCCGACCTTCTCGCGCAGCTGGTTCAGGAAGATCACGCAGCAGTTGGACTTGGAGATCGCGGCGGTCAGCTTGCGCAGGGCTTGCGACATCAGCCGCGCCTGCAGGCCGACGTGGGAGTCACCCATCTCGCCCTCGATCTCCGCCTTCGGCACCAGGGCCGCAACGGAGTCGATGACGATGACGTCGACCGCGCCGCTTCGCACCAGCACCTCGACGATCTCGAGCGCCTGCTCACCGGTGTCCGGCTGGCTGATCAGGAGGTCGTCGATGTTGACTCCGATCCGCGAGGCGTAGATCGGGTCGAGCGCGTGCTCGGCGTCGACGAACGCCGCCACGCCGCCCAGCTTCTGAGCCTCGGCGATCACGTGCAGCGCGACCGTCGTCTTGCCGGCCGACTCGGGTCCGTAGATCTCGATCACGCGGCCGCGGGGCAGGCCGCCCACGCCCAGCGCCAGGTCCAGCGGCAGCGCCCCGGTGGGGATTGACGTCACCTCGCGCTGAGCCGCCTGCTCACCGAGCCGCATGATCGCCCCCTCGCCGAAGCTGCGGTGAATTTGCGTGATCGCAGTGCTGAGTGCCTTCTCCTTCTCCATGCGGTCCTAACCCTCCTCGGAAATCTCGGCCAGTCTTCTACTGAGCTGCGGCGTGGTCAAGGTTCTTTACAGCGTGCCTCCGTCCGAGGCTGCGTCAGCATACCGAACGCCTGTTCGTTCGTCAAGCGTGGCCAGCAGCAATCGCAGTGCCTCCCGCGCCGCCTGTCTGCGGTTCTCCCAGCGGTCGCCGGTGAAGTGGAAACGCTCGACTCTCACGGAGTCAGGTCCGGCCACCCCGATGAAGGTGAGGCCGACCGGTTTGTCGCTCCCGTCCGCCTCGGGACCGGCGATGCCGGTCACCGAAGCCGCGAGGTCGGCGGCCAGGCGCGTGCGAGCGCCTTCCGCCATGGCCCGCGCGACTTCAGCGCTCACCGCCCCGTAGCGTTCGAGCAGTTCGCCGGGCACGCCCAGGAGCGATTGCTTCAGCCCGTTCGAGTACGCCACCACCCCACCCAGGAAGTACGCCGAGCTGCCGGGCAGCTCGGTGACCAGCGCCGCGACCAGGCCGCCGGTGCACGACTCCGCCAGCGCCAGCTTGAGACCGGCGACGCCGAGGCGCTCGCCCAGGCGGCGTGCCAGCGGGTCGACAGGGTCCGGGACCGGGGCGCCGCCGGCTGCCAGCGCGGTGGCGCCGGCGCCGCGGGCCAGGACATGCCGGAAGCTCCAGATGTAGTCCAGGCCGCTCGCGACGGTGAAGACGACCATCACCACGACACCGCCGCGAGCAGCCGGCTCGAGCAACGGGTAGGGGCGCTGCAGGATCAGGAGCAGGATCGCGCCCACCTGCGTGATCGTCTTGGTCTTGCCGAACGGCGTCGCCGAGATCACGTGGCCCTGGCCGGCGCTGACCGATCTCAGGATCGTGATCAAGAGCTCGCGGCCGAAGACCACCACGGCCACCCAGGCGGCGAGCTGGCCGACCTGGACCAGCTCGATCAACACCGCCAGCACGAAGAGCTTGTCGGCCAGCGGGTCGAGGAACTTTCCCAGCTCCGTAACCTGGCCGCGGCGCCTGGCCAGCTGCCCGTCCAGGCTGTCGGTGGCCGAGAACACCAGGAAGACCCCGGCCGCCAGCTGGTCGTGGTACGGCGCCGAAGACGACAGCAGCAGGATCAGGACCGGGATCGCCAGGAGCCGGCTGAACGTGAGCGCGTTGGGGAGGTTCACTGGTCAGAACCGCCCTCAAGTTTGCGCGCGGTACTCCTTGGTCGTCACACCGTCGGGCAGCGCGCCCTGCGACCTGCCGTCGACGGTCACGAGCGTGGCCGCGCCCTTGCCTGTGGTCACCGAGATGTCGGCCCCGGTCCAGGAGACGGTGTCGCCCGCGTTGAAGAAGTTGCCGTTGGCGCCGTAGACCGGGGTGCCGTCCACCACCACGTAGGCCCAGACGGCGTCCGTGAAGTGGAGCCGGACGACGATCTCACCGGCTGCCACCTGGCCGGTGGCACGGCGCCCAGGCTGGTCGGGCGGGCCGGACGTGGAAGCGTCCGCGGACGACGCCGCGGGTGCGGGCGGCGCGCTGCGGACCGTAGTCGTCGAGGTGGCCGCCTGGTGCGCGATCAGCACCGCCGGCGGCTTGGCCGCGGCGGGCTTCAATGAGTTCAGCTCGTGCTTCGCGTAGAGCAGGAAGATCCCGCCGAGCACCACGACGGCGCCGCCGAGCAGCAGGGTCGGGCTGAGCGTGGGGCGCCAGGCCGGCACCAGGGAGCGCTCGCGCGGCGTGACGATCCTCTCCGGCTCGCGACTGGCCGGCCGCAGCGAGGCGACCAGCGGCTCCGGCTCGAGCTCGAGCAGGCTGGCGTAGGCGCGCAGATAGCCGCGCGCGTACACCGGCGCCGGGAGCCTGTGCACCTCGTCATGCTCGAGGGCCTCCAGGTAAGGGACTCGAACGCGGGTGGCGGCCGCGACTTCCTCCAACGAGAGCCCGCGCGCTTCGCGGGCCTCCTTCAACAGTGAGCCCGCGGTCGCGACCGCCATGTTCAACCCTCCAATCCGATCCTTTCCAACAGCTCGTCCACGTCGGGCAGGTTCATCAGCACCTCGCGTGACTTGCTGCCCTGGTAGCCGCCGATGACCCGATGCTCGGCGAGCTGGTCGACGATGCGACCCGCCCGCGAATAGCCGACGTTGAACTTGCGCTGCACGAGCGATACCGAGGCACCGCCTTCGGCTGCCACGGCGCGCGCGGCCCGCGCGAAGAGGGGGTCGAGCTTGCGCTCGGAAGCGGCTTCGCCCCAGTCGCCGCTGCTCGCATCCTCGAGCACCTCTTCCATGAAGCGCGGCTCGCCCTGCGAGGACCAGAAGCCGACCAGGCTCTGCACCTCAGCGTCGGACACGAAGGCGCCCTGGATCCGCGTGGCCTTCCCCGCGTCGACCGGCTGGTACAGCATGTCGCCGCGGCCCAGCAGCTTCTCGGCTCCGCCCTGGTCGAGGATGACCCGGCTGTCGACCTGCGAGCCGACGGCGAAGGCGATCCGCGACGGTATGTTGGCCTTGATCAGGCCGGTGATGATGTCGGTGC
>DASUWK010000069.1:0-8105 GCA_036378435.1 Candidatus Dormiibacterota bacterium | reverse complement strand
CCGCGTCGGCCCGTCCCCGCTCTGGCTGCGCCGGCGTCTGTGCTCCGCCGGAGTGCGGCCGATAAACAACCTCGTCGACATCAGCAACTACGTGCTGCTCGAGTACGCGCAGCCGCTGCACGTCTTCGACCTGCGCAAGCTCGCCGGCCCGGAGATCCGCGTCCGCCGTGCCCGCGCCGGCGAGCGGCTGCTCTGCCTCGACGACGTCGAGCGCGCTCTCGAGCCGTCGATGCTCGTGATCGCCGATGCCGAGCGCCCGGTGGCCGTCGCCGGCGTGATGGGCGGTGAGGAGTCCGCCGTCACGGACGGAACCGTCGACGTCCTGCTCGAGTCGGCCACGTTCGACGGCCCGAGCGTGCGCCAGACAGCGCGGGCGCTCGGCCTGCGGACGGAGGCGAGCTCGCGGTTCGAGAAGGGGCTGCCGCCCGAGCTCGCTCTGGCCGGCGCGCGGCGGGCCGCGGCGCTGATCGCGGAGCTGGCCGGCGGCCGGGTCCACCGCGGGTGGGCGGACGTCTATCCGCGCCCGCAGGAGCCGATCCGGGTGCGCGTCGAGCCGGACAAGGTGGATGCGCTGCTTGGGACCCACGTTCCGCGCGAGGAGGGCGAAGACATCCTTCGGCGCCTCGGCTTCCACCTGCGCGATGGCGAAGACGGCGACTGGGACGTGCTGCCTCCGGTCTGGCGCCTTGATGTGACCATCCCCGAGGACATCGTCGAGGAGGTCGGTCGCGTTTACGGCTACGACCGCATCCCGCCCACGCTGCCCGGCCACCGGCACGAGCGCTGGACGCCCGCGGTCCCCAGCATCGACCGGCGCCTCGATGCCGTGCGCGCCGTCCTGGCCGGAGCCGGCTTCAGCGAGACATGGACGCCGGCGCTGGTGTCGCGCCGGGACCTGGAGGGGCTGGGCGTGGCGGATCGCGCCATGCGGATCGGCAATCCGCTCAGCGACGAGATGGATGCGCTGCGCACCACGCTCCTGCCGTCACTTCTCGCGGGCCTGGCGCTCAACCGCCGCCACGGCCGCACGGACGCCGCCCTCTTCGAGGTGGCAGCCGCCTTTCTCGCCCGCGGCGAGGCCGAGCAGCCGGACGAGCCGCTGCGCCTCGGCGCCGCCGCGCAGGCCGGCGAGGAGGAAGGCCGCGAGGCCTTCCGGCGCTTGAAGTCGGTCCTCGACGCGGCCGCGTCGGCCCTGGGCGCGCCGGCCCCTGCGTACGAGCCGGCGCAGGGCGCGCTCCATCATCCCGGCCGCTGCGCGGCGGTCTCGCTCGACGGCGTTCGCCTGGGCCTGCTCGGGGAGGCGCACCCGCGCGTCGTCGAGCGCTTCGACCTGCCCGGCCGGGTGGTCGTGTTGGAGGTTGACCTGCAGCCCCTGCTGGATTCCGCGGCGCCGCCGCGATACGAAGCGCTCCCGCGTTTCCCGGCGGTGGCTCGCGAGCTGAATGTGGTCGTCGACGAGGACGAGCCCGCCGCGGCGGTCCTGGCCTCGGCCGGCCGATCCGGCGGTGAGCTGCTGGAATCGGTCACTGCGGTCGACGAGTACCGCGGCGCTCAGGTGGGCGAGGGCAAGAAGAGCCTCAACCTGGCCTTGACATTCCGGAGCGGCGAGCGCACTCTCACGGACCCGGAGGTGGACGACCTTATGAGCGCTGTCCGGGACGCCCTGCGCCAGGCGCACGGCGCGGGTTTTCGAGGGTGATCGTCGTATGACCTGGTTCGACCTGCTGGTCATTCTTTTGATCGCCGCCTACGCCTTGCTCGGTTATCGGAGCGGGCTGATCAGGCGGGTGATCGGGTTCATCGGGCTGTACGGCGGCCTCTACGTCGCGAGCTATACCGGGCATGCCGCCCTGCCCGTCTTCCGGCAAGGCTTCCCCTTCGTGGAGCCCGCGGACGGCCGGATCTACCTCTTCTTCGGCGCCTGGGTGCTGATCGTCGTCCTGGTCGAGGTCGTCGCGACGCTCTACAACCAGGAGGTCCAGGTGAGCCTGGTCGCGCTGAACCACACCAGCGGTGCGCTGGTCGGCGCCCTGACCGGATTCATCGCCGCCGTCCTGGCCTGGATCATCCTGGGTGCGGCGTCGAATCCTCTCGGAGGGTCGCTGACGGCGACCGAGGTGCACCTGCGCGGGCAGATCAGCGGCTCCTTCCTGGGACCGAAGATCCTGAAGCCCGCCACGGGGGCCATCCAGGCGACGTTCAGCCCGGTGCTGCCTCACAACCTGGACAGCTACTTCGGCGGCGCCGGCTCCAACCCCTAGCCTTTAGCCCGTGATCGAGGGCCCGCTGTGGGACTGGCTGCGCGAACGCGCCGTCGAGATCCACGTCGCCGGCAACCTGGAGCGGCGGCTTCGCGCCGGCGAGAAGCTCCGGGTCAAGGCGGGCTTCGATCCCACTGCGCCGGACATCCACGTCGGCCACCTCGTCCTCTTCGACGTGCTTCGCGCGTTCCAGGACGACGGCCACACCGTGGTGTTCATCGTCGGCGACTTCACCGCTCTTATCGGCGACCCGAGCGGGCGGTCCGAGACCCGGCCGATGCTCAGCCCAGAGCAGGTCGCCGCCAACGCGCACACCTACTTCGACCAGGCGTCGCTGGTCCTGGACATCGCGAGAACCGAGGTGCGCGGCAACTCCGAGTGGCTCGGGCCGATGGCGATGGCCGACGTCCTCCACCTGCTCGGCACGGCGACGCTGCAGCAGGTCCTCCAGCGTGAGGATTTCGCCGAGCGTCTGAAGTCGGGCGCGTCGATCGGCGCCCATGAGCTGCTCTACCCGTTCAACCAGGCTTACGACTCGGTGGCGATCCGAGCCGACGTCGAGATCGGCGGCACCGACCAGCTGTTCAACCTGCTGTTCGGCCGCGAGGTGCAGCGCGCCTACGGCCAGCCCGCCCAGGACATCGCGGTCTTTCCGCTGCTGGAGGGGCTCGACGGCGTGCAGAAGATGTCGAAGTCGCTCGGCAACTACATCGGCATCGCGGAGGCGCCGGAGTCGATCTACGGGAAGGTGATGTCCTTGCCCGACTCGCTGACTGAGAAGTACGCCCGGCTCGTCTGCTCTTTCTCGCCGGAGGAGCTGCGGAACGCCCTCGCCCAGCCGCCGCGCGACGCGAAAGCCGCGACGGCCCGGCGCCTCGTCGAACGGCTCCACGGCGAGGACGCCGCGAGGCGCGCCGAGGAGGAGTTCCAGCGCCGGTTCGTGAAAAAAGAGCTCCCGACCGAGGTCGAGACGCACGAGTTCCAACGTCCGATGACGGCCCACGAGGCCGCGAAGGAGGCGTTCGGGTTGAGCTCGTCACAGCTGCGCGACGCCTTCAAGAACAACGGCGTCCGCGTCGCCGGCGAACCCGTGGCGGCGGACTTCACCGTCCCCGACGGGGCGGTTCTGCAGTTCGGTAAACACCGTTCCGTCCGCGTGAAGTACGGGTAAAATCCGCGAAAGCATGTTCGGGACTTCCGCCTGATGTCAGGCCACTCGAAATGGGCCGGCATCAAGCACAAGAAGGCCATCGTCGACGCCAAGCGAGGCCAGGCCTTCACCAAGCTCAGCCGCGAGCTGCAGATCGCCGCCAAGGAAGGCGGCGGTAGCACCGAGAACAACTTCCGGCTCCGGCTCGCCGTCCAGAAGGCTCGCGAGGCGAACATGCCCGCGGACCGGATCGACCACGCGATCAAGCGGGGGACGGGGGAGATCTCGGGTGGGCAGCTCGAAGAGGTTCGCTACGAGGGCTACGGCCCGGCCGGCGTGGCGGTGATGGTCGACGCCTTGACCGACAACCGGAACCGAACCTCGGCCTCGATGAAGCACCTCTTCAGCAAGTTCGGGGGCAACCTCGGCGAGTCCAACTCGGTGGGCTGGATGTTCGACCGCAAGGGCGTCGTCGAGGTGGATTCGGACGGCAAAGATCCGGAGGAGATCGGCCTCGCGGCCATCGAGGCCGGCGCCGAGGACGTCCACGTCGACGGCGGCTCCGTCGAGATCACAACGGAGCCTGCCGAGTTCGAGTCCGTCCGCAGCGCCGTCGAGGAGCTTGGCGTGAAGGTCGAGAGCTCAGAGGTCACGATGCAGCCCAAGCAGACCGTGCAGGTCGAGGAGGACAAGGCCCCGGCCGTCCTGCGGCTCCTGGAGGCGCTCGAGGACGACGACGATGTGCAGCAGGTCTATGCGAATTTCGACATCCCGGCCGACGTACTTGAAAGGATCTCAGCCAACGTCTAAGCAACCGACTACCCTGTCGCGGCGATGTCCTTCGTCCTCGGGATAGACCCGGGGCTCGCCTCGACGGGCTTCGCCGTGCTGGCGGCCGACGGCCGCTTGGTCGACTGCGGGACCATCAAGACGCAAGCGAGGTTCACCGCCGGCTCGCGCCTGCTCGAGATCGTCGAGAAGCTGGACGAGGTGGTCCGCAAGCATGGTGTGCGAGAGGCCGCGCTGGAAGAGCTGTTCCTGGGGCGCAACCGCACGAGCTTCGTCGGCGTCGCCCAGGCCCGCGGCGCCATCCTGGCGATGCTCGAGAGCCATCTGATGTTCATCGCCGAGTACAAGCCGAGCCTGGTGAAGTCAGTTGTGACGGGCTACGGCGCCGCTGACAAGAGGCAGATGGCGCGCATGCTCGGCGCGCAGGTCGCGCTCCGCAAGCCGGCGGACGATCACGCCCTGGACGCCGTGGCGATAGCGCTCTGCCACCTGCGCTCGCGCAAGCTGCGCGTGGTCGCCGGCACGTGATCCGCTCGTGATCGGTTACCTGCGCGGCAAGGTCGTCCGGGCCGCGTCGGACCAGGTGGTCCTGGAGACCGGCGGCGTGGGTTACCTGGTGGCGATCCCGGCCGCGGTCCGCGAGCGGATCGGCCCGCCGGGCAGCGAGCTGACGCTGCACGTGCACACCCACGTGCGCGAGGACCAGCTGGCGCTCTTCGGCTTCGCCTCCGTCGAGGAGCTGCAGATGTTCCAGCAGCTGATCCAGGTGGACGGCGTGGGTCCGAAGGTGGGGCTCTCGATCATGTCGTCGGCCAGCCTCGACCTCCTGAAGCGTGCGATCCTCGCGGAGGATGTCGGTCCCATCCGGCGCGCCGCGGGCGTGGGTCCGCGCACGGCCCAGAAGGTGATCATCGACTTGAAACCTCGGCTCGAGGCCGAGGAGGCGCTGCTCACACTGCCGCGCGCGGTTGCGGCGGCGGGCGATGGGCAGACGCCGAAGCAGGTCGAGTCGGCGCTGCGCGGACTCGGCTTCTCCGCCCAGCAGGCGCGGACGGGTCTGGAGGCGGTGGACTGGTCCGAGGCGCCGTCGGTGCAGGACGCGCTGGCGACCGCGCTCAAGGCGCTGGGCAGATGAGCGAAGACGAGACCAGGCTGCTGGACCCGGCGATCAAGCCGGACGAGGAGCTCCTCGATCGCACACTGCGCCCGCGGACGCTGGACGAATACGTCGGCCAGGAGCAGGTGCGGGAGAACCTGTCGGTGCTCCTGGAAGCGGCCCGCCGGCGCGGGGAGCCGGTTGAGCACGTCCTGCTCTGCGGCCCGCCCGGCCTCGGCAAGACCACGCTCGCCAACATCATCGCCAACGAGCTCGGCGTGAGCATTCGCGTCACCTCCGGGCCGGCTATCGACCACGCCGGCGCGCTCGGCTCGATCCTCACGAACCTCTCCGATCGCGATGTGCTGTTCATCGACGAGATCCACCGCCTGCAGCGAGTCGTCGAGGAGTCGCTCTACCCCGCGATGGAGGACTTCGTCTTCGACACCGTCCTCGGCAAGGGCGTCGGTGCGACCGCGCTGCGCATCCCGCTTCAGCGCTTCACGTGCGTCGGCGCCACCACGCGCCAGGGCCTGCTGAGCGCGCCGATGAGGGATCGCTTCGGCGCGGTCTACCGCCTCGACTTCTACACCGAGGCCGAGCTGGAGCGGATCATCCATCGCTCGGCGCGGCTGCTGGAGATCCCGATCGAGCCCGATGCCGCCAGCGAGCTGTCGCGGCGCGCCCGGGGCACTCCGCGCATCGCCAACAGGCTCCTACGCCGGGTGCGCGACTACGCGCAGGTGCGGGCTGACGGTCAGGCGACGCTCGAGGTGACGCGGCGCGCGCTGGCGATGCTGGACGTCGACGAGCTCGGGCTGGAGCCGATCGACCGCCAGCTGCTGGAGACGATCGCGGTGAAGTTCGGCGGTGGTCCCGTGGGGCTGGACACCATCGCGACGGCCCTCAGCGAGGAGCCGGAGACGGTCGAGGACGTGTACGAGCCGTTCCTGATGCAGCAGGGCTTCATCGCGCGCACGGCGCGGGGGCGCGTGGCGACCGAGCTGGCGTACCGGCACTTGGGGCTGGAGCCGCCGGGGGCGGGGGCGCAGCAGCGCCTGCTGTAGCTTGGGCTTGACGTCATTTTGACGTCAGATTAGTATCGCGGTGATGGATGAATCACCTCGAACGACCACCGTGCGGCTATCGGTTCATCTCGCCGAGAACCTCGATGAGGCCTGCGAGCGCCTCGGCATTCCTTTGAATTCGCTGATTGCCATCGCGTGCAACGAGTGGCTCGAGAACCACGGTCGGGGCGCGCAGGGCGAGGAGGCGGACAGGCCGGGATTGGCCAGGCGCCTTTGGGGCTCGGGCATGTTCAAGTTCAGCGGCTTTACGCCCGAAGCGCGGGAGCTGCTGGTTGCGGCCCAGGAGAACGCGCGGCAATCCGGAAGCCGGTACATCAAGCCGCGCGACCTGGTGCAGGCTGCGCTCGACGCACCGTCGTCGGAGGCGGGGCGTGCCCTGGTCCGGCTGGGCGTCGCGGCTGAAGCGGGGCGCGACGGCGCTCCCGGCAGCGTCAAGAAGGTCATGCAGCTGACCGTCAAGGAGGCGCGCATGCGCGGCGAGAAGATGGCCGGCACCGGAGACATCTTGGTGGGGCTGGCCGCCGCCGGCGTGCTCGCCGACATCACGGCCGAGCAGGTACGCGGCGCCTTGACCTAGGGCGGCTGCGCCAGCAGCTCGCCACTCTCCGCCCAGCTGAGGGCCCAGGCGCCTTCGTGGGCTTTCATGTGGTGGCGGCGGCAGAGCAGGACCAGGTTGCTGAGCTTGGTCTTGCCGCCGTTGACCCAGTGCTCGAGGTGGTGAGCGTCGCACCATGGTGGTGGGGCGCTGCAGCCGGGGAAGCGGCAGCCGCCATCCCTTAGCTCGAGCTGGCGCTTCATCTTCGGCGCCACGATGCGGGTCTCGTCGCTGAGGTGGACGTTGACGCCGTCGGCGCAGACGTGGCCTTCCTGCAGGCGGCAGTCGCAAGCGATTCTCCTGACCACCTCTGAGGGCAGCGTGAGCTGGTCTCGAATCTCGCCCGCGGGCGAGCCCGGCTCCCCGCGCAGGGTGCCAGGAGTGGTGATCACGGTCAGCTGCGGACTTTCGCTGTGCTGGGAGAAGGCCTCGACCAGTGCGTCCGCCCGCCGCTGACCGGCCGTCCGCCAGTCGTCGGCGGCCAGCGGCGTCATCAAGGCTTCCAGCCCACCGGCGACGGTGGCCCCGCCCTCGCGGTCGAAGACGCCGCGCAGCGTGTACATGCCGTCTTGAGCTCGATGCAACTGCAGCGTTCGGCGTTCGTGTTGCTGCTCGAAGAAGCTGAGGGCACCGTCAGGATCGACCATGTGCTCTAAGTGCTCGGTGGCCCGACTCAGCGTGTAGGGGTCCACCTGCGTTGCGCACTCGACCAGCGTGGCCTCGTGCTCGGCGATGACCTCGGCCCCGACTTTCTTGGCGCAGCCGGCGATGACCGCCGCGTGCTGGTACGAGATCTGGGCTGATTCATAGGCCGCCGCCGCTTGCGGCAGCCGCTCGAGCTGACGAGCCACCACCAGCTGCTGCGCTGCCTGGCTGCCGGTCATGTGCAGGTTGCTGCGCATCCAGGCGGCGGTGGTGATGGAGCCATCGACGGCACAGCCGTGGACCAGGTCGAAGCGCTGCAGCTCTGAGCTGAACTCGGCGTTGGCTTGCTGAGCCCGCTGCCAGGCGGCGATGACGCGCTCGGCCATCTGGCGCGAGCTGGCCTCGTCGAGCCTGACCTCGGCTTGGGGTTCTGCCTCCGAGGCAGACGCCCCCCTAGCCCCCAAATACATGTTCGTATTCT
>DASUWK010000068.1:0-3851 GCA_036378435.1 Candidatus Dormiibacterota bacterium | reverse complement strand
TCGGGCCCGCGGCCGGCCGCGGGTCGATATGCGCTCGCCAGTCATAGACTGCCTCTATTCAACTCGCTCAAATCGAAAGCTTTCTTGAGGTCGCGCGCCGCGGCAGCGTGAGCCGGGCCGCCGAGAGCCTCTTCGTCACCCAGCCGAGCCTGACAGCCCGGCTGCTCGGGCTGGAGAAGGAGCTCGGCGAGCCGCTGTTCGTGCGCACGCGGCAGGGCATGCGGCTGACGGATGCCGGCCGCGGGTTCCTGCCCTACGCGGAACGTGCCATGCGGGCTCTGCGCGACGGCCGCCAGGCCCTCGTGGAAGTTCGCGAAGGCGTCAGCGGCCACCTGCTGCTGTCCGCGGCCCCCGCCGTCAGCACCTACCTCCTCCCCGCCCTGCTCGAGGACTTCGCCCAGGCACACCCGCGCGTGGAGGTCGCGGTGCGCACCGGGCACTCGGAGGACGTGCAGCTGATGGTGCTCCGCGACGAGGTCCAGCTCGGCCTCGGCCGGGCCCTGATCCACCCCGACATCGAGCTGCGCCCCTTCTACGAGGACTTCCTGGTCCTGGCGGTCCACCCCGGTCACCGGTTCACGAAGTCGCAGACGGTCCGGATGGCCGACGTAGGGCGCGAGCGGCTGATCCTCTTCGACATCACTTCGAGCTACCGCGAGCTCACGGAGGCGGCCTTTCTGAGCGCCGGCGTGAGCCCGAGGTTCGTGATGGAGCTGGACAACATCGAATCTGCCAAGAAGATGGTCCAGCGCCGGCTGGGGATCGCGCTGCTCCCCAGCTCCTCAGTTCGACAGGAGCAAGCTGACGGCACGCTCGGCATCGTCCCGGTGGAAGACTTGCCCGCGGTGCCGACCCGCATCGTCTCCATGCGGCGGCGCGACGCCGGTCCCGCGGCCGGCGCCGTCAAGGCCTTCCTCGACCTCCTTGCGACGGCGAACGGCACGGCTTCGAATTAGGGAACCGCGCTCCTGGCGTCGTAATGTGGCTTTGCTATGGCTGCGGTCGAGGTGACTAAGCCGTCCGCCGACAGCGACCAGGTGCGGCTGGCGGCAAACCTCCGGCGAGCGTTCCGGGAATCCCAACTCGCGATGACGCAGGCGCTCGCGCGCTGCGGGCTGTCCGAGCAGCGCTATCACCTGCTGCTCGAGCTCGCGGCGTCAGGCGAGAACGGCCAGGTGCAGGGCGAGCTGGCGAACGACCTCCGCTGTCCTGAGACGCGAATCTCGCTGCTCGTGCGCGAGCTGTCGGAGGCCGGGCTGGTGGCCACCACGCGGCGCGCGCCCGACCGGCGCCAGGTCCAAGTGCGGCTGACTCCCGAAGGCGGGCGCCAGCTGGAGCGGGCGATCTCGGCGCAGCGGAACGCCCTCTCGCGGATGGCGCAGTCGATCCCGCGCGACACCATCGCGGACATGCTGCAGCTCGCGCTGCGGACCTACCTGGGCGTCGACTCGGAGATCAAGCTCCGGCAGTAGGGGCTTTCTCGGGTCCCTTCAGGGCGCGGTCGAGAGCCGTTCCGGACCTGTAGGAGCGCCCCTCGCCGTTCCGCGCGGGCTGCAGCAGCGTGGCCTGGACCGCGGCCCGCAGATCGCGACCGGCGATGGCCGGTGAGACGCCCGCCAGCCGCATGTACGTCGCCGGCTGCAGCTCCTCGCCCGAGGCCACGTAGGCGAGGGCGGCGGCGACCCGCGGCTCCAGCCCAGCGTCGCGGACGAGCTGCTGCATCACCTCTCCGGGGTCGACGCCCTCACCCAGGCCGGCAACAGGGATCGGCACCGAGAGCACCGGCTGCCGCTGGCGCGGCCGCGGGGGAATGCTCTGGCGGGGCATCGGAGGCAGGGTGGCCGCGAGCGCGGGCGCTTCAGCCGCGGCGGGTGGCGGCGCCGGGCTGCCGTTGACGTCAGGCAGGGGCGCGGGCGGCGGCGGTGGCACGGCGATGAGCGGCGCCTCGGGCATGGCCGAACCAGTGCCCTGGCCCATGTGCACGACCACGGGGACGTACCGCACGTCGGGGGTGCGCTGGACCGGCGCCTTCGGAGCTTGCGGCAGCGGCGCCCCGGCCCCGGCCGGCGAGTGCCTGGCCGCCAGGGGGTCGAAGATGTCGTCCGGCACGTTCACGCCGTAGAAGGCGAGCTTGTCGAGCCCTCGCGGCAGCTCGCCGGTCGGCGTGAACTCGAGGCGCCGGTCAGGGGTCGCCTTCAGCACGTAGAGGTTGGCCAGGATCGGCTCGGCCCCGTCGTAGCCGCGGACCTCAGAGATCTGCAGGATCTTGCGGCGCCCGTCGGGCATGCGCGCCTGGTGGACCACGAGGTCGATGCCGCGCACGATCTGCGTTCGCACCGCTTCGATCGGAAGGTCGACCGAGCCAGAAAGGACCATCGTCTCCAGGCGCGAGCACGCGTCGCCGGCGGAGTTCGAGTGGATGGTGGACATCGTGCCGTCGTGGCCGGTGTTCATCGCTTGGAGCATGTCCAGCGCCTCAGCCCCGCGGACCTCGCCGATGATGATCCTGTCCGGCCGCATGCGGAGGCTGTTCTTCAGCAGCATCCGGATCGTGAGCTCGCCCTTGCCCTCGACGTTCGGCGGCCGGTACTCGAGCGGAATGATGTGCGGGTGCTCGATCGCGAGCTCGGCCGAGTCCTCGATCGTGACGACGCGCTGGTCGTGAGGAATCAGGCCCGCGAGCACGTTCAGCGTCGTCGTCTTGCCGGAGCCCGTACCGCCGGTCACCAGGACGTTCAGCCGGCCGCTCACGGCGAGCTCGAGGAAGCGCGCCATGGCCGGGCTGAGCGTGCCCAGGTCGACCAGCTGCTCGAGGCCCATCGCGCGATCGCCGAACTTGCGGATCGTCAGCGTCGGGCCCTTCAGCGCGGCCGGTGGGATGATCGCGTTCACGCGGCTGCCGTTGGGCAGGCGGGCGTCGACCATCGGGTTGGACTCGTCGATCGTGCGGCCCGTCTGCGAGACGATGCGGCGGATCACGTTCAGGAGCTGGTTGGTGTCCTCGAAGCTGCCGCTGACGGGGTGGATCTTGCCCTCCCGCTCGATGAACAGCTCCGACGGGCCGTTGACCATGATCTCGCTGATGCCGGGGTCGGCCAGCAGCTCGTCGAGCGGTCCATAGCCGAGAGCGGCGCGCAGCATGGCGTCGACGACCTTCTGGCGCTGCTCGGCGGGCAGGGTCTCGCCGTCCTCCTCGAGCAGCTTGTCGACGTGGGTGGTCATCGCCTTGCGGAGGACTTCCGCGTCGCGGCTGGTGAGCCGAGCGTCCCGGACCTGCGCCAGCCGCTGGCGGAAGCTGTCGGCCAGCTGCCGGACCTCGGGGTCTTCGGCGGTCTCTGAGTCGACCAGCGGCACGGCCTTGGGCGCGGCCGCCTTCTTCTTGGCGGGCAGCCAGCGCAGCTTCTCCTCCTCGCTGCGCGAGTCCCACTCCTTGACGAAGAAGATGCCCTTCAGCGCGTGGAGGGAGACCAGCACGCGGTCGAGTCGCTTGGCGTCCGCGTCGAAGATCAGGCAGCTGAAGCCTTCCTCGGTCTGGCCGCTGGCATCGTCGGCGTAGGTCCGCAGCGTCTCGCCATCCTGGAAGCGCAGCACGACCCGCTTGTATTTGCTGTCCTTCTCGCGAGGGTCGCGCCGGTGCTTGGCGCTCTCCTCCTCGTCGTGGAGGATCACGTACTTGAGAGCGGCCAGCGAGACCCAGATCTGCTGGTTGTTGCTGGAGCCCTCCGGCACGATCGGGAAGCCCATGCGGCTGAACTCGAGGGCGTCAGACGAGGCGTCGATGACCTCGCCGTCGCCGAAGTGAACCGTGACCTTCAAACCCGTGCCCTCCCTGCCGCGGCAGCGAGTATAGG
>DASUWK010000067.1:0-85955 GCA_036378435.1 Candidatus Dormiibacterota bacterium | reverse complement strand
CCGCGACCTGGTCGACGCGCTCGGTGGCGTGACCATCTGTCTCAGCGAGCCGTTGATCGATCACCAGTACCCGCGCCTTCACGGCATCCGGACGATCAGCTACCCGGCGGGCTGCGCCAAGTACAACGGTGAGCAGACGCTCGAGATCGCGCGCTCCCGGCACGCGATCGAGCCCGACCAGGCCACCGACTTCGGGCGGGCCCGCAGGCAGCAGCTGATCCTCTCGGCAATTCGCAAGCAGGCCCTGAGCGTCAACGGCCTGACGCGGGCTCCGCAGCTGATGAGCGCGCTCCAGCAGAACTTCACCACCGACCTGTCGTTCGGCGACCTGACCGCGCTCTATTCGACCGCCGGCGGCATCCAGGACTCGGGCATCGAGCACCTGGCGCTCACGGACACCGACTTGCTGGCCGGCTACTACGCGCAGCAGGACAGCTGCGGCCCGTACTACACGTACGTGCTCTGCCCGATCGACCAGACCTACAGCGTCATCCACACCTACTTCCAGAACGACCTCGTGCCGCGAAGCGCGCTGGTCGGCCACGTGCCGATCCAGATCGCCAACGCCAGCCTCAACACCAGCGACCTCGGCGACCGGGTCACGGCGATCCTGAAGCCGCTGGGCTTCAACGTCGTCCCGGGAGTGCGCCACTACTACGAGGCGCAGGGCTACATCGTCGACAACACCAACGGCAAGTACCCGTCCCTGATCGAGTGGATGCACAACTTCTTCGGGCTGCCCGTCGTGAGCCAGGACCCGTCAGCCGCCTCGGGCCAGCAGACGACAGGCATCGTGGTGGTGCTGGGCCGCGACTACGCCCGCCACTGGCTCGGACTTCAGTAACGTCCCGGACTGACGTGGAGTCAGTCCTGGCGGACTTCAAGAAGGGGAGCATCCGCGCGCTGGCGCGGGCCATCTCGATGGTCGAGCGCCGCGACCCGGCCGTCCGCGAGCTGTTCGAGGGCCTGCGCGACCGGCTCGACCGGCCGCCGGTCGTGGGCTTCACCGGCGCGCCCGGCACGGGCAAGTCGACGATCGTGGACGCGCTGGTCACCTGGTGGCGCAAGCACGACCAGTCGGTGGCGGTGCTGGCCGTGGACCCCAACTCGCCCTACTCGGGCGGCGCGCTGCTCGGGGACCGCATCCGCATGCAGCGCCACGCGCTGGACGAACGCGTCTACATCCGCAGCATGGGCGCGCGGGGCCACCTCGGCGGCCTGTCGGTCGCGACGCGCGAGACGATCCGGCTGCTGGGCGCTTTCGGCTTCGAACGTGTCGTGCTCGAGACGGTCGGCGTCGGGCAGTCGGAGCTCGAGGTGGCCGCCATCGCCGACACCACAGTCGTCGTCCTCACCCCTGGCCTGGGGGACAGCGTGCAGATGTTCAAGGCCGGGATCATGGAGATAGCGGACGTCTACGTCGTGAACAAGGCCGACCTGCCCGGCGCGCAGCGGACGATGCAGGAGATCCGCGGCATGCTGAACATGGGCCCCAAGCTCGCCTGGAAGCCGCCGATCGTGGCCATGACAGCGGTCAAGCAGCAGGGCGTCGAGGACCTGGTGGCCGCGCTGGACAAGCACCGCGAGCACCTGCGCACGAGCGGGGAGGGGGAGAAGCTGGCGGAGCAGCGCCTGCGTGACGAGGCGGCGGACGTCGTCTCCGAATGGGCCCGCGACCAGGCCCGCGAGCTGCTCGAGCGGGACAGCGGGATCGCGCGCAAGCTCACCGAAGAGGGGCTGCCGTACGCCGCGGCTGATGAGATTTTGTCGCGGCTGGGGAAATAATGACTTCGTGAAGCGCGAGGACCTCGAGACTTCGACGATCTCCGGGCTGCCGATCCAGCCGCTCTACACCTCCGCCGACCTGCCACAGCGGCCGGAGGAGCGGCCGGGCGAGTTCCCGTACACGCGCGGCATCCACGAGACCGGGTACCGGGGCCGCCTCTGGACGATGCGTCAGTTCTCGGGCTTCGGCACCGCCGAGGAGACCAACCGGCGCTACCACTACCTGCTCGCCAACGGACAGAACGGCCTCTCAGTCGCCTTCGACATGCCGACGCTGATGGGCCAGGACTCGGACGCGCCGACCAGTCGCGGCGAGATCGGGCACTGCGGCGTGGCCATCGACTCGCTCGCCGACATGGAGATCCTGCTTGACGGGATCCCCCTGGGCGAGATCACGACGTCGATGACCATCAACTCGCCGGCCGCGATCCTGCTCGCGATGTACCTCGCCGTCGCCGAGAAGCAGGGCGTCGCTCTCTCAGACGTCGGCGGGACGCTTCAGAACGACATCCTGAAGGAGTACATCGCCCAGAAGGAGTACATCTTCCCGCCCGAGCCGTCGATGCGGCTGGTGGTCGACACGATCGAGTTCTGCACTCGCGAGGTGCCGCGCTGGAACACCGTCAGCGTCAGCGGCTATCACATCCGGGAAGCAGGCTCGACCGCCGCTCAGGAGCTGGCCTTCACGCTCGCGGACGGCTTCGCCTACGTCGACGCGACGCTCGAGCGCGGCCTGAAGATCGACGAGTTCGCCCCGCGCCTCTCCTTCTTCTTCGACGCGCACATCGACTTCTTCGAGGAGATCGCGAAGTTCCGCGCGGCGCGCCGCATCTGGGCTCGCCACATGAAGGAGCGCTACGGCGCCCGCGACCCGCGGTCCTGGAAGCTGCGCTTCCACACGCAGACCGCCGGCGTCTCGCTGACCGCGCAGCAGCCCGAGGTGAACATCGCCCGCACCGCCGTCGAGGCGATGGCCGCCGTCCTCGGTGGCACGCAGTCTCTGCACACCAACGCTATGGACGAGGTGCTCGCGCTGCCGTCGGACAAGGCGGCGCGGATCGCGCTTCGCACGCAGCAGGTGCTCGCCTTCGAGAGCGGCGCCGCGAACACGGTCGATCCGCTGGGCGGTTCCTACTTCGTAGAGGCGCTCACCGATCGCATGGAGGTCGAGGCCGAGGAATACTTCCGGCGCATCGACGAGCTCGGCGGCGTGATCCCCGCCATCGAGCAGGGCTTCTTCCAGAAGGAGATCGCGGACGCCTCGTTCCGATACCAGCAGGAGCTAGAGCGCAAGCGGCGCGTCATCGTGGGCGTCAACGAGTTCCAGGCCGGGAACGAGGACGAGGAGCTGGACATCCTGCGCATCACGCCCGAGGCCGAGCAGCGGCAGGTCGAACGTGTGCGTCAGGTGCGCGCCAAGCGCGACCAGGCGCGCTGCACCAAGTCGCTGGACACGCTGCGCCGCGCGGCGCAATCGCCCACCGAGAACTTGATGCCGCACATTCTCGACGCGGTACGGGCCTACGCGACCGAGGGCGAGATCATGGGCACGCTGGTGGACGTCTTCGGCCTCTACACGGAACAGGCAATTATTTGATGGCGACGCGCGTGCGGCCGGTCCGGATCGTGCTGGCCAAGGTGGGCCTCGACGGTCACGACCGCGGTGTCAAGGTGGTGGCGCGCGCGCTGCGCGACGCGGGTTTCGAGGTCATCTACACGGGGCTGCGGCAGACGCCCGAGATGGTCGTCGAGGCCGCGCTGCAGGAGGACGCTCAGGTCATCGGCCTCTCCTTGCTGTCGGGCGCCCACATGACGCTGATCCCGCGGACCCTCGAGGTGCTGAAGGCCAAGCAGGCGGCGGACATCCTGCTGTTCGCCGGCGGCATCATCCCGGAGGACGACATCCCCGAGTTGAAGGAGATGGGCGTGGCTGAGATCTTCGGCCCCGGCACGCCGCTCCAAGCGATCGTCGACTGGCTGCACCAAAAGTTCCCCGAAAGCTGACCCTCGATTTGACGGCGTAGCCTCTGGCTGGTAGATAACGCGATAGCAGCGTTGTCACCAAAGGAGGTTTAATCGAATGCAGTGGATCGTGGTAGTAGTCGCGATCGCCGTCCTGCTGATCGTGACGTTGATCTGGGGGCTGGTCCGGGGACGCTCGGGCAGGCTCCACCTGAACGACCTGTCGGACGAGTCCCGGCGGCGCTCCGCGGAGCGCTGGCGGGTGATCGAAACCCGGTTCATCGACGAGCCGCGCGAGGCGCTCCGCGAAGCCGACCAGCTCGCGGTCTCGATCCTCAGCGAGCGCGGCGCGGAGATGCACCACGAGCGCGTGATGCCTCGGGAGCTGCGCGAGGCGCGGCGGCTGTCGCGGGGAGGCCGGGCCGATGGGATGCATCGGGCCATGCAGCACTACCAGGCGATCGTCGACGACGCCTGCGGCAAGGACCTTCGGCTAGAGGCAGAGCGCGGCCGGCCGGAAGTCGCTTAGAGAGATCGCATAGGAGGTTCGAATCGATGAAGGACAAGGCAAAGGGGAAAGTCGAGGAGCTCAAGGGCAAGGCGCTGGGGCAGCCCGGCGAAGAGGCCAAGGGCAAGGGCCGCCAGAAGCTCGGCGAGGCCAAGGACCAGGTGCGCGACGCACGCCGGGCAGTGGAGAAGGACCTCCGCGGCGACGGGGCTCGCCAGCCCTAGGTTAGGGCGCTAGACGCCTTTCGGGCCGGTGGTCGGCTCCCCATTCGCGTCGACTGATATCTGGGCGACCTGGTTCGCCACGGTACTGCCGTCGCCGGGGATGACGACCACCGGCGTCCCGATCTCAGTCCAGTTGTAGAGGAACTTTTCCACGGTGTAGGGCACGTGCACGCAGCCGTGACTTGCATAGCCGCCGTACTGGCTGTTGGGGCCCAGGGCCCAGTCCGGCTCCCAGTACGCGTCGTGCATCGACTCGCCCGTGTCGGTGAACCAGATCGCCATCTGCACCGTCGTCGGTGGGTAGTACCACGGCGAGCTGCGCGGCCACGGCGACCGCATCGTCCAGGGCGAGTTCTTGGACAGCACCTTCATCGCGCCGATGTCGGTCGGCAGCTGCGGCCGGCCGGTGGTGACCAGCGTGTCCTGCACCTGCTTGCCGTTCTCGTAGGCCCACAGCTCCTCGGCCTGCCACGAGATGACGATCGCCTTCTTGGGCAGGTTCGCGAGCAGCGTGTCGTGGATCGCCTGCTGGTAGTGCTGCGCCCCCGCCGCCGCCACGGCCAGCTTCGCGGGGTCGGTGCCGGCGGCCGTCAGCAGTGACTGGTAGCGCTCGAGCTGGTGATACGGACGCGAGACGGCCGTGAGCTTCAGGTAGGCGGCGACGCTCGCGTCGTTGCGTCCTGTCGCGATCGCCTTCTGAGCCGCCTGCTTCAGCTTGGCCGGGTCCGAGGCCAGCTGAGCCTGGAGCGTCGTGGCCGACGACTGGATGCTCGCCAGGTCGGCTGCCTGGGCGCCGACCAGCTGCTGAGCGCGGTTGAAGACGTCGCCTGCCTTGTCCGCGATCGGGGCATAGTCGCGGGGCTCGCGGGCCGAGCTCTCCGCGAACTCGGCGGCCGACAGCTCCGCGTGGAGCGAGTCGAGGTCGGCCGGGTCGGCTCCATTGGCCGTCGCCTGGCCCAGCTCGTCCGCCGCCTTCTGAAGGTCGGTGGTGACGGACTGCTTCTCGTCGGCGAGCACGGCGGACTCGAGCTGGCCGAGCTGCACTCGCAGCTGGTTCATAGCGTCCGCCCGCTGCTGGTAGTAGCCAGGCTGGTCGCTCACCCAGATCGGGTCGGTCGAGTTCGTGTACCTGTCCTCGCCGGCGATGACGGGCTGCAGCTGCTGGTCCGAGTACCCCGCGTTGGCCGCCTGGCTGAGCGCCGCGTCGAGCCGGTCCTTGGCCAGCTGGTAGACCTTGGAGGCGTCGGTGGCGCCCACCTCGAGCTGGACTGCCACCACGGCCAGCACGCCCAGGACCGCGGCTGTGGTGAGGGCGAGGATGCGTCGAGTTCGGCGTGATCTGGAGCGTGAGGTCATTCAGCTGTGTAACGGCGTCCGCGCAGAGGAAGTTCCGGCGGCAGGCTTCGATATCATAGCCTCGGTCCGATGGCCCCCTCTCTCAAGCTCAACGCTCACGCGCGCGAGATCACAGGCAAGCGCTCGAGGCGTCTTCGACACGAAGGCGCCCTGCCCGCCGTGCTCTATGGACACCAGTCCAAGTCCACGGCGATCGCGCTCGACCAGAAGGAGTTCCAGACGATCTACTCCCGGGCGGGCCATACCCATCTCGTCGATCTCGCGCTCGACGGCGCGAGGGCGGTGAAGGTGCTGGTGCGCGAGGTGCAGACGCATCCGCGCCAGCTGGGTCCCATTCATGTCGATCTCTACCGGGTCAACCTACGCGACAAGCTCAGCGTGGACGTCCCGATCGTGATCACCGGCGAGTCGCCGGCGGTCAAGCGGAACGACGGCGACCTGCTGATCGCGCTCCACACGCTCAAAGTGGAGTGCCTGCCCTCCGACATCCCCGAGTCGTTCGAGGTGGACGTGTCCGGGCTGGAGGAGCTCGAAGCAGGCATCCGCGTCTCCGAGGTGGCGGTGCCCGAGGGCGTCACGATCCAGACGGACCCCGAGGAGCTGGTGGTCAAGGTCGCCCCGAAGAAGGTGGCGATGGAGGTGGCCGCCGAGGAGGCCGCCGAGGCCGAGGCCGCGGCGGTCCTGGAGGCGGAGGCGCTCGCCGAGGCAGGGGAGCTGCCCGCCGAGGAAGGCGCCGCGGGCGAGGCGCCCAAAGAGGGCTCGACGGAGCCCGACGCCTCAGCCGAGAACGGCGGCGAGTAGCAGCTTCTTCGGTCTCCGGCCGGCCGTGGCCGCGTCCGTGCCGACCCCGCTGTGGTGGTTCCTGCTCATCGGCGTCGGCATCTTCGTCGTCTTCTCGGTGCTGGCCCGGTTCTCACCCGCGGTGCTGCGGCGGGTGCTCCGCGGTCGGGCGGACGTGGAGCTCGTGGCGAAGCTGGCCGGCCGCGCGGTCGCCGCGGGCCTGGTCATCCTCGGCGTCTTCATCGGCCTCGGCGTGGTCTTCGAATCCCAGCAGGTGGCCCTCACGGGACTCATCCTCGGCACGATCATCGCCTCGATCGGCGTGCAGGACCTGCTGAAGAACTACGTCTCGGGGTTCTACGTGCAGCTCGAACGCAACATCAGGGTGGGCGACGTCGTGACGATCGGCACCCTGTCCGGGACGGTGACCGAGGTGCGCCTGCGGGTCACGTTCCTGCGCACCGGCGACGGCTCGCTCGTCGTGGTGCCCAACTCGGAGCTCTTCAACAACGTGGTGACGGTGCAGGGGGCCACGGGCGGGGCTCCGGAGCGGGGGCTGGAGCCGCCGCGGGAGACGCAGGACCACTAGGACGCCCCGGCGCCGGATGGGGCGCGCCGCCGGCCGCGGGCCCTATCCGAGGAGTCCGAAGGGGCGCGGGGCCGGCCGCGGGCCCGCAGAGGGAGGGGGCTCTAGGTGAAGGCGCCCAGGACTACGCGCGAGAGAGCGGCGAACTCCTCGCCCTCCAGTTCCGACTCCTCCTTCAGCAGCCTCTTCACCTCGGTTATCGCGAGCTCGAGGTGGCGCCCGCCGTTGATCTGGGTCGCCAGCGAGCGCAGCTGGTAGGTGTGATCGGGGCGGTCACCGTCCGGCGTCAGGTCCACCTTCGACCCGCCTGACAGGTCGCACCAGCGCGACCACATCTCCACCTCGCGGCCGCCCGTCTCCGGCGAGTCGGACAGGTGGAGGCAGTTGCAGCCGCCGAAGATGCCGAAACGCTCGCGCAGGGAGCCCGGCCGCGACTCGGCGATCCGCGTCTCGCCGAGCTCGTACCGCATCTGCTCCAAGGCCGCAGGCTCGGCACTGAGCCGGCCCACGGCGACCGGGAGCGCCGTCATGAAGTCGACCAGCCAGGGGAAGAAGGGACGGCCCTGCAGGAAGTCGTAGTGGGACTCGATGAGCTCGGCCGGCGGCTGATACCAGGTGATCGCTTCGATCTTCCACGCGCGCTCGCTGGCCAGCCACGACCACAAGCCGGCGCGCGCCGCCAGCCGGTGCGCCGAGTCGGGCTTGAAGATGACGAGGGCGTCACTCATCGTCAGGAAGGGTACGGGGGTCGGCGATCCGCTCGCCTTCGAGCTCCGGCGGGAGGAAACCGCCCTCGCCCTGTCCGTACCCCAGGTCGCGCATCAGACCGGTCACCGCGTTGCGCAGGTGCAGCGGCACGGGCAGGTTGCCGGTGCGCTTGATCGCCGCTGCCGCGGCGCCGTAGGCGTCCGGCACCGCTCGCGACTTGGGCGCCCGGGCGAGGTAGAGCGCGGCCTCGGTCAGGGGATGCAGCGCCTCGGGGAGGCCGACGAAGAAGGCCGCCTGCTGCGCCGCCACCGCCACGGGCAGCGCCATCGGGTCCGCGAGACCGATGTCCTCCGCGGCCAGGATCACGAGCCGCCGCGCCACGAACATGGGGTCCTCGCCGGCCTCGACCATGCGCGCCAGCCAGTACACAGCGGCGTCGGGGTCCGACCCGCGGACGCTCTTGATCAGCGCGGAGACGATGTCGTAGTGCTGGTCGCCGGCGCGGTCGTAGAGCAGGTGCCCCTGCTGCAGCGCCTGCTCCACGTGGGTGACCTCGATGTGCTCGCCGGCGGCGAGCGCGGCCGCCGTCTCGAGCGCGTTGAGCAGCACTCGCGCGTCGCCCCGCGACCCGCTGACGAACGCGGCGCGCGCGTCCTCGCCGGCGTCCACCTGGAGCTGGATCAGGGCGCGGGACAGCACCGCGTCGAGGTCCGCTTCCGTCAGCGCCTCGAGCCGGAAGACTCGCGAGCGGCTGAGCAGCGGCGTGATCACCTCGAACGACGGGTTCTCCGTCGTCGCGCCGATGAGCGTCACCGTGCCGTCCTCGACATGGGGGAGGATCGCGTCCTGCTGGGCCTTGTTGAAGCGGTGCAGCTCATCGATGAAGAGGACGGTTCGGCTGCCCAGCCGGCGCGCGTCGCGCGCCTCGGCCACGACCCGGCGCAGGTCGGCCACGCCCGCCGTGACCGCGCTCAGGCTGACGAAGCGGCTTTCGGTGACCGTCGCGAGCAGCCGCGCGAGCGTCGTCTTGCCGCTGCCGGGTGGGCCCCAGAGCACCAGGCTCGGGAGGCTGCCGGACTCGGCCAGCCGCCGCAGGACGGGGACCACCGACTGCTGGCCGACGAGCCCGTCAAACGTGCGCGGACGCATCCGGCTGGCGAGTGGCTCACCGAGCTCAGGTTCGGCCGGAGACCCGAACAGATCCGCCTGCGACATATTGCCCGGTTGAACTTACTCCGGCCTTACAATCCCGGCCACAAATGGCATCCTGCTGGAATTGCGAGGCCAACCTGCCGGCCGACGCACGCTACTGCCCGCACTGCGCCCACAGCGTCGACGACCGGCGCTCGAGCCCGCTCTTCATCGTCGACACCACCACCGGACTGTTCAACCAGGACTTCCTGCAGGCCCTGAGCGACCAGGAGGCCAACCGCGCCGGGCGCTATCACCGGCCCCTGTCGGTGCTCGTTTGCGAGCTGAACCACGCGGACGTCATCAGCCGTGAGCTGAGCCGCACCGAGATGCTGCAGCTGCGCCGCGAGCTGGGCAAGGTGCTTGCCGCCGCCATCCGCGACACGGACACCGTGTGCGCGATGGACAGCGAGGAAGAGGTCCTCTTCGGGGTCGTCCTCCCGGAGACCGACTACGAAGGCGCTCTGGACGCGGCCGACAAGGTCCGCCGGACGGTGGCCGCGCACGAGTTCGAGACGAGCGGCGCCTGGAACCGGCTGACCGTCAGCTGCGGGGCCGCCACCGTTCACCACGAGCGGATGGGCCACGAGGACCTCCTCGCCACCGCGGCCCAGGCGCTCATCGGCGGCCGCGCCGAGGGCCCGAACCGCACGCACGCCGTCTCGCCGCTCTAAGACGCCCTCGCCCTCGATACTTCTTTGGTGCCCACCCGCGTCCTCTTGATCAGGCACGCCGACGTGGAGAACCCGCGCAAGCTGCTGTACGGTCACCTGCCCGGCTTCGTGCTCTCGGCAAAGGGCCGGCGCCAGGCGGAGGAGCTCGGCCGGCGGCTCGCGCCGGAGGGGATTCCGTTGATCGCGCACAGCCCGCTCGACCGGGCGCGCGAGACGGCGGAGATCATCGCCGCGCAGATGGACCCGCCTCCGGTGCTGGAGCCGCGACCGGAGCTGCGCGAGGCCGAGTTCAGCCGCTACCTGCAGGGCGTGCCGTACTGGCAGATCCCGCTGGTGCGGCCCCTCTGGTTCGTCCACAAGGCGCGCCGCGGCTGGCTGGACGGCGACGAGCCGGTCGGCGAGATGGCGAGGCGTGTGCTGGATGTGGCCGACGACCTCGCGCAGCGGTTTCCCGACCAGACCACCGCCCTGATCAGCCACGCCGATCCGCTCCAGGCCGCCTGGGTCGTGCTGGACGGTCGCGCGGAGACGGATCGTGAGCTGACGCGCAAACCCGTGGCACGCGCGGGGATGCTGACCGTCGAGTACCGCGATGGCGCCCGAGCGCTCGTTTCCTGACGGCTTCCTCTGGGGCGCGGCGACCGCCGCGCACCAGGTCGAGGGAGGACTGAGCAACAACGACTGGTGGCGCTTCGAGCAGGAGGGCGGCATCCGCGACGGCGGCTCGGCCGCCGTGGCCTGCGACCACTACAACAGGTATCGCGAGGACTTCCGCGACCTCCGCCGGCTGAGGCACAACTGCCACCGCCTGTCGATCGAATGGTCCCGTGTCGAACCGTCGCCGGGCGAGTTCGACGACCGCGAGCTGCGTCACTACCGCGATGTGCTCTCAGAGCTCCGCGAGCAGGGGATGGCGCCGATGGTGACGCTGCACCACTTCACGAGCCCGCTTTGGTTCACGGACCGCGGCGGGTGGGCGGCCGGCGGCGCTGCCGACGCCTTCCTGCCCTTCGTGCGCAGGGTGGCCGCAGAGCTGGGCGACCTGGTCGCGATGTGGTGCACGATCAACGAGCCGAACGTCTACGCCGTCCAGGGCTGGCTGCTCGGCGAGTTCCCGCCCGCGCGCCGAGCGGACCTGCGCGGCTGGCACCGGGTCCTGGGCAACCTGCGCCAGGCGCACGAGGCCGCCTACCGCGAGCTGAAGGTGACCACCCCCCACGCGCCCGTCGGCCTCGCGTTCAACCAGTGGCTGCTGCTGCCGGCGCACCCGCGTAAGCGCCGCGACCGCGCCGCCGCCCGCACGGGCCGGCTCCTGGCCGACACCTGGCCGGGGCGGGGCGGGCGGCTCGAGAAGATCACGGAGGCCAGCGCCGACTACATCGGCCTGAACCACTACAGCGGGCAGCTGGCCGCCTTCGACCCGACGCGACCCGGCGAGCTCTTCATCCGGCGTTTCAACCCGCCGGGGATCCCGACCAGCGACTTCGACTGGGCGATCGTGCCCGGCTGGATGCGCCAGGTGCTCGACGAGCTGAAGCCCCGCGGGCTGCCCGTCTACATCACGGAGAGCGGCTTGGCGACCACCGACGATGAGCTGCGGCAGCGCTTCCTCCTCGACGTGCTGGAGCAGGTCTGGCTCGCCATCACAGAGGACGGCGTCGACGTGCGCGGGTATTTCCACTGGACGTCGATGGACAACTTCGAATGGGCCCAGGGGTACGCCATGAAGTTCGGCCTGATCGAGGTCGACCGCGCGACCCTGGCCCGGCGGCCGAAGCCGTCGGCGCAGCTCTTCGCCCGGATTGCCCAATCGAACTCGCTGCCGGGCAGGTCGGACTGAATAGACTCACCAGCGAATGCGCATTGGGATCAACGTGCCCTATGCCGATTCGCGCCCTCCCAACGAGATGGTCTCCTTCGTGCAGGCGGCGGACCGGCTCGGTTACGACACGGTCTGGGTGCCCGAGGCCTACGGGTGGGACGCGATCTCGATCCTGGCGATGTACGCGTGCTCGACGGAACGCATCAAGCTCGGGACCGGGATCATCAACGTCTTCAGCCGCTCGCCCGCGCTGATCGGCCAGACGGCCGCGGCGCTCGACGCGATCAGCGGCGGCCGCTTCGTCCTCGGCCTCGGCACCTCCGGCCACCAGGTGGTCGCGGGCTGGCACGGCGTCCCCTTCGAGAAGGGCGTGAAGCGCATGCAGGAGACGGCGGACGTGGTCCGCTGCGTGCTCAAGCGCGAGCGCGTCACCTATGAGGGCGAGGTGTTCAGCATCCCGATGGGTCTCAAGCTGATCACGCATCCCGTGCGCGACACGGTGCCCGTGTACTTCGCGACGCTGACGCCCGCGGGGCTCCGCGCCACCGGCGCCACGGCGGACGGCTGGCTCGGCGTCTTCTACTCGGCCGAGCACTTTCCCAAAGTCGTGCGCCCGCTGCTGGAGGAGGGGGCTCGCGCCGCTGGCCGCGACATCGACGACCTGACGATCGGCACCTTCCAGACGGTTGTGGTGACCGACGACCTGGCGGCCGGGCGCGACCGCGTCCGCCCCTACCTCTGCCTCTACATCGGCGGCATGGGCTCCCGCGAGCGCAACTACTACAACCGTCTCTGGCGCCAGTACGGCTTCGAGGCCGAGGCGGAGCGCATCCAGGACCTGTACCTGGCGAAGCGGCGCGACGAGGCGCTGGCCGCGGTGACCGACGAGATGGTCGACCTGGTCTCGATCATCGGGCCGCTCGACCGCTGCCGTGCGCGGCTCTCCGAGCTGGAGCGGTCAGGTCTCGATGAGATCGCTCTCTCGCTCACCGTCCCTGACGGCCAGCCCGGGGACCTCGTGAATGCGCTGGAGGCGCTGGCGCCCTCATGAAGCTTTTCGCCGCGCTGGGCGCGACCCTCGTCGCCGCGGCCGTGCTGGGCGTGCTCGGCTGGGGCCTGGCGCACCCGCCCGCCGCGCCCGTCGCGCGGATCGGGTCGGCGGCGCCCAGCGTCACCTTCGAGCTGCTGGACGGCGGCTCGGTCTCGCTTGCCGCGTACCGCGGGCGGCCTGTCGTCGTGAACTTCTGGGCCACCTGGTGCGCCGACTGCAAGAAGGAGGCGCCGGCGCTCGCCGCGGCGGCGGGCACGCGCCCGGACGTCGCGTTCCTCGGTCTCCTCTACCAGGACAGCCTGAGCGCGGCGCGCGCCTACGCGAGCGTCGCCGGTCCGTACGCCTATCCGATCGGGTACTCGGAGGACGCCGGCACGGCGTTCGGCGTCCAGTCGAACCCCGAGACGTACTTTCTTGACGCGCGCGGCGTGGTCCGCGCCATCGCCATCGGTCCGATGACGCAGGGCCAGCTCGCCACCGACTTGGGGATGGTGTCCGCATGACGCGCTGGATCCTGCTGGGCGCGTTGGTGGCCGCGTGCGCCGGCTACCTGGTCTACTCGGCGACCGGCACCGGGGTCGCCTACTACCGCACCGTCGCCGAGGTCAAAGCCGCGCCCGGGGGCTCCGACGTGCGCGTGCTCGGCACGGTGCGCGACGTGACGTACGGGCCGACGCCCCTGGATGTGCGCTTCGACGCCGTTGACGCGGGCTACACGATGGCGGTGACCTATCACGGGCAGCTGCCGGACATCTTCCGCAACGGCGTGCAGGTGGTGGTCGAGGGCTCGATGGGACGGGACGGCACGTTCCACGCTGCGACGCTATTGACCAAGTGTCCGTCGCGCTTCACCGCCGGTAAGAGCACCGGCTGATGGTCTACGGCGTCCTCGGCGGCGCGCTGCTGCTCGCCGCCGTCATGCTGGCCGGCTTCGCCGCGGTGCTGTCGCTCTTCGCCGGGGTCCGCGAGCAGGCGACGCTCGCCGCGGTCGGTCGCCGCGCGATGTACGGCGTCACGGCGCTGCTGCTGGTCGCGACCGGCGTCCTTCTGGCCGCCTTCCTCGCCCACGACTTCGCGCTGGCCTACGTCGCGCAGCACACCGACGTCGACACCCCGGCCACCCTGGCCGCGTCGGCCTTCTACAGCGGGCAGGAAGGATCGCTCCTCTACTGGACCCTGATCACGGCGGTGCTGGGCAGCGCGGCCATCGCGGCCGCGGCCCGCCTCGACACGCGCGCCTCGGCCTTCGCCGCCGCCGTGCTCGGCGCGCTCGTCGGCTTCCTCCTCTACATCCTCGCGTTCGTGGCCGACCCCTTCGACCTCCTCGCGACCCCCGCCCGCGACGGCCTGGGCCTCAACCCGCTGCTTCGAGACGGCGGCATGCTCGTGCACCCGCCTTTCCTGCTGGCTGGGCTCAGCTCGTTCTCCGTCCCGTTCGCCTTGACGGTCGGCGGGCTGCTCGCGGGCCGGCTCGAGGGGCCGCTGCTGCACGTCATCCGGCGCTTCGCCCTCCTCTCCTGGGGACTGCTGTCCGTCGGGCTGACGCTGGGGATGTGGTGGGCGTACCACGTGCTGGGCTGGGGCGGCTACTGGGGCTGGGACCCGGTCGAGAACGCCGCGCTGATGCCGTGGCTGGTGGCCACCGCCTACTTACACTCGGTGCAGGTCCAGGAGCGCCGAGGCCGGCTGCGCGCATGGAGCACCGTGCTCGTGCTCGGTGGGTTCAACCTGGCGCTGCTGGGCACCTTCATCGTCCGGAGCGGGGTCGTGCCGTCGGTGCACTCGTTCGCCGTCAGCCCGGCCGGGCCGTGGTTCTTCGCCCTGCTGGCCGCGTCGCTGCTCATCTCGCTGGCGGTGGCGGTGGCGGTGGCTCGGATCGGCGTGCTCCGCAGCGACGGGCCGATCGAAGAGCCGGTGTCACGCGAGGGCGCCTTCGTGCTGAACAACGCGCTGCTGCTGGCCGTCGTCGCCGTGATCCTCTGGGGCTCGCTCCTGCCGCTGACGGCGGGGCTGTTCACGGGTTCGCAGGCGGCGGCCGGGCCGGCGTTTTACGACCATGCGGCCGGTCCGCTCCTGCTCGGCGTCCTGGTCCTGCTCGCGGTCGGGCCGCTGGTGCCGTGGCGAGGGGGCGGCCGCGCCTGGATTCGCGCCCTGCGGCCGGTCGGCATCGCGGCGCTGCTGGCGTCGGTGCTCGTGCTTGTGCTGGGGCCGCGCAACCCGATCGCGGTCCTGGTCGCTGCACCGCTGGCCGGGGCGGCAGCCGCCAGCCTGCTCGAGCTCTGGCGGGCCCGGACCTACGCGAGGGGCGCCGTCGGCCGCCTGCTGCTGCGTCATCGGCGCCGCTACGGCGCCTACCTGGCGCACCTCGGAATCGTGCTGGTGGCCGCCGGCGTGGCCGGCTCGCAACTCGGGCATTCGGAGCGCGACGTGGTGCTAAGGCCGGGGCAGCAGGCGAACGTCGCCGGCCACGTCGTCCGGTTGGAGAGCATCCAGGTCACGCGTCTCGACCACGGGCACGTCCAGGCGGTCGCCTCCGTGGCCGTCGACGGCTCGCCGATGCAGCCGGGCCGCATCGCCTACCCAGACTTCGGCGGCCAGAGCGACGCCCTCGTCGCCATCCGCACCAGCGTCTTCCAGGACCTCTACGTGGTTCTGGGCACGGTCGCGCCGGACGGGTCGGCGGCGTTCCTCGTGGCCGTCAACCCCCTGGTCGACTGGATCTGGGCCGGTGCAGCCCTGCTGGTGCTGGGCGTCCTCTTCGGCAACCTGCGGGCTCCGGTCCGCGCCCGACTGCCCGCGCCAGCCACGCGGCCCTCGACTGCGGCGGTGCCGACGTGACATACACCCTCGCCGTATTGCTGTTGATCGCCGTCTTCCCCTTCGTGACCTGGCCGCTGATCCAGGGCCGTGTCGAGCGGGTACGCCGCCGGCCGCGCGACGACGATCGCCGCCTCGAGCTGCGCGAGGAGGTGGAGCTCGATCTCGCCACCGGCCGCCTGAGCCCGGAGGAAGCGCGGGAGCGCCTCGCCGCGCTGTGATCTCGGCCTCCGGGATCTCGCTCGCCTACGGCCGCCGCGTCGCCCTGGCGCCCCTGAACCTCGAGCTGGACGCCGGCGACCGGCTGGCCGTGCTCGGCCCCAACGGCGCGGGCAAGACCAGCCTGCTGCGGATCCTGGCGACGGCGGTCCGACCGTCGACGGGAGAGCTGGTGGTCGCGGGGCAGCGCGACCGGCAGGCCATTCGCGCCAGGGTCGGCTACCTGGGGCACCAGCCCGCCGTCTACCCGGCGCTCAGCGGCTTCGAGAACCTCTTGTTCTTCGCCCGGCTGCACGGCCTGGGCCGTGATGAGGCACGGCTGGCCCTCGAGCGCGCCGGGGTCGCGCACGCCGCGGACCGGCCGGCAGGAGAGCTCTCGAGGGGCCTGCAGCAGCGGCTGGCGCTGGCGCGCTCGCTGGTCCATGACCCACAGGTCTGGATCCTCGACGAGCCGGACGCCAGCCTGGACGAGGACGGCTGCGCCCTGCTGCCGGAGCTCGCCCAGGGCCGCACGGTGGTGCTGGCGACGCACGACCGCGACCTCGCGCTCAGGCTCGGCCGGCGCAGCCTGCGCTTGCGGGAGGGCCGGGTTGAAGCGCCCTCCGCCGCGGAGGCCGCCCAGTGAAGCTGGTGCTCACGATCGCGGCGAAGGATTTTCGCGCCGAGTGGCGCAGCCGCGAGCTGTGGCCCGCGCTGGCGCAGTTCGCGGTCCTGGCGATCCTGGTCGCGAACTTCGCCTTCGACGTTGACCGGGCGGGCGCCGCCCAGATCGCTCCGGGCGTGCTCTGGCTGGCCCTGGTCTTCGCCGCCGTCACCGGTCTCGGCCGTGCCTTCGCTGCCGAGAAGGAGCAGGGGACGCTCGAGGCGATGCTCCTGACACCGACCCCGAGCGAGGTGATCTTCCTGGGCAAGGCCCTGGCCGGCTTCGGGCTGCTCGTGGCCTGCGAGGCGGTCCTCGTCCCCGCCCTCGCGATCTTCTTCGGCGTCCCGCTGAGCGGTTACCTCGTCGCGGCGGTCCTGCTCGCGACGGCAGGCATGGCCGGCCTCGGCTGCCTCTTCGCGGCGCTGGCGGCGCAGACCCGAGCGCGGGAGCTCCTGCTGCCGGTCCTCGCCCTTCCGCTCTGGGTGCCGTTGGTGATCGCCGGTGGCCGCGCCGTGCAGGTGGCGATGAGCGGCGGCTCGCCAGGCAGCGACCAGGCCCTGCCCAGGCTCCTCGCCGTCGCCATACTTTTCGTCGTCACCGCCTCTTTGGCGGCGCGATTTGTGCTCGATGACTGATCTGAATGCAACGCTCGACCGCGCTCTCCGGCTGGCCGCCCCGCTGGCTGTGCTGGGACTGCTCCTGTCGGGGTGGCTGATCTTCCTGTACGCGCCCCCTGACGCGGTCGAGGGCAACGTGCAGCGGATCTTCTACCTCCACGTCTCCGCCGCCATCGCCGCCTACATGTGCTTCGCCGCCGTGGTCTTCGGGAGCGCGCTCTACCTCTGGCGGGAGCGGCTCTGGAGCGACCGCCTGGCGCGGGCGTCGGCGCAGGTGGGCCTCGTCTTCACCACCGTCTGCCTGGTGATGGGGTCGCTGTGGGGCGCCTCGGCCTGGGGCACGTACTGGCAGTGGGGCGACGCGCGCCTCGATTCGACGCTGGTCCTCTGGCTGGTGTACGCGGCCTACCTGCTCCTGCGCCGGGTCGCCAACACGGGCCGCGGAGCCGCCCGCCTCGCCGCGGTGGTGGGCATCGTCGGCTTCGTCGACATCCCGGTCGTCCACTTCAGCGTGCTCTGGTGGCGCACGCTCCACCCGGGGCCGGTCCTGGAGACGGGCGCGCTGCCCGCGTCGATGCTGCTGGCGTTCATGGTCACGATGCTCTCGGTCCTGCTCTTCGCGGCCGTCCTGGTCGCGGTTCGGTACCGCATCGACGAGCTGGGGGACGAGGCGGGCGACCTCCGGGCGATCACCGAAGCCATGCGCGTCGCCTGAGCGTCCTGATGACCTACCTCTATGTCGCCTACACCGTCGCCGGGGTCCTGATCGGCGGCTACGTCCTCTACCTGGTGCGCGACCTCCGCCGTGTGAAGTCAGACCTCGACGAGGTGCGGCGTAACCGGGACAAGTAGGGGTGCGGCCGAAAACCTCGGCGAGGCATGCGGCGCCTCGGCGTCGCGAGCCCCAGGAAGGGGTGGCGCCGCGAGAAGCGTATTCGCCATACGCGCCGAGGCGGCGCCGGGCCCCCTGACGCCGGGATCGCCCGTCTAGGTGCCGCAGGTCCGTCGAGGCTTTTCCGGCAGCACCCCTAAGGTCCTCATCGTCGGCGGCGGGCCGGCCGCCGACGGGGCAGCCGTCGGCCTTCGGGAGGGCGGCTTCCGCGGCTCGATCACGATGGTCTCGGAAGAGTGGTGGTCTCCCTACGAGCGTCCGCACCTCTCGAAGGGGTTCCTGACCGGGCAGGTCCCGGCCGAGAAGCTGCCGCTGCGGCCGCCGGCGCAGTACGAGCTTTACGGCGTCGAGATGAAGCTGGGCCAACAGGTCGCCGAGGTCGACATCGCTCGGCACAGCGCTCGCCTGCGCGACGGCGCCACGCTCGAGTTCGACCTCCTGCTGCTGGCGACCGGCCGGGCGCCGCGCCGCCTTGAGGTGCCCGGCGCCCTCTACCTGCGCACCCGGGAGGAGGCCGAGCGAATCCGGCGCGCTCTCGACGGCCCCTCTCTGCACGTGCTGGGAGCGGGCTTCATCGGCTGTGAGGTGGCGGCCTCAGCTCGATCCCTGGGCGTAAGCGTGGTGCTCCAGGAGGCCTTGCCGGCGCCCATGCAGCGCGTTCTCGGTCCAAGGCTCGGCGGCTGGCTCGCCGGTGTCCATCGGGAGCACGGGGTCGACCTGCGCCTCGGCGAGGCCGGGGTGCCGGCCGAGCGGCCGCTCCTGGTCGCCGCCGGCACCGAGCCGCGCGACGAGCTGGGGCTGCCCCTGACGGTCGACGAGTTCGGCCGCACCGAGATCGAAGGCGTGTTCGCCGCCGGCGACTGCGCCTCGTACTTCAGCCCGATCTACGGCCGCCACGTGCGTGTCGAGCACTTCCAGACCGCGGGGCGTCACGGCACCGCGGTGGGGAAGGCGATGGCGGGCGTGCTGGAGCCGTTCGCAGAGGCGCCCTGGTTCTGGTCGGACCAGTACGACCTCAACCTCCAGTACGCCGGCGCCGGAGTCGAGTGGGACCAGGAGGTCGTTCGCGGCGAGTTCGGGGAGCCGCCCTTCTCGGTGTTTCAGCTGGCCGGCGGCGAGCTGGTCGGCGCGCTGGGTGTCAACGACGCGCGGACCATCTCACGCACGCGGCGCCTGCTGCAGGCGCGGGCGCCGGTCACCGCGGCGCAGCTGGAGGATCGGGCGTTCGACCTGCGTCCAGAGCGGTCCTGATCTTCGGCAGCAGGTCGGCCAGCAGGCGCTCGGTCAGGCCCCAGACGGGGACGCCGTCCCACATGAAGTACCTCCCCATCCAGGCCTCGGTGGCGGGCTTCCACTCGGCCTCGTCGAGCAGGCGCAGCAAGGGGATCTCGAGCACGCCCTCCAGCTCGCCGGGGTCGTGAGCGAAGGCCAGCTCAGGATCGGGCGACCAGGCCACGAATGGAACCACGTGGAAGTTCGAAACCGAGGCGTAGACGGGCTGGCCGGCGCCGAGGGGCGTCAGCGCGCCGGCCGGCACTCCGATCTCCTCCTCGACCTCCCGCGCGGCGGCCTCCCAGGCGGTCTCCCCAGCGCGGACTCCTCCGCCCGGCAGCGCCACCTGTCCGGGATGGTCGGCCAGGTCCGCGCGACGCCGGACGAAGGGCATGCTCCACTCACCCTCGGAGCGGTACAGGACCACCGTCACAGCCGCCGGGCGGCTGCCGGTCCGGAAGCCTCCCCAGCCGTCGACCGGCAACAAAAGGGAGCTCAGCGTCTGCAAAAACTGATCTTGGGGCATGGATTAAGAAGGCAACCCTTCGTTATGTTGGGGGTACATGATCGACCGCACCAACGAGAAGATCGGTGAGCTGCAGCAGGAGATCGAACGCGAGAACAGCCGGCGTTACGCCTTTCAGCGCATGCTCCGATCGACGGACCGGGTGCTCTGGAAGCTGGAGGAGATGAACCGGGACGGTGTTCGCGAAGCGGCCTCGGATGTGCGGGTCGAGATCCGCGAGGCCATGTCCGAGCTGCCCCGCGAGTGCCGGGAGGCTCTCCGCGACTCCGCGTCGGTCCAGGAGCTGCTCGACAGCATGTTCGAGGTGCAGGAGCTGCTGTTCAGGTGGCGCCACCCCGAGTTCGCGTTCGAGGAGGACGAGTCGGAGCGCGAACGGGCCAGCTGACCCGTCGCGGCGGCTAGGCCGCCCAGTACGTCAGCAGCAGGTCGGTGGCGTAGGCCGTCAGGAACCCGGCGGCCAGGCCCCAGCCCATGACGGCCGGAGTGTTGAGCTTGCGGCCCAGTGAGAAGAGCTCGTTCAGCACGTAGATGATCGCGCCCGCCGCCAGGGCGAGGAACAGCACGTACAGGTACCTCGAGGTCGCGACGTAGCCGATCACCGTGCCGACGAAGGTCGGCCCGCCGCCGAGGAGGCCGGTGATGCCCAGGAAGGACCAGGAAGCGGGCCGCGGCGCCGTCGTCATGGGAGCCGCGATGCCGAACCCCTCGGTGATGTTGTGCAGCGCAAAGCCGATGACGAGCACGCCGGCGAAGGCGATGGCGCCGGTGGCGGCGGACTGGCCGATCGCCAGCCCTTCCGAGAGGTTGTGGAAGCCCAGCCCGAGCGCGATCATCAGCGCCAGGCCGCGCGGGTCGCCGCCGGCTCGCAGTCGTGACAGCACCCGGGTGTTCAGGTAGACGAGCGAGAGCAGGCCGGCCCCGATGCCCGCTCCGAAGATCAGCACCAGCTCCCAGAACAGGGCCGGCGGGCTGCCGTGGCTGCGAGTGCCGAGGGCGGCCGTGACCGGCTGCGAGGCGTTGGCGAGGATGTCCCAGAGCAGGAACACCAGCACCCCGGTGGCGACGGCGTTGCAGAAGCCCTGGACGCCTTTGGGCAGGCCTTTCAGCCTGGCGATCGGCAGACCGATGAAAATGGTTAGGCCGGCGACAGCGCCGAGCAGGGCGGCGGTGGACTGACTCACAAGAAAATTAGTACGTGCAACCTCAGCTGTTAGATAAAGCTAACAGAAGGCCCACGGAGGTCATCGCGAGGTACCTCGAGGCCATCTACTACATGCGCGCGGAGCGGGAGACCGTGCGCAGCTCGCGGCTGGCGGAGTGGCTCGGGGTGAGCCGGCCGACGGTCACCGTGGCCCTGCGGCGGATGCTCCGCCACAACCTCGTGCGCCTCAACACGCGCAAGGAGATCGAGCTCACCGCGCGCGGCGAGCAGGAGGCCGCCGCGATCGTGCGGAGGCATCGGGTGATGGAGCGCTGGCTGACCGACGTCCTCGGCCTCGACTGGATCGAGGCCGACGAGGAAGCCGCGCGCCTCGAGCATTCGGTCTCCGAGGTCGTCGAGGAGCGCGTCTGGGAGACGCTGGGCAAGCCCTCGAGCTGCCCTCACGGCAACCCGATACCCGGCTATGCCGAGATGCGTGCCGACGAGCGGCGCCTGGCCGAGCTCGAGGCGGGCGAGACGGTGCGCGTTCACCGCATCTCGGAGGTGGCCGAGCGCGAAGCGCCGGCCCTCCTGCGCTACCTGCTCGACCGGCGGATCGTGCCCGGCGCCAAGCTGCGCGTGCTGGAGGCCGACGAGGTGGGGCACACGCTTCGCCTGGACGTCGGCGGCAAGGAGGTCACCTTGAGCAGCGACACGGCCACCAAGGTCTGGGCGGTCCCGAGCTAGAGGTCCACTAGAGTGCCGCTTCACATCTCGAGCCACCCGCTCGCGGCGCACTTCCTGGCCGGCCTGCGCGACCGCGACACCGGCCGGGAGGAGTTCCGCGACCTGGCGCGCCGCCTGGTGTCGGTGCTGCTGCTGGAGGCGACCGCGGACCTGCCGGTGGAGGAGGGCATGGTCTCAACCCCGCTGGCCGACGCGCCGGCGCGGCGCATCGCGCGCGAGGTGGTGGCGGTGCCGGTGCTGCGGGCCGGCCTCGGGATCCTCGGGCCGGTGCTCGAGCTGCTGCCGGAGGTCAGCGTGGGCTACCTCGGCCTCGAGCGCGACGAGCACACCCACGCGGCGCGGATCTACTACCAGAAGCTGCCCAAGCTCGCCGGCAAGGTGCCGCTGCTGCTGGACCCGATGCTGGCCACGGGCGGCTCCGCCCTGCAGGCGCTCGACCTGATCAAGGCGGCGGGGGGCGCCGACGTGCGCATGATCTGCGTCGTGGCGGCGCCGGAGGGGATGCGGCTGGTCGAGGAGAGGCATCCCGACGTCACCGTCTACACGGCCGCGCTGGACGACCACCTCAACGACAGCGCCTTCATCGTGCCCGGCCTCGGCGACTTCGGAGACCGGCTCTTTGGAACACCCTGAATCCGACCTCGACGACTACCGGGGCCGGGTGCTGGCCGCCCGGGACAGGCTGCGGGCGCTGCCGCCGATGGGCGAAGGTGAGCGCGGCCCGGTAGACCCGAAGACCGGCGAGGCCTGGGACCGGCTGAACGTCCTGGGCCACATGGCGGAGATGCTGCCGTTCTGGGTTACCCAGCTGCGCCGCGGCCTGCGCGGGCAGCCGTACGGCCGTGACGAGGAGGGCTACCGGCAGCGCCGGGCGGGGATCGACGCCCGCGGGGAGGAACGCAAGCTGCGCCTCCAGGTGGACCGCGGCTGCGGACGCCTGCTGGCACTGCTCGACCGGCTCACCGACTCGGACCTCGACCGCAAGCTCAACCTGGTGCCAGGCCGTGCGGGCGGCACCGTGCGCGACGCCGTCGAGCTCCAGCTGGTCGGGCATCTCGAGGCGCACGTGGAGCAGCTCGCGCAACTGAGCTAGAGTCTGCCCACTCAATCGAGGAGGACAGGCATGGCGCAGACCGTATCCGACACCGCGTTGGCCGAGTTGAGAGCGCAGTTGGCAGGGGACGTGATCACACCCGACCACGCCGCCTACGAAGAGGCGCGCAAGGTCTGGAACGGAGTCATCGACCGGCGGCCGGCGGCGATCGTCCGGCCCACCAGCGCCAAGGAGGTGGCGGCTGCCATCGCCTTCACGCGCGCCAACGGCCTCGAGCTGGCCGTGCGCGGTGGCGGGCACGCCTTCGGTGGCTCGGGCACGGTCGACGGCGGCATCGTGATCGACCTCGGCGCGATGCGCCAGGTGGAGGTCGACCCCCAGGCGAAGATCGTCCGCGCCGGCGGCGGCGCCCAGTGGGGCGACGTCGACGCTGCGACCCAGGAGCATGGGCTGGCGGTGACCGGCGGGCTGATCAGCCACACCGGCATCGGCGGCCTGACCCTGGGCGGCGGCATGGGCTGGCTCACCCGCAAAGCCGGCCTCAGCATCGACAGCCTCGTCGGCGCCGAGGTCGTGACCGCCGACGGCCGCATCCTGCGCGCCTCGGAGAACGAGAACTCAGACCTCTTCTGGGCTCTGCGCGGCGGCAGCGGCAACTTCGGGGTCGTGACGAAGTTCGAATTCCGCCTTCACGAGGTGGGTCCGCTCTGCCACCTCGGCTTCTATTTCTGGACGGCCGACCGCGGAGGCGAGGCCCTGAAGTTCGCGCGGGACTATGTGACCGGGCTGTCGGATGACTTCGGGGTCGTCGCCGTGGGCCTCGACGCACCGCCGGCCCCGTTCATCCCCGAGCAGTTTCACGGCAAGGCGGGCTGGGGGCTGCTGGTGCTGGGAGTGCGCGACGACGCCGAGGCGCACGCGCAGGCCGTGGAAGCGGTCACGGCCGCGCGGCCCGACGTGGAGTTCGTCACTCCGATTCCGTATGTCGCGGTCCAGCAGCTGCTGAACGAGGGCAACGAGCACGGCGTGCTCGGCTACGAGAAGGCCGTCTGGATGGACACGCTTCCCGACGGGGCCATCGAGGTGCTCACCGCCTGCATCACCGAGCGGGCTTCGCTGCTGTCCGGCATCCCCATCTTCGTGTTCGGCGGAGCCTTCGGGCGAGTGCCGGACGACGCCACGGCCTTCTCGGGCAGCCGCCGGAGCCTGTTCGCGGTCAACGTCGCCGGCCAGGCGGCGGCCGATCAGCCGGAGGTTTACGAGCAGGAACGCGCGTGGGTGCGCCGGGTCTGGCAGGACCTCGTGCCCTATGCCAGCGGTTCGGGCAGCTACGTCAATTTCATGTCGGAGTACGAGGAGGACCGCGTCCGGCAGTCGTACGGCGCGAAGTACGAGCGCCTGCAGCGCATCAAGCGTGAGTACGACCCGGAGAACGTCTTCCACCGCATGGCGGGGAACATCAAGCCGGCCTAGGGCGGGCGGCTGCTGCTGCTGCTGATTGGGCCCGCGGCCGGCCGCGGGCCGCTTCGGGGAGCTCGGAAAGGGCTCGCGGCCGGCCGCGGGTCCAGTGTTGGTGGTGGCGGCCCGGCTGCGAGCGCGGCTCTGACACGCTCGACCACCGCGTCCGGCGAGCCGTAGACGTCAGGAGCCGTGAAGCGCAGGATCTTGTGACCCGCCTCGACGAGCCGGTTCTGGCGCCGGTTGTCATCGGTGAGCGATAGCCTGTGGCCGTCGCCGTCGTACTCGACCGCCAGCCGCGCCGACGGATAGTACAGGTCGGTTCGCGCGAGGAAGACGCCCCGGGCATCGTGCAGCTCGACCTGAGTGTCGGGCCGGGGCAACCCGGCTCCCACCAGGATGAGGCGGAGCCTCGTCTCCATCGGAGACTCCGCACCGGCGTCCGCCTGCTCGATCACCCGACGAAACCGCTCGACTCCACGCTGGCCGGCCCGCTCATCGCCCTTACTGATGAGCTTGCCGATGTCAGTCAGCCCTCGATTCAGCGCCATGTCGGCGATCACCACCGCCTCGGTGAGCGGGAGCTGGGCTGACAGGTCGGCCAGCGTCCGCTCGATGCTGGTGACGCGAAATCCGTGGCGAATTACCACCTCCGCCTCGCCCAGAGAGGCCCGTCCGATCGTCATCGCTGCGCGACCGGACACGCCTCCGTTGTGAGGGAGCCTGGCTTCGATCGAAGGATCCAACCGAACATCCAGGCCGTGCAGCCAGGCTGCGACCATCCCGCCCCAAACAGCATCTGGCGGCAAGCGGGTCGCCGCCGCTCGAATCCACAGCAGGGGGCCATCGTCCAGGGTGGCCAACACGTAAGTGCGCGGGCCCAGCCGGCGCCATGCTTTCCCGCGCAGCTGCTTCTTCGTCAGGCCGCTGGCCAGCGCCTGTTGGAGGCTGAACGGACCTGTCCTGAGGGATTCCGGAACGAAGGCCTGCCGCGGCACCGGCCAAGACTGCTGCGACGGCTCTGAGCTTGCCAACCCAGGCTGTTAAGGGACCCGCGGCCGGCCGCGGGTCCTTTCAAGCTGCCGCCAAGGGGCCCGCGGCCGGCCCCGGGCCCGCAAAGAGGGTGCCCGACGGGGCTAGGCGGGGAGCGTGCCCAGCGTCACCTGGACCGTGGCGGTGCCACCGCTCGCCTGCGTCACCGCCACGGGCACGGTCTGGCCCGGCGAGAGCCCGGCCAGCACCTGGGCGAGCGTGGCCGTGTCCGGCGTGGCCTGGCCGGCCACCGAGGTGATGACGTCGCCGGCCACGATCCCCGCCTTGTCCGCCGGCCCGCCGGCCACCACCGAGGAGACGTAGACCCCGCCACTGGCATTGCCGATGCGCACGCCGAGGTACGCGCGGTGCGTGTTGGTCACGTGTCCGGTCTGCACGAGCTGGTTGGCGATGTCGACGACGGTGTTGCTTGCGATCGCGAAGCCGATGCCGGCCGCCGTGCCGCCCAGCTCCGGGTCGACCGCGGCCAGCGTGGGGATGCCGACCACCTGGCCGTCGAGGTCCACCAGAGCGCCGCCCGAGTTGCCGGGGTTGATCGCGGCGCTGGTCTGGATGACCGCGGGCAGAGTCACGCCGTTGCCCTCCGGCACTGCGCTGCGGAACGCGCTGACGATGCCCTCGGTGACGCTCGAGCGCAGGCCGAGCGGGTTGCCGATCGCCAGCACGATGTCGCCGACCACGACCTTGCTCGAGTCGGCGAAGGCAGCCGGGTGGAGGCCGCTCGCCGAGATCCTGATCACGGCGAGGTCGCCGGCCTGGTAGCTGCCGACGAGGGCGCCGTTGAATCCGCGCCCGTCCGAGAGCGTCACCTTGAAGCTCGTGGCCCCGCTCACGACGTGGTAGTTCGTGACCACGTCGCCCGCCTGGTCGAACACGATGCCGGAGCCGAGGCCCTGGTCGGTCTCGATCTGGACGACCGACGGCAGCACCTCCTTCACGACCTGAGTGAACTGCGCCTGCAGCCCGCCGAGCGACAGCGACCCGGGCGGCATGACCTGCACCGGCGAGACGCTGACCTGCGGCGCCGGGGTGGTCTGAGCCGGGCTGTTCCGAGCCGACGGCAGCGTGACGGTGCAGCCGGTGAGGGCCAGCAGGCCGGCGAAGACGAGGAGTCGGCGCATCAAGCCCATGGTATGGACGTGGTCAGCTCCGGCTCGGGTAGGCGCTCGCCCGCGAGCTGGCCGTACAGCTCGAGGACCTCCTCGAGCACGTGGGCGCTGGCGCCGTACATCGAGCCCTCGGGGAAGTCGAAGATCGGCGAGCGGCGGCCCTGGCCGAACAGGACGGCGCGATACGGCAGCCGGCCGTCGAAGAACTGCGCGACCGGGGTCCGGATGAGAGCTGCGACCTCAGCTGGGGCGGGCCGGGGTTCGGCCGTGCCCCCGACCGACACCAGCCAGGGATGGAGCGCGAAGCGGCTGGTCGCGGTCGGCACCGGCGTCAGCTGCCCGAGCACCTGGACCTCGGTGAGGGCGATGCCCAGCTCCTCCCAGAGCTCGCGGAGCGCGGCGGCCTGCAGGTTCTCGTCGCCCGGTTCGGGCCGCCCGCCGGGGAACGCGAGCTCGCGGGCGTGATGCGTGAGGCCGTCCGGCCGCTTGATGCACCACACCTCGTCGCCCTGCAGCGGCACCGCGACGGCGCCCTCCCAGCGCCCGGTGAGATCCCACTGCGGGATCTTGCGGCCGGCCAGCGCGGCGGCCAGCCGGTCGGCGGCGACCGTCCTCAGCTGACCTCCAGGACGACTTTGCCGAAGTGCTCGGCGCGATCGAGGTGCTCGAGCGCGGCCGTGACCGAGTCGAGCGGATAGACGCTGTCCACGGTGGGCCGGAGGCCGCCGTCAACGGCCTGCAGGAGCGCGTCGAACTCCGTCGAGGTCCCCATCGTGGAGCCGAGCAGCTCCACGTTGCGCAGGAAGACGCGGGGCATGTTGAGCTCCATCTTCACGCCCGAGGTCGAACCGCAGAAGACGACGCGGCCACCCGGCCGCAGCGACCGCAGCGACTCGTCGAAGGTGGCCGGACCCACGTGCTCGAAGACCACGTCGACGCCGCCCTGGCTGGCTTCGCGCACTGGCTTCGAGAACTCGCTGGACTCGAAGACAGCCGCCGCGCCGAGCTCCAGCGCCCGGTTCCGCTTGGTCTCCGAGCGGCTGGTCGCGTACACGGTCGCGCCCAGGTGCCTGGCGATGGCGATGGCCGCGGCCGCCACGCCTGCCCCGGCTCCGACCACCAATACCTTCTGCCCGGCTTGCAGCTGCGCCTTGGTCGTGAGCATCCGCCAGGCCGTGAGGAAGGTCAGGGGGAAGGCGGCGCTCTCGTCCCAGCTCAGGCCTGCGGGCCGCCGCCGAAGCATCCGGGCCGGGACGTGGATGAGCTCGCAGGCGGCGCCGTCGGTGTTCTCGCCGACGATCCCGAAGGACCGGCAGAGCACTTCCTGGTGCGCCTGGCAGGCCGCGCACTCGCCGCAGGAGAAGACGGGGTAGATCACCACCTCGTCGCCTGCGCTCCAGCCGTCCGCGCGGGAGGTCTCGATCACGCCCGCCCCGTCCGCACCGATGACACGAGGCGGCTCGACGCGCTGAGCGCCGTGCGCGAGCCAGAGGTCGAGGTGGTTCAGCGCCGCCCGCCTGATCGCCACCGTCGCCCAGCCGTCCTCCGGCTCCGTGCGGGGGCGCTCGCGAATGTGCACGCCCGCGGGACCGATGGGCTCCTCCCAGACGGCGGCGCGCCCCTCGGAGCGGATCTCACCCACGGCTTAATTGTTCTTGATCTGCCTTGGCTGGCTTTGTCTCACCGTGTTTCTTGAATCAGGGCGATGCGCCGGATCCTCGCCGGGCTGGTGGGAGCGATCGCGGCTCTCGGCCTCAGCTCGAGCTCCTTCGCCTATGCGCCTGGCGACCCGTCGGACCCGCCGGCCCCGTTCGTGCCTTGGCGGTACTCATCGCAGCTCAGCTACGGGCCGTTCGAGGACGGCACCGGCTCGGTGCCCGAACGAGCCGCGCCCGTTGCCTTTCTCACGCTGCCCTTCGAGGGCTCGCACCTGGTGACCTCGATCTTCGACCACTGCGGTCCCAACTACATCCTCGACGGCGTGATCTGCCGCTACGACGGCGCCGTCGCGCACTCCGCCAACGGCGCCGACTGGCACGGCTACGCGCGCACCAAAGGAGGGAAGGACTACCTCTACTACGACGGCCACGACGGCTGGGACTACAGCCTCTACTACGAGCCCGTGCTGGCTGCCGCGCCCGGCGTCGTGACCAAGGCCGGCTGGGACGACCCGAGCTGCCAGACCTGCAGCTTCGGCCAGAACGTCTTCGTCGACCACGGCAACGGCTTCACCACGCGCTACGCGCATCTCTCCCAGGTCTGGGTGCACGCCGGCGAGCCGGTGGCCCGAGGGCAGGTCGTCGGCATCTCCGGCAACACGGGCGCCTCGACCGGCGAGCACCTGCACTTCGGCGTCTACCGCACGGCCGGGCTGATCCCGATCGACCCCTACGGCTGGACGGCCGCGGCTGGCGCCGACCCCTGGCCTTACGACGCCGGCGATCTCTGGCTGGGCGGCGCGCCGCGCTTCGCGACGATGGTCCGCCCCGCTGTGTCGGCTACGGCTGAGGCGGGCGGCGGCGGGGTCCAGGTGAGCTGGCAGGGCGCGGGCGCCGGCGGCAGCTACGACGTGCTGGTGTCGGTGGACGGCGGCGCCCTCAAGCCCTGGTTGGCGGGCTCGACCGCGAGCTCGGCGACCTACTCGGCGGCTGCCGGTCACTCCTACTGGTTCCTGGTCCGCGGCACCACAGCGCTCGGGCTCCAGGCCGCCGCGATGACCGCCGAGGTCGCGGGCTAGTCGCCACAGCTTGTGAGCTGTGCAGGCTACCCGGCCGCCACCAGGTCGTAGATCCAGTCGACGCTGCCGTCCGGGACGCGGCAGGTCTGGAACTGCGCGACCACGAGCGGCGTGACCGGCGGCGGCTCGCCGTTGGCGGCCGTCCAGCTGCGGACGCTGACCAGCCGGAAGCGGTGCGCGGTCCCGCTGCCGTCCCAGTAGTCGAAGTAGGAGCCGACGCCCTCGCCCAGCAGCGGTGTGAACACGCCCGGGTTGTGGCCGTCGAAGTAGTACCGAACGTCGTGGATCGGCATGTCCAGCACCGCCTCGTAGCGCGGCACCGCGGTCTGGCCGCTGGCGTCCCAGTAGAAGCCGACGCCAACGCTGAGGCTGCCATCCTCGGCGTGGAGCCAGTTCGTGGTGGGATGGGTGACGGCCGAGCCGGTCGCCTGCACCGCGGTCGCGACGTGGGTCACCGCGGCGACGGGCGCGGGCTTGGGCGACGGCGGCGGCGTGCGGTAGACGTGAGGCGAGATGCCGGGTCGCACTGTCCGGGTGGGCTCGACCTGAAACCCGGCGGTGTCGCGGGTTCCGACCCTGACTGCTGGGCGAGCTAGCGAGGAGGTGAGGAGGGTGAGGCTTACGAGGACCAAGGCCAAGGAACCTACCCGGACAGTGAAACGAGGCATCCGTCCTGGCTTGACGGAGAAGGTCGAGGAATCTTGTCAATGGCGTTGTCAGGTAGGAGCGGTTCCTACACTTGGAGCGACTTGATTCGCGAGGGTTTGTCGGGCAAGACGCTCCTCGTGACCGGCTCAACCGGCTTCCTCGGGAAGTCGATCGTCGAGAAGTGCCTGCGCGATCTACCCGAGGTCGCCGCGATCGTGCTCGGCATCCGCTCCAGTTCGCGGCGCAGCGCGGCGGAAAGGCTCCAGCTGGAGGTGCTGGCAAGCCCGGCCTTCCGCGTGCTGAAGGAAAAGCTGGGCGAGGATGCCTTCAACGAGCTCTGCGCCGCCAAGCTGAGCGTCGTCGAGATCGACCTCGGCCAGGACGCGCTGGGCCTCGATGACGCCGGCCGCGCCGCGGTGGCCGGCGCAGATGTCGTCATCCACTCGGCGGCAGCGGTCGAGTTCGACAACCCCGTCGACCTCTCCGCGCAGACGAACCTGCTCGGCGCGTCGCGGCTGGTCGGGACTCTCGCCGGCCTCGGCTCGCGCGCGCACCTGGTCCACATCTCCACCGCGTTCGTGGGCGGCCAGCTGCGCGGCCTGGTGCGCGAGGAGGCGGCGCTCGATCCCGGCCTGAACTGGCGCCACGAGGCGGAGGTGCTGGCCGGCCTGCGCCCGGCCGTGGAGGAGGAGTCGCGCCGGCCGGAGATCCTGGACGGCCTGCGGCGCGAGGCCCGCTCGCGCATGGGGCCGGCGGGCACGCCGGCCATGGCGCGGACCGTGGAGCGCCTGCGCGAGCGCTGGGTGAAGGACCGGCTCGTCGAGCGCGGCCGTGTACACGCGCGCTCGCTCGGTTTCAGCGATGTCTACTCGTTCACCAAGGCGATGGCGGAGGCGGCGGTCGTCGAGCTCCACGGCGACGTGCCGCTGTCGATCGTGCGGCCGTCGATCATCGAGAGCGCTCTGGCCGAGCCGGTGCCCGGCTGGCTCGAGGGCTTTCGGATGGCGGAGCCGATCATCCTGGCCTTCGGGCGCGGCGTGCTGCCTGACTTCCCCGGCCTGCCCGACTCGGTCGTCGACGTCATCCCGGCCGACTACGTGGTCAACGCCGTACTCGCGGTCGCCGCGTCGCCGCCGCCCGACGCCGAGCCGCGGATCTACCACGTCGGCTCGGGCAGCCGGAACCCGCTCCGGTTTCGCGACCTCTTCGACCAGTGCGCCGACTACTTCCAGGCCCACCCGCTGCGCGACCGCTACGGCCAGGCTATCGGCACCCCGGACTGGACGTTCCCGACGATGTCGGAGATCACGACCAGGGGCCGCATCGCGCTGCGCGCCGTCGACGCCCTGCAGTGGGCGGTCGAGCGGCTGCCGCTGGGCGCCCAGGCGGCGCCGGTGTCCGACCGCCTGCTCGAGCGCCGCTCACGGCTCCAGCGCGGACTCGACCTGGCCGAGCTGTACGGCGTCTACACCGCGGTGGACGCGGTCTTCGACACGCGTCACCTGCTGGAGCTCTGGGACCGGGTCGAGCCTGCGGAGCAGGCGATCTTCCCGTTCGACCCCGCCGGCTACACCTGGGACCACTACCTGCAGGACGTGCACCTCCCCACCGTCGTCCGGATGGCACGCGCCGACACGCTGGAGCGACGCGGGCGGCAGCCCAGCGGGTCGACCGTGCCGCGCGAGGAGGGATCGTCCGGCGTCGCGGCCGTGCACCGGCGCGCAGGTCGCGCCGACGTGCTCGCCGTCTTCGACGTCGACGGCACGCTCGTGGAGACGAACGTCGTCGAGTACTACCTCTGGATGCGCCTGCGGGCGCAGCCGCTGCGCGACTGGCCGTCGTTCCTCGGGGGCATGCTCAAGGACGCGCCGCGCTGGCTGTACCTGGAGCGCCGCTCGCGGGCGGAGTTCCAGCGCAACTTCTACCGGCTCTACGGCGGCCTCGAGGTGGACGAGATGCGCCGGCTCGGGCGCGAGGCGCTGCACGAGGTCACGCTGCGGCGGATGTATCCCGAGGGCGTCCGGCGCATTCGCGAGCACAAGCGCGCGGGCCACCGCGTGCTGCTGCTGACCGGCGCGCTCGACATCGTCGTCGAGCCGCTCGCCGAGCTGCTGGAGGTCGAGGTCGACTGCGCGCACCTGCTCACGAAGGAGGGGCGGCTGACCGGCGATCTCTCGGCTCCGCCGCCGGCCGGCGAGGCGCGCTCCACGCTGCTGCTCGAGTACGCCGCGCGGTCCGGCGTCGCCCTGGACGAGAGCTTCGCGTACGCCGACTCACTCTCCGACCTGCCGATGCTGGAGGAGGTCGGCGTGCCGGTCGTCGTCAACCCGGACCCGCGCCTCTCAGCGGTGGCCTCCCAGCGCGGCTGGCGCGTCGAGCGGTGGCGCATGCCGCCGGGCAACTGGCGCTTCCCGATGCCCGACCCGCGCTCCGCCGAATACCGGGAGGGCGTGCGCTCGTAGCGCGCCGACTGCTTTGCTAGCGCTGCAGTTCGAGCGATCGGTGCCTCGCTACGCGCTGGTTCGCGCCGCCGGCGGCCGCGCCGACGTCGCCACCGGCCGGCTGTCGATGCTCCACCTGGGCGAGGTGCCGGCCCCGAAGCTCCCCGGCCCGGACTGGGCCTCCGTGGCGCCGCTGCTGGCCGGCATCTGCGGGTCGGACCTCGCCGCGATCGCCGGGCACGCCTCCGTCTACCTCGACGCGCTGACGTCCTATCCATTCGTGCCAGGGCACGAGGTGGTGGGTGAGGTCGCCGGCTCGCGGGTGGTCGTGGAGCCCGCTCTCGGGTGCTTGGTGCGTGGGATCGAGCCGCCCTGCGTCCAATGCGCCGCCGGGTCGCCGGGCCGCTGCGAGAACCTGACCTCGGGCGCCGTCGACCTCGGCCTGCAGACCGGGTACTGCGCCTCGACCGGCGGGGGGTGGGGGGAGGCGCTGGTCGCCCACCCGTCGCAGCTGTGGGAGGTGCCGGCGGGCCTGTCGGACGAGGCGGCGGTGCTCATCGAGCCCCTGGCTTGCTGCGTGCACGCGGCGCTGCGGGGCGGCGCGACGGCCGACGACGTGGTCGTCGTGATGGGGGCGGGGACCATCGGGCTGCTGACGGTGGCCGCGGTCCGGCGCTTCACGCCGCCCAAACGGCTCATCGCGGTGGCGAAGCACCCGGTGCAGCGGACGCTGGCCACGCGCCTCGGCGCGGACCAGGTGATCGGCCCCGACGAGGTGTTCCAGCGTGTGCGCTTCGCGACGGGGGCGCAGCGCGTGGACGGGTACCGCGGCAGCACGGTGCTGCTGGGCGGGGCGGACGTCGTCTTCGAGTGCGTCGGCCGCGAGTCGTCGCTCAACGACGCGGTGCGCCTGTGCCGCGGCGGCGGCCGGCTCGTGGCGGTGGGGATGCCGGGCGAGGAGCGCGTCGACTGGGGCGCGGTGTGGCAGCGCGAGCTGGCGGTGCTGGGGGCTTACGCGTACGGCGCCGAGGCGGCCGCGGGCGGCCGGCGGACGTTCGAGCTGGCGCTCGAGGCGGCTGTGGATCTCCCGCTCGGCGACCTCTGCGGGCCGCTGTTCGGGCTGTCGGAGTACCGCGACGCGATCGGCTACGCGATGTCCGCCGGCTCCCTCGGCGCCGTGAAGGTCGCCTTCGACCTGAGACGATTGCGCGCGTGAGCGTCTTGTCTGCGGTTGCCGCGTCGCCCTTGATTGCCGCGTTCGCCGGCAAACGCGGGTATCGCGGGGCCTCAATTGCCACGTTCGCCGGCGAACGCGGGTATGGCGGCGGCTTAACGGGCAGTGTTGACACTCTTTTCGGCCCCCCAATACGCTCCCGCCGCACCCCCTGGGCGGGGGGTCTGGGTGGTGGGACGACAAGCGTGGGAGAAGGAGCCTAGTGCCCAGGCCAGGCGCCGTCATCGAAGTCGACCGCAACACACCGCCGGTGCTGTTCCACTTCGGCGAGGGCGTGCGCCTGGAGCGGCTCCCGCTGGGCTCGCGCGTCGTGTACCCGCCCGACCCCCTGGAGCCGCTGGCCCACCCCGAGCGCGCCATCAGGCGCGCGCTCGCCAAGCCTCTCGAGGACGACCCCCTGAAGGCGCTGCTGCGCCCCAACATGAAGCTGACGATCGCCTTCGACGACCTTTCGCTGCCGCTGCCGCCGATGGTCGAACCCGACGTCAGGCAGCTGGTCATCGAAGAGGTGCTCGAGATGGCGGCCGAGGCCGGCGTCGAAGACGTCCACCTGATCGCCGCCAACAGCCTGCACCGCCGCATGACCGCCGACGAGATCCGGCACATCGTCGGCGACCGCGTCTTCAACACCTTCTGGCCCGACCGCCTCTACAACCACGACGGCGAGGACCCGGACGGCAACGTGGTCATCGGCAAGACCAACCAGGACGAAGAGGTCACGCTCAGCCGCCGCGCGGCCGAGTCAGACCTGGTCGTCTACGTCAACCTCACGCTGGTGCCGATGGACGGCGGTCACAAGTCGATGGCCACCGGCCTGGGCAGCTACCGCAGCGTGCGCCCGCACCACAACGTGAAGACGCTGCTCGGCTCGCGCTCCTACATGCACCCGCCGGACTCCGCGCTGCACCACGCGTGCATCCGCCAGGGCCAGCTGATCGAAGACGCCGTCCGCGTGTTTCACATCGAGACCACGGTCAACAACCATTCCTTCCCGGCGATGGTCGAGTTCCTGCAGAAGCGCGAGACCGACTGGACGCCGCGCGACCAGGCCGCCTTCTTCGCGATGAAGCAGCTGACTGACATCGCCCCGGCCGGCGTCAAGCGCAACATCTTTCACTCGCTGCGCGCGCCCTACGGGCTCACCGGCGTGCACGCCGGCCAGGTTGACGAGGTGCACGAGCGGAGCCTCGAGAACGTGCGCAAGCAGATGGGTGTCGAGATCGAAGGTCAGACCGACATCGTCACGATGGGCATCCCTTACCTCGGGCCCTACAACGTCAACTCGATCCTGAACCCGGTGCTCGTCGTCTGCCTGGGCCTGGGCTATCTCTTCAACCTCTACCGCGGACAGCCGGTGGTGCGCCAGGGCGGGGTCGTGATCATGACGCACCCGTGCCGCTACGAGTTCGACTCCATCCAACACCCGAGCTACATCGATTTCTACGACGAGGTGCTGGCGGACACGCTTGATCCCGCGGTCATCGAGACCAAGTACGAAGCGCGCTTTGCCGAGGATCCGTGGTACCGCCAGCTGTACCGCCAGTCCTACGCGTACCACGGGGTGCACCCGTTCTATGCGTGGTACTGGGCGGCGCACGCGCTGCAGCACCTGGGCGCCGTGATCGTCGTCGGTGGCGAGCGGGAGACCGTGCACCGTCTCGGGTTCAAAGCGGCCAGCACGCTCGAGGACGCCTTCGAGATCGCGGAGCAGACAGTCGGCCGTCACCCGTCGGTGACTCACCTGCGCACGCCGCCGCTGCTGCTCGCTCACGTGACATGACCTTCACACCCGTCGACGACCTTCGCCTCATGCGCCGCGGTTTTCACTGGCGCGGGCCGAGGCCGCATTCGTGGCCCGAGCCGGCGCGCGTCATTCCCGACGCTCCCGAGAGCCTGGAGTGGGCTCGGCGCGAGCCGGTGCGCTCACTGCGCTACCTGATCCAGCGCGGCCTGATGATGCCCGTCAACGAGCTGATGACGCACCCGCGCATCGAAGGCGCGGAATGGCTGCGCACGCTCGACCGGCCGGTCATCTTCGCGCCGAACCACACCAGCCACGCGGACACGCCGCTGCTGCTGCAGTCGATGCCCGATCGCGTCCGCGAGCGCACGGTCGTGGCCGCCGCCGCCGATTACTTCTACGAACGCCCGCTGCTCGGGCGCGTGCTCAGCTTGTACCTCAACACGTTCCCATTCGCGCGCAGCGGCAGCGCGGCCGGCGTGCTGGATGCGTCGGGCCGACTGCTGCGAGCGGGCTGGAACCTGCTGGTCTATGCGGAGGGCACGCGCACCACTGACGGCCGGATCGGCGAGTTCAAGCCGGGCATCGGGCACCTGGCAGTGGCGAACCGGACCCCGGTGGTGCCGATGTTCCTGCGCGGAACGCTGCGCGTGATGCCGAAAGGCACGCGCCTTCCGCTGCCGGCGCCGGTCACGATTCGGATTGGCCGGCCGCTCGACCCCGCGCGCGGGGACACGTCGAAAGACTTCACCAAGCGGATCGAGGCGGCGGTGCGTGCGCTGGCGGACGCCAAAGATGCGCCGGAAGTCAGCGGAAATTGGATCGACCGCTGGCGGCAGAACAATTAGTCTGTAGGGCGATTTGCCTCCCCGATCACAAGGCCGTGGCGGTCCGCGCAAGCAAAGACGAGCTCCGCGCGACACAGACCAGGAACCCGTCAAAGAAGCCGCGGTCGTGATGGACGCGACTGTGAGCCAGGCGCTGCCCAACGCGATGTTCGAGGTCGAGCTCGAGAACGGCCACAAGCTCGTCGCGTATGCAGCCGGCAGGATGCGCCGCTATTTCATCCGGATCACGCCCGGCGACCGCATTCGGGTCGAGCTGAGCCCCTACGACCTCACGCGCGGCCGCATCGTCTACCGCTACCGCGAGTAGGGCCTCCGGACAGGTCCGGCGCCGAGCTATGCGACCCCGCAGGTGCGCCAGATGCAAGGAGTCGCCGAGGATCGCAGCGAGCGCACCTCGGTGCGTGAGCGAGAACCGCAGAAGACGACGCGGCAGATGGCCCGCCCGCGGCTTGCAGAGCCGGTGACGCGGCCGGTCCGGAGGCCCCTGCGCACGTTCCGCGAGCTGGTCGCGGACGTCAAAACCGGGCCGCTGCGAGGCGAAGCCAAGCTCCGCGCCGCGCTCGACGCGTTCAGGGTCGACCCCAGCGGCAAGGCTGCGCTCGACGTCGGCGCCGCAGCCGGCGGTTTCACCACCGTGCTGCTCGAACGGGGCGCGCGGATCGTCTACGCGGTCGACGCCGGCCACGGCCAGCTGAGGGGCGCGCTGCGCCAGGACAAGCGGGTGGTGAACCTCGAAGGCGTCAACCTCGGCGACCTCACGAGGCGCCAGGTCCCCGAGCCGGTCGCGCTCTTCACAGTCGACGTTTCTTATCTGTCGCTCGCGGCCGCGGTGCCGCAGCTGGAGCGGATCGAGATCGCAAGCGGCGCCAAGCTGATCGGGCTCGTCAAGCCGATGTTCGAGCTCGGCCTCCCGTCCGCGCCGCTCGACGATGAGAGCGTTGGACGCGCGCTCGAGCTGGCGATGGCCGGCGTCGAGCGCGCGGGTTGGTCAGTAGAAGGAGATGTGGAATCGCCGGTGCGCGGCGCGCGCGGCGCGCGCGAGCACCTGCTCTATGCGAAACGCCTGGGCTAGGTTCTGACCGTCTGGAAACAGTCCAGGCAATACACAGGTCGCGCGCCGGTCGGCACGAACGGCACCTGCGTCGGCTTGCCACAGTTGGAGCAGATGACATCGTGCATCTCACGCTGCGGCCGGCCGCCATCCGCCGAGCGCCTGGCGCTGCGACATTCAGGGCACCTGCGGGGCTCGTTCATGAGCCCCCTCGACTGATAGAACTCCTGCTCGCCGGCCGTGAAAATAAATTCCCGGCCGCAGTCGCGGCAGGTAAGCGTCTTGTCCTCGAAACTCACCCTCGAGCCTCCTTGATCCTCTGTTGCCCCAGGCCCGACGGGATACTGCGCCCGACGCCCCCAGGCGATTTGCGCGAACTATAACGCCAACTTGGCGGATTTGCGAACTCCGCCGAAGCGGGTGTGAGCGCGGCAAACCGCTACCCTGACCGGCCGTGCTCGTCTCGCTCGGTGACGCCGGCTTCGTCGCGGCCGCCGAGAGGCTGGGGGAACCGGTGCTGCTGATCACGGTGGAGCAGGAGCAGGACCTGCGCGAGGAGCAGCTGGAGGACGCGTGGCTGCTGCATCTGCCGGGTTCGTCGCTGTTCACAGAGCCGGCACGGCGCGCGGTCGAAATCGTGCGGCGGCGCAACGCGATGGTGGCCGTCGACCTGGCCGGGAGCGACGCGCCCGCGCGCGACGGCGCCCAGCTGGCTTTCGAGCTGGCGAAGCTGCGCCCCGACATCCTGCTTGCTACGCGGCGCGACGCCGAGGCCCTGGGCGTGCCGCTGGAGGGACTGTCGCGACTGCCCGTGTTGCTCCTCGGCGAGCGCGGCGCCGAGCTGTTCGGGCGCCGCGTCCCGGCGCCTCCCGGCGCCGGCGCCAACCCCTCGGCTTTCGCCGCCGCCCTTTGCTCGGCCTATCTCGACGGCGCGATGCCGGTCGAGGCCGCCGGGCGCGCGATGGTCTACGCGGCGGGGATCGCGGAGAACCTGCCCGGGTCGAGCCAGGAGGGCGCCGGCGGCCCGCCCGTGATCTGAGCGGCCAGCCGCCGGGCGCATTCGGCGGCGAAACCGAAACCGTGCCCGGTGTAGCCGCCACAGACGAAGACGCCGCTCGCGCCCGGCACGGCGCCGACCAGCGGCAGCCCGTCGGGCGTGAACCCCATGATCCCGGCCCAGCGGTGGGTGATCTGCAGCCCGCCCGCGCCGAGCAGTCGCAGGTGCGCGTCGAGGTGCGCCTGGATCTCGGCGGTCGGCGTTTCCACAGCCGTCTCCTCGGCCTCCAGGGCCAGCTTCCGGTAGCCGCCCACCAGCACGCGGCCGTCGGCGCGCTGCCGCCAGTACTGGTAGCCGTGGTCGCCGTAAGCGGGCCGGAAGGCCATGGGCACGTTGGTCGGCACGGTGGCGGCCATCTGTGCCCGCATGGGCGTCACCGGCAGCTCGGGCAGCAGCTGGGTGATGTGGGCGTTGGTGGCGACCACCACGTTCTCGGCGACGACGTGCTCGCCTGACTCCAACACCACCCGGACGCGGCCAGCCCCCACCTCCAGCGCAGTCACTTGCGCGCCTTCGACCACGCGGTCCAGGCACGGTCGCGCCAGCTCGCCGACGGCGAGCGACGGGTTCAGCTCCGCGTCGCGCGGGTTGAGCAGCGCGCCGTGAAACGGCTCCAGCCCCGCCGGGTGCTGCAGCCACTCGCCCTCGAACCCATCCTCGTGCAGGAGCTCCTCGGACGCTCGCAGCTGGTCCGCCTCCGGTGCGCTGGCGGCCACGGTCCAGGAACCGCGCCGCCGCAGCTCGGCGGTGCCGCCCAGCGCTTCCGCCAGCCGCTCACGGTTCTCGGAGGTGAAGGCCCAGATCTCCCCGGTCAGGCTCCGCCCGTACTGGCCGGCGGCGGCCGCATAGTTGGAAGCGACGCCCGCCAGCAGGAACCCTGCGTTGCGCCCGCTGGCGCCGGCGGCGAGCGAGGCGCGTTCCAGCAGCACCGCATCCGGGAGCTCGCGGAGAAGGGCGACGCCGGTCAGGCCGCCGCCGACGATCACGGTGGACGCTCGCTCGGGAATGCGGCCGCGGCCGCGGACGTTGGGCGGCTCCCAAAGGGGCACGCCCGGATGGTCAACGCTCACAAGCGGCTAGCATTTTCGCTCGGCGATGGATTCCCCGATCTACGACGTCCTGATCGTGGGCGGCGGGGCAGCCGGCCTGCGGGCGGCGATCGCCGCGGCCGAGGTCAGGCCCGGGCTCCGCATCGGTCTCGTCTCCAAGGTCTATCCGATGCGCAGCCACACGGTCTCCGCCGAAGGTGGCGCCGCGGCGGTCATGCGCGAAGAGGACAGCCTCGAGAACCACGCGTTCGACACCGTCAAGGGCAGCGACTACTTGGCGGACCAGGACGTCGTCGACATCTTCGTGCGCGAGGCGCCCTACGAGCTGGTCCAGCTCGAGCATTGGGGCTGCCCTTGGAGCCGCGAGGCCGACGGCCGGATCGCCGTGCGGCCCTTCGGCGGTATGAGCGTCTGGCGCACCTGCTTCGCCGCTGACAAGAGCGGCTTCCATCTGCTTCACACGCTCTTCCAGACCAGCCTTCAGTACGCGGACGTCACCCGCCACGACGAGTGGTTCGTGACCAGCCTCCTGATGGAGGACGGCCGCTGCGAAGGCGTGATCGCGCTGGACATCAAGACCGGCAACATCCAGGCCATCCCGGCGAAGGCCGTCGTCCTCGCCACCGGCGGCAACGGCCGCGTGTACGCATTCAGCACCAACGGCAGCATCTGCACCGGCGACGGCATGGCGCTCGCGTATCGCGCGGGCGTTCCGCTGAAGGACATGGAGTTCATCCAGTTCCATCCCACCGGCATGCCCAGCACGGGCATCCTCATCACCGAGGGCGTGCGCGGCGAGGGCGGCTACCTCACCGACAGGAACGGCGAGCGCTTCCTGACCAAGTACGTGCCCAACAAGATGGAGCTCGGGCCGCGCGACATCATCTCGCGCGCGATGATCACCGAGTTCGAGGCGGGTAACGGCTACTCGGGGCAGTACGGCGACTACATGCACCTCGATGTGCGCCACCTGGGTGAGAAGACGATCAACACCAAGCTGCCATTCATGCGCGAGCTGATGCTCGAGTACATGGGCATCGACATCGTCAAGGAGCCGATGCCGGTGCGGCCGGTGGAGCACTACATGATGGGCGGCGTGCACGCCGACATGAGCGGTGCCACGCCGGTGGCCGGCCTCTACGCAGCGGGTGAGTGCGCGAACGTCGGGCTCAACGGCGCCAACCGGCTGGGCTCGAACTCCCTCACGGAATGCCTGGTCTTCGGTGCGGCGGCGGGACGCGCCGCCTCGCGCTACGCGATCGACGCCAAGGCGCCCACCGCGAACCCGGTCGACACGCTCTTGAAAGATGAGACCAAGCGCATCGAGAGCGCCCTTCGCGACGGCGCCAAGGGCACCGAGCGCGTCGGCGTGCTGCGCCAGGAGCTGCAGCAGCTGATGGACCGCGAGGTCGGCGTCTTCCGCACCAAGGACGGGCTCCAGCGCGCGGTCGAGGGCATCGCGGCCCTGCGCCAGCGCTTCTACCAGGCGCACCTCGACGACTCGTCGCGCGCGTTCAACACCGAGCTGGTGTCAGCCCTCGAGCTCGACTTCATGCTCGAGGTTGCGGAGACGATGGCCGTTTCCGCTTTCAAGCGAGACGAGTCTCGCGGCGCACACTCGCGGCGCGACTTTCCAGAGCGCAACGACGAGAAATACCTCAAGCACACGCTTGCGCACAGGCAGGCAGAGGGCCCGCCGAAGCTCGAGTACATCGACGTCCACCTCGGCCGCTTCGAGCCGCAGGCCCGCACTTACTGAGGAGAGACTTGGCCACCGCAACAGCGACGATCAAAGTCACCACCACGCGCTTCGACCCCGCCCAGGACAAGAAGCCGCGCAGGCAGACATACGAGGTCCCGTACCAGGAGGACCACGTCGTCCTCGACGCCCTCAACTACATCAAGACGAACATCGACGGCTCTCTGAGCTATCGGTGGTCGTGCCGGATGGGCATCTGCGGCAGCTGCGGGATGATGGTCAACGGCGAGCCGAAGCTGACCTGCGCCGCCTTTCTGCGTGACTACGGCCGCGAGCTGACCGTCGAGCCGCTCGCGAACTTCGCGATCATCCGCGACCTCGTCGTCGACATCGACCCATTTCTCGAGAAGCTGCAGAGCGTCAAGCCCTGGGTCGTGAACGAGGCGGGCAGCCCGCTCGGCGGGGGCGAGCACCGCGTGCTGACCGAGGAGACAGACCAGTTCCGCCAGTACAGCCTCTGCATCAACTGCATGCTCTGCTACTCCGCCTGCCCGGTCTACGGCCACACCCCGGAGTTCCTCGGTCCCGCCGCCATCGCGCTGGCGCGGCGCTACGACCTCGACCCGCGCGACCACGGGAACGCCGAGCGCAAGGCGGTCGTCCGCAGCTCGGAGGGCATCTGGGAGTGCTCGTTCGTCGGTGAGTGCTCCGCCGTCTGCCCCAAAGGCGTCGATCCCGCCAAGGCGATCCAACAGTCGAAGTTCGACTCGACGCTCGGCTACCTGATGCCGTTCGGGAAGCGGGTGTGATCGCGGAGGGGGTGCAGACCTACCGCCGCCCTTACTCGGGCGCGTGGTGGCTGCGCAGCGCGCGCACGGCGTTCTACATGGCGCGCGAGTTCACCGCGGTGCCCATCGCGCTGTGGTGGCTCTGGTTCCTCATCGAGATCGCGCGCGTGAAATCCGGCCCGGCCGGCTACCACCCGCACATGTCGATGGCGTTCATCGTCTTCAGCGCGGTCTGCACGCTGTTTGCGCTGTTCCACTCCTACACGTTCCTGTCACTCGCGGGACTCATCCTGCGCATCCCGATCGGGCTCAAGACGGTGCCTTCGCGCCTCATCTCCACGCTTGCTTTCGCCGCTTTCTTCGTCACCAGCGCGATCATCGCGGGGCTGTTGGTGTACTTCGGCAGATGAGCGCTCACGAAGGCGGCCACGCACCGCGCAGCGGCCGTCTCGACGGCCTGCTCTGGGCGACTTTCGCCAACTGTGCCGTGATCACGGCGATCCTCGTGCCGGCGCACATCTTCGTGCAGGGAGTGCTCGGCCCGCTGCACCTGGCGCCGGTCCTCGACCAGCACTACGACACGATGTGGGCGACGCTCAACAACCCAATCGTCAAGGCGTACTTCTTCGTGGTCTCGGCGCTCGTCTTCTACACGTTCGGCCACCGCGTGAAGTACATGCTGATCGACCTCGGCGTGCCGATCCCGAAGTACTGGCTGAGCCTGCTGACGTACGGCCTGGCGGTGGTGGGCATCGGCTTCGCCGCCTTCGTCCTGATCAGCGTCCCCTAGCGCTGGTTAAAAACCGTATAGCGTCGGTATCATATTGTGCGGTAGCGCAATATGGCCGAGCCGATACGTGATCCCCTCCTGAAGCGACTTCCGGTTGGCCCCGACGTGGAGCCGCCGGAAGACAAGCTGCGCAAAAAGCCGGTCGATCCCCAGAACAAGCAGCAGGCGACCGGCGGCGACAGGCGCCGTGGACCCATGCGCTGGCTGCAGCTTCTCGGTCCCGGCCTCATCACGGGGGCGAGCGACGACGACCCGAGCGGGATCGGGACCTACTCGCAGATCGGCAGCCAGTTCGGCCTCGGCCTGCTCTGGACCGCGCTGTTCAGCTTCCCGCTGATGCTCGCGGTCCAGGAGCTGTGCGGCCGGATCGCGCTGGAGACGGGGGAGGGGCTCGGCTCGGCGCTGCGCAAGAAGTTCGACGCGCGCCTCATCGGCGTCTGCATCCTCGGGCTCTGCGTCGCGAACACGATCAACGTAGGTGCAGACCTCGGCGCGGTCGCGGCCGGAGGTTCTCTGCTCAGCCGCGGCCTGATCGCGCCGATCGTGCTGGTCGTGCCGGCCGCGGCTCTCATCGTCGGGCTGCAGCTGTTCCTGACCTACGCGACGATCTTCAAGATCTTCAAGTGGTTGACGACCGCTCTGTTCGCATACGTCGTCACGCTCTTCATCGCGCACCCGGCGGCGCTTGATCTTTTGCGCGCGACGTTCCTCCCGCACTTCGAGCTGACTCCTGACTACTCCATGGCGCTCGTCGCGGTGCTCGGCACGACCATCTCGCCGTATCTCTTCTTCTGGCAGGCGAGCTCGGAGATCGACGTGCTGCGAGCGGCCGGAATCAGACGCGAGAAGCGCAAGCATCAGAGTGACAAGCAGCTGCGCGAGGCGCGCATCGATATCGCGATCGGCATGTTCTTCTCGCAGGCGGTGATGTACGCGATCGTCGCCACGTCGGCGACAGTGCTGCATGCGCACGGGCAGAACGGGATTGCCAGCGCGGCGCAGGCGGCGGCCGCGCTCAAGCCGCTCGCCGGCCCGCTGGCGTTCGTGCTCTTCTCGGTCGGCATCATCGGCACCGGCCTGCTGGCGGTGCCGATCCTGAGCGGTTCGGCGGCGTACGCCGTGCGGGAATTCGGCGGTTTCGAGGGCAGCCTGGGGGCGCGGGCGCGCTACAGGCCGACCTTCTACCTCGTGATGGTCGTGGCGGCCGGCCTCGGGGCGGGCATCAACGCGCTGCACATCGACCTTGTGAAGGCGCTCTTCTACACCGCCGTGATCAACGGCGTCGTCGCGCCGCCGCTGCTGGTGCTGATCGTGCTGCTCGGCTCAGACAGGAAGCTCATGGGCAAGCGGGTGAGCGGCACGTTGAGCCGCGTCTTGACGTGGGCGGCGACCGGGCTGATGGGGATTGCCGCGCTGGTCATGATCGGGTTCATGGCCACGGGCAAGGTGGGCGCCTAAGCCGGTTATTCGTTGACACGGCGCCGTGCTGACGCATACAGTCGGCGGCCATGTCGCAGAGCGCGCCGCCCGCCCCGCCGCAGCTGTCTCCCGATGGAAAGTGGTGGTGGAATGGCGAGGCGTGGGTGCCTGCGAGCCGGCCGGCTGTCGCGCCGGCGGTTCTCGGCGGGTGTCAGGTCTGCGGCAGCACGCCGGCCGCCGAGGTCAACTTCAGGCAGCACATCGGGATGATCTTGTTCTGGCAGAACCGGCGCCGCGGGGGCAGGCTCTGCCGCGACTGCGCGATCGCCGTCTTTCGGCGCCAGATGGACCTGACGCTGATGACGGGGTGGTGGGGTTTGCTGAGCGGAACGATCCTCAACCCGTACACGATCGTCTACAACCTGGTCAACCGCTTCCGGGTGTCGCGCTGGCCGCACACGCTGACGACGCAGCCGGGATTCAAAGCGCTCGACAAGGGCAGGCCGGTCTTCCTACGCCCCGGGCTGTTGGTGGCGCTCGCATTGACCGGGATCATCGTTTGGGGCGCCATGCACCCGACGCAGCCGACGCCGGTTCAGGCCACGGTCAAACAGACCGACATGGACTTCACGCCGACCATCGGTGCGAACGGGGACGTCGCCGTGACGGGCTGGGTGAAGAACGTGAGCTCAACGACCTTGACCTCCTTGGCCGTCACCTGCACAGCATGGGATGCCGGTGGTGCCTCTCACAACGCCACCGACAGCTCGCCGGGTGATGTCTCACCATCAGCGCAATCTGTGTTCTCGGTGATCATCGCGATGGCTGGCCACGAGGTCGACCGGTCGAAGCTGATTCACTGCGCGGCGGAGTACGACGAGCCCTGATCAGGGCCTAGGTCAGGCGCCGGCGAGCCACCCGTAGAGCGCGCGCCAGTCGGCCCGCGGATCGCCTTCGCTGCCGTGGCCCAGCGCGTCGGTCTCGTGGAGGGTCGCGTTATGCAGATGCTCCGCGAGCCAGTGCGGATGCTGCGGCGGCAGGAGCTGGTCGGCAGGGTCGTACCAGACCTGCACGCGCTGCCCGACGTCGCCGATCTCGAAGCCCCAGGGGCGCAGGGCCCACCCGGCATCGTCGTCCAACCAGCCCTGGAGGCCGTTGCGGGTCTGCTCGAACGTGTCGGCCGCCCTCGGGTCTTCGGCCGCGGCCTCGCGGTACTCCGCGTCTTCGCGCGCGAAGCGCTTTAGCATCGCTCCCTCGCCGGCGAAGCAGTCCTCGATGTAGGCGCGCCCTTCCTCGTTCGTGCCACGCAGGAACTCCTCGCGAGGCAGCAGCGCCAGTGGGGCGACGATCGCGATGCGCTCGACCCGCTCTGGCAGCAGCGCACCCGCGGCGAGGGCCGGCGGCGTACCGCCCGAGCTGCCCACGACCGCGAACCGAGCGACGCCGACCGCGTCGGCCACGGCTTCGAGGTCGGAGGCCGAATCCGAGATCAGGCGGCCGGGCTTGGGGTCGGAGCCGCCGTAGCCCGGCCGGTCGTACCGGATGAGCCTGACGCCGAGAGAGCGGACGACGCCCTCGAGGTCGAACTCGATCGAGCGGGAGCTGAGCAGCCGGCAGCCGGGGGTGCCGTGCAGGGAGAACACCGGGTAGCCGCCGAGGTCCCCGAACTCGGCGTAGCAGAGGACGCGGCCGTCAGCCGCGCTGGTCGTCTGGGCTTGAGCCACGCCGGAACCGTCGAGCGAGAGCGAGCACGGGGTCGAACGACATGTCGACCACGCGCTCTTTCAACGGGATGATCGCGTTGTCCGTGATGTGGATGTGCTCCGGGCACACCTCCTGGCAGCACTTGGTGATGTCGCACATGCCGACGCCGCCCTCACCTTTCAGCAGCGGCCGCCGGTCGAGCGTGTCCTTCGGGTGCATCTCCAAAGACGCGATGCGGATCATGAAGCGCGGCCCGTAGTACGCGTCCTTGCGATCGTGGTCGCGCAGAACGTGGCAGACGTCCTGGCAGAGGAAGCACTCGATGCACTTGCGGAACTCGATCGAGCGGTCGACGTCGACCTGGTCCATCCGCCACGGCTCCTCCGACTCCGCGTCCGCGGCGGACGGCGTGAACTCCGGGATCTTCTTGTTGACCTCGTAGTTCCAGCTGACGTCGGTCACGAGGTCCTTGATCACTGGAAACGTGCGCATCGGCCGGACCGTGATCTCATCGCCGTACTCGTCGATCGGGCTCTTGCACATAAGGCGCGGGAAGCCGTTGATCTCGGCCGAGCAGGAGCCGCATTTGGCGGCTTTGCAATTCCAACGCACGGCCAGGTCACCCGCGGCGTTCGCCTGCACCCAGAGAACGGCGTCGAGCACGACCATGCCCTCGCGGACGGGCACGCGGTACTCGTGGAGGTCGCCGCCCTCGGCGTTGCCGCGCCACACCTTGAGACGGACGGCGTTACCGCGGTTTTGGCTCACTCGGTCTCCTCCGGCGTGAACTTCTCGTAGCTCTGGCTGATGACCTCGGTCAGGTTGTACGGCACCGGCTCGACCTCCCGCTCCTCGATCTTCATGGCGCCATCCGGCGCGCGCACAGAGACGAAGTGGATGCCCTCGAAGCGGGGCTCGAGCTTGCGGTAGTCGGTCCGCGAGTGGGCGCCGCGGCTCTCCTTGCGCTCGATGGCGGAGCGAAGGACGGCCTCGGCGTTCACGAGCATCATCTTGAGGTCCTGCGCGGTGTGCCAGCCGGGGTTGAAGGCGCGCCCGGTCGGGCCACCCGTGCCGCACTCGGCCGCGCGCTCGCGCAGCTCGAGGAGCTTGTCGAGACCCTCCAACAGCGTCGCCTCGTCCCGCTGGATGCCACAGTGCTGCGTCATCAGGTCCTGCAGCTCGCCCTGGAGTTTGTAGGGCGACGGACCCTCGCGGCGGCGCAGCGGCGCGAGCAGGTCGTCGACGGCCCCGTCGATCGCCGCCCTGTCCTCCTTGACCCGCCGCCCGCCCGAGAACGCGGCCGCCGCCTCGCCGGCCCGCTTGCCGAACACCAGCAGGTCCGTCAGCGAGTTGCCGCCCAGGCGATTGGCGCCGTGCAGCCCCGCCGCGACCTCGCCGGCAGCGAACAGCCCGCCGACGCCGTCCGCGGCGCCGGTGTCGGCGTCAACGCGCAGCCCGCCCATCCAGTAGTGGACGGTCGGCGCCACCTCCATCGGCTCCTTGGTGATGTCGACGTGCGCCAGCTTGTGGAACTGCTCGTACATCGAGGGCAGCTTCCGCTTGATGTAGTCGGCGCTGCGATGGGTGATGTCGAGGTACGCGCCGCCGTGCGGCGTGCCGCGGCCCGCCTGCACCTCGGCGTGGATCGCGCGGGCGACGATGTCCCGCGAGCTCAGCTCCATCCGCTCGTGGTCGTAGCGCTCCATGAAGCGCTCCCCGTCCTTGTTCTTGAGCACGCCGCCCTCGCCGCGCACTCCCTCGGTGACGAGGATGCCGCGCACGCCGGCCGGCCAGACCATGCCGGTGGGGTGGAACTGCACCATCTCGGCGTCCTGGATCAGTGCGCCCGCCTCGTACGCGAGCGCGGTGCCGTCGCCGGTGCTCTCCCAGGAGTTCGAGGTGACGCGGTAGATCTTGCCCGCGCCGCCCGTGGCCAGGAGTACCGCCGTGCATTTGTAGTGCAGCAGGCCGCCGTCGGCGCGCCGGTAGGCCAGGGCCCCGGTGATGCGCCCGCCGCCCGTCAGCAGCTTGAAGACCGTCACCTCCATGTGGACGTCGACGTTCTCGCGGTGGACGAGCCGGTCCTGCAGCGTGCGGATCAGCTCCAGCCCGGTGCGGTCGCCGATGTGCGCGAGCCGCGGGTAGGTGTGGGCTCCGAAGGGCCGCTGGTGGATGTAGCCCGAGTGCGTGCGGTCGAAGATCGCGCCCCAGCGCTCGAGCTCGAGCACCCGCAGCGGCGCCTCCTGGGCGTGGATATAGGCGTTGCGCCAGTTGTTGAGCAGCTTGCCGCCCTTCATCGTGTCGGCGAAGTGCGCCTCCCAGCTGTCGAGTTGGGCGACGTTGGCGAGGGCCGCGGCCATCCCTCCCTCGGCCATCACGGTGTGCGCCTTGCCGAGCAGTGATTTGCAGATGACGGTCGTCCGGGCGCCGGCCTCAGCGGCCGCGATCGCTCCGCGCATGCCCGCGCCCCCCGCCCCGATGACGAGGACGTCGGTCTCTACAACATCCAATGCGGGTCGAATGGGATCACTCCGTGGATCAGGAGGCGGATATAGAGGTCGGCCGCCATGACGGTGAAGAGGCTCGCCCAGGCCCAGCGGTCGTGGCGGACGTTGAGCACGGTCACGCCCTTCCAGAGCCGGAAGCGGTTCTTTGAGCAGCTGAAGCAGTCGGTGCCGCCGCCGGCGAGGTGGCGGAAGGCGTGGCAGCCGAACGTGTAGCCGCTCAGCAGCAGCGTGTTCAGCAGCAGCAGCGCCGTGCCGACGCCAAAGCCGAAGTGGCCGCCGAAGTCGAAACTCTGGATGACGTCCCACCAGAGGAAGCCGACCTGGACGGCGGTGACGTAGAAGGCGAAGCGGTGGAAGTTGTTGAGGATCCAGGGGAAGGCGGTCTCGCCCTTGTACGTCCCGCGCTTCGGCTCGCCGACGGCGCACGAGCGCGGGTGCCAGAAGAAGGAGCGGAAGTACGCCTTGCGGTAGTAGTAGCAGGTGCCGCGGAACGCCAGCGGCGCCCACGTGATCCAGATCGCCGGCGGCAGCGGCCCGGTCTTCCAGATGAAGGGCGAGTAGAAGGGGCTCAAAAGGTTGCCGTACTCCCCGTCGCGCTGGAAGAGGACGACGAAGAGCGCATAGAGCGTGAAGAGGCCCAGGCCGGCGACGACGAAGCTGGGGTAGAGCCAGTTCGGGAGGACCGAGTAGGGGTTCTGGACGGGTTCGCCCGGACCGGCGGGGGACGCGGCTCTTTGCGCTACGGCCACGTATTCAGATGGTAGGCGGTCCGGTGATCGGTTCGAGGTGTGCCGTGTCGTTGATCGAGCCGACACGGCGCTTGCCGTCCCGATGCCGGATGACCGTCACGCTCGTGTAGTAGGGCAGGATCCGCAGCTGCGGGAACTCCACCCTCATGAGGTCGCAGAGGTGGGCGAGGATGATGCCGCCGTGGCTCACCACCACGACCCTCTGTCCCGGGTGTCGCGCCGCGATCTCGTCTAGCGCCGTCTTGATCCTCTTTTGAGCCTGCGCCGCGTCCTCGGACCAGTTGACGCTGTTCGCGTCCATCGCCGCCTCGGCGGCTGCGCGCGCGTCGTTACCGAACTCGCGGAGGCGGCCGTCGTTCGTGACCGGCCGGCCGATCGCCTCGGCGGTCTGGATCGCCCGGCGCGCCTGGCTGGCGTAGACGGCCTCAACGCCGATCCGGTTCGCCCGTTCCGCCAGCTTGGCCGCCTGCTCGCGTCCCCAGGAGCTGAGCGGCGGGTCGGGGTCGGCGCTCATGTCCAGGTAGCAGTCGCCGTGGCGGCAGAGCCAGATCTCGGTCGCGTCTTGCTGGCCGTAGAGGAAGGTCGCCTCGATCCCCCGCATGAGGGAGACCGTGCGCCCGACCTCCTCTTCGGCGCCTATTCGCCCTTCCAGACCGGTTGACGCTTCTGGAGGAAGGCCGTCATGCCCTCCTGGCCGTCGCCGGTCACGGCGTTCTGGGCCATGACCTCGCCCATCAGCCGGTACGCCTCATCCTGTGTGGCGTCGACCTGGCGGTAGAACGCTTCCTTCCCAATCTTGAGGACGAGCGGGGAGTAGGGGGCGATCTCGCCGGCCAGCTCGAGGGCCGCTTGCCGCACCTCGGCCGCCGGGACCACGCGATTGACCAGCCCCCACTCGGCAGCCGTCTGGGCGTCGATCGGCTTGCCCGTCAGCAGCATCTCCAGCGCGTGCTTGCGGCCGATGTTCCGGCTCAGCGCGACCATGGGCGTCGAGCAGAAGAGCCCGATCCTGACGCCGGGCGTGGCGAATCTCGCCGTGTCCGCGGCGACGGCCAGGTCGCAGGTCGCCACCAGCTGGCAGCCGGCGGCGAAAGCGTGCCCGTTGACGGCGGCGATGACGGGCTGCGGGATGCGCTGGATCGTGTCCATCATCCGCGTGCAGGTCTCGAAGATCGCGCGCTCCTCGTCGAGGCTGCGATCGGTGAGCTCGCTGAGGTCGTGGCCGGCGGAGAAGGCGCTGCCGGCGCCGGTGATGACGATCGCGCGGCAGTCCTCGCGGCGGCTCTGCCTGTCCAGCTCGTCCGTGAGTTCGGTCATGAGGCCGGTGCTGAGCGCGTTGCGCTGGTCGGGGCGGTTCATGGTGATCACGACCGCGGGCAGCGCGTCATGGACCTCGAGGTACTGGAGCGCGATGTCCACAAAGGAACTCTAGAACGTCGTCTGGATCTTGACGCTTGCGCGCGAGACGGCCTCGAATCTAAGTTCCCGAACGGTGCCGGAGGTATTGCGCCGGCTCTTGCCGGTGTTGCTGGGTGGCGTCGTCGCCCTGGGTGTGGCCAGGCCGGCGGCTGCGCTCGCCGTCTCCTGGGACCAGCTTCACCCGGGGACCTCGCCGGCGCCGCGCTACGGATACGGGCTCACGTACGACTCCCACGCCGGTGATCTCGTGCTCTTCGGCGGCGCCGCCAACTCCGGCGGCACGGTCACCAACAGCAGTGAGACCTGGGCCTGGGACGGCGGCAGCTGGTCGCTCCGCCACCCCGCCGCTTCGCCGCCCGGAACTCGGGAGTTCGCGATGGCGTACGACCCGGACCTGAACCAGACCGTCATGTTCGGAGGCGTGGACCCGAGCGGCATGACGCGCACGACCTGGGTCTACGACGGCAGCATGTGGACGCAGGCCCAGCCGGCGCATGTGCCGCCTGGCAGCTACTGGTCCTCGCTCGCGTATGACCCCGCCGACCACGACCTGATTCTTTTCGGGGGCGCCGACCCGAGCCTCGCACCAGGGGTGGGGCAGACGACGACGTGGCGCTGGACCGGCTCGGATTGGCAGCAGGTCGCGACCCAGGGCAGCCCGCCCGGCCGCTACGGCGCGTCCCTCGGCTACGACCAGTCGATCGGAAAGCTGGTCCTCTTTGGCGGCTGGACCCAGATCAACTGCAGCTGCGGCAAGGGCCACGCGTTGGGAGACACCTGGGAGTACGGCGGGGGGACCTGGTCGCAGGTCAGCTCGACGCTGGCGCCATCTCCGCGCTATGGTGCCGCGCTGGCCTACGACGCGCAGATGGGCGAGACAGTCCTGTTCGGCGGCCTGGCGGACCCTTACACCATCGATGACACCTGGACGTTCTCGCAGAACGGCTGGGCGCTGAGCGAGCCGATCTCCCCACCCGGGTGCCGCAGCTGGATGAGCGCGGCCTACGACGCCGCGGCCAAGCAAACCGTGCTGTTCGGTGGCTGGGCGAACTGCGACGCGGCTCCCTACGGTTACATGGGCGACACCTGGAAGCTGGTGCCGTCCCCACTGGCGGTGATCGTGCAGAAGGTCACCGCGCTCGTCGGATCTCTCCAGGACTTCACGGTGGCGACGATCCAGGGCGGCCGCCCGCCTTACACCGCTTCGGTGAGCTGGGGTGATGGGACCACCAGCGCCGGCACCGTCTCACAGAGCGGATCGGCCTACGTGGTGAGCGCCCGGCACCTCTACTCGATCCCGGGCACGCTGGAGGGCAAGGTGGTGGTCACCGATGCGGACGGCAGCAGCGCCGCGGCGGCTTTGCCGGTGGACGTGAGCGGCGTCATCGCCGCGCTGCCAGGCCGCGGGGCGCCGGTCCCGCCAGTCGGCTTGCCGGGTCCGCTCGAGGTCGCTCCGAATGCGGCTCCCGCCGCTCTCAGCACTGCGTCGCCGCCGCCGGTCCTCGACGGCACGCGAACCGTGGCCAGCAGGCGCGCCGCGCTGGCGAGCGCGATCCGCTCGGGATCAGAGCCGCTGGGCGCCGCGGTGATCCTCGTGGGCGTTCTGGGCGCGGCGCAGTCTTTCCGCACCCTGAGACGTCGCCGGCGACGCAGCGCCTGAGGCGCGCCCGTGTCGCGCGGGATGCGGCATGCCGCATGCTCTGCGCAGTGGCTCGTGACGGCGTCGAATACGACAACCGCTGCTTCGGCTGCGGCGAGCTGAACGACGAGGGGCTGCAGCTGCGGTTCACGCCCGACGACTCGGGAGTGGTCACGGCGCGCTTCGCGGTCCCCGGGCGCTACCAGTCCTGGGCGGGCGTGGTGCACGGCGGCGTGGTGGCGCTGCTGCTGGACGAGGCGGCCGGCTGGGCGGCGTGGCACGCCGGCAGCCCCGGGGTGACCTGCAAGCTCGAGGTGCGCTACCGGCTGCCGCTCAAGGTGGGGGAGGAGGTCGAGATCGTCGGCCGGCTCGACCGGCAGCGGCGCTCGCTGTCCTATGTCTCGGCGTGGGTGGACCGGGTGGCGGACGGCGCCCGCGTAGCCGACGCGGCGGCCACCCTGATGGCCGTGGCGGTCTCGGCGTGAAGACGCCGGTCTACCTGGAGGTGGGGTCGAAGCGCGTGTTCGCCATGGCGCTCGACTGGCCCGGCTGGGGGCGCAGCGCCAAGGACGAGGAGCGCGCGCTCGCTGTTCTGTCCGCCTACGCGCCTCGATACGAGCCGGTCGCCCGCGCCGCGGGGTTGGAGTTCTCACTCGACGCTTTTGACGTGGTGGAGCACGTGCCTGGCAACGCGACCACCGACTTCGGCGCTCCCGGCGTCGTGCCCGAGATCGACCGCCGGCCCATCTTCGAGGACGAGGCCGAGCGGCAGGCGAAGCTGCTGGCTGCCTGCTGGTCGTTTTTTGATGATGTCGTCGCCTCGGCGCCGGCGTCGCTCGCGAAGGGGCCGCGAGGCGGCGGCCGGGACCGCGACAAGATCGTGGCGCACGTGCGGGACGCGGAGGAGATGTACGCGACGAAGATCGGCCTGCGCGGCAAGGGCGCGGCGACGCGGGACGCGATCCTGGCGCGGCTGCGGGAGCCAGGACCGGCGGTGGCGGCCGGCGACAAGGGGTGGCCGACGCGGTACATGGCGCGGCGGTCGGCGTGGCACGTGCTCGACCACGCCTGGGAGATCGAGGACCGGAGCTCGGGCTAGCGGCCTTCGGACGCGGCCGCGGCCAGGATCGCCTCCATCCGGTCGGCGGCGTCCCGACGCAGGGGCGGGATGACGTGGCTGTAGGTCTCCATGGTCAGCCGGATCTCGGAGTGACCGAGGATCTCCATGACGACGCGCGGCGAGACCCCGCCGACCAGCAGCAGGGTCGCGCAGGAGTGGCGCAGGTCGTGGAATCGCAGGTGGCGAACGCCTGCCACGTGGAGCAGGCGCCCGAAGTCGCGGAGCAGCCAGCGGGCGCTGATCGGCCCGCCGGTGGTGGTGGTGAATATGAGCTCGGAGTCTTGCCAGCGGTCGCCGGCCACTCTTCGTTCGACTTCTTGCCGGCGCCGGTGCTCTTGGAGAGCTCTCAGCACGGTCGGAGGAACGTTGAGCGAGCGCCGCGCCTGCCTCGACTTTGGCGCCGCCAGCCTGGCCCCGCCGGGGTTGCGCTGCAGCTGCCGGCGGACGCGCAGCCAGCCCTCGCGTTCGTCCAGGTCCGACCACTGCAGTCCCAGCACTTCGCCCTGGCGCAGACCGAGCCCGAGGGTGGTCACGTAGAGCGCTTCGAGACGCCAACCGGCTGCCGCTCGCAGAAGACGGCCGATCTCTTCGGGTGCGAGCGGCTTGATCTCGCCTGGTTCGATGCGCGGGGCCGGGACCAGGGCGACGACGTTCCGCGCGACGAGCCCCCGCCTCTGAGCGTCGCGCAGCGCGGTCCGCAGCACCTGCCGGATGTAGGCGACGCTCTTGCCACCGAGACCGGATTCGAGCTTGCGGTTGATCAGGCCCTGGACGTCCTCTGCGGTGAGCTCGTCGATCGGGATCGCGCCCAATATGGACTGGATGTGCCGCACGTTGACGCGGTAGCCCGCGTACGTCAGTGGTCGCAGCCGCGGACGGGCCGTGTGCTCGAGCCAGTGGTCCAGGTAGGCGCCGAGCGAGGGCGGCGGTGGGAGGCTCAGTTGGATGGCGAGAAGTTCAGGACCGCTATCGGTTGGCGTCTACCCACGCTGTTAAGGGCAGGTACACGATTCGTGCTTGCACGTGTAGACTCGGCGCGTGGCGAAGCCGGAGCGCCGACTCAACGTGACGCTGGACGCGGAGCGAGCGGCCCGGTTGGCCCAGCTGGCGCAGCGGACGCACGTGAACGAGGGAACGCTGGCTCGCTCCCTTCTCTCTCAGGCCCTGGATGAGGCTGATCCAGATCCGCGCCATATAGCGGCGCTGTTAGACGGCATCCCTGGCGCCGGGCAGCGGGCCGAGCTGGGCCGACGCCAGGCGGCCACCGGCGAGACGATCCCGATCGACGAGCTCTAAGCCTTGGCGAGGGTGGAGGTCAGCGCCGCCGCGGTGGCGGATCTCGACCAAATGATCCTGAGCCACAGCCTCCCTTCGGATACGCGGCAGCGGGTGCGGCGCAGTTTGGAGTTGCTGCGGCAGTTTCCCCGGCTCGGCCCTGCGCTCCCCGGCCGCTGGTCCGACTTTAGGTTCGTGCTTGGGCCCTGGCGGTGGATGTTGATCGTGTACCTCTACGAAGAGGAGGCGGACCGCGTCGTCGTCGTCACCATCCAGGACGCGCGGTCCTCGTCGGCCGTCACGGGCTCGCGGTAGGGCACCTGCCCGTCAGCGCCGGTCGGTCGACCGGCTCCGGGTAGAATGCGGCGTCGGCATCGGGGGCTAGCGCAGTCCGGCAGCGCGCACGGTTCGGGACCGTGAGGTCCCGGGTTCGAATCCCGGGCCCCCGACCACTGTCCTGTCTCAGGACATACCGGACTGCTGTTTCACGACATTGTGGACCGGCCAGCGGCCGCCGAGGCCGAAGTAGACGCGCTCAGGGTCGAGCTGCGCGGCTACCTGGACGATAACGGCGCACCGAAAAGCCGCCGCACCACCTCGGCCTCGCCGAGGAATCCCAGCCAGGAGTGCGTCCGGTCGGCGGGCGCCACCGCCGGCCGCGAAAAACCAGGCGGCGCCGGCACTCCCGCCATCAGAGGCTCGGCCAGCCGATCGCGGGGGCGCAGGAACTCGGCCCACCTGGACGCGTGCGGGTGCATCGAGAAGATCGCCTCGTACACGTCATGCCCGTCGAAGACCGACCGCGAAGCGAGGCGCTTGAAGTCCCGCTCCTGGACCACCAGCACCTCCTCGCCCAGCCCTGCCGATGTGGAGAGCCCGCAGATCATCCAGGCGTCGTCGTCCACCAGTGAGTCATCGCGCACCACGATCGTCAGCGATCCATCCCGCAGCGCCGCCCGGCCCTTCACCTGCAGCGGCAGGTAGGCCCTGTCGGTCAGCCGGTGCGCGACGCCGTCAAGCCCCCGATCCAGCAGCGGCAGAAAGATGTGGAGGGCGCCACCCGACTGCTCGATCAGCTCAGCCCAGACGCGGAACTCCATGACTTCGCCCGAAGCGCTGCTGTCCCGCTTGGACTCCACATCCACAGGCTGCCATCATCTCGAGAACGATGGGAGGGAGCGCATGACCGGCAAGGCCAGCCCCGCGAAGGCCGCGGAAGGCGACCGGCCCGTCTTCGACTACATCGCCACCCTGCCCCAGCCGCAGCGCGCCATCGCGGAGCGCATCGACGCCCTCGCGGCCGAACAACTAAAGGGCCTCCGGCGAGCGGTGAAGTGGGGCATGGCCTACTACGGCGTGGCCGGGGGCTGGTGCTTCGCCGCCGGCGCCTTCGCCGGCCACCTGAAATTGATGTTCATTCGCGGCACCGAGCTCGAGCCGGAACCGCCGGTGACGCCCGTCGGGATGGGCAAGGCCACGCGTGGCGTCGAGTTGGCGTCCATCGAAGACCTCGACGAGCAGCAAGTGACCGAGTGGATCAAGCAGGCCGCCGCCATCCCTTTCGTCACGGCAGCCATGCGACGGCGAGCGAAGCAATAGCGACGACGCCCACCCTGTAGATTGGCCCGCCGTGGGACTCAAGCGTATGGACAACGTCGGCATCGTGGTCGAGGACCTGGCAAAGACCGTCGACTTCTTCAAAGAGCTCGGCCTTGAGCTCGAGGGCGGCGGGATGATCGAGGGCGAGTGGGCGGGCCGCGTCACCGGGCTGGGCGACCAGCGCGTCGAGGTCGCCATGATGCGCACGCCGGACGGCCACAGCCGGATCGAGCTCTCGCGGTTCATCGAGCCGCCCACCATCGCCGATCACCGCAACGCCCCCGTGAACGCTTTCGGCTACCTCCGGGTCATGTTCGCCGTGGACGACGTCGACGAGACGCTCGCCCGCCTCCGCAAGCACGGCGCCGAGCTCGTCAGCAGCGAAGTGGTCCAGTACGAGGACGTGTATCGCCTCTGCTACATCCGCGGGCCAGAAGGCCTGCTCATCGGCCTCGCCGAAGAGCTCGGCTGAGGAAGTACTGTCTCCACATAAGCAGATGGCTGAGCCGGACACGCCCGACCACCCAACCCAGCGTGAGGAGATGCTGAGACAGCGAGCGATCGCGGCCGACGAGCGAGACCGCATCGCCGACGAGCGGGACCGCATCGCCGACGAGCGAGAGCGTCTCGCCGATCAACGCGACGCCGCCGCGGACCACCGAGAGACGCGGGCGGTCGCGGAGACGGCCAGGCTCCAGGCGCTGGCCGCGAGCATCGAACGGCGTCAGCGCGTCCTGCAGGGTCAGGCGGCTCACGATCTTGCCGACCAGGAGCAGACACTCGCGCACGCGGAGCAGACCCTGGCCGAGTCCGCTGCGCGACTGGCGAGAGCGCGGGCTGGGCTGGAGCGCGCGCGCGCCGCCATCGGCCGCGACGAGGCGGACGTCCAGCGCGAGATCTCCACCACCGAGCGCGACACGGAGCGGGAGAGCAGGGAAGAGTCCTGAGCCCCGGGCGCCCACGCGCCCCGGAGGCGAGCCTATATTGGCTCGCAGCATGTGGTGGCAGGACTTGCTGTGGGGCTTCTGGAACGGGCTCACCGCCTGGATCGTCCTCATCGTCCACGCCTTCGGCGGCTGGCCGCAGTTCCCCTTCTTCAACCTCCAGAGAAACGGCAACTGGTACGACTTCGGCTTCCTGCTCGGGGCCGGCTCACCATTCTTCGGGGCCCTCGGTAGGGGCCGGCGAAGGCGACGGTCTAGCCACTCGGTCTAACCAGCCTTGTTCGTGCTCCAGGCCGTCGGCCACGCCCTCCAGCTGAGCTTCTACATGCTCTGGGAGGTCACCTGGCCCCTGGCGCTCGGCTTCCTGCTCTCGGCGGTGGTGCAGACGGTCGTCTCCCAGCGCGCCGTGGCGAACACCCTGGGCACGTTCTCACCGCGGGGAGTCGCGCTGTCGAGCGTCTTCGGCGCCGCCTCCTCGAGCTGCTCCTACGCAGCCGTGTCCGTGGGCCGCGCGCTCTTCCGCCGGGGCGCCGACTTCCGCAACGCGATCATCTTCGAGTTCGCGTCCACCAACCTCGTTTTCGAGCTGGGCCTGGTGCTGCTGGTCCTGCTCGGCTGGCAGTTTCTGACCGCAGAGTTCGCCGGCGGCCTGCTGATGATCGCGATCCTCGCGGTCGCCTTCAAGTACACGCTGCGGAAGCGCCTCATCGACCAGGCCAGGGAGCAGGCCGACAAGGGGCTGAAGGGGCGCATGGAGGGGCACGGCTCGATGGACATGTCCATCACCGACGGCACCTTCCTCCGCCGGCTCTTCTCAGGCCGCGCCCTGACGGCGATCAGCCACTACTTCTGGATGGACGTGCAGAGCCTCTACCAGGACCTCGCGCTCGGCTTCCTGATCGCCGGCGCGCTGGCCGCCTGGGTGCCCGACTCCTTCTGGCGCGCCTTCTTCCTCACCGGCCATCCCGCCGCCAGTCAGTTCTGGAGCCCGCTGGTGGCGCCCGTGATATCGATGCTGAGCTTCGTCTGCTCCGTCGGCAACGTGCCCCTGGCGGCAGTGCTCTGGAACGGCGGCATCTCGTTCGGCGGCGTGATCAGCTTCCTCTTCGCCGACCTCATCATCCTGCCGATCGTCAACATCCACCGGAAGTACTACGGCGGCCGCGCGAGCGTCTACCTGCTTGCCGTCTCGTACGTGGCGATGGCGCTCGCGGGGTTCGTGATCGGCCTGCTCTTCCAGGGGCTGGGCCTCGCGCCGGCCCACCATGCCGTCGCGATCCTCACCTCACACCCGGAGTGGAACTACACGACGTTCCTGGACATCGCCTTCATCGCGCTGATGGCGCTGCTCGGCTACCGCTTCCTCACGACCGGCGGGCTCGAGATGCTGCGGATGATGGAGATGTCACCCGAGGAGATGGAGCCCGGCCACGACCACCACGACCACCACGCGATGGACCACGCCTCCGGCCACTAGCCGGTAGCGGCCCTCGGCGTCTTCGCCGGCGACTCCGACGGTTGGGCGACCACGTGGATGACAGGCTTGCCGAGCAGGCGCTCGGCCCTCGTGACCACGTCCATGCGCAGCCAGCGCGAGACGCCCGGCGGCAGGGTGGCGATGACGATGGAGTGGTAGCCGGCGTGATCGCCGAGGTGGTCGCGGATCGCGTCGACCACGTTGGCATCGCCGGCCGTCGCGCCGGTCACCTTCAGTCCCGCCGACCGCAGCGACGTGGCGGCCGAGTTCGCTCGAAGCACGGCCACGTGGCGGTCCTCGACGACGTCCGACACCAGCGGCCGCACAGGCGTGGCCGGCACCAGCAGCTCGAACTCCGCCTCGCCGTCCGAGCCGGCGAGATTGCTCAGCGCGTCGAGCAGCTCCGGGCTGTCAGCGGTCTTGTGAGTGACTACGAGATAGCGTCCCATCGGGCACCTCCTGGGCAACCGTGTCTTACCCAGGACAACTCCGAAGTCCAAAACATATTCCCGCTTGTTTTAGAAACGTAAGCTTCCTCCCCACTTGATGGGGAGGGGATCGTCTTGCAGTCGAACGGATGGTGGCTCCTCCCCGCTCGACGGGGAGGTGGCTGAGCGCAGCGAAGCCGGAGGGGCGTGAGGCCAGCCCTAACTCGTGTCAGACATCCGGCGAGTGTCGCTAGACCTCGGGGCCTGGACAGCCTAGTGCTGCGGCTGGGCCAGCCGGACCTCGACCTTGCCGTCCTGCTCGCGGACCAGGAAGCCCGGCTGGTCGAAGGTCGCGGGCCCGCCCTCGACGCGCCCGCTGCAGACGCTGAACCTGGACCCGTGCCACGGGCAGGTGACCGTGTCGCCGTTCAGCTCGCCCTCGTCCAGCGGGCCGCCGGCGTGGGAGCAGACCGCCCCGATGGCGCAGAGCTCGCCCTGCCGGCGAACCAGCAGCGCGGGCATCCCGCCGGCGTCGACGCGCCTCATGACGCCTTCCGGGAAGTCGGCCGGCGAGCCGACCGCGACGAACTCCGCCGGGCCCTCGACGAAGGCGTTGCGGTTGACCATCGTGCCCAGACCGAACGCCAGGTGGCCGCCGATGTAGGCGCCGGCCTGGGCGCCGATGTACGCCAGGGTGGACAGCACGACGGCCAGCACGTGGGCGCCCGGGCCGCCCCACCAGCGCAGCGCCAGCGAGAGGGCGAAGACCGCGATGACGGCAGTCATCGTCAGGCCGTGGGTGACGGCGGTCCGCCGCTCGTGGCCGTACGTCTCGTGGAAGTCCGTGTAGCCGCTCAGCGCCGCGGCCAGCGCCACCAGCAGGCCGACAATCAGGGCGAGATCGCCGGTTTGCATCGAGATCCTGCCGCTGGCGATCGCGGCCCAGTCGGCGATCGCGCCGACCGTCCAGGCGCCCAGCGGGACGGCGATGAGAGCGGGGTGGAGGGGATGGCCGAGGACCGTCGTCCCGTGCAGCAGGTTCTTGAGCGCGGTCCCGGGGCGGCCGAGGCCGCCGTAGAGCGCTCCGATCACCCCCTGCAGCCACTCGGCCACCGGGTCCAGCCACTCCTGCGAGCGGATCAGGCTGTCGAGCAGCCTCTCCCGCGGCTCGTCCCTGGTCGTGCGCCTGGCGGCGCGTCGCTGGATCTCCACCTGCCTCCCTTATACCGCCTCTAAAACCAGCCGGCCCAACTTTTACGGGGAGGGATTACGCGCGCGCCTTGGCGACGGCCGCGTCGATTCCCTCCGGGTATGCCTCCGAGAAGCAGCAGCTGCACGAGTCTTTCCAGCGCTCGAGTCCGGCCCGGAAGCCGTCCTCCACGCAGTCGCAGAGGTCGGGCGCGGCGACGGGCGATTTCTGCGGATAGCAGGTCTCGCAGTCGCAGTCGGCGGGGTTGTGTGCGCGGGTGTCTTCGGTCATCTCAGGCCCTGGCCTCCTGGAGTGCGGCTTCCAATCCCTGGGGATACGCGTCGCCGAAGCAGCATGGGCACGAGTCGTGCCAGCGCTTCAGTCCCTCGGCGTACCCGCTCTCGATGCAGGTGCACAGCTCGGTCTCGGCGGCGCCGCCCTCGGCGTTGCAGCGCGGACAGCCGGGCTGGTGCTCGTCGTGGTGTCGTTCGCCCATCGATCAAACCTCCGTCATCTGGGGAATCTGAAGCTGACGCAGCAGTGGCCGCCGGCCGGGTCTTCGAACTCCGGACGCGTCCGGGCGCCGGCGCCCGCCCGAACTCCGTCAAGGAAAGCGAGGTTCATGCCGCAGACGGGCTCCTTGAACTCCGCCTGCAGCGCGTGGAAGGGGCAGTTCCGCAGCCGGACCCTGCCCGCCTCCGCCTCGAACGGCTCGTAGCCTTGGGCTTCGAGCAGCTCGAGGAGGTCGAGCCCCCGGGCCTTGCCCCACCGGCCGAGCTGGACGCCCTGCTCGCGCGCGGCGCGGTCCAGCTCCTCGTCCGACTTCTGGCCCGGCCTTAAATCGAGCGCGCGCGCGAGGATGCGCGCGGCCAGCTGGTACTCGCGGTGGGGCAGGCTGATGTCGACCTGCGCGGCGGCCCTCCGGTAGAGCTTCGCCGGCCGCCCGGCGCCGGGCCCCGTCCGGCCGGTCAGGCGGCGGAAGACCGGCTCGAGCAGCCCGGCGCCCACGAGCTTGTCGAGGTGGAAGGCGGCGAGCTCGCGGCTCACGTTCACCGCGGCGGCCGCCTGGTCGCGGCTCACCTCGCCCGGCTGCCGGGCCACGTGCAGGTAGAGCGCTCGGCGCACCGGTTCGCCTAGGAGCTCGACGGCGTCCAGCTGCTCCAGCAGCTCGGCCTCGGTCTTCACTCGGTTCGATTCTAAAAGAAACGGCCGCTGGCTTTTTGGCGGGAAATTCGGGCCAGACCACCGCGTTGCTCTTGGTGAGAAAGGAGGGCTCACTCACCTGATTGGAGGTGCTCCCGCATGCCCCGACTACTGCTTGCCTTCGCGGCCGCCTCGATGCTGGTCGCCTGCGGCGGCCAGACCGCAACGACTCCGAAAACGGGCGCGGCTTCCGGCCCGGCGACCGTCTCGTCGACGTCCTCCAAGCTGGGGACGATCCTGGTCAGCGGCCAGAAGGCGACGCTCTACCTGTTCGTCAAAGACACCTCGACCGCCAGCACCTGCTACGGGCAGTGCGCCGCCGACTGGCCGCCGCTGCTGACGCAGGGCGCGCCGCACGCCGGCCCGGGCGTCGACTCGTCCAAGCTGGGCACGACCAAGCGCAGCGACGGGACGACCGAGGTGACTTACAACGGGCACCCGCTGTACTTCTACGAAGCTGACGACGGCATGAGCGGAAGCACGAAGGGCCAGGGCCTGGACCTCAACGGCGGCGAGTGGTACGTGCTCAACACGTCCGGCATGCAGGTGGAGTCGCAGGGCTCTTAGGACCCGCGGGGGTCTAGGCCGGCTGCCGCTTGCGCCACTGACCCGGCATGGCGGGCACGCCGTCGACGATCCGTCCCCAATCGGCCGTGAGGTTCCCATCGGGGACCTTGCGGTCGAACAGGGCCAGGGCGCGGTCGCGCTTGGCGTCGGGGGTCAGGTCGTCCCAGCCCGCCATCTCGGCCTCGGTCCGCGCCGCCCAGTCCCCGAGCATCCTGAAGTAGCTGCTCAGGAAGTCGTAGACGAAGAACCAGACGTGGACGTAGTCGTCCTGGAACGGCGCGCACTTCTGCAGATAGACGTCGCGCACGTTGGTGGCGACGTTGAGCATGTACTCGGCGTCGCGGCTGACCTGCCGCACGGTGTCGCGCAGCTGCTCGAGCGTGCCGAAGCGGGCGAGATAGACCTTGATCAGCCCCTCGAACTCCATCGCCACCGGGCGGGAGGGCTGCGCCAGCCACTTCTTCAGCGCGCGCTTGCCTGCCGGCGTGATGGAGTAGGTGGTCCGCGGCCGCCGCCCGACCATGACTCGCTCGGAGGTGGCCAGGCCGCGGGCCGCCAGCTCCTTCGCGTCTGAGTACACGCGCACGTCGTCGCGCGGCCAGAAGTACTCGAAGCAGTGGCGCATCTCGACCGCCAGCTCGTATGCGGTGCGGGGCTTGATCGCGAGGACCCCGAGGATCGCGTAGCCGGTCGTGGTCAGGGTTCGATCAGGCAAAGGCTTGACAGATGGTACTCGGCCAGCGATACTGCGTCCGCACTATTTAGTGCGATCGTAGTAAAGAACTGAGGAGGAATCCTGTGGGAAGCTTGGCCATCGCCTTACCGTGTCTCCCCGGCGGCGCCTCGAGGCTGCGCGAGATCGCCGGCGAGCTTTCAGGTTCGCGCCGTGAGGAGTTCGCCGACTTTCACCGCCGGGTCGGTCTGAGCGGCGAGAAGTGGTTCCTGCAGCAGACCCCGCAGGGCGAGCTGCTGGTGCTGACGTTGGACGGCGATCCGCTCGGCGCGATGCAGAAGCTCGGGATGTCCGACCACCCCTTCGACGTCTGGTTCCGGGATGCCGTCAAAGAGGTGCACGGGGTGGACTTCACTCAGCCGATGCAGGGCCCGCCGCCGGAGCAGGTGTTCGCCGGCTAGGACCCCGGCTTCCCCGAGGCCTGCCTGCCGGCTGCTCAGGCCGGCAGGCAGCCTCCGATCGCGTTGCTGCCGCGAGCCCTGGACCACGCGAACTCGAACGCCACGCCGACTGGCAGGACGGCAAGGAAGATGAGCTGCTCGTCTCCGTGGATCAAGGATCGGCCGAGGCCGGCCTCGCCGAAGGCGAGCAGCGCGAGCACCAGCCAGCCGCTCGCGGTCACGACGCAATGCGCGTGACGGCAGCGCCAGAAGTTGAGTGCACACCAGGCGCCCGCGAGCAGGGCGGCGGTCCCGTCGAGGGCCAGCTCGCCGCGCCTCGGGAGGTGGAGGGCGAAGTTGAGCATCAGCACGATGACGGCGTAGAAGACGATCAGCTCGAAGCCGGTCCGCGGCAGCCAGCGGTCGACGAGCCGCTTGACCGGCGTGTCCGCCGCCAGCGGTGGCGGAGACCAGCCCCAGAGGGAGCGGTTCACGCAGGACTGATCGGCGACTTGCGGGAGCTGTGGAAGCTGCTGCGTTTGCATGGGTACCTCTAGGTCTGACTCGCGCCGAGGGCGGCGAGGATGCGCTCGCGGGACGGGGGATCCAGCCGGCAGGAGGCCCCGCGAGCAGAGGGCGCTCCCATGACGTCGGCGCCGTTCACTACGACGGTCGGCGAGGGAAAGTCGCCGACTCGTTCAGTGACCGGCGCGGCGAGCCCGAGCTCGTCAAGGCACTGCTCAAGCAGGCGCCGAGCGGCGTCGGCGTGAGGGCAGCCCGGGTTCGTGAGGAGCTCGATGCTGGTCATGAGAGCCCGTCGCCGGCGAGCGCGTGAATGAGCGGGCAGTCGCGCTCGTCCGTCGGCAGCTCACACGTGGCGACCAGCCGCCGCACGGAGTCGCGCATCGCCCGCAGGCTCGCGATCTTCTCGTCGAGCACGCGCAGCTTCTCCTTCGCCAGCACCATCACGGCGTCGCAGTTCTCGGGCCCGCCTGCCGCTAGGTGCAGGAGCGACTCGATCTCGTCGAGCGTGAAGCCGAGCTCCTGGGCGCGCTTGATGAAGCGCACGGCGTGCACGCTGTCAGCGCTGTAATCGCGGTAGCCGGACGGCTCTCGGCCCGGTTCGCGCAGCAGTCCGCGACGCTCGTAGAAGCGCAGCGTCTGCGGGTTCACTCCGGCCTTCTTGGCCACCTGGCTGGTTCGCATAGGCGGCACGCTAACCCTGTACCTGGGTACAGAGTCAAGAGAATTTTTCTTAAGCGGCCGTCAGGACCCGGCGAGAGCTCCGAGCAGAGCCGGATGGACGAGCACGGCCACCCCGCCCGCTATCAGCACAGCCCCGACGACTCGAGCTAGCGTGAGCCCGTGGTGCCAGTGCTTCTCGACCAGGAAGATCGCCGCGATGGCCGCCATCCAGGCCAGGTTCATCAGCCCGACGACGAAGAGCACGGCCATCAGCGCCCAGCAGCAGCCGAGGCAGTAGAGACCGTGCGACCAGCCGGTGCGCGCCGCGCCGGCCGCGCCGCGGCCGAAGTCGTGCGTCATCAGGAATGTCATCGGGCTCTGACACGCCTTCTGGCACGTCTCCTTCCAGCGCGTGAACTGGTAGACGCCGGCGATGACGAGCACGGCCCCGCTCGCCGGCGCGACCCAGGCGGCGCCCATCGACACCGACCTGAAGGCGAGCAGCGCTATCAGCGGGATGAAGCCGACCGCCGCCCAGACCAGCAGGTAGCCGGCCCCGAACGCGATCGACAGCAGCGGGCCCTCACCTCGCCTGGAGACCACCATCCGGTGGAGCAGGACCACGGGCGCAATGGTGGGGAACATCATCGCGACCATCATCACGACCCACATCCCGAGGAACAGCGGCACGCTGATGGAGAAGGCCATGGCCGACCCGACCTGCGCCAGGCCCATGGCCATCATCGACATGCTGCGCGAGGTGCCGATCGTCGACCACCACGCCAGGGCGGCGAGCACGACGAGCAGCCCGACGAACGCGGCCGTCGCCCGGCGCTCCAGGACGGAGTAGGCGGAGCGCGGCGTCCCTGCCGACACCGCGCTCGCTGCCTGCGCTTGGCTCAATTGCGAGCTCTAGAAGCGGCCGGCCGCCTCCATGGGCGCCATCCGGTTGGCGCTAGACCACTCGACCTCCGCGCGGTACGAGTTCCGGCCGGGGTGGTCGAAGGTCACACCGTCCGCGTCGAGGCGGTTGGTGGAGGTGGTCCCGATGAGCCCGTCCTGGAAGATGAACCCGTCCTTCAGCACCATGTGCGGCTCGTGGTTCTCGCCGTTGACCGGGTTCTTGAACGTCTCGATCTGGATGTGCAGTTTGTCGCCGACCTTGACGAGCGCGCCGCCGCTCTGGTCCTCGATGTCGATGTGCTCGAAGAAGGGCCCGTGGACGCTGGTCATGGTGCCCGCGATGATCTCCCAGGGCAGGCCGGGATCCTGCGCCGTCAGGATGTCGGCGAGCGCCTTCTGCTGCTCAGGGTTGCCGTCGATGAAGAGGACGACCGTCCCGTTGCCCTCATGGATCGCGCCGGGCCACTTGGCGGCTCCGGCAGCTTTCGCTCCCGCCAGGTCGACGCCGTCCTTGTTGCCCTCGTGAACGTTGAAGGCGAGCGTGCCCTCGCACTTGCCGTCGCTCGGGAACCCGCTCATGTTGCAGGCGCAGCCGAGCGCGCAGTTGCAGGCCTCGTAGTAGCTGGCCTTAAGGCTCCAGGCCATGTGCGACAACCCCCTTGCTCAATGGAACCGGTTCGGAGAACCGGCAAAAACCGCGGGCTAGGTTAGTGCATCCGCCCAGCCCGCGCACGCGTCCGCGAACTCGGAACCTTGATCCCGGCGCGATCGTCCCGGTACGGTCTGGTACTGCGTGGGAGATATCGCGGGAGGTTCGCTTAGGCGCGCCGTCACGCTGGTGGCGGCGGTCGCCCTTCTGGCCGGCATCGGGACGTTCGCCGTCAACGCCGGCACGGGTACAGCCGTCGTGCGCGGCCAGAGCCTGTACACGCGCATCTTCCCTGACAACTTCTTCCTGACGCGCGACCGTACCCAGCTCACCGGCCACCGCGTCAACCTGGTACAGGGACGCGACTTCCCGCGGTACCAGGGCCAGATCCAGCCGGGCTGCACCACGGCCGACTACTCGCTCTGTGACGCGGCCGCCGAGCTCAACACGCTCGACGGCTTCGACCTGCAGCCGCGCGTCACGGTGCCGTTCACCGGCCCGATCGACCTCAGCAGCGTGACGGTCGACGACTTCTACATCACCGGCGCGAACGGCTTCAAGAGCGGGCTGCGTCAGCTGACGTTCGATCCCACGAGCAACATCCTCGCGGGCATCGCCGACGCATTCCTGCAGGAGGACACGACCTACGTCATCCACGTCACGAACGGGATCCGGGACACCTCGGGCAAGTCCGTCAGCGCCTGCAGCGGGGGCTGCACCGCCACGTTCACGACGCGCACCGCCAGCAGCGAGCTGGTCAAGATCCGCAAGTCGCTGGACAGCGGCCTCGCCTATTCGCAGGCTGGCATCGCGAACAAGGGCATCACGTTCGACGGCGTCTTCAACACCGCCATGCTCGGCCCCAGCCTGAGCGGCCAGCTGCCGCAGAACAGCATCGTCCGCATCGACCAGGTCAACGTGAACGGGGCGACGCAGTCGAGCGCCGTGCCGGTGCTCATCCCGCCCGGGTCCGCCGGCTACTTCGCTTTCGGCAGCTTCCTCTCGCCGCGCTACCAGTACGCGTCGAGCACGGGCCACCAGGATGACCCGAACGGCTTCACCGACGGGCAGATACCAGTCGTGGGGACCACCCAGACGCCCGCCGCGCTGGGCGCCGACCGCATTCGCGCCATCGTGGTGACGCCCGACCCCAACCGGTTCCCGCCGCCCTGGCCGGCCGCCATCTACGGGCCCGGCTTCACGCGCAGCGCGTATGACATCTTCGTCACCGCCGACTACAACGCCTCGCTCGGCATCCTCACCGTGGCCACCGATCCGTCCGGGCACGGCTTCGGCCCACAGAGCAAGACGCAGGTCACGACGATCGACGGCACGACGACGACGTTCTCCAGCCACGGCCGCGGCCGTGACCTGGAGGGCGACGGCCTCATCGGAGACGGGCTCAACGACGGCGTGGGGCCGACCGGCCACTGCACCACCACCGCCTGCACGACCGAGCTGCCGAGTCGCAAGCCGCTCGACGGCCTCGAGTCGGGCCTCGTCCAGACCACGGTCGACAACATGGCGCTGGCGCGCTCACTCACCTCCGGCCTCACGATCGCCGGGATCGGCTCGAACCTCGTCAAGGGCAACCCGATGTACTACGGGCTGAGCTTCGGCGGCATCTACGGGACGATGCTCACGGGCACCGACCCGCTGATCCACCAGGCGCTGATGAACGTGCCCGGCGGCCCGATCGCCGACATCGCGCGCGAGTCGGGATTCCGAGCCGACGTCGCCGCCGCCCTGGGGCGCACAAAGCCGAGCGAGCTCAACGGCGGGCCTGGCCTGAACGGCTTCACGGAAGACCTGCCGCTGCGCAGCGATGCGCCCGAGGTCATCAGCCACGCGGGCGCGTTCGCGCTCCAGGAGACGTTCGGCGACACGGACTGGTACGACCGGATGGGTAGCCCGGAGACGTTCGCGCCGCGCATCCGCCTGCGGCCCGACCTCGCCTGGGCGACGAACCCCAAGAACGTGCTGTTCGAATCGGCCTACGGGGATGGGACGGTGCCCAACCCGACCGCCGGTGTGCTCTATCGAGCCGGGGACCTCTTCGACCGGGTTCTCTACTACCGGAACGACAAGACACCGACCTACTCGTCCGACCCGCACGGCTGGCTGGCCGACCCGACCCTGTCGGGGCGCACCTCGGGCGAGCAGCTGCTCGGGATCTTCCTCAGCACGGGCCAGGTCGTGAACACGAACCCGGCGTGGTTCGAGTTCCCGGTCGCGAACCCGGGCAACTTCGAGTGCCTCCACTACGGCGACCCCTCGCTGGGCCAGCAGCCGAACCGGCAGCCGTTCCCGGCGAGCGGCGACTGCCCGGCGCTTTCAGCCGACGGCTAGCTCGAAAGGCCCGCGGCCGGCCGCGGGGCCTATCAAGCTCCACGGAAGGGCCCCGCGGCCGGCCGCGGGCCCCTTTATTGTTAAGCTGCGGTCGTCGAAGCCTCGCCCACCGGCTGAGTCGACGCGCTGAGCTTGCTCGCTCGCGCGAAGAACGTGGCGACGACGGCCAGCAGGATGATCCCGATCGGCAGGGGCAGCGTCGCCTTCATCGCGTCGCTGAACGCGTGGGTGAACACGGCGTTGGCGATCGCGGCGAACTGCGCCGGCAGCGACGCGCCGGTCTGGTGGGCGCCCACCTGGAACCCGGTGTGCGCGGCCGAGGAGAAACCCGCCACGAAACGGTCGCGCGCCGCAGGCGGCAGAGCGGAGGAGTAGTGCACGGCCTGCGTGTGCAGGGAGGCGGCGAGCCGGTTCTGCAGCAGCGCGCCGACGGCCGCTGACGCGATCACCGTGCCCAGCTCCTGGATCGTGTTGATCACGCCGGCGGCGACGCCGCCGAGCTCGGGCCGCAGGTCGCGCGTCGCGAGGCTGAACACGGGCGTCCACACGAAGCCCAGGCCGAAGCCGCTGACGATCAGACCGGGCAGGAAGGCCCAGCGGCCGGCGTCCGCGGCGGCCGCCCAGGCGATGTAGGCGACGCCCGCGGCGAAGAGCAGCAGGCCCGGGATCAGGAAGTACTTGCCGCTGATGCGCTGGCTGAGCCCTCCGGCCAGGCCGGAGGTGAACATCATCGCGATCGGCTGCGGCGCCACGGTCAGGCCGGCCGCGACGGCGGAGAGGCCGAGCACCGACTGCAGGAAGATCGTGGTGGGGAGGAAGACGCCGAGGATCGCGAAGCCCATCGCGCAGAGCACGAGGGCCATCAGCGTGAAGTTGCGGTCGCGGAAGACCGCGAAGGGGACCAGCGGCTCCGAACCCTGCCGCCTCGCCTGCTGGAAGAGGAAGACGGCCAGCAGCACCACGCCGGTGGCGATGATCAGCGGGATCGAGACGAAGCCGGCGACCGGGCCCCAGTTGTAGCGCTCGCCCTCGATCAGGCCGAAGACGACGCCCAGCAGACCGCCGGTCACCAGCAGCACGCCCAGCCAGTCGAGCTTGTGGCGCAGGCCAACCCGCAGGTCGGGCACCCAGAGGAGGGCGAGCACGAGCGTCACGATGCCGATCGGCAGGTTGACGTAGAAGATCCACCGCCAGCCGAAGCTGGTGACCAACCAGCCGCCCAGGGTGGGGCCGGCCAGCACGGCGATGCCCGCGAGCACGCCGTAGATCGCGAAGACGCCGCCGCGGCGCTCGGCGGGGAAGAGGGAGAGCATGATCGGCAAGCTCTGCGGCGCCAGCATGGCCGCGCCGAGGCCCTGCAGCCCCCGCGAGATGATCAGCTCGGCGGGGTTCTGGGCGAGGCCGCTGAACATCGAGGCGGCGGTGAAGACGACGATGCCGGTAGCGAACATGTTGCGCGGTCCGAAGACGTCGCCCAGGCGGCCGCAGGTGATCAGCAGCACGGCATAGAAGAGGCTGTAGCCGTTCAGCACCCAGAGCACCTGGTCGAGGGTCGCGTTGAGGCCGGTGAGGATCGACGGGACGGCGATGTTAACGATGGTCAGGTCCAGCAGGGTCATGAACAGGCCGAGGCTCAGCACCGCCATCGCGAGCCAGGGGTTGTACTGGCGTCCTTCGGTCATTGGTCCCTCCTTTCTTCCCAGACGGGAAATTCCGGCCACTCGAGGCGGCCGCTCTTCAGCTCGTCGACGATGCCGCGCACCCACTCCAGCTCAGCCCGGCGGAGCGCCTGCGCGTACTCCTCCTCGATCAGGAACATGCGCGGCACGCCGTGGATTTCGGCGAGGGTCGCGTCGCTCGCCGCGATGTCCTCGCTCAAGGTCTTGGCTCGCCGCGTCAGCAGCTCGATCGCGAGGTCCTTGTCCTCCAGCGCGACCAGGAACGTCAGCCCGGCCTCGAAGGAGCGGAAGTCCGCGACCGGCTTCTCGATCAGGTCGCGCAGCCAGGCGAGCATCTCGTCGTGGCCCGCCTCCGTGAGGCGGTACACGGTCCGCTCGGGTCGGCGGCCTTCGCGGCTGGTCTCCACGACCTCGGCGAGCCCGTGCCGGACGAGGCGCCCCACTGTGTCGTAGATCGACGCCGCCTTGATCCGGACCACCCGCCGGTGCCCGCGTTCGCGCATCTTGACCTGCATCTCGTAGGGGTGCATCGGCGCCTCCGAGAGCAGCGTCAGGATCACCAGGGCGAGGGGGTTGGATCGGATTCGACTGGTCGACATCGATTAGTCGACTCCGATTATAGCACAACCCACCCCAACCCAACCCAACCCAGGCCGCCGCCGGCGGCGGCCTGGTCCAAACCCCGCGCGAACCAGGCCGGCGCCGGCGCCGGCCGGGTCCAGCTAGAGCGGCTCGAACCGCGCCGTGAAGTGCCGCAGAGCCGGCGGCGCCTCGACGATGCGATACCCGGGCAGCTGGTCACGGCGGGCGGCGACGGCCGCGGCGACCTCGATCACGTAGTCGACGTGGCTCTGCGTGTACACGCGCCGGGGCAGCGCCAGGCGCAGAAGGTCCTGCTCCGCCGCGTCGCCGAACATCACCGTGCCCACCTCCACCGTGCGGATGCCGCCTTCCAGGTAGAGCGCGCACGCGAGCGACTGCCCGGGCAGATGCGCCGGCGGGATGTGCGGCAGCATCGCCCGGGCGTCGACGAAGATCGCGTGCCCGCCGGGCGGCTCCACGATCGGGATCCCCGCGGCTCGGAAGCCCTCGCCGAGGTACTCGACGCTGCGCACCCGGTAGCGCAGGTAGTCCTCGTGCAGCACCTCCTCCAGGCCCTGGGCGACCGCCTCGAGGTCTCGGCCGGCGAGCCCGCCGTAGGTCGTGAAGCCCTCGGTCAGGATCAGCAGCTGCCGCATCCGCTCTGCCCAGCCGTCGTCGTTCAGCGCCAGGAAACCACCGGTGTTGGCGATGCCGTCCTTCTTCGCCGACATGGTGGCTCCGTCCGCCAGCCGGAAGAAATCGAGCGCGATGTCGCGCGCGGAGCGGTCCGCCTGGCCGGGCTCGCGCCGCTTGACCAGGTAGGCGTTCTCCGCGAAGCGCGCCGCGTCGAGGAAGAGCGGCACCCCGTGGCGAGAGCAGACCTCCCGCACGGCGCGCAGATTGGCCAGCGACACCGGCTGGCCGCCGCCGGTGTTGTCGGTGATCGTGACGATCACGAGTGGCACATCGGCCGCGCGCTCCGCCAGCAGCCGCTCCAGCCGGTCGACGTCCACGTTGCCTTTGAACGGATGGCGCTCGGAGACCTCGTGCGCCTCGGCGCAGGGCAGGTCCAGCGCCTCCGCGCCGGCCGCTTCGACGTTCGCGCGCGTGGTGTCGAAGTGGTGGTTGGCGGGCACGACCTTGCCCGACCCGGCGACGGCCGTGAAGAGGATCTTCTCGGCGGCGCGGCCCTGGTGGACCGGGATGATGTGCTTGAAGCCGGTCAGGTCGCGCACCGCCTGCTCGAAGTGGAAGAAGCTCGGTGACCCCGCGTATGACTCGTCGCCGCGCATCACCGCCGCCCACTGGTCGGCGCTCATGGCGCCGGTGCCCGAGTCGGTCAGCAGGTCGATGAGCACGTCGTCGGCGTGGAGCCGGAAGAGGTTGTAGCCGGCCTCACGCAGGTGCCGCTCGCGCTCGGCCCGGGTGGTCATCCGGATCGGCTCGACCGACTTGATCCGGAACGGCTCGATGATCGTCCGGAACATCGCTCGGATGTTAGGTCTGGAGGAACCGCTTGATGTCGGCGAAGTCCGCCGCGAGCGCCGCCGCCTCATCCGGCGTCAGGTCGACGAAGGGCTCCAGCACCAGCTCCCGGCCGGGCATGCGCCAGGTGCCGGCGGCGCGGCCGCCGACCAGCATCAGAGGCAGGAACATGCCGCCGAGGACGATGCGGTGGACGTCCACCGGCGCGAACAGCTCGCGCGAGGCCCAGCCCAGGAGCATCTCTTCGAACTGGCCGAGCAGGCGGGGCGGCGCTGTCGCGGCAACTACCCGCTTCGGCGCGCCCGCGTCGCGCAGCGCACGCCTCGCGTCGGTCAGGCTGACCCCGGCCCACTTCGCGAGGTCCCGATCGTCCGCGGGCGCGTGGGCAGCGAGGTAGCGGCGCCCGAGCTCCGCCAGCGCCCGGTCGCGGTCGAACGCCGGCGGCTCGCCCAGCCAGTCGCGGACCAGCACGTAGCAGTGCTGCTTGCCGCGCATCGGGCCGCGGACGACCTGGCCCAGGCGAGAGGCCCGGTTGATCAGATGGAGGAACGCCTGCTTGTTCTCGACGCGCGCGGTCAGCTCGGCGCGGGTGAGCGGCCCCTCGTCAGCCAGGGCTCGCCCGATGACGCCGACGTCACGCTCGGCGCTCTCGGCGGGCACGCCGAGCTGGGCGAGCCGGGTGGTGTTGCTCGTCAACCCGGGCTGGCCGGCCAGCAGGGGGTGCAGCCAGAAGTAGTCCTCACTGCGGACCAGGTGGAGGGTCCCGCGGTTGAGCCAGGTGACCACGAGTTGGCGGTCGTTCAGCGCCTTCTCGACATCGCCCACCGTCAGGCCTTGCGTGCGCGCGCGCAGCGCCAGGCGCGCGCCCATCGGGTCCTGGGCCTGCACGGACAGGAGCCGCTCGCACACTGCGGCGGCGTTCTTGGCGGGCGGCCCGGCCAGCAGCTGCCGGGTCAGGCGTTCGGCCAGAATCGCGGACATCAAGCGAAAAGTCTCCGCCGATGTGCTGGTCGGCCTGCGGCGCGCGCGAGACCTCAGCGACCGCGAGTTCGGCCGGCCGCTCAGTCTCGACGAGATGGCGCGCGCGGCGCACCTCTCGAAATTCCACTTCGCCCGAGCTTTCACCAGCGCGTACGGGGAGACGCCTCGTGCCTACCTCACCAGGCGCCGCATCGAACGGGCCAAGGAGCTGCTGCGGGCGGCGAACCTGACGGTGACCGAGGTCTGCTTCGTCGTCGGCTTCGAGAGCCTCGGCTCCTTCAGCTCGCGCTTTCGCCAGCTGGTCGGGCAGTCGCCCTCCGAGTACCGCCGCCAGGCGACGGCCGCCGCCACGCCGCAGATCCCCGGCTGCTTCGTGCTGATGTGGACGCGACCGACAGGTGAGCAAGCGGGGAGAAGCGAAACCCGCAGGCCATGATTAGCCTGGGCCCATGATTCGCAAGCTCTCGTTCGTGAACGTGTTCGTGCTCGACCAGGACCGGGCCAAGGACTTCTACACCGAGAAGCTCGGCTTCGAGGTGCGCAGCGACGCGACGATGGACGGCTTCCGCTGGCTCACCGTCGGGCCGAAGGGGCAGCCTGACCTCAACCTCCTGCTGGCCAAGCCGACGCCGCCGATGTTCAGCGAGGAGGACGCCGACACCCTCCAGCGCCTGGTCGCCAAGGGCGCGATGGCCGGCGGAGTCCTCGAGACCGACGACTGCCGCCGCGACTACGAGGACCTGAAGGCGAAGGGCGTGACATTCCTGCAGGAGCCGGCCGAGCGGCCGTACGGCGTCGAGGCGTTGCTGCGCGACGACAGCGGGAACTGGTTCAGCCTCACCGAGCGGAAGGCGAGCCAACCCGGGTGACCTGAGCCGCTAATCTCTCGACCCAGGATGGCCCGGCTCAAAGAAGGGTTCCTGGGGGCGTTGATCGCGCTGATCGCCCAGTTCCTCCTGGGCATGACGGTCAACCTGTTCGTCACGATCGACCCGAATCACCCGAACGCGAACCCGACCGAGTACTTCACGGGCGTCGCGCGGAACGTCGCCTGGGCGATCACCAGCGGGCCGTCGATCTGGCTCGCGATCCACGCCGTCTTCGGCCTCCTGCTGGTCTTGGCGGCGATCAACCTCCTGGTCCGCGCGGTGTCAGCCGGGCGGCGGGGGCCCATCATCGCCGCCTCGGTCGGCGCCTTCGGCGTCGTCGTGGCGGGGTTCAACGGCGGGAGCTTCCTCAACTACCACCAGGACTTCAGCTCCATGCTGATGGCGTCAGGCTTCGCGATCGCGATGGTCTCGTTCGCGGTGGGGCTCTTCCTAACGCCCGAAGGCGGCGACCTCCCAGAACACGCCGGTCTCGTCGACCAGCGGTCTTAGCCCCCGCTCGGCCAGCACCTCGCGCAAGCGGGCGATCGGGTGCACGAAGATCCGGAACCTGGCGAGCCTCATCGGGAGGTTGGCGACCCCGACGGCGAGCCGTGTCCACCAGCGCTCCTTGGGGAAGCTGAGGACGATCACCTGGCGCGCGTGGTCGCCGGCCGCGCCGGCCAGCTTCGGCAGGTCGGGATAGCAGCATATGACGCGGGTCAGCACGACGATGTCGGCGACCTCAACGTCGGCAGCCGCCTCGGCGAAGTCGGTGACGTGGCGCTCGACGCGGTCCTCGAGTCCTTCGGAGCGCAGCAGCTCGGCCGCGGCATTCTCGTACGTCGGCGTGAGCTCAACGCTGATCGCCCGGGCGAGGCCCGCCCGCAGCAGCTCGACCTGGATGGCCCCGATGCCGCCGCCGACTTCCAGCAGCGTGCGGCCCTCCAGCGGCTGCTCGCGCAGGATCTCCACCACGCGACGAGAGGTGCCGTCGAGGCCCTGCCGCCGGTAGCGCTGGAGCTGCTTCCAGGCGGACTTCTCGCTGAAGACCTTCCGGTAGGCGCCGGGCGTGCAGCAGTCGCTCATCCGAGCATACTGCCGCTCAGCCCAGTGACGGTCGCCTGAAGAGCTGGCCCAGACGTGAGCGCCTGCGCGGCGCCGATTCGTACGCCTGACGGCGCGCGAGCGAGCCGCAGGACGGGCAGGGCTGGCGGGCGCGAAGCGCGGTCGACGGCGCCTCGTCGAGCCGCCGGTTGCACTCCGAGCAGCGAACCGTGAGCACCAGCGCGGGATCGGCCGGCGCCTGCTGCGCGACCGGGTCGGCGACAGGAGCGGCAGCTTGCACCGCGCCCCGCGGGAGCGGGGGCTCGACGCCGCGGATGGGCGCGAACGCGGTCGGCTCGATCGCCAGCCAGGGGCCGCTCGACGCCGGTTCCGACGTCTCGCGCCAGGCGGACTCGACCGGCGGCAGGCCGAACGAAGTCGGCCAGACCGTGATCCACCGCGTGATGAGGCCGCGGGTCGCCTTCAGCTCTCCGACGGTGCCGGCCGGAGCCCGGACGGCCGCGCCGGCCTCGTCCGCGATCTTCTGGAGCGCACGCCGGCCGGCATCGCCGACCCCGAGGCGGGCGACGCGGAGCTCGATCTCCGCGGCCGGCGCCAGGTGCGGCCGCAGGCGCCTCAGCTCGTCCCGGACGCGCTGGAACATCACCTGCAGGTGCGGGTAGTCGGGCTCCTCGCGGATGTTGCCGTCGACCGACTCGCCTTCGCCGCGGTCGAAGGCCACGAACCCGTCGTAGAGCGTCGAGCCCATCGACACCACCGCGAAGCGGGTGATCGGCCTGCCCTCGGAGAGGTGCACGGCGCGGTCGACGAGGTCGGCGATGCCGGCCACCCGCTGAGCGCCGGGCGCCCAGGCCGCGGCGGGCTCGGTGACGAAGACCAGCCCGGTCGCGGTCTCGGGTTGGTTCGCCGGCGCAGGCTGCCCCGGCACGGGAGCGTAGGCCGCTTCGACCGGCCGGCTGCCGTCGAGCGAGCGCTCGCGCCAGCCGCTGATCACCGGGGGATGACTGCGCTCCGGCGGGTAGACCGTGATCCAGTCCGCGATCAGGCCTCGGCTCGGAGCCAGCGCGATCGCCTTCTCGAGCGGCCCGCGCACGGGCACTCCGAGAATGGCGGCGGCGCTCGTCAGCGCCTTGAGGCCGTGCTCGCCCTGGCCGATGCCGGCGACGCGCAGCTCCACGACGCCGTCGTCGGCGAGCAGCGGCCGCAGCTGCGCCAGCTTGGTGGCCACGTCGGCTTTGATCGGAGTCTGGTTCAAGCCGTCGATCCGCTCGCGGCTGGTGAGCCCGGTGTCGAAGGCCATGTAGCCCGAGGTGTGCTCGGCGGAGTACGACGCGATCGCCAGGCGGCGGACCTTCTGGCCGGGCGCGAGCCGCTCGCGGACGCGGGCGACCAGGTCTTCCAGGTTGCTGAAGCGCTCGCCCCAGTCGGACCAGGCCTCGCCCTGGACCACCTCGCCGACGAAATTCAGGTCTCTGGGGGGCAGCGCGATCGATGGCTCGGCGGCCGGTGTGTCGGCCTCAGCGTCTCGAATCGCGGAGGTCCCTCCCAGCATCTCTGCTGCCATCCGCGCAAGGAATTTTCCCCAACCGGTCGGGATGTGTCCAGGGGCCAGATCAAACTGGCCGTACCGTGTCTGGCGGATTGGACGTGGCCGTGCCCGGGCTCGTGCTCCTGATCGGGCCCGCGGGCTCCGGGAAGTCGACTTTCGCCGCCCGCCATTTCAAGCCCACCGAGGTCATCTCGTCCGACTGGTGCCGGGCGTTGGTCTCCGACAACCCCAACAACCAGGCCGTGACGCCCGACGCTTTCAAGCTCGTCCACCTGCTGGCCGAGCTGCGCCTCAAGCGCCGCCGCCTGGCGGTCGTCGACGCCACCAACGTCGGCCGCGCTGACCGCAGTCCGCTGCTGCAGATCGCGGCCGAGCGCCGCCGCCCGGTCACGGCCATCGTGTTCGACGTGCCGCTCGACCTCTGTCTCGAGCGGGATGCGGCCCGGGCTGAGCGGCGGGTGGGCGCGATCCGCATCGGCCGCCAGTGGGACGCGCTGCAGCGCAACCTGCCGCTGCTCGCGGACGAGGGCTACGCCGCCGTACACGTGCTGCGGACGGCGGAGGACCTCGACACGGTCAGAGTCGTACGCACGCGCGCCCATACTCCACCGGCGTGACGCCGCCGATCCCGTGGCCGTTCGATTGGTCGGTCTACCTCGGCCTGGGAATCCTGACCATCGACTACGTCTTGCTCGCGGTGGGGCGGGGGGTGAGGGCGCGCAACGCGCTCTCCTTCGCGCTCGGCGTCATCGCCCTCTGGGTCGCGCTGGAGTCGCCGATCGACACGATCTCCGACCGCTACCTGATGAGCGTCCACATGCTGCAGCACGTCCTGCTGCTGTTCGTCGCGCCGCCGCTGCTCCTGCTCGGCCTGTCGCCCGAGATGGCGCGGACCGTGGCTCGCTGGCCGGGCGTGCGGGCACTCACCCGACCGGTGGTCGCGCAGGTCATCGCGGCGACGGCGATGATCTTCTGGCACCTGCCCTCGCCCTACGACTGGACGCTGCGGTCGGAGAGCGTCCACATCGTCGAGCACCTCACGTTCATCGCCGCGGGGGTGATCTTCTGGTGGCCGGCGCTCGCGGCCACCTCGGCCGCCACCGGCAGCGCGCTCGGCGACGGCTGGAAGCTGCTCTATCTGTTCGTCGGCACCATCCCCCAGGACGCGGTGGCGCTGCCGCTTCTGCTCTCGCACGTCACCTTCTACGGCTACTACGACTACGTACCGCGGCTGCTGTCCTGGCTGACGCCCGGCGTCGACCAGGACATCGCCGGGGCGGTGATGATGATCGTGGCCAAGATCACGATCATCGTGGCGCTGCTGGCGATCTTCTTCAGGTGGCTGAACCAGGAGCGCGCCCTGGCCGCTAGCGCAGATCTGCAGGCAGCACGGCCAGCCCGGCCGGCGTCAAGCGGCCCTCCCGCCTGAGCTTCGCGATGCGGATCCGGTTGCTCTCGGACCAGTTGGAGCGGGGCTTTCGCGGCGTGAAGCGGGCGGCGTAGATTTCAGAGTCGACGCCCTTGATCTTGCCGTCGACCCAGCCAAAACAGAGCGCTTCTTCGACCGCCTCCTCGTACGAAACGGCCCTCCGCGGGACGCCTTTTTTGACCTGCGCGATCCAGGCCTCGGTGGCCGTCGCATGGTTGTCTTCGAGCCATCGTCGCCATGCCTCTCGATCTTCGAAAAGCAAAGGCGCGGTTGTCGCCGGCACGGGGGCAGGATAGCCGCGCTTTGACCGTTATCCCCGGTGTGAACTTCGTGCTGGCGTGCATGACCCCCTTCGTGGTCTGCGGGGCTTGGGAGCTCCTCAACCGGGCGATGCACCACTCGAGCCGGTCGCAGGTCCTGGCCAAGCCCTCTAAGTAGGGGGGACCTCGACCTCGGCGGCGGGTGGGCTGACGAGCCCGTTCAGCGCCGCCGCCACGACCAGCATCGCCGCGACCCCGGCGAAAACGGGGCCGTCGCCGCCGAACGCATCGCTGGCGGCCGCCGCGGCAAACGGAGCGCCCGCTGCGCCCAGCGCCGCGACCGACGTCACCACGCTCGAGATCGAGCCGAAGTGCCGGGCGCCGTACAGCTCCGACACGCTCGTCGCCTGGGTCAGCGTGGTCAGCCCGTTGGCCGAGCCGTAGACGAGCAGGAAGACGACCACGCCCGGCCAGCCGGGCAGCAGCAGCAGCGCGCCGACGCCGAGGCCCTTGGCGGCCAGCGACCACGTGCCCAGCCGGAGTCCGCGCACCCGGTCGGTCAGGCGGACGAAGAAAAGACGCCCGAGGACCTGCACCAGCCCCACGCCGCCCAGGCAGGCGGCGGCGATCGCCAGGCTGAAACCGCGAGCCTGCAGGAAGCCGACCAGGTGCACCGCGACCACCAGGGTCGCGGCGCCGGAGACGAGGTACGCCGCCGTCAGCGTCCAGAAGGTCCGGCTGCGCAGCACCTCGCGCGGCCGTCCCGGGCTGGGGTGTGATTCCTCTCGCGCCGTGATCGACCCGAGGCCGAACCAGAACGGCGGGATCGTGGCGAGTGCGAGCACGGCCGCCAGCACCAGGACGGCGCCGCGCCAGCCCAGGCGGCCTGCGAGCAGCGCCACCGAGGGCGCGAAGATCGTGCTCGCGAGGCCCGCCACGAGCGAGATCGAGGTGATCGCTCGATACCGGCTGCGGCCGCCGTAGAGCTTGGTCAGGACCGTGAAGGCGGGGCCGTAGAAGAGCGCCGCCTGGCCGATGCCGAGCAGCAGCCAGACCGCGAAGAACTCCGCCTTGGTTTGCGCCGCCGCCCAGGCCACTACCAGGAGCGAGCTGAGCGCGGCGAGGCCGAGCAGAAGGCCGCGCGGGCTGTGGCGATCCAGCCGGCGCCCGATCAGCGGCCCGGCCAGGGCGGCGACGACGAGGGCGGCCGAGAAGGCGCCGCTGAGGAACGCCTTGCTCCAGCCGAGGTCGCGCGACATCGGGGTGAGCAGGACCCCGAACGAGTAGGTGAGCACCCCGTAACCGGCCGTGGTCGAGATGGCGAAGACCACGACGGGCCGCAGCCGCCACGCCGGACCGATCGGTTCCAGGCTCGGACCGCGGACTTAAGGCCGGCGGGCGATGGCCAGGGCCGACACCTGGCCGAGCAGCCCGGCCACGGGCCGGGTCGACACGACGCCGAGGCCGGCCGGCGCCAGCATCGCGTCCAGCGCCTTGCGCTGTGGGAAGCGGTTCATCCGGAGCAGCCGGCGGATGGGTCGCATGAGGCCGGTGGCGAGGAAGTCGGCCAGGATCCAGTGCCCGGTCGGGGCGAGCACGCGGGCGATCTCTTTGATGGCTCCGCGCTGGTCCCCCCAGTGGTGGAAAGTGAGCGTGCTGAAGACCAGCTCGAACTGGCCGTCGGGAAAGGGCAGCGCCTCAGCCGAAGCCTCGCGAAACTGGATCGCGCTGCCGTCGCCGGCCGCCATCCTCGCGTGGCGCACCATCTCCGGCGCCGGGTCGACCCCGGCGAGCTCGGCGTCGGGGAACCGGTGCGACGCCGCCTTCAGCAGCCGCCCGGTGCCGCAACCGACGTCGAGCACGGCCCGTGGCGCCGGCACCATCGCCTGGCCCAAGTCCAGGACGGTGGACTGCACCGGCTCGAAGATGCGCCGCTGCATCCAGTGGCTGTCGTAGGTCTCGGCCCAGCGGTCGAAACGCTCGACATCCCGGCGCGGGCCCACAGGCCAGATGGTAGGGCCGTGCAAAATCGGCGGTGCGCCCCCGTAGCTCAGTGGATAGAGCAGTGGTTTCCTAAACCACGTGCGGGAGTTCGATTCTCTCCGGGGGCGCCAGCTCGGCTGCGCCAGCTCAGCCGGGTTACGCGATGACCCGGGTCAGCTGCTTCTCGATCTCAGCCGCGATCGCCGGGTCGTCCGGGCTCACCAGGGTGCTGAAGCGAGCCACGACCTCGCCGTCGGGCGCCACGATCCACTTCTCGAAGTTCCAGCGCACGTCGCCCGAGTAACCGTCGGCGTCCGGGAACGCGGTGAGCTCCGCGAACAGCGGGTGCCGGCCCTCCCCGTTTACCTCGACCTTCTCGAACAGCGGGAACGTCACTCCGAACTGCGTCTCGCAGAAGCTCTGGATCTCACCGGCGGAGCCGGGCTCCTGGCCTCCGAACTGGTTGCAGGGGAAGCCGAGGACGGCAAAGCCACGCTGGCGGTAGGTCTCGAACAGGGTCTGCAGCGGCGCGTACTGCGGCGTGAACCCGCACTGGGAGGCCACGTTGACGATCAGCAGGACCCGACCGCGGTAGGAGTCGAGGTTCAGCGGCAGGCCGTCGAGGGTCTTCAGCTGGAGGCTGGGGATAGGCATGCACCGAGCATCGGGGAGGCGGTGGCGCCAGGGCAAGACCGCGAACTCGCCGACCACGGACAAACGGCTGGCCACGGAGGGTCCGCACCCTTAGGATTGCCCCGGCACGGGAGTGGACGACCAAACGATCAGCGGCACCAAAGCGCTTGGCGGCCCCTACCCGCGCGTAATCGGTGAGGTCGCCCAGCCCAGCGTCTTCATCTTTGCCGACGAGACGGGCCAGAACCTCCACAAGCGCTTTCACGACAACCCGCGCCTGATGTCCGCCGTCGTGCGGCGCCGAGGGGGCGAGGCCGGGGTCGGGAACATCAGCCGGCTCGACTTCTATCGCGAGATGACCGGCCGCCTGGGCTTCGGCCATGCCCTGCGCAACCAGCGCCCGATCGACTCGCTGGTGGTCTGGGATCCGCTGGAGTTCGACGCGGAGACGCCGATCGACCGCGCGACCGGGCTCGTGCTGCAGCGAGGCGACCGCCGCTACGAGGACGTGATCGTCACCTGGAAGGACGGCCGGGTCGGCACGGTCAGCCCCCAGGTGCTGTTCGAGGCCCTGGCCGGCCTCTACGGGCACGAGGCGATGCACGACCCGCTGACGGGGCTCGCCAACCGCACGCTGCTGATCGATCGGCTGCACCACGCCCTCGAGTCGGCGCGGCGCACCAAGGCTCGTCCGGCGGTCCTCTTTCTCGATCTGGACGACTTCAAGATGGTCAACGACACCCTCGGCCACGACCGCGGCGACCGGCTCCTGGTCCTGATCGCCGAGCGCCTGCAGTCGGTGGTTCGCCCCGGCGACACGCTGGCGCGGATGGGCGGGGACGAGTTCGCGGTGCTGCTACCCGAGGAGGGCGGCGACGCGGCTGCGACCGCGGTCGCCGAGCGGCTGCTGCGCACCATCGCCGAAGGCTTCGACCTCGGTGGCACGGACGTCAGCCCGACCGCGAGCGTCGGCGTGGCCACCGCCGAGGGCGACGCGAGCGCACAGACCCTGCTGCGCAACGCGGACCTGGCCATGTACGCCGCCAAGTACGGCGGCAAGGGGCGCTGTCGCGTCTACGAGCCCAGCCTGCACGAGATGGCCGCCACGCGCCGGCGCACCGAAGCCGAGCTGCGGGAGGCGGTCGCCGGCGGCCAGCTGAGCCTCGAGTTCCAGCCTGTCGTCGCCCTCCCGGACCTGCGCTGGACCAGCGTCGAGGCGCTGGTGCGGTGGAACCATCCCGAACGCGGCCGGCTGCTGCCGGAGAGCTTCATCCGGATCGCCGAGGAGGCGGACCTCATCGCGGAGATCGACACCTGGGTGCTGCGCGAGGCCTGCCGGCAGCTGGCGGAGTGGCAGGGCGAGAACCGCGGCGCCGGGCTGCGGGTGGCGGTGAACCTGAGCGCCAGTGACTTCGAGTCCGGGACGCTGGTGCAGACCGTCGAGCGAGCCCTCCGAGAGCACGACGTCGACCCGAAGCTGCTGGAGATCGAGGTCACCGAGACGGTCGCCGTCGGCCAGGGCCTGCGCGTGGAAAGGAGCCTGCGCCAGTTACGCCAGCTCGGGGTGCGCGTGACGATGGACGACTTCGGCGTCGGCCACTCCTCGCTGAGCCGCCTCATTCGCTTCCCGCTCGACGCGGTCAAGATCGACCGCTCGTTCGTCAACGCGCTGGACATCGGGGAGGCGGAGCGAAAGCTGGTCAGCGCTCTGATCGCCACCTGTCACGAGCTCGAGCTGGAGATCGTGGCGGAAGGCGTCGAGCGGCAGTCGCACCTCGACTTCCTGGTCGAGCGCGGCTGCGACCTGGCCCAGGGCAATTTCCACGGCCCGGCCGTGCCGCCGGTGCCGATCGCCGCGAACCTGGCGGCGGAACCGGAATCGGGACTCGCCCAACAGTTATAGTTGGGCGCATGGCGACCCGTGTGGCGGACGAGACGGCGCGCCGTGCCGGCGAGCTCGTGGACTTCCTCGGCAACAACCGCGTCGCCGCGCTGCTGCAGGTGAGCCGCTCGCAACCCTCGCGCTGGAAGCGGCGCCAGGAGGGGCTCAACCCGGAGTCGAGCCGGCTGGTCTTGGACCTCGACTACGTCCTCCAGCGCTTCCGCCAGGTCTATGACGACAAGGAGGTCTTCTGGATCTGGCTCAACTCGCAGAACCCGTTCCTCGGCACCCGGCCGATCGACGTGATCATGCTGCGCGGGCCGCAGGCCGTGATGCCGGCCCTCGAAGCCCTGGCTGAAGGAGCCTCGGTCTAGCCTGCAGCTCTTCCGCGTCGTGCCGTGGCTGGAGGGCGTGCGCCCCGGCCAGCCAGGCCACCCGTTGTACGTCCCTGCCCGCCAGCGCGCCGGCCGGCTGGACAACCCGGATCACTACCGCGTCCTCTATGTGGCTGACAGCGCGGTCGGCGCCATCGCGGAGGCTTTCGGCTCCTTCGAGCTCTGGACGCCGGCGATGCTGAGCGGGCCGCCGGGGCTGCCGGGAAGCCGGCGGGCGCTGGTGGGCTTCCAGTGCCCCGATGACACGCCCGTCCTCAATGTCGATGACGCGGCCGCCCTCTTGCAGCGGGACTTGCGACCGTCCGAGGTGGTGACGCGCAGCCGCGAGGTGACTCAGGCCTGGGCGCTGGGCATCTTCGAGGAGGGGAGGTTCGCGGGCGTGCGCTGGTGGTCCTACTACAACCCGGATTGGGGCTCGATCGGGCTTTGGGACCAGTCGTCTGTTGCAGTCGAGTCGGTCCAGGAGCTGACCGAAGACTCGGCCGCGTTGCAGCGAGCCCGCGAGGTCCTGATGCGCAGCTGGGTCAGGTGAGCACGGCGGCCGCCGCCTGACGCACGCGTGGCGGGTCGGCGAAGGCGTCGATCTCGGCGATCCGGCCGTGGGCGACTACGAAACCCATGATGGCGAAGGGCCGGCCGCCGACCGTGATCACCGCCCCGGCGGCGCCGTTGACCAGCGCGGGGATCACGATCGCTCCTGCGAGCTGAGCGCCCGAGAACGCCGACCCGGCCACTTCCTCGGCGCCACGGATGACGCCCGAGCGATCGCGATGCTTCGGCCCGAAGTCCGCGCGCAGGACGACGGCCGGGTCCAGCACCCTCAGCAGCTGCTCCAGCTCGCCGCTCCGGGCAGCCTCGAAGAACGCGTCGACGACTTCGCGCTGCCTCGCCAGGTCGGTCTCGGCGGAGTCGATGCTGGCTCCCCGCACCCGGCGGCGGGCACGGCTGGCGAGCTGCCGCGCGGCGACCGGCGTCTTCTCGACCATCGGCGCGATCTCGTCGAACGGCAGCTTGAAGACGTCGTGGAGCACGAACGCCAGGCGCTCCGCCGGGGTGAGCGTGTCGAGCACGACCAGCATCGCCAGGCCGACCGAGTCGGCCATGATCGCCTGCTCCTCGGGCTGCAGCTCTGCGTAGGGGCTGACGACGGGGTCGGGCAGTCGCACGCCGTAAGCGGCCTCGTTCCGGGTTTTGCGAGCACGCAGCATGTTCAAGGACACGCGCGCCACGATGGTCGTCAGCCAGGCCCCGAGGTTGTCGACATCGCCGGCCCGTGCGCGGCTCGCACGCAGCCACGTCTCCTGCACGGCGTCTTCGGCTTCGGCCGCGGAGCCCAGCATGCGGTACGCGATGCCGCGGAGCCGGCGGCGGTGCTCCTCGAACCCGTCCGCCAGCCAATCGGTCTCAGTCATCTGTCACGTCTCCCGCTTCTGTCGTGTCACCCCATTGACAACGCAGACCGACTGAATGTGACGGAGGCGGGCGATGAGCTCTGATCGATTGATATTGGTGACCGGCGGCACGGGCGGACTCGGCAGGCGCGTGGTGCCGAGGCTGCACGGCGCCGGCCGGCGCGTACGCGTGCTGAGCCGGCACCCGAAGCCGACCGTTGAGGGTGTCGAGTACGTGGCCGCCGACCTGGCGCGAGACTCTGGCGTGGCGGAGGCTGTGGCTGGCGCGGAGATCGTGCTGCACCTGGCCGGGGCGGCCGGGATCGACGAGAACGAGGCCCAGATCCGGAACTTGGTGCGCCACGCTGTGGAGGCGGGCGTGCGTCACTTGGTGAACATCTCGGTGGTTGGCGCCGACCGCATCCCGGTGGTCAGCTCGGTCGACCGGGCCATGTTCGGCTACTTCGCCGGCCAGCTCGCTGTCGAGCGGGCGGTGATCGAGTCTGGCCTGCCCTGGACGAACCTGCGGGCCACGCAGTTCCACGACGGCTTCGTCCTGGTGATGGTCCAGAGCATGACCAAGCTGCCGGTCGTGCCAGTCCCGGCGGGATTTCGCTTCCAGCCGGTCGCGGCGGAAGAGGTGGCTGACAGGCTGGTCGAGCTGACGTTGGGCCCGCCGGCCGGCCAGGTGCCTGACATCGCCGGGCCTGAGATCTTGGACGCGGCGTACCTGGTGCGCAGCTACGTTGCGGCCGTGGGCAAGCGCCGCCTGCTGGTCCCCATGCCGCTGCCCGGCGCCGCCGCACGCGCCGTCCGGGACGGGGCGAACCTCGCTCCGGGAAGGACGGTGGGCAAGCAGAGCTGGGAGAACTTCCTGCGCGGGTATGCGGCCTCGCTGGGCGCTCGGACTAGGGCGGCTGCGCCAGCAGCTCGCCGCTCTCCGCCCAGCTGAGGGCCCAGGCGCCTTCGTGGGCTTTCATGTGGTGGCGGCGGCAGAGCAGGACCAGGTTGCTGAGCTTGGTCTTGCCACCGTTGACCCAGTGCTCGAGGTGATGAGCGTCGCACCATGGTTGCGGTGCGCTGCAGCCGGGGAAGCGACAGCCGCCGTCCCGCAGCTGCAGCTGCCGCTTCATCTTCGGCGCCACGATGCGGGTTTCGTCGCTGAGGTGGACGTTGACGCCGTCGGCGCAGACGTGGCCTTCCTGCCGGCGGCAGTCGCAGGCGATTCTTCTCACCACCTCCGACGGCAGCGTGAGCTGGTCTCTTACCTCGCCCGCGGGCGAGCCCGGCTCGCCGCGGAGGGTGCCAGGCGTGGTGATCACAGTCAGCTGCGGGCTCTCGCTGTGTTGGGCGAAGACGTCGACCAGCGCGTCCGCCCGGCGCTGACCGGCCGTCCGCCAGTCGTCTCGCGCCGGCGGTGGCATCAAAGCCTCGAGCCCGCCGGCGACGATGGCGCCGCCTTCGCGGTCGAAGACGCCGCGCAGCATGTACATGCCGTCTTGAGCTCGATGCAGCTGCAGAGTGCGGCGCTCGTGCTGCTGCTCGAAGAAGCTGAGCGCTCCGTCGGGGTCGACCATGTGCTCCAGGTGCTCGGTGGCTCGAGTCAGCGTGTAGGGGTCGACCTGCATCGCGCACTCGACCAGCGTCTTCTCGTGCTCGGCGATGATCTCGGCCCCGACCTTCTTGGCGCAGCCGGCGATGACAGCCGCGTGCTGGTAGGAGATCTGAGCTGATTCGTAGGCCGCCGCCGCTTGTGGCAGCCGCTCCAGCTGACGCGCAACCAGCAGCTGCTGTGCTGCCTGACTGCCGGTCATGTGCAGGTTGCTGCGCATCCAGGCCGCGGTGGTGAGGGAGCCGTCGACCGCACAGCCGTGGACCAGGTCGAAGCGCTGCAGCTCAGAGCTGAACTCGGCGCTGGCTTGCTGAGCCCGCTGCCAGGCGGCGATGACGCGCTCGGCCATCTGGCGCGAGCTGGCCTCGTCGAGCCTGACCTCGGCTTGGGGTTCTGCCTCCGAGGCAGACGCCCCCCTAGCCCCCAAATACATGTTCGTATTCT
>DASUWK010000066.1:0-3468 GCA_036378435.1 Candidatus Dormiibacterota bacterium | reverse complement strand
GTGCTTCTCGGCTCGATCGTGACGCTGCTGCTTGGCGTGCTGGTCTGGGGCGCGCCGGTGCCGGAGACGCTCCGGGCCTACTTCTATGGCGCCGCGACCGGTGTCTGGAATGTCGACTGGATCACCTTCTGGGGCGTCGTGATCTTCTACACGCTCACTTACACCGGCCTCTTCGAGCGGTTCGAAGGTTGGCTGGTGGCGCAGGCGACCAGTGACATCCGCATCCAGACGATCCTCCTTGCCTGGGCTTTCGGTGCCCTGCTCGAGGGGCTGGTCGGATTCGGCTACCCCTGGGCCGTGGTCGCCCCGATGCTGATCGCCTTCGGTGTCGCCGAGCTCGACGCGATCCGGGTGGCGGCGATCGCCAACAACGCGCCCGTCTCCTACGGCGCCCTGGGCGCCCCGATCATCGCCCTGGCCACGGTCACGCAGCTTCCGCTGCTCGCGCTCTCGGCCTCGGTCGGCAAGATCGTGGCCATCCTCGCTATCCTGCCGCCCTTCGTCCTGATCTACCTGGTCAGCGGCTGGCGCGGCCTCCGCGACGGCTGGCCGCTGGCGGCGGTCGGCTGCATCGCCTACATCGCCGGCCAGTACCCGACCTCGCAGTTCCTTGGCCCTTATCTGCCCGACATCGTCGGATCACTCGTGTGCTTCGGCGCACTGCTCCTGCTGCTGAGGGTGTGGCGGCCGCGAACGACGCTCGGCTATGGCGGCGTGGTGCTGTCCGAAGCCGCGCCCCCCGCCGGCCGCCGCCTGGTCTCGGGTGGCGCGACGCCTCCGGCGCCGGCCGCTCCGATGAGTGGGGGCCAGGTCTTCCAGGCACTGCTGCCCTTCCTGGTCCTGGTCGTCGTGGTCGTCCTCTGGACCGGGCCCTGGTCGACGCTGCCCAAGGTGATCGGGTTCAAGGCCGGCGTCAGCGCCATCTCCTCGCTGACCGGAAAGCCGGTGTCGACGGCGTTCATGTGGACGCCCTTCATCGCCGGAACCGCGATCCTGGCCTCCTGGATACTGATTCTGCTGGTGGCCCGGCCGAGCCTTGCGACGATTGGTCAGGTCTTCCGCAAGACCCTCCAGCAGATGTGGGGAGCGATGCTGGTCGGGCTCTTCATCTTCGGCCTCGCCTACGTCTTCATCTACGCCGGGATGTCGAACTCGATGGCCTATGGCTTCTCCAAGCTCGGCCCCTGGTTCATCCTCCTGGCGCCCGTTCTGGGCTGGATCGGGGTCGCCCTCTCCGGGAGCAACACTTCGACCAACACCCTCTTCGGTGCCTTCCAGCTATCGGTCGGCCGCCTGCTTGGGGTGCCGCTCCTGCTGCTGCCCTCCCTGAACTCGGTCGGCGCCGAGGTGGGCAAGCCAGTGGCCCCGCAAACCACCAGCGTCGGCGTCTCGACCACCAGCTATGTGCGCAACGAGGGCGCGGCGATCCGCCACAACATGGGCTGGACGCTGGTCCTCCTCGGCTACCTGATCCTGATCGGCCTCTTGTACTACTTCGTCCTCCCGGGCGCGATGCACTTCGCGAAATAGCTACGCTCGACCCGCACGCATGCGGGTCGGAATCTTTCTGCACACGACCGACGTCGGGACGGGTCAGACGGTGGCCAGCGCCGAGCTGGCGGAACGGGCGGCGCGGGCTGAGGAGCTGGGCTTCGACTCGGCCTGGATTGCCGACCACTTCTTCGCCGTCAGCAACCAGGGCCAGCGGGTCCACGCGCTCGATCCGTTTCCCGTGCTGGCCCGGATAGCGCTCGCCACCTCGCGCATCGAGCTCGGTCCGCTGGTCCTGTGCGCGCCTTTCCGGCCCCCGGCCCAGGCCGCCCGCGAGGCGATGACGCTGCAGGAGGTCAGCGGCGGGCGCTTCATCTGCGGGACCGGCGCCGGTTGGTTCGAGCCCGAGTTCGAGGCGGCGCGGATTCCCTTCGGCTCGCTGGTCTCGCGGTTCGAGAGCTGGCTCGAAGACCTCAACCGAGCGCTCGAGGACGGCACCGCGACCCCGGGGCCGCGTCCGGCGGTGTGGGTGGGGGCGGGCGGTCCGCGCATGCTCCGGATCACGGCTCGCCTGGCCGACGGCTGGAACGCGGTTTGGGGAGCCGGCGACGCCGGCTGGTTCGCGGAAGCGGCCGAGCGAGTGCGCGCCGCCGCGGCCGAGGTCGGCCGCCAGCGGCCGCTGACGATGAGCGCCGGCATCGCCTTCCTTCCTCTCTCGGGGCAGGCGGCCGAGGAGGCGCTCGAGCGCGGCCGCCGCCACGCTCGTTTCCCGCGCGACACTCGCGCCGCCACCGGGACGCAGCGCGAACTGGCCGCCATGCTGCGCGCCTACGCCAGCGCCGGCGCCGAGCACCTCGTCCTCTCCCTTTCCACGTCGCCCGGGCTCGATTTCGGCCGTGAGATGCTCGATCGCGCCGCCGAGGTGGTTGCGCTGGCGCGTTGACCGACGGCTCTTTTTCGCCCTACATCCATTTCACGCGCGACGAGTGGGCGCGGCTGCGGGCGGCGACCCCGCAGACGCTCAGCCAGGAGGACCTGGTCACGCTGCGCGGCATCAATGAGCGGATCGACCTCGAGGAGGTGGCCGACATCTACCTCCCCCTCTCCCGGCTCCTCAACCTCTACGTCCACGCCGAGCAGGGCCTGCACTACGCCACCGACGTCTTCCTCGGCAAGCCGGCCGGGCGCGTTCCCTATGTGATCGGGGTGGCCGGCAGCGTGGCGGTCGGCAAGAGCACGACCTCCCGCATCCTGCAGGCGCTGCTGCGGCGCTGGCCGGGCAACCCCACCGTCGACCTGGTCAGCACCGACAACTTCCTCTATCCCAACTCCGTGCTCGAGGAGCGCGGCATCATGCAGCGGAAGGGCTTTCCGGAGAGCTACGACCTCCGGCTCCTGATCCAGTTCGTGGCGGACGTGAAGTCTGGCCGCGAGGAGGTCAACAGCCCCATCTACTCGCACCTGATCTACGACCGGGTGCCGGACGAGGTGACCCCGATCCGCCGGCCCGACATCCTCATCCTCGAAGGCTTGAACGTCCTCCAAACCGGTGGCGGCCGCGTGTTCGTCAGCGACTTCTTCGACTTCTCGATCTATGTCGACGCCGAGGAGGCGGACGTCGAGCGCTGGTATGTCGAGCGCTTCCTCACCTTCCGGGAAACGGCCTTTCGCGATCCCAGCTCCTTCTTCCGGCGCTTCGCCGAGCTCTCCGAGGAGGAGGCGGTGGCCACGGCGAAGCAGATCTGGCGCGATATCAACGGGCTCAACCTCCGCGAGAACATCCTGCCGACGCGGGAGCGCGCCCGCCTGATCCTGGAGAAGAGCGGGGACCACGTGGTGCGGTCGGTCCGCCTCCGCAAGCTGTAGCCGGCCACCCCGCTGGGCCGGCGACGTAAGGTGGTGCACCTCATGGACGCGGCCGAGCGCAAGTCGCTGATCGAGCGCTACCGGACGGCGGCCGCGGAGCTCGAGGCGGCG
>DASUWK010000065.1:0-22800 GCA_036378435.1 Candidatus Dormiibacterota bacterium | reverse complement strand
GCGCGTGAAGTGCGACGCCGCCTACAGCTCCATCGCGGCGGCCCTGCTGGGCGGAATCCGCGTCGGCCGTGAGATCACGGCCGATGGCGTCTTCCACCAGCCCGGCCTCGTCCGCGCCGGAGCGGACGCAGGGGTCGAGATCGAGACTCGCCGCCGGAGCCTGCGCCGCCGGCTCGACGAGCTCGAGCCCTTGACCGCGAGGGCGACCGACCTCTCGGAAGAGGCGATCGCGGCCCGCTCGCGGCTGAGCGCCCTCGAAGCGCGAGCCGCCGACCGGCCGCGGCTCGACGATGCCGCGGCTCAGCTCGCCACCGCTCGCACGGCGGCGGAGGCCCAGGCCGCGGAGCTTCCCGCGCTCGAGGAAAAGGCTGCCGCCGCGGCCGCCCTCGCAGCCGAGCTGGCCCGCGCCCGCGAGATCGGCCAGCGGCTGCTGGCTGAGCACGAGTCGGAAGCTCGGCGGCTCGAGGTGGACCGCCTGCGCTGGCGCGAACGGATTCACGACCGTGAACAGCGAATCGGCGCCGCCGATCGTGACTCGGACGCCCTGCTTGCGACGCGCGAGCACCGGCTGCAGCGCGCCGCCGAGGCCGAGGCCCAAGCCGCTGAGCTCGAAGCGAGAGTGCCCGCGGCCCAGGCCGCCGCCGGCGAGCTCACGAGCCGCCTGGCCGAGGTGGAGGTCAGCTCGCCGACGGAGGAGGCCGAGCTGGCCGAAGCTGCGCGGCGTCTCGTCCAGCTCGAAGAGGCGCGCATCGACGCGCGGCTCAAGGCCGGCAACCTCGAGGGCAACCTGGAGCTCGCGCAGCGCGAATCCGATCTCGCCGCCGCCCGCATGGAGGAGATCCGGGGCCGGCTGCCTGAGGGCATCGCACCGGACGAGATCCCCGGCGGCAAGGCGCGGGAACGCGAGATGAGGCAGCTGGAGCGCCTCCTGGAGGAGATCGGACCGACGAATCCTCTGGCCGCCGCGGAGCTGCTCGAGCTCGAGGAGCGCAGCCGGACGCTGGCGGAGCAGCTGGACGACATCACCGCGGCGCGCGTGGACCTGGAGGGCCTCATCGCCCGGTTGAGGGAAGAGGAGGAAACGCGCTACGAGGCCGTGTTCGGCGCCGTGGCGGCGAACTTCCAGGAGCTGTTCGGAGAGCTGAGCGGCGGCGGGCGCGCCACCCTGCGCCACGTGGCCGGCGACGACGGAGGCGCGACCGGCGTCGAGATCCTGGTTCAGCCGCCCCGGAAGCGGCTGCAGAACGTGACGCTGCTGAGCTCGGGCGAGCGCTCGCTCACAGCTTTCGCCCTCGTGATGGCGCTCGAGGCGGTCAACCCGAGCCCGTTCGTCATCCTCGACGAGGTCGACGCGGCGCTCGATGACGCGAACGTGGGCCGCTTCGGCTCGATGCTCCAGCGCCTGGGCCGCGAGCGGCAGCTCCTGGTGATCACCCACAACCACGCGACCATGGCCTGCGCCTCGACGCTCTGCGGCATCCACCTCGATGAGAGCGGCTGCTCGCACGTCGTCTCCGTGCGGCTGGAGGAGATCCGGGGCCGGCAGATAGCCCGCACGGCGTAGCACTAACGCTTCCTTCCGGTTCGCTATCACATTGACGCCTTGCGTCATGCGGTACGACGTCGTACTATGAGACTCGCTGTGAGCAACCAAGACTTCACGTACGAGAAGGCCCGCCAGGTCGCGGAGGAGTCACGAGAGAGCGAGTGGAACAAGCCGAGCTTCGCCAAGGAGCTCTTCCTGGGCCGGCTGCGGCTGGACCTGGTGCACCCTCACCCGCGGTCCACCCCTGAGCAGACCGAGAAGGGGGAGGCGTTTTTAGAGCGTCTGAGGGATTTCTGTGAGACGCAGGTCGACCCGTTCCAGATCGAGCGGGATGCGAAGATCCCCGACCACGTCGTTCACGGCCTCGCCGAGCTCGGCGCCTTCGGCATGAACACGCCGGAGGAGTACGGCGGCCTCGGCTTGAGCCAGGTTTACTACAACCGCGCGCTGATGATCGCCAACACCGCTCACTCGGCGCTTGGCGCCCTGCTCAGTGCGCACCAGTCGATCGGCGTGCCGAAGCCGGTGAAGCTCTTCGGCACCGAGGAGCAGAAGAAGAAGTACCTGCCCCGGCTGGCGCGCGGTGAGATCAGCGCCTTCCTGCTCACGGAACCGGACGTCGGCTCCGATCCCGCCCGCATGGGTGCGACCGCGGTCCCGACCGAGGACGGCGCCGCGTACATCCTCAACGGCACCAAGCTCTGGGCGACCAACGGCGTGATCGCCGATCTGATGGTCGTCATGGCCGTGGTGCCGAAATCCGAAGGACACCGCGGCGGGATCAGCGCTTTCATCGTCGAGCGCGACTGGGAGGGTGTGACCATCGACCGCCGCAACGCCTTCATGGGCATCCGCGGCATCGAGAACTCGGTGACCCGGTTCGAGAACGTCCGCGTGCCCAAGGAGAACCTGATCTGGGACGAGGGCCGCGGCCTGAAGATCGCGCTGGTCACGCTCAACACCGGCCGGCTCTCGCTGCCGGCCACGACAGCCTCTGCCGCCAAGCTCTGCGTGCGCTACGCCCGCGAGTGGGCGAACGAGCGCGTCCAGTGGGGCCAGCCGATCGGGAAGCACGAGGCGGTCGCCCACAAGATCAGCGCGATGGCGGCGAAGACGTTCGCCCTCGAGGCTGTCGTCGAGCTCTGCGGCGGACTCGCCGATGACGAGCGGAACGACATCCGGCTCGAGGCCGCGATCGCCAAGCTCTACTGCTCAGAGGAAGCCTGGAAGATCGCCGACGACCTGGTCCAGATTCGCGGCGGCCGTGGCTTCGAGACCGCCGAGTCGCTGCGCGCCCGCGGTGAGAAGCCGGTGCCGGCGGAGCAGATCCTGCGCGACCTCCGCATCACCCGGATCTTCGAGGGCTCGACCGAGATCATGCAGCTGTTCATCGCCCGCGAGGCGCTGGACACGCACCTGCAGGCGGCGGGCGCCCTCGCCGACCCCAAGGCGTCCGGCTCGGCCAAGGCGAAGTCGGCCGCGAAGGCGGCCACCTTCTACGCCGGCTGGTTCCCGAGGCTGCTGGTGGGCGCTGGCCAGGCGCCGACGACCTACGGCGAGTTCGGCGAGCTGGCGACCCACCTGCGCTTTGTCGAGCGCTCCGCGCGCCGGCTGGCCCGTTCGACGTTCTACGGGATGGCGCGCTGGCAGGCGGCGATGGAGCACAAGCAGGGCTACATGGGCCGCATCGTCGACATCGGCTGCGAGCTCTTCGCGATCACCGCGGCCTGCGTCCGCGCCCAGATGCTGATCGAGGAGAAAGCGCCCGGCGCCGACACGGCGGCTGAGCTGGCCGACATCTTCAGCCGCTCGGCCCGGCGCCGCGTCCTCGACCTCTTCCATCACCTCCAGGACAACGACGACAGCTTCAACTACAAGGCCGGGCAGGCAGTGCTAGCGGGCCGCTTCGAGTGGCTCGAGGCGGGTGTGATCGACCCGGCGGAAGACCGAGGTCGCCTGAGCGGCGAGATCGACAAGCTTCTGCAGGCCGAAGCCAAGACGAAGACCGGCACGCCTGGATAATCGGGCGTAATGCCCGAGGGTCTCTGGAACCGCGTCGCCGCGCGGACTCGCCGCCTCTTCACGGAAGGCCTCGGGACGCCCCTGGAGCCCGGCTTCTACGACAGCCTGGAGGAGCGGCTGCTGGCGGGAGACCTGGGGCCGCAGCTGGCCGCGGCCATCACCGCCGGGGTTCGGGAGCAGAAGCCGAGCACCCTCGAGCACGCGCAGGCGGCCCTGGCCGCGCAGGTCACGATGGCGATGCATCCCGGCACCCGCGCGCTCCGGCTCGAGGCCAAGCCCAGCTGCCTCCTCTTCTACGGCGTCAACGGCGCCGGGAAGACGACGACCGTCGGCAAGCTCGCCCACCGCCTGAAGGCGCAGGGACTGCGGCCGCTGATCGTGGCGGCCGACACCTACCGGGCCGCCGGCATCGAGCAGATGCAGGCCTGGGCCGAACGGGCGGGCGTCGAGAGCTTCGCCGGCAAGCCGGGCGGAGATCCGGCCGCCGCGGTCTTCGACGCGCTCCAGATGGCGGCCAGCCGCGGCCACGACGCGGTGCTGGTCGACACCGCAGGGCGGCTCCAGACCCAGCACAACCTGCTGCAGGAGCTGGCGAAGATCGCCCGTGTCGCCGGCCGCGCCCAAGAGGGTGCGCCGCACGAGGCGCTCCTGGTGCTGGACGCGGCGCTCGGTCAGTCGACGATCGCGCAGGCGCGCGGCTTCGCGTCCGCGCTGCCGCTGACGGGCCTCGTGCTGGCCAAGCTGGACGGCTCGGCTAAAGGAGGAGCGGTGCTGGCGGTTGAATCCGAGCTCGGGGTCCCGGTCAAGCTGGCGGGTGTGGGGGAGGCGATCGACGACCTGGTCGAGTTCGACCCCCAGGCATTCGCCCAGGCTCTCTTCGCCGCCTGATGGGTATCGCCGATCCGCACTGCCACACCACCGCCTCCGACGGGATGGCGTCGCCCGCGGAGCTGGTGGCGGCGGCGAAGCAGGCGGACCTGGACCTGATCGCCATCACCGATCACGACACGATGCGCAACGCCCGCGAGGTCAGAGAGCGTGGGGAGGAGGCTGGGCTGGCCGTGGTGGTGGGCATGGAGGTCACGACCGCGTGGCCGGCGCAGACCCACGTGCTCGGCTGGTTCCTCGAGGAGGCGGTGCCCTCCGGACGATCGTTGGCGACCACGGTGGATGCGATCCACGCCCAGGGCGGACTGGCGGTCATCCCGCATCCCTTCCTGCCGACCTACTTCGCGTCCTGCCAGCCGGGGATGCTGGAGCGACTGATCGAGAGCCGCACCGTCGACGCGGTCGAGATCGTCCACACGGCCCCGACGACCCGAGGCCGCCAGGCCCGGCTGGAGCGCTTTTTCGCGACTCACGCCGACCGCCTCGGCGCGCGGGTCGGGGGCAGCGACTGCCACTTCGGAGCCCATGACATCGGCGTGGCGGTGACCGAGTTCCCCGGCACCACGGCCGACGAGTTCAAGCTCGCGGTCCTGGCCCGGACGACCGACGCCCATCGCACCGCGCGGCGGCGGTCGGTCCCGCTGAGCCTGCTGGCCCGTCAGCAGTGGCGGAGCCTCGTCGACCTGCCGGTGCGCCGCCTCCGGGGCAATCTTTGACGCAAGTCTCGCGCTGACGCGCCGTTGTGCGCGTAGGGGCTCCGGCCCCAGCCAAGACATGTCCGCCACACTCAGGTTGCGAATCGCCGCGGGCGCCGTCGCCCTCGTGACCCTGACGCTGATCCTCTGGATCAAGCTGGGGGTGGGCGGAGCCACGGTGACGACCGCCTTCGACGACTGGATCGAGGCCGGCGCCGCCGCTGCCGCCGGCAGCCTCTGCCTCTTCGCCGCCCGGCGCCCAGGCCCGGCTCGGGCCGGCTGGCTGCTGCTGGGGCTGTCGGCCTGCTCCTGGGCCGCCGGCGAGGTGATCTGGTCTTACTACGAGACGATCCTCGGCCGCGCCGTTCCCTTCCCGTCGCTGGCCGACGCGGGCTACCTCCTCGCCGTCCCGCTGGAGGTCGCCGGCGTCCTCGGCCTGGCGGCGCGGTTCCGGACCGCCTCGCGCGCAGTCACCCTGCTGGACGGCTTCATCATCTCGGGGGCGCTCCTCTACATCAGCTGGGTGACCGTGCTGCACACCGTGTACGCGGCCGGCGCTGACAGCACGCTGGCGCTCGTGCTGAGCCTCGCCTACCCCATCGGCGACGTCGTCACCTGCGTCATCGTGCTCACGGTCATCGCGCACTCGGGCCGCGTCGAGCGGCCGCTGCTGCTAATCGCAGCCGGCATCTGCTGCCTTGCGCTGAGCGATTCGACCTTCGCCTACCTCACCGCCCAGGCGAGCTTCAAGACGAACGTGACGGACGTCGGCTGGGTGCTGGGCTACCTGCTCATCGGGCTCGCCGGCCTGGACGGTGCGACCACCGAGGCATCCACCGCCGCCGCCCGCGCTCGGCGCCTGCGCGCGCTCGTGCCGTACGTGCCGATGGCCGGCGCCCTCGGGATCACGATCGCGCAGATCATCCGCGGCGACAACATCGACACGCTCGCCACCTGGACGCTGATGGCGGTCGGCATCGCCGTCCTGCTCCGCCAGCTGGGCGCGGTCTGGGAGGCGCAGGGCCTATCGCGTGAGCTGGAGACCTCGGTCGGGCTGCTCCGCGACCGCGAGGCGCTGCTCGAGCACCAGGCGTTCCACGACATCCTGACCAACCTGGCCAACCGGCGGCTCTTCGCGAACCGGGTCGAGCACGCTCTGGCGCGAGCCCGCCGCAGTGGCGGCGTCCTGGCCCTGCTCTTCCTGGACCTCGACGACTTCAAGAACGTGAACGACAGCCTCGGCCACGCGGCCGGTGACCTGCTGCTGCAGTCGACGGCGGAGCGCCTGCGCGCTTGCGTCAGAACCGGCGACACCTGCGCGCGCATGAGCGGCGACGAGTTCGCCGTCCTGCTGGAGGACGTCGAGGGCGTGGGCGAGGCGGTGGTGATCGCCACGCGCATCCTGGAGGCCTTCCGCACACCGTTCGCGCTGGCTCGCGAGGTCTATGTCAGCCCGAGCATCGGCATCGTCTACGCCCGCGACCCGGAGGCCGACGTCGCCGGCCTGATCCGTGACGCCGACACCGCCATGTACGAGGCGAAGCGGCGCGGCCGGGGCCGGTACGCGATCTTCGAGGAGGAGCTGCGCACGGACGTCGCCCGGCGCCTGGCGCTGCGGTCCAGCCTCGCGGGCGCGCTGGAGCGCGGCGAGCTGAGCGTGCACTACCAGCCGATCTACAACCTTCGCGACATGCGCCTCCAAAGCGTTGAGGCCCTCGCCCGGTGGAACCATGAAGGCGAGTGGATCTCACCGGACGAGTTCATTCCCGTCGCGGAGGAGAGCGGGCTGATCGTCGACATCGGACGTTTCGTGCTGGCAAGAGCGTGTGCGGACGCGGCCGCCTGGATAAGGCGCGATCCGGAGCTCCGCGACGCCACGATCGCAGTCAACGTCTCCGCGCTGCAGCTGGCGCATGCCGGCTTCGCCTCGGACGTCGCCGCGGCGCTCGCTGGGTCTGGGCTGCGCAGTACCAACCTGGTGCTTGAGCTGACGGAGAACTTGCTGATGCTCGAGTCGGGCACGGTCGCCGAACGCCTCCGGCAGCTGGCCGCCACCGGCGTTCGCCTCGCGATCGACGACTTCGGTAAGGGCTACTCGTCCCTCAACTACCTGGTCAGCTTCCCGATCAGCATGGTCAAGATCGACCGGGCCTTCGTCGCGGAGCTCCCAGGCAAGACCAACCGGGCGGTGATCCGCAGCATCGCCATGCTCTGCCGCTCCCTCGACATCGTCACCGTCGCCGAGGGCATCGAGACCGCGGGCCAGCTGGCCGAGCTCCGAGGCCTCAACTGCGACAGCGGGCAGGGCTTCTGGCTCGGCCGGCCAGTCCCGGCGGCCGATCTCGAGCTGAGGGCGCCTACGAGCGCTGTGTCGCGGTCTGCCGCTCGAACACGGTCGCAGCCAGCGAATCCATCTCTTCGTCCGCAAGAGACGTAACCCGGCCTCCGGCGAACTCGTCGAGCACCAAGCCGCTCAGCTGTTGGAGCCGCGCGTCCCGCTTGTCGACTCCTTCGGCCAGGTCCGGACGGTGGTCGCGCAGCCACATCAGGATGCCGGCGACGCCAGACTTGTCCGTGATCGCGACCTTGGGCGGCCGCCCGAGCAGCGTCGCCGTGTCGAAGGGGTTGTAGATCTCCTCATCTTTGATCAGGCCGTCGGCGTGGATGCCGGCGCGGGTGACGTTGAAGTTGTCGCCCACGAACGGCAGCCGGGCGTCGACAGGCTCGCCGATGGTGCGGTAGTAGTCGGCGATCTCGGTGATGACCCGCAGGTCCATGCCGTGGAGCTCGCCCGTCAGTGAGACCAGCCAGAAGCAGAGCGCCTCGATCGGGGTGTTGCCGCTGCGCTCGCCGATGCCCAGCAGCGTCCCGTTGTTGGCGGAAGCCCCGTAGAGCCACGCGCAGACTGCGTTCGGCGTGATCGCGTCGAGGTCCTTCTGGCCGTGGAATTCCAGGGCCTCCGCCGGAACGCCTCCGTCGCGCCGCAGAGCGCGCGTCAGGGCGGGGATGCCCCTCGGGAGCGCAGCGTTGGGGTGCGGGACGCCCACGCCCATGGTGTCCGGATAGCGGATCTTCACCTGGATGCCGGCCTGCCGGCCCAGCTCCATCAGGTCCCGAACGAAGGGGACCACGACCTCGCTCACGTCTGCCCGCGTCGAATCCTCGAGATGCACTCGAGGCGTCACGCCGTCGGCCAGGGCAGCCTCGACCACCTCGCGATACTTCGCGAGCACCGTGGCTCGGTCAGAGCCGAGCTTCTTGAAGATGTGGTAGTCGGAGATCGAGCAGAGGATGCCCGTCTCCTTCAGGCCGGCCTGCTGCACGAGGCGGTAGTCGTCCAACGTGGCGCGGATCCAGCCCGTCACCTCCGGGTAGCGAAGACCCTCGGCCAAGCAGAGCTCGACCGCCTCCCGGTCCTTGGCGGTGTAGAGGAAGAACTCGCTCTGCCTGATCCTGCCCTCGGGCCCGCCCAGCCGGCCGAGCAGAACGAACAAGTCGCGGATCTGCGCCGGCGTGTACGGGGCGCGGCTCTGCTGGCCGTCGCGGAAGGTCGTGTCGGTGATCCAGATGTCCGGCGCCGGGTCCAGTGGCACCGCCTCGGTCTCCCAGCGGGCCAGCGGCGGCAGGGAGTAGGGGAACGTCTCGCGGAGGTAGTTCGGTCCGTTGTCGGACGCCTCGGGCCGGGGCCCGAGCAGCCAGTTGCTCATGGACCTCACCTTGACCACTCCGGAAGCCCGTGTCAATATTGATCAACTATCAATATGCAGGATTCGACGCTTTCTGCCTCCGAAGCGGCCGAGCTGCTGGGGGTGAAGCCGGCGACGCTGTACGCCTACGTCAGCCGCGGCCTGCTGCATCGGGTGCGCGCTCCCGGCCGGCCGAGCCGGTTCTCGCTGGCGGATCTGGAAGCCCTCAAGGCCCGTTCACGCGCCGGGCGCCGGGTGCTGGAGCTGCCGGTCGAGTCGGCCCTCACCTCGGTCAGGGAAGACGGTCTGTACTACCGGGGCGAGGACGTCGCCCTGCTCGCCACCACCCGGGCTTTCGAGGAGGTCGCCGGCCTGCTCTGGACGGGAGCGTTCCCGGACCTCGAGTCCTGGCCGGTCGACACCGCCGCCGCCAAGGTCGCTGGCGACGCCCAGCGCGCGCTCCCGGACGATGCGCTGCCGCTGGACCGGCTGCGGGTTGCGGCCGCGGCCCTGGCCGCCGCCGACCCCTTGCGCTTTCAGACCGACGCGGAGGCGGTCGCCGTCACGGGCAGGCGGCTCGTCGGGGCGCTGGCCGCCTCCCTGGCCGCGAGTGAGCCGGCCCCGCTTGCAGTTCGAAGCCAGACCCTGCGTGGCTCGGTGGCTGGGTGGCTCTGGGGCGGGCTGACACCGCTGCCGGCGTCTGACGGCGCCGTAGAGGCCCTGAACACGGCCCTCGTCCTGCTGGCCGACCACGAGCTCAGCATCTCCACCCTCGCGGCTCGGATGGCCGCGTCGATCGCGGCCGACCCTTACTCGGTCGTCTGTGTGGGTTTGTCCGCCTTGGGCGGCGCCATGCAGGCGGTGGCGGCGCTGGCGGCCGAGGACATGCTGCGTGAGGTCGTGCGGCCCGACCTCGCCTCCCGGGCGGTGGGCGAGCGCCTGCGCCGCGGCGACCGCGTGCCGGGCTTCGGTCACCGGCTGCATCCCGAAGGCGATCCCCGCGCCGCCGTTCTCCTCGGCGCAGTCCGGGACGCGTTCAGCGGCGAGCCGGGCCTGTCGGGCGTGGAGGCGGTCCTCGCCGTCAGCGCCGAGCGAGGCTTGCCACCGCCGAACGTCGACTTCGCGCTGGCCGCACTGGCTGTCGCGGCGGGCTGGAGGCGAGGCGCGGGCGAGGCTGTCTTCGGCATCGCCCGCTGTGCCGGCTGGATCGCGCACGCGATCGAGGAGTACGGCGCTCGCACCGAGCTGCGGCCCCGGCCGGTCTACGTCGGCATCCCGATCGCGCCGGAACGCTGAGCAAACCTCGCATCCGCCGGCGGATTGCGCCCGATTCGGGTGACAGCCCCCGCATTCGCCGGCGGATGCACCAGCTGGACTAGGTCCTACGCGAGCGCCGGATCCTCCTCACGCCGAGCACGGAACCGCCCGCCAGCAGCACACCGGCCACCGGCAGCAGGGGCAGCGGCAGTGGCAGCTCCGGCCGCTCCTCGGCAGCCAGGGTCACGTGTACCTTGCGCGCCGTCGCTGTGCTTTGGGCCGCCGCCTTGAGCGTTGCCGCGGGCACGCTCTGGGCCGGCGTTGACTTGTGCGTCTGGCCGCCGGACGCCTGGTTGTCCGTGTTCTTCTCGACGAAGACCTGGTTGGCCGTCGAGGGGATGAGGTTCGAGCCGGAGCCCTCGTCGATGAACAGGTAGTAAGGCCCGGGCGGCAGCACCGCCGGGTTGGACGGCATCTGGACGTGCAGGGCGTCGCCGTCGCGCGTGAAGTTCAGCTCCACCGTGCGCTGGTCACCGTCGACCAGGTGGGTGATGGCCGGGTTGCGGACCAGGAGCACCTTGGTGATCTGGGCCGCCTGGTGAGTGGTGACCGAGAACTGGTTCCCATAGTTGAGGACCTGGGAGCTCTCGTCAGTGATCACCGGCCGCTGCTCCGACATGTACGGAGGGTTGTAGATCTCGAAGGTGTAGTCACGGAAGTTGTTGGAGAACCCGCCCGGCAGAGTCTCCTCGCGGGAGTAGAGGAAGTTGATCGGGGAGTGGCCGCCCACGAGCACCTGCCCGGTCGGCAGCAGCATCGCGGTGTTGTGGTACGTCCGGCCGTCAGTGGCGGTAGCCATGGCGGTCCAGGTGCCGGTGGCAGGGTCGAAGCGCTCGGCCTGCTTGATCGGCATCGCGGTGCCGGGAGCCACGACCTCGTCGGCGGTGGCGCCGCTGAACGCCATCACGGACTCGTCGGGCAGCACGACCGCCGTGGAGTACCAGCGCGCGTTGTTCAAGTTGCCGCTGGCGGCGTTGGTCCACGCGTCGCCCTTGGAGGTGTCGATCGTGTTGATCTCGCTCGTGTTCGTCGCGAGGTAGGTGCCGGGCGTCACGCCGTCGACGCCACCGCCGCTGAGGAAGCTGGCGCTGGTGTACGGCGGCTTGAGCGGCAGCTGGACCGAGAAGCCCGAGCCGCGGAAGCCTGGAGTCAGGGTGCCGACGCCGGGGATGGTCATCTCGCGGGTCCAGGTCTTCGAGGCGGGATCGTAGATCGCAGGGAAGTTCCAGAGCACCTCGTCGTACGACTGACCGTCAGGGTTGAACGTCTGGCCACCGGCGTCGTACCAGACCTTGCCGTCCGGCAGCAGGTGCAGGCGCGGGAACAGCGGCAGGCTGAAGTTGGCTTGCGTCCCGTTGTAGGTCCACTGCCCGGCCTGCGGACCGGAGATGTGGAAGGTCTCGGTCTCCTCGACATTGGTGCCGGAATCCAGGGGGGAGTTCGGGTAGATCGGCTTGAGCAGCTTGGTCACGCCGCTCGCCACGAAGAGGTCGCCGGTGGGCAGCGTGACCAGGCCCGGGTACCAGCGCCCGTAATTCATCTCATTCTTGAGGGTGATCCAGCCTTTGGCGGGGTCGAAGATGCGGGTGGTCCTGGTGCCCTCGAGCTCGCTGACGCCGAAGTTGGTGCCCGGGATGTTGGGCTCGTCGTAGTAGTCGGTGCCGCCGGTGGTCAGGACGTCGCCGTTGGCGAGGAAGACGAGGTCCGAGCAGAAGAGCGCATCGCGCGCCGAGCCGACCCCGTCGATGGGAAGGCCGGGGATGATGTAGTCCGCCGTGTAGGCGGAGCTGGAGCAGTTGCCGTCACCGGCGGGGTTCCACGCCGACTGCGGCAGGTTCTCGTAGTTCAGCGTCAGCAGGCGGGCCTGGTCACAGGTCGCCACCTGGCCGAACTCGGCCACCGTGTTGACCTGGACGTTCTCCATGCCCTCGAGGCCGTTCCAGTAGAGGACGTTGCCGCCGGGGAGGAAGGCCATGCTGACGGCGGCCGGCTTGCAGGGGATCGACGACGGCGGGCTCGGCAGCATCGGGAATGCCGGCGAGTCCTGGGGGCAGTTCGGCCCGGCCTCACCGAAGAGGGCGCTGAAACTCCCGGTGCTGGTGCTGGCGCTCGCAGCGCCGGCGCCGAGGACGGCGACGGCGGCTATGCCAGCTGCCGACAGGAGAGTGGCGAAGAAGTAGAGACCCGACCTTCTCACGGCGTAGACCCCCCGCTGAACGAGATTGCCCCCAAACTCCCTGGTGGAAATCTGTCAGCAGCGTGGGCCTAAAAGCAACATCCTGAATTGGCGGAAGGCGCCGCCGGGCCGCTACAGCTGGCCGGCGTTGAACTTGTTGCGCAGGGCCCAGATGCCCTCGACGTAGTTCTTGCTCGAGTCGTAGATCCCGTCCCTGGCCGTCGCGCCGGCGCCCTGGTAGTACGCGGCGAGTGCCAGCTTGGGGTCGTTGAACTCGTCGAGGTACGACCGCAGCAGCGCGGCGCCGAGGTCGGCGTTGTCGTACGGGTCGTGGAGGTCGACCTGCCGCCCGAGCAAGGACGGTCCCGCCCAGGCGGCAGTGGCAGGAAGGATCTGCATCATCCCGATGGCTCCGTCGTGCGAGACCCAACCCTGGTTGAAGCCGCTCTCCCAGTAGGAGACGCCCAACACGAAGGCCGGGTTGAGGCCGTGCCGCAGAGCGGCGGCGACCAACGTCGCGCGCGCCTGCGGGAGGCTGATCGGAGGCACGGGCACCGATTTGGCCCCGGGAGGCAGCGGACCGCTCGCGGGCTGCGGGGGCGCCCCTGGAACGGTCAGCTGCTGCCCGGGGCGGATGAGGTCCGGGTTGCCGATGCTGTTCAGGCCGAGCAGCTGGCTCACGTGAACGCCCAGCGCCGAGGCGATGCCCCAGAGCGTGTCCCCCTGTCGCACGGTGTAGGTGCCGGTGGGCGCGGGCGCCTGCGGGATCGTGATCTGCTCACCGGGATAGATGGCGTTGGGGTCCGTAAGCCGGTTGGCGGTCGTCAGCTGCTGGACGCTCACGCCGTTGCGCTGCGCGATCGCCCAGAGTGTGTCGCCAGGCTGGACCGTGTACGCCTGGGCAGGCTGCGCCACGGCGAGCACGCCCGTCACGCCAGCCACCAGGGCTCCGGCCCCCAACAGCCACCTCCTCATCCCAGCATCCATTCTTTGCCTGGCTACCGCGTCCCGGTCAATCCCCGAAATGGGGGAACCCCGAGAGGGGGCGCTACACTGTCAAGGAATGGACCTTGACACGTTAGGATCGCGCGAGCGCCGCATCGCACTTTTCGAACGGTATGGCGTTCTGCTCACAGACCACCAGCGAGAGGTTCTCGACCTTCAGCTCCGCCAGGATTGGTCGCTCGCGGAGATAGCGGCGCACCAGAAGACGTCGAGGGCGGCCGTGCACGACCTCGTGCGCCGCTCGCTGGAAGCGATGGAGGCCTACGAGGACCGGCTCTGCCTGCTCGCGGAGAGTCGCGCCCGGCGCCAGCAGGCGGACGCGTTGCGGCGGGAGCTCGGGGCCCTGCGCCGTCGCCTGGAGCGGTTGGAGGGCGCGGTCGGTGTTTGAGCTCACCGATGTTTGAGAGCCTCAGCGACCGGCTGACTGCGGCCCTCAAGCGGCTGACCGGTGGGGGCCTGCTGCGCCCCGAGGACATCGAGCAGACCCTGCGCGAGGTGCGCATGGCCCTGCTCGAGGCCGACGTCAACTTCCGCGTCGTCAAGCAGTTCCAGGAGCGGATTCGGGAGCGGCTGACCGGGGCCGAGCTGTCCGAGAGCCTCACGCCCTCGCAGCAGGTGGTGAAGGTGGTGCACGACGAGCTCGTGGAGCTCCTCGGGGCCAACGAGGAAGGCCTGCGCTACGCCGAGGCCCCCCCGACGCTCGTCCTCCTGTGCGGGCTGCAGGGCTCAGGCAAGACCACGACCGCGGTCAAGCTGGCGGTCTTCGCCCGCGGCGAGGGCCACAAGCCGGCCGTGGTCGGCCTCGACCTGCGCCGTCCCGCGGCCGTCGAGCAGCTCCGCCTGCTGGCCGAGCGCGAGAAGGTCCCCTTCTACAGCGGGCAGGGCGGCGTCGGTCTCATCGCGCGCCAAGCGCTCGCGGATGCCAAGGCGGCCGGCGCCGACGTCGTCATCCTCGACACAGCCGGGCGACTCCAGCTCGACCAGGACCTGATGGCCGAGCTCGGCGAGCTAACCGCCGGGCTACCGATCACCGAGAAGCTCTTCGTCGCCGACGCCATGACCGGCCAGGAGGCGGTGAACGTCGGGCTGGCGTTCAACGAGGCCGTCACGCTCGACGGGGCGATCCTCACCAAGCTGGACGGCGACGCGCGGGGCGGCGCCGCGCTCTCTTTGAAAGTCGCGGCGGGCCTGTCGATCCGATTCGCCGGCATCGGCGAGCGGCCGCAGGATCTCGAGGTCTTCCACGCTGACCGGATGGCCTCGCGGATCCTCGGCATGGGCGACGTGCTGACGCTCATCGAGAAGGCCGAGCGGACCGTCGATAAAGAGCAGGCGAAGCAGATGGAGCGCAGCCTGCGGGCGGGCCAGCTGACGATGGACGACCTCCTGGTGCAGTTCCGCCAGCTGCGGGCTCTCGGCTCGCTGGAATCGGTCCTGGGCATGATCCCGGGCGGCGGCAAGATCGCCGGCCAGCTCCCCGAGAACCCGGAGAAGCAGCTGAGCAAGATGGAGGCGATCATCCAGTCGATGACGCCGCGTGAGCGGGCGCATCCCGAGCTCATCGACGGCAGCCGCAAGCGGCGCATCGCGCGCGGCAGCGGCACCGACGTCACCGAGGTCAACCAGCTGTTGAAGGCGCGCGACGTGCAGCGCCAGCTGTTCAAGCAGATGGGGAAGGGCAGGCGAGGCCTGCCGAACCTCCGGGGCATCCTCCCCGGGCAGTAAGCGGATTCAGGAGGTACGAGTTTTGGTCAAGATCAGGCTGCGGCGGATGGGCGCGAAGAAGCGGCCCTTCTACCGCTTGGTGGTGGCTGACGCGCGCTCGCCGCGCGACGGGCGGTTCATCGACCAGCTGGGCGTTTACGACCCGCTCACCGAGCCGGCGACGATCCGCATCGACGAGGAGAAGGTTTTCAAGTGGCTCTCGCAGGGCGCGCAGCCGTCTGACGCGGCACGCAGCCTCCTGCAGAGACAAGGGGTTTTGGAGCGACATGCAGCGCGAAAGACCACGGGGGCGTGATTTCGGCGGCCGCGGCGGCCCAGGCCGCGGGCCGCGCCGCTACGAAGGGCCGTCGGGACCGCCGCAGATCGATTACCGCGGGCTGGTCGAGTTCGTCGTGAGAGCGGTCGCGGAGGACCAGGACGCCGTGGCGGTCGAGTCGATCGATCGGCCGGGGGGCGCGATCGCGCTCAAGATCCGGCTGTCGGAGCAGGACACCGGCCGTGTCATCGGCAAGTCCGGCCGCAACATCGAAGCCATCAGGACGCTGGTGCGCGTCGCCTCCATGCGGGAGCGCCGCCGCGTATTCGTGGACCTTGCCTAGCCAATGGGGGACTCCCCCCGCCGGCGGCCCGGCAGAGCCGGGCCTATTGGCCGGCTCCCCCCTGATCCGATGGTGCGGGTCGGCCAGGTGCGGGGAGCTCACGGGGTCGCCGGAGCTGTGAAGGTGCAGCCCTTGACAGACCATGACGAGCGCTTGCAGGCCGGTTCCGAGCTCTGGCTCGACGGCGAGCGGCGGCGCGTCGAATGGGCACGACCGCGCCCGGAAGGCGTGATCGTGAAGCTCTCCGGCCTCGATGACCGCGAGGTCGCCGTGGCGCAGTCGGGACGGTATCTCGAGGTGCCGCTGTCGGAGGCCAAGCCGCTGCCCGCTGGCGCCTGGTATCACCACCAGCTGATCGGGCTGAAGGTGACGACCGAATCCGGTCGCGAGGTGGGGGAGATCGTCGACGTCCTCGAGCGGCCGGCCAACGACGTCTGGGTCGCGCGAGCCGGCAAGTCGGAGCATCTGGTTCCGGCCACCAGGGAAGCGGTGCTGTCGGTCGACGTCGAGGGCGGCCGCGTAGTGGTGGCGGACTGGCTGCTCCAGGTGGAGGACGCGTAGCCATGCGCTTCGACGTCATCTCGATCTTTCCGGGCCTCTTCGACCCGATCCTCTCGGTCGGCGTCGTGGGCCGGGCACGCCAGCGCGGCGCGCTCGAAGTGCACGCGCACGACCTGCGGGCGTTCACGAACGACCCGCACCGACAGGTGGACGACGTGCCGTTCGGGGGCGGCCCGGGCATGGTGCTCAAGCCCGAGCCGATCTTCGCGGCGGTCGACTCGATCCGTGCCGCGAACCCCGGTCCGGTGATCCTGTTCGAGCCCTGGGGCGAGCCGTTCACGCAGACGGTGGCCGCCGAGCTCGCTCGCGAGCCAAGTCTGATCCTGGTTTGCGGCCGCTACGAGGGCATCGACGACCGCGTGAGGTCGGCGCTGGCCGATCGCGAGCTGTCGATCGGCGACGTCGTCCTCAGCGGGGGCGAGATCCCCGCCCTGGTCGTGATCGACGCGGTCGCCCGGCTCCTGCCCGGAGTCGTCGGCGATCCCGAGTCCCTCGAGCGCGACTCGTTCCGTGAGGGCCTGCTCGGCTATCCGCAGTTCACCCGACCCGCGGAGTTCAACGGGCTGCAGGTGCCCGAGGTGCTGTTGAGCGGCAACCACGCCGCTATCGAAGCCTGGCGCCGGACCCAGTCCGAGCAGCGAACCCAGGCCAGAAACGAAACTATCCGACGAGGAGTCAGGTCATGAATGTCGTTCAGGAGTTGGAGAAGGAGCAGCTCAAGGCCGAGGTGCCCGAGCTGCGCGCGGGCGACACCGTCAAGGTGCACGCCAAGGTCGTGGAGGGCACCCGAGAACGCATCCAGGTGTTCGAGGGCCTCGTGATCCGCATCACCGGCGGCGGTCTGCGCCGCAACTTCACGGTGCGCCGGGTGACCCACGGGGTGGGTGTCGAGAGAACGTTCCTCGTCCACTCGCCGCGCATCGACAAGATCGAGGTGCTTCGCCACGGCGACGTCCGCCAGGGCCGGCTGTACTACCTCCGCGGCAAGGTCGGTAAAGAGGCTCGCATCCGGGAGCGCAGATAGGTAGGATCGTCCGCCGGTGGCGGCCGTCGCATCTGCCCGGAAACAAAAGCGCATCCCCTACCGGCCCCAGCTCTGGGCGTCGGAGAAAATGGCGCGAGAGCTTGGCTTCGGCGTCGTCGCCGGCCTCGACGAGGTGGGCATGGGACCGCTGGCCGGGCCGGTCGTCGCGGGCGCCGTGGTCCTGCCCTGGCACGCCAGGCTGCCCGGGATCAAGGACTCGAAAGCGCTCACGCACATGCAGCGGGAGCGGCTGGACGTACTGATCCGCCGCCGTGCCCTTGGGGTGTCGGTGTGCGCCGTGACCTCCGAAGAGGTCGACCGCATCGGTCTGACCAAGGCCCGCAACCAGGCGATGCTGGGGGCGCTGTCCGGCCTGGCCGTGCCGGCGGAGTACCTGCTGATCGATGCCTACGACCTGCCCGAGGCGCCGCTGCCGCAGATGGCGGTCATCAAGGGGGACGCCACCTGCGCCTCGATCATGGCGGCCAGCATCGTGGCCAAGGTCTTCCGAGACCGGGCGATGATCGAGTTCGACGCGCTCTATCCCGGCTACGGCTTCGCCCGCCACAAGGGCTACGCCACCCGCGACCATCGGGAGGCGGTGCGCCTGCTCGGGCCGAGCCCGATCCATCGAGTGTCATGGGCCCCGTTCAGGGAGTTCGTCAACGCCTGACCGCCCGCGAGCTCGGGCGGGAGGGGGAGAGGATCGCCGCGAATCTGCTGCGTGCCCGCGGCTTCGAGCTGGTCGGCCAGGGCTTCTTGGCCCGCCGCGGCGAGATCGACCTGCTCTGCCGGCGGCGCGACGAGCTGTTCATCTTCGAGGTGAAAGCCCGGACATCGACGGCTTTCGGGCTGCCGGCTGAGGCGGTCGGGGCGCGCAAGCGGCGCGCGCTGAACGCAGCCGCGGGCGAGTACCGAGCGCTGGCCGGCTGGCGCGGCCCCATTCGTTACGGGATCGTGGCGCTGCTGCTGGAACCGTCCGGGGCGCTGCGGGCCGCCGAGATTCTCGAGGATCCCTTCTAAAGCGGCTTAGGGCAAGGTCTCCAGTTCGCCTTCGAACGGGAAGCGCGTGAGCCAGTAGGCGGGGTTCTCCGGCGAGACCCGGTTCTCGAGCACGACGCGTGGGCGGTGGCGCACGCACTCAGCGGGGTGCACCTCGGGGCGCAGCCCGTTGAAGATCGGAAAGCGCAGGGTGCCGTCGGCCGACCACTCGGAGTAGCGGACGCTGACGACCGTGCTCGGCTCCACCCAGCGCACCGAACCGGTGACCACAGGTGGCGGATCGAGCGGGCATTCCTCGCGCGCGTGCTCCCGCAGCTGCAGCTCGAGCGCGCCCCATGACGCTTGGTCGAATCCGCCGGTCACCGTCCCGGCCGGGAGCAGCTGACCGCGCTCGTGGTACGCGACCAAGAGTGCGCCGTACGCGCGGGCGGGCAGCCAGCCCACGACGACGAAGTCGTCCGACTGCACCGCCTTCACCTTCAGCCAGAAGGGGCTGCGCTGGCCGGGGACGTAGGTCGAGCTGCGGTGCTTGGCCATCACGCCTTCCAGGCCGCGCTCGAGACAGGCCTCGAAGAGGTCGACGCCGTTGTCGGCTATATGGTCCGGCGCCAGGAGCACGCCTCCGATCTCCACGTCCTTTTGGAGCCGCGAACGGCGCTTGTCCAGCGGCTGCCGCAGGAGCGGCTTCTCACGCAGATACAGGAGGTCGAACGCCACGAAGGACACCGGGATCTCCTCCGCGAGCTCGGCGCCGGCCTCCAGGCGCCGGCGCAGACGGTGGTAATCGGGACGGCCTTCGTCGTCAGTCGCCACGAGCTCTCCATCGAGCACGGTGCCCGGGGGCAGGTTGCGCCGGGCCTCGGCGAGCTCGGGAAAGAGCGGCGTCAGATCGGCGAGGGCGCGGTCGTGGGCGTGGACATCGCCCGACGGGTCGCGAAACAGGACAGCTCGAACACCGTCCCACTTGACCTCGAACACGTAGTCGGGAGAGCTGAACGGCGCCTCGGCCGAGCCGGCCTGCATGGGCCGGATCGCGGTCGGGAACCCGCCGGCGTCTAGAGGGAGCTCATCGAGCTGGGAGAGCGTAGTGGGACTAGCTTGCCTTAGCAGCCTTTTTGGTGCGCTTGGCGGGCGCGGGGGCGGGCTGGGCCGCCTTGCGGTCCTTGCGCGCGGCCTCGACGGACGCCTTCAGGGCCTCCATCAGGTCCATGACCTTGGGCTCGGCCTCGGCGGCCGGCGCCTCGATGGCCTCCTCGCCCTCCAGCTTCGCCTTGACCACAGCCTCGAGCGCCTCGCGGTAGTCGTCGTGGTACCGCTCCGGCTCGAACTTCTCCTCGGCCAGGTTCTCGATCAGGCTCTTGGCCATCTGCAGCTCGCGGGCGTTGATCTGCACCTTCTCGGCGTCGAGCCCGGGAAGCTCGGCGGCGGTGCGGATCTCGTCCGGCCAGTGGAGCGTGTTGAGCAGCATCATCCCGTCCAGCGGGTGGAGGGCGCAGAGGTGCTCGCGGTCGCGCAGCGCGATCTTCGCGACGGCCAGCCGCTCTGTCTCCTCGAGCGCCTGTCGGAGCAGGTGGTAGGGCTTGCGGCCGGCCTCCTCGGGCTCGATGTAGTACGCGCCCTTGAAGTAGAGGCCCGGCTCGATGCCGCCCTGCGGGATGAACTCCTGGATCTCGATCGCGCGCGCGGCGGGGAGCGGAAGGTTGTCGAGGTCTGAGTCCTCGATGATCACGTAGGTGTCGCGGCCGACCTCGTAGCCCTTCTTGATGTCGCCGTAGGCCACCTCGTGGTCGCCCAGCTCGCACCAGCGCTTATAGCGGATACGCGAGTTGTGCTCGCCGCACAGCTGGTGGAAGGAGACGCCCTTCGACTCCGTCGCCACGTATAGCCGGATGGGGATCGAGACCAACCCGAAGCTGACCGAGCCCTTCCACATGGACCGTGGCATACGGTGCGGAAGTCTACTCGAACCTACGGGTCTTGGCTAGGCGACAAATCGTAGCCGCCCGCGAGGTGGGCGATTTGCCGACAAATCGCCCGCGGCGCCGCCACCGGCGGGGCGATTTGTGCACAAATGGCGGGGTGCGCCTGGGCGATTTCGAGCTCCACCTCCTGGTCTCGAACCACATGAAGTTCGACGGCGGCATGGCCTTCGGCGTGGTGCCGAAAGTGCTCTGGGAGAAGCAGAAGCCGGCGGACGAGCAGAACCTCGTGGAGGCGTCGTGCGTGGGCGTGGTCGTGCGCTTGGGCGGGCGCGTGATCGTGTGCGAGACGGGCATCGGCAGCAAGCTCCCGGAGAAGCGGGCCCAGCAGGTGGCGCTGAGGGAGCCCGAAGGGCTCCTCGACAGCCTGCGACGCCTGGGGATCCGGCCCGACGAGGTGGACGTGGTCCTGACGACGCACCTGCACTGGGATCACGCCGGCGGTTTCACGCGCAAGGACTCCAGCGGCGGCATCGAGCTCACCTTCCCGCGCGCCAAGCACTTCGTGCAGCGGGCCGAGTGGGACTTCGCGCAGGCGCCGGATCCGCGCAGCCGGGCCGGCTATATCGAGGACGACTACCTGCCCGCTGCGGAGGCGGGCGTCATCGAGCTGGTCGAGGGTGACGCTGAGGTGCTGCCCGGTGTGGAGCTCCGCCTGACCGGTGGGCACACCCCCGGCCACCAGGTGTGCGTCTTTCGGGCGGGCGACCTCGCCTGCGCCGTCACCGGCGACCTGGTCCCGATGCGGCCGCACCTGCGCGTGCCCTGGAACCTGAGCGCGGACCTCGATGTGCTGCGCGTGATGGAGGAGAAGGCGCGGCTGCTGGAAGAGGCGAGCCGCCACCGCTGGCTGCTGGTGCTGAGCCACGAGGCTGATCAGCCGGCGGGATACCTCGCGGCCGACGGGGGCTTCGAACCGGAGGCCGGTCTAACCCCGGCCTGAGAAGCGGCGGGCGCCCTCGACCGCCTCCTGTATCGCCGTCGCGCCCCGCGCGAATTCGTTCCGCAGCGCGTCTTCCAGGGGCAGCCCGAACTGCTCGTAGGCCGACAGCCGATCACCCCGCAGCCCGGCCGCCGGGTGCTGCGCCAGCTCGGCGGCGAGCTGTTCCGCTGCTCCCCGCGCCTCGCCGGCGGGCACGACACGGTTCGCCAGCCCGATCGCGAGCGCCTCGTCCCCGTCGACGGCGCGTCCGGTGAGGATGAGGTCGAGCGCCCGCGAGAGTCCGATCAAGCGAGGCAGCCGGACGGTGCCGCCGTCGATCAGGGGGACGCCCCAGCGGCGGTTGAAGACGCCCATGATCGCGGTGTCCTCGACCACGCGGAGATCGCACCAAAGGGCCAGCTCGAGCCCTCCGCCGACCGCATGACCGGACACGGCCGCGATCACCGGCTTGGTCAGGAGCAGCCGGGTGGGGCCCATCGGCCCATCGCCGTCCTCGCTGAGCCGGTTGCCGTCGCCGGAGGCGATCGCCTTCAGGTCCGCGCCCGCGCAGAAGGTCCCGCCGGCGCCCCACAGCACGGCGACGGCCTGAGAGTCGTCGCTGTCGAAGGCGCGGAACGCATCGGCAAGAGCCGCCGCGGTCGGCCGGTCGACGGCGTTGCGAACCTCTGGGCGATCGATGATGACCGTCGTCACGCGGTCCCGGCGCTCGACCGTGACTCCCGACATGAGCCGCATCCTAGCGCCGCTTAACAACCCGGGTTCTCTTTCCGCCGGCGGCCGGCTACGCTGCCCGAACTAATGTACGTTACGGTCCTCACAGCCCTGCCGCACGGCCTGGAAGGCCGCGTCGTCGAGGTTCAGTGCGACGTCGCCGCCGGGTCGCAGCCTTCGTTCAACGTCGTCGGGCTGGCGGCGGCGTCGATCCGCGAGGCGCGCGAGCGGATCCCGTCCGCCTTTCGCAACTCGGCCCTGGAGTTTCCGCGGCGTCGCGTCACCATCAACCTCGCTCCGGCCGACCTGCGGAAGGACGGCGGCGGGCTCGACCTGCCGATGGCGGTCGCGGTTTGGCTCGCCGGTCAAGGGCGCGCGGCGCCACCTGGCTGCGCCTTCCTGGGCGAGCTCGGGCTCGACGGCTCCCTGCGCCATGTGACCGGCGTGCTCATAGCGGCTCTCGCGCTCCGCGCCAGTGGGGTGACCGAGCTCTACGTTGACACCGCCGACGCGGCCGAGGCGGCGCTGGTCGCGGGGCTGGCGGTGCATCCCTGCCGGGACCTCGCCAGTGTGCTGAGCGCCGTCACCGGCGCCGAGCCGCCGCCGGCATACGAGGCTGTCGCAGAGGCCGAGCCTTCGGACGTCCCGCCCGCCGACGACCTCGCCGACGTGCAGGGCCAGGAGGAGGCGCGCCGGGCTCTCGAGGTGGCCGCCGCGGGCGGGCATCACCTGCTGCTGAGCGGCCCGCCGGGCGCGGGCAAGACGATGCTCGCCCGCTGCCTGCCCGGAATCCTTCCTCCGCTCGAGCTTCATGAGGCCATGGAGGTGGCGCAGGTGCGCAGCCTGCTCGGCGAGCTGCCGCGCGACGGTCCGCTCGACTGGACGCGCCCGTTCCGTGCCCCGCACCACGGAATCTCGATG
>DASUWK010000064.1:0-2045 GCA_036378435.1 Candidatus Dormiibacterota bacterium | reverse complement strand
CACGTCAGTTCCTCCCGCAGGTTGCGGACCGTTTCCCTGACGTCCTCGCGCACCTCGCGGACGATGTCGCTGACCGACGCCGACAGCTCCTCCTCGAGCTCGTCGAGCTCGTCGCCGCGGTTGCGTAGCTCCTCGCGCCCCGCCTCGGTGATCCGGTAGACCTTGCGGCCGTTCTCTTCGTCGTGGGTAACCAGGCCTTCTTCTTCCAGCCTCGCCAGCCTGGGGTAGATCGTGCCGGGAGACGGAGCGTAGACGCCCATGAACCGGTCGCGGAGCAGCCGGATGACCTCGTAGCCGTGCCTCGGCTCCTCGTCTAGCAGTCGCAGCAGGTACAGCCGGAGCCGTCCATGACGGAATACCGGGCTCATCGGGTCTCGCTTTCCATTTCCGTCTCCGCGCGAGGTGTCTCCGTGCGCGGAGTAGTACGGCGCTGAGAGCGCCGTAGCAGCGTGACAGCGCCTGACACGCTGGTTACAGATACGCTTCCTGATCCGTCGCCTACGTTACCGCTTACGGTATGTGACCAATACGGTGTGGCGGCGCGCAATGAATCGAATTCGCTGCGAACGTTCCCCCCGGTCGAGCGCAGCCGGACCGCGGCGTCGCTGTCCGCGGGCAAGCGCACTGTGACGGCACCGGAGACCGTGTTGATCCGCACGTCACCATTGTCTGTCAGCGTGACGTCGGCGGATATCTGCCCGCTCACGTTCTCCGCCTCGAGCAGGGCGAGCGCCCCGTCGGCCAGCGTCAGGCCGCCGGACACCGACTTGAAGCGGACCGCGCCGTCCACGTCCCGGCCTTCCAGCGCGCCCGATACGGTTTCGGCCTGCACATCGCCCGTCACGCCGTCGAGCGTGATCTCGCCGGACACGCCCTTGACCGACGCGCCGGCGCTCAGCCCGCAGACGACCGCCGAGGCGCTGACCACGCCCAGCTGGACCGGGCACTCGGCTGGCACAGTCACTGTGACCGCCGCGGTGTCGTGCAGCGGGTTCAGCCAGTCGAGCAGCCGCTCCCAGGAGAGCTTCTCGTAGTCGTAGGCGATCGTCAGCGTGCCGTCGTCTTCCTGGCCGATCTGCAGCGGCCGGCCGCTGATGTCGCTGACCACTACCGACGGCCTGTCGCCGGTGGCCATCACCGCGACCGACCCGGCGATCAGCCGCACCCGCAGCGCGCTCACCGCGTCGAAGTCGAGGCTCGCCGGCGCGTCAACGGTCCAGTGCGGCATGACACATCCTCCCAGGCGCAACGACTGTCTCCCCCATACGATATGTCGCAAACCAGGGAAGTCAAGATGTATCGCGTTTGCGGGACGCCTGGGAGGCGCCACGAGGCCGTTCCGGATAAGGGTTTTGCTCTTACTCCTCGCCTGCGGAGTCGTCGTCGTCCGGCTCGGAGTCGGCATCCAGCCGCGCCAGCCAGGACGCGAGCCGGTCCACCGCCGTCTCGAACTCCGGATTGAGGTCCACGAAGTCCCGGAGCCGCTCGGCGAGCCAGGACACGCTGACCCGCTCGTCGCCGCGACGGTCGTCGAGCTCCTCGATTCCGGCGTCGGTGAAGTACATCGCTAGCCTTCCGCCGGGATAGCCGTTTCGATCAGCTCGCGGTGCGAGGCCGCGTGCACCTTGGCCGAGCCGGGCGCCGGCGCCGAGCTCGCGGGCAGCGAGATCACAGATAGCGGCCTGCCGAGCAGCTCAGGCAGCCGCAGCGCCATCCGCGGCCAGGCGCCCATGTTCGACGGCTCCTCCTGCACCCAGACCAGTTCGGCGTCGGCCGGGTACCGGGACAGTTCGGCGCGCAGCTCGTCGTGCGGGATCGGGTAGAGCCGCTCGAAGCGGACGATCGCGGTGCTGGTCGCGTTCACCTTCGCCCTGCGGTCGGCCAGGTCGTAGTACACCTTGCCGGTGCACAGCACCGCGCGGCGCACCCCGCTGCCGTCGAACTCCGGCGGCTCGCCGATGAGCGGCTCGAACGAGCCGGACGTGAAGTCGGCGACCGCGGAGGTCGCGGCCTTCAGCCGCAGCATCGACTTCGGCGTGAACACG
>DASUWK010000063.1:0-39860 GCA_036378435.1 Candidatus Dormiibacterota bacterium | reverse complement strand
GCTGAGCAGGTCCAGTAGTGTCATCCTCGGGTTGGCCATCGTCGTGTCCTCCAAGAGGTTGGTTAACGCTCCACTTGGAACCACGCGATGGCCCCTCTCGTCAAGGGGCCCCGGATTTACACCACGATCTGCGACTCAACTGCACCAGCGACGCGAGCGCCGAACTCGGGTGTCGGTTCACGTACCAGTCGAGATCCGATTGATGCAGGCCATCGACCGAGATCAGAAGGACGTGCTGTGAAGGGGCGCTCCGGGCATTTGCGGATCCCACTGAGATGGCCGCAAGCAGCCCCCCGACGGCGACCGCTGCCCCCGCTCCGGCCGCAAAGCGACGCCAGTCTCCGCTCATACCCAGCCTCCTTCCACCCACGTTTCGTTGTGCCGACAGTGACGTCTCGAGGCTAGGTGGGGCAGGGTTAAGGGCGATGGCGCCCGCGACAGCGGGACGCAGACGGCTGATTTAAGACTTTGTTAACCAGGATTGCCCGACCCTCAGACGGCCCCTGTTTAGGCCCTTTGGGGACGTGGTACCAGAAAAAACACAACCCCCAAAACCTGACAGGAGGTGTTTTCGGATGATTCGGTGGAGTCCTGGAACGGAGCTGGCGAACCTGCACAGTTCGATGGACCGACTCTTCGAGGACTTCTTCGGCGGGTCGGTGAACGGAGGCAACGGCAACGTCCCGCGCCCGGTGCCCACCTACGCTCTTCCGCTGGACGTGCGCGAGGTGGAAAACGGGTACGAGATCCGGGCCCAAGTGCCGGGCTTCAAGCCTGAGGAGGTCGATGTGACCTTCTCGGACGGTGTGCTGCGCATCACGGCCCAGCACTCCGAGCAGTCGGAGCAGGAGTCCGGCGGCTGGCTGCGCCGAGAGGTTGCGTACGGGAACTACCAGCGCGCCATCCAGATGCCTGGCGATGTGAACCAAGAAGACATCTCGGCCAACTTCGAGGACGGCATCCTCAGCATCACCGTGCCGAAGGTGCCGCGGCCGCAGCCAAAGAAGATTGCGGTCAGCTCGGGCTCGCAGAAGAGCCTGACCAACAAGAGTTCCTAGGCCTCGGTCGGCACTCAAGGGGAGGCCGACAGTGGGCGGCCTCCCCACGCAGTGTCAGCGAACTGTTATTGACACGAGACCCAGACCACCTGGCGCCACTGGGCACCGGCCACGTTCACAGGCTCCTCGCCGAAGGTGATCGGCCCGACCTGCCGGCCTGTGGGCGGTAGGCAATCCGGCCGGCCGTTGCTGTGGAAGGAGCCCGTCTGATCGGTCCAGGCCACATCCAGCGGGACGTCGTAGACCCAGCCGTCGCCGCCGCGCAGCGATATGGCGCCCGCAGCCGAGATCCCGGAGCCATGCTCGATCCGGACGCCCGAAGGCATGTGGACCGCGTAGCCGATGACGAAGGCGACGGCGGCCAGCGCGATACCGGCGGCGCCCAGCGCGACCTTTCTCCTGGAACTCATGTGAGCCTTGGGGTAACCCAGACCCCCCTTCGACGTCAAGGCGCCGATCCGTGCGCTAAGTTGGCGGAGCCTCTGACGTGAGCAAGTTCGGGATCGTCTTTGTGCTGCTGCTGCTGGTGACGGCCGGCGTGGCCCTGGCCGCGCCCCGGTCAGCCGAACCTGGGCGCGACCTGCCACCACGAGTGGCGATCAACGAGCGCCTCACGGCGGCAACCGGTCTGGTGCTGTTTGTCCTCGTCGCGGCGCTGGCGGTGACGGTCGTCTACATCAGCCGCCTGCTGTCGGCGCACTTCCTCATCGGGCTGCTGCTGATTCCGCCGGTCGTCCTCAAACTCGCGAGCACCGGCTACAAGTTCGGGCGCTACTACACCCGAAGCTCGGACTTTGTGCAGGCTGGTCCACCGCCCATCGTCTTGCGACTCCTCGTCGCACCCGCCCTCGTGATCGCCACGGTGGCCGTCTTTGTCACCGGCGTGGAGCTCTGGGCCTTCGGGCTGCGCTTCGGCACTTACTGGACCGACCTCCACAACCTGAGCGCAGTCGCGTTCATGCTGACGCTCGCGGCTCACTTACTGGCCCGTTTCCGACGTGGCGGCGAGGCCGCGATCGAGGAGGTCTCGATCAGATCGTCGCGGCCCGCATTCACGCGGCGCTCGCTCCTCGTGGCGAGCCTGCTGCTCGGCGCCGTGCTCGCCGTCGCGTCCGTGCTCTACGTCAGCCCGTTCCCGACCTCTGGCGTGGGCGCGTGACTAGAAGCTCGGCTTGAAACTCTCCACGTAGACGTACGAGGGCGTCGCCGGCCCGAAAAGCAGCGTCAGAACGTTGCCCGCCGAGTCCGCGGTCGTCGACAGCGTCGGCGACTCGTGCGGCACGTCTGACGACGTCAGCGAGATTCGCAGGCGGTCGCCCGCGGGCAGGACGATGCTGGTCGGGAAGATCTCGAGGTCGACCGCGTAGGTCGTGCTCGGCTGGAGCGGCGACTGAGTCTGGCGCGTGTACGGGTGCCACGGGATGATCGGCGCTCCGTTGGCGTACTCGGTGCAGTCCACGACCACGTCGCCGCACGCCGTTGTCGTCAGCTGGCGCTCGGACAGCACCAGCGATCCGGAGGTGAGCGGGTCTGAAGTCCCGCTCGAGGTCACGTCGGTCACCGTCGCGATCAGGCTCGAGTCCGGCCGCAGCGACTGGAGATAGAGGTGCAGGTCGATCGGACCGCTGATCGCATAAGGCGAGGTGAAAGCGGGCGACGTGAACGTGACAGCCTGCGCCTCGTTCGGCCGCTCGTCCGTCTCGCACTGTCCCGGTGACGCGAGTCCCGCGGTCCACTGCTCGGTGTTCCGAGAACAGAGGCCGTTGGCGACCGTCCACGGCAGGCTAGCGGTCCCCGTATTCGGAGCGCCGGTGCCGAGCGACCCGTCGTAGAGCGACTGGGCGCCGCTGCCCGAAGGCGACGCGCCCAGGAACCACTTCTGCGGGGTCTGGCCCCACGGGTACTGCCCGGGCTCGAACTTGTTCACGCCCTGGAAGTACGTCTCGTCCGGGAACGCTGTCACGCCGTTGTCGTAACCCTTGAGGAAGTGGTCGAACCACTCCAGCTGCAGGGTGTTGAGATCCGGGATCGTGCGTCCCTGCGCGTCGGTCGCCGGCAGCCCGTTGCCCGCGGTCGTGTGGTACCAGGGGCCGATGAGCAGCTTCTTCTTGCTGGTCGGCAGCTGCAGGCCCTGGTAGAGCAGGGGCTCGCCGCGCTGGAAGATGTCGTACAAGCCGCCGACGATGAAGGTCGGCTGGTGAACGCGGTCGATGTTCCGCAGCGGCGATCGCAGCTGCGCGAAGGGGCCGTCGTAAGACGCGTCCGGGTAGGTCTGCGCTTGGCCCGGCAGGCTGGATTCGTAGTAGCCCAGCATCGAGTCGCCGACGACCGGAGCCTGGAACCGCGCGATGTCCATCAGGTGTTCTGACTCGGCGTTGAGAGCGATCTGAGGCTGAGTCTGGGCGTCCTGTGCGGGGATCGCGGAGAGGCCGGTGACGAGCCCGAGCCACAGCGGGATGAAGCCGGAGTCGATGTTCCCGCCGGCCCAGGTCACGTCGCGGTACGCGTCGCTCATCGGGACGATCGGGAAGATCGCCTTGACTGCGGAGGTGTGCGGCTGCTCGACCGTCAGGAACTGATTGATCGCGGAGTAGCTGACCCCGGCGAGGCCGATGACGCCATTGGAGAACGGCCGGTGCGCGGCGTAGCGGACGAGCTCCGCGCCATCCTGCTGCTCGCGGGCGCCGAAGGAGTCCCAGTAGCCCTCGCTCGAGCCGGTGCCGCGGACGTCCGCCACGACCTCGGCATAGCCGTGCGAGGGGAACACTGTGTTCGCCTCGGCGACGCCGCCGCCGCTCTTGCGGTAAGGCGTCTGGATGAGGATCGTCGGGCACGGGCAGCCCGTGGTGGGGACGTACTCGTCCGTGTCGAGGGTGACCCCGTCGGACATCGTGACCCGGATGTCCTGGGTCATGGTGTAGGCGGTCACCGGCGACTGCTGCGTGCTGGCTTTCGCCACCCCGGTCACGGCGAGGGCGATCAGCATCGCGAGGCTGAGGACGAGCGAGAGTCGGCGCATAGAAAGTCTCCGAACTAGATGCCAGCAAATCCCCAAGCGGGACTAGCACGCAAAATACGGTCTCCCGCCACGTTCAGCCAAGCTCTGAGTTCGCCGCGCGCGATGACGGTTCAGGCAATCGCCGCTCTTAACCTCTGCCTAACCGGGGGCGGTTAATTTCTCGCCATGCTCCTGACCCGGCGCGAGGCGATGAAGGCGGGGCTGGTGGGGGCCGGCGCCGCCGGCCTTGGGGCGCTGCCGCAGTCACTCAGACAGGCGCTCGCCACGCCGGCATCGCCCTGTGGAGCCTTGACGCAGATCGAGCATGTCGTCATCTTCATCCAGGAGAACCGCTCGTTCGACCACTACTTCGGCCGCTACCCCGGCGTGCGCGGCTTCGACGACCGCAGCTTCGGCGCTGGCATCTTCGCCCAGAAGCTCGACGCCGCGGGGAGCACCAAGATCCTTCCCTACCACCTGGACACCGCCCTCTCGCCGGCGAACCCCAGCCAGCCGGGTGAGTGCATCAACGACATCGATCACCAGTGGCTGACCCAGCACCTGATGTGGAACGGCGGCGCCTGCGACCAGTGGGTGTACACGCACGCCCAGGGCGACGCTGACACCACCGCCGACCCCGCCAATGCCCCGTCGACGATGGGTTACTACGAGCGCGCCGACCTCGAGTTCTACTGGGCGCTGGCCGACCAGTTCACGATCTGCGACAACTACCACTGCTCGGTGATCGGCGGCACCGATCTCAACCGCCTCTTCACCATGAGCGGCACCATCGACCCCGACGGCTGGGACGGCGGCGCCCAGTGGATCGACACCCGTGTCAGCGACCGCCAGCAGAAGTTCTACACATTGGGAACGGCGGGCAAGTGGATCACCTACCCCGAGCGGCTGACCGCCGCCGGCGTCAGCTGGAAGGTCTACGGGACCGCTGACGGGCAGCAGCTGGACAACGTCCTCTACTACTTCAACGCGTATCGGGATCCGACCTCGCAGAACACGGTCAACGCCACCACCTCACAGAACCCGGGGCCCTACCTCGCCGACTTCACGGCCGACTGCGCCGCCGGGACGCTCCCGCAAGTCTCCTGGGTGCTGGCCGGCGCTCTCGACTGTGAGCACCCGCCGGCTCCGCTCGAGTACGGCATGGACTTCAGCTACCACCTCCTGTCCGCGGTGACGGCCAACCCGGCCGTCTGGGCCAAGACGTTGGTCCTGCTCACGTACGACGAGAACGGAGGCTTCTTCGACCACGTGAAGCCGCCTGTCCCTCCGGCCCGCACCCCCGGCGAGCACATCCCCTCGGTCGCGGCGGGCACGCCCGCCTATGCGGAGTCAGGCAACGGCGCCCACCTCGACCCGATCGGCCTCGGCTTTCGAGTCCCGATGCTCCTGATCTCGCCGTTCACGCGCGGCGGGCTCATCTGCTCGGACCGCTTCGACCACACCTCGATCCTGCGCTTGCTGGAGACACGCTTTGGCGCCGAGATCCCGGGTTACGACGCCGCCCACCGCCGGCCTGGGCTCACGTCCTGGCGGCGAGGTCTCACGGGCGATCTGGCCTCGGCGATCAATCTCGCGAGCGCGTCAAATGACGCAGTTCCGACCTTCACATCGGCCCAGACGCCGTCCCGTTCCGACGCGCGCATCTACCCCGAGTGCACCGTGTCCGGTGACGCGACGTCGGTCGCGGGCCAGCCGGGAACCGCCTATCCGCCCCCGGCGACCCAGTCGATGCCCATGCAGGAGCCGGCCGCGGGGCCGCCGAGACGCCCCGACCCCGGACCGGCGTGCGCCACCGGCACTGGCGGCGGCAGCGGATCGGGCGGCGCCCGCGTGGTGGGCGCGAGCTCGTTCGGCGGCTCCAGCGGGTCGGGGTCGGGCTCGGCGGCGGGCGCCTCGAGCAGCGGCCCTGCGCCGGGATCCGGGTCGGGTGCGCCGGGATCGTCAGGCTCCGGCGGTGGCGGGCCACACGCCCTGCCGCTGTCCGCCACCCCGCGGTGGTGGCCGCTTCCGCTCGGCGCTTCCCTAGTTGCAGTCATCGCGGCGTCCATCGCGGGCTGGGTGATCCAGCGCCGCCGAGCCCTGGCCGGGGAGCCGGAGCCTTCGGAGGCCGAGTCGGTCAGCGAAAAGCCTTGAGCCGCGGCCAGAGCTCGGCCAGCGGCAGCTTGGGCGTGGCGCAGACGGTGAGCGGGGCTCCGAGCTCCTCGTTGTTGAGCCCGTAAGAGTTGGTGACCGCCCCGGCGGCGTGGCAGCCGTCGAAGAGCGTGCCCAGGAAGCCGCGATCGAGTCCCACGGCGATAACCGGGCCTGGCATCGCCGCCGGTCTCCAGTAGTAGTAGGTGAGCTGGCCGGTCACCGCCGGTGGCAGCCCTAGCGCCCGCCCATAGGTGTTTATGGCTCCGGCCTCTCCGTAGTTGTTGGTGAGGATCACCGCGCGTTCCTGGTCGCCCGCCCCCAGGCCGCGGTAGATCGAGTCGACCTGCGCGACCAGGTCGTGCCAGCCGACGGTGTCCGCGAAATCCTTGCGGAGATGCGGCAGCTGCGAGCGCGCCATGACTGGCTCCGGCAGGACGGGCAGCACGACCGGCAGCAGGATCAGCGCTTGCAGCACCAGCCCGCTCGCGGTGGCCGGGAGGAGCCACTGCCTCTTGGTCGCGGTCCATTCGACTAGCGCGCAGGAGCCGGCCGCGAGCAGGAAGGGATGAAGCGGACCGACGTAGTAGCTCTTGCCTAAGAAGACGTAGAGGACGAACGTGAACCCGGCCGCGATGCCGAGTGCTCGATATCGCTTCCCTCTCAGGAGCCAGAGCAGGCCGGCGATCCAGAGAGGTATCGCGACGGGGCCGATCAGGGCCAGCTGCTCCGCCAGGAACGTGACGGGGGAGAAGTCCAGCGACTGCGCCGACTTGTGGTTGAAGGTGTACTGGACCGAGGGCCAGTCGTTCTGCACCTGCCAAACGAGGTTGGGCAGAAAGATGACGAATGCAATCGCCGCAGCGAGCCAAGGCCAGGGCGTCAGGAGGTGGCGCCTCAGATCGGTCGCCGCGACGCCGGCGATCAGACCGAGGATGAGGCCGACCACCGTGTACTTCGTCTCCAGCCCGGCACCCAGGAGCAGACCCAGTGCCAGCCAGAGCCTGCGGTCCCCGGTGCGGAGCAAGCGGGCAGTCACGAAGAAGACGCCCATCCAGACCAACTGGTCGAAGGTGACGGTCTGGAACAGCCAGTTGGCGCCCAGCAGAACCAGGCTGGTCGCGGCTGCCAAAGCGGCGAGAAGCCTCGCCGTCCGCCCGCCGCCGAGCTCGCGGGCGATGAGGGCGGCCAGCAGCACCATGCCCGAGCCGGCCAAGGACGGCCATAACCGCAGGCCCCAGACCGAAGGTCCGAAAAGGGCGAGGCTGAGCCGCGCGATGGTGGGGGTGACGGGCGGGTAATCGACGTAGCCCCAGGCCGGATGGCGCGCGCTGTCCAGGTAGTAGAGGGAGTCGCGGTGGAAGTCGTAGAGGCCGTTGGTGGCGAGGTGCAGCGCGAGGACGGCGCCGGCGAGGCCACCGAGCACCGCGATCACCCGCCGATCGGTCAAGGCGAAGGCTGCCGGGCGGCGACCACGCCCGCCTCGTAGGCGAACACCACGGCCTGGGCGCGGTCGCGGAGGTCCAGCTTCGAGAACAGTCGGGCCGCGTGCGTCTTTACCGTCGACTCGCTGAGGTGAAGCTCGGACGCGATCTCGGCGTTGGTGAGACCTCGCGCCATCAACCCCAGGACCTCGAGCTCGCGCGCGGTGAGGGAGGCCAGCAGGGTGACGTTGGCGGCCGCCGGCGCGGGCCGCGCGAAGCGCTCGATGAGGCGGCGGGTGATGGAGGGCGCGAGCAGGGCGTCGCCGTCGCTCACCTGGCGCACCGCGGCGATGAGGTGCTCGGGTTTCACGTCCTTGAGCAGGAACCCGTCAGCCCCGGCGCGGATGGCCTCGAACACATACTCGTCGAGGTCGAACGTGGTCAGGATGAGCACTTTCGGGGTACCCGCCGCTGCTGCCGCGATGCGCCTGGTCGCCTCGATCCCGTTGAGGCGCGGCATGCGCACGTCCATCAAAACCACGTCAGGGCGATGGCGCCGAGTGGCCGCGACCGCCTCCTCTCCATTCGCCGCCTCCGCGACCACCTCCAGGTCGGGCTGCGACTCCAGGATCATGCGGAAGCCGGCGCGGACCAGCGCCTGGTCGTCCGCGATGACGATCTTCAGAGCGGCAGCCATGCGCGCACGTTGTAGCCGCGCTGCACGCCAGGGCCCGCCTCCAGGCGGCCGCCGACGCTCGCGACGCGCTCTCTCATCCCGGCGATGCCGCGCCCGGTGCCATTCCTCGCCGCGGGCACCGACCCGTCACACAGGACCTCGACCTTCAGCTCATCCGGCCGGTAGTCGATGCCGACCCGGGTCGGCGCCAGCCCCGAGTGCTTGAGCGCGTTGGTGAGCGCCTCCTGGATCACGCGATAGGCGGCCAGCTCCACGCCACCGCCCACGGGCCGTTGTTCGCCGCTGATGGCGAGCTCCACCGGCAGCCCCGCCTTGCGTACCGACTCGACCAGCGCGGGCACGTCGCCCAGCGCGGGCTGCGGTCCGAGCTCGGGCTCGGTGTCGCCGAGCACCCCGAGGATGCGGCGCAGCTCCCGCATCGCCTCCCGGCCTGTGTCCTCGACAGCCCGCAGGGCCTCGAGCGAGCGGTCGGGCTCGTGCTCGACGACGTGTCGCGCGGCGCCGGCCTGGACCACCATCACGCTGACGCTGTGCGCGACCACGTCGTGCAAGTCGCGCGCGATCCGGGCCCGCTCCGCCGCCTCCGCCGCCTGCCGCGTCAGCTCCTGCTCTCGCTCGAGGCGCGCAACGCGTTCGCCTTGGGCCGCGGCGCGAGCCCGCTCCTGCCGGATGGCGATGCCGCCCAGCCAGAGCGGCATCAGCACGATGAACGGTCCCGCCCAGTCCGGCACGCGCGGGAGGCCGCCGCCGAAGACCGCGATGATGAAGACGGCGATGACGAACAGCTCGGCGAGTCCTGCCCACCACCACCGGCCGTAAGCGCCGACCGAGTAGCCGGCGATCGCGGCGCAGACGATCTCCGCGTACGGAGCTTGACGAGAGATGGCCGCTCCCGCCGCGACCGCCGCCAGCACCGCCAGCGGCCGGCGCCGTCGCCACGCCAGCGGCACGGTCGCCAGCAGGCAGAGGAAGAAGCGGCGGTCGGACTGGCCCTCGGTGGCCGTCTCCGCGAGGGCCGTGACCGACATGATCCCGGCCAGGACGTAGTCGCCGTAACGCAGCCAGAACCGCCTCACGCGGCCACTGTAGGCGCGAGACGGCGTCAGCGAGTCATCCCACAGATGTAGTCCGCGCGGCCGATCGGGCCCGCACAGAACCATCCGGTGGAAGGACGACGCCGCGCCGAGGCCGCTCGATCCTGCCGGCATGAATGCGCTTGTTCTGCTCGAGGACGTCACCAAGGTCTACGGATCTCAGCCCGCCCTGGACGGCGTGTCCCTGGCCATCGAGCCCGGCGAGTCGGTGGCGGTGATGGGACCGTCCGGCAGTGGCAAATCCACGCTCCTCAACCTGATCGCGGGTCTTGACCTCGCCACCGCCGGCACTGTCCGGCTAGACGACCAGGACGTTGGGCGCCTCAACGAGACCCGCCGGGCAAGGCTGCGACGCCGCAGCGTCGGGCTGGTGTTCCAGTTCTTCAACCTGCTCGACAACCTGTCCGCGCTCGACAACATCGCCGTGGCCGCCGAGCTGGCGGGCGCCGGTCGGGCCGACTCGGTCCGCCGCGCAGATGAGCTGCTGGACCGGCTGGGGCTGGCCGACAAGCGCTCGGCGTTCCCGTCGCGCTTGAGCGGCGGCGAGCGCCAGCGGGTCGCGGTGGCACGGGCGATCGTCAACGATCCTCCGCTGCTGCTGGCGGACGAGCCCACCGGCGCCCTCGACAGCCACAGCGGCGAGCAGGTCCTGGACCTGCTGCGCGAGCTGAACCGCGGCGGCCGGACGCTGATCCTCGTCACGCACGATCAGCGCCTGGCCGAGGCCTGTGCCGAGCGGCACGTCCATCTCGCCGACGGCCGCCTCACCGCCGACCGGCGGCTGGACCGGGCGGTGGCGCTGTGAGACCTGTGTTCCGCAAGGCCTTTGCCGATGTCCGCCGCCGCCGCCTGCAGACAGGCGTCGTGCTCCTGGTCTCGCTGCTCTCGGCCCTGGCGGCGTCGATGGCGCTCACGCTGCTGGTCGAGACCAACGCTCCCTACGACCGCGCCTTCGCGGCGGCGAACGGACCCCACCTGGTCGTCGCCTTCACGTCCTCCGAGGCGCAAGTCGCGGCCACCGCTCACACGGCGGGGGTCGTCGCGTCTGTCGGGCCGATGCAGGTCGCCCAGACCGAGGCCTCTTTCGACGTCGGGGGCAAGGGCGGTGGTTCGCTCAGCTTCGGCGTCACGGTGCTCGGCCGCAGCCGGCCCGACCTCGCCGTCGACCGGCTGGCGATGATCGCCGGGCGCTGGCCGACGACCCGGTCAGGGATCGTTCTGTCCGAGGCTTTCGCCAAAGCGATCAACGGCGCGATCGGCGAGCGCGTGAGCTTCGACACTGCGGCCGGCACACCGTCGCTAACCGTGGTCGGGGTCGCCGGTTCGATCAGCCCAGTTGCGGACGCCTGGGTGCTGCCCTCCGAAGTTGCCGCCCTGAGGCCGGCGGTGGCCGCCGGCAAGTCCCATCTTGCCGCCGGGCGGTGGCTGATGGAGTACCGCGTCGCCAATCCGGACGACCAGGCGGCCTTGACGCGCGTTTCGCGGGCGGTCGCGGCGGAAGTTCCGCCCGGCTCCGTAGCCAGCTCGGTCTCCTGGCTGCAGACCCGGACCCAATCCGACCTGACCGCCGCCGTGATGATTCCTTTCCTGGTCGCGTTCAGCGCGCTCGGTCTCATCGCCGCCGCCTTCGTGATCGGCAACGTCGTGACCGGCATCGTGATCGCCGACCGGCGGGTGATCGGGATCATGAAATCGGTCGGATTCACGCCGCGCCAGGTCTCCGCGAGCATCGGCCTGCAGATCCTGGCGCCGCTGGCGATCGGCGCTGGGCTGGGGGTCGTGGCCGGCGACCTCGCCAGCGTGCCCTTCCTGCAGCAGACCGCGGCCGCGCTTGGCCTGCCGACCTATTTCTCGGACTCGGTCCTGGTCGACGCCGGCGTGGCGGCGCTGCTGCTCGCGGTCGCGCTGGCAGCAACCGCTCTGCCGTTGATTCGCGCCGGCCGCGCCACCGCGGCCCAGGCGATCGCAACCGGAAGCGGTCCCGCCGCCGCCCAGCCGGTACGCCGATCTCGCCTGGTCTCGCGTCTCCGCGTCGGGGCTCCGCTGCGCCTCGGCATCGCCGAGGTGGCGGGCAAGCCGGTGCGGGCGGGAATGACCGCCGCGGCTGTCTTTCTCGGAGTGGCAACCGTAGTCTTCGCCGTGGCGCTCACGTTCTCCCTCGGGATGGTGGCATCGGCGCTGGACCGAGACCAGCAAGTGCAGGTCACCGTCGGCGCCGGACCGGGGCAGGACGTCGCCCAGCTGGAGCACGTCGTCGCCGCCCAGCCGCAGACGGCGCGCTACGTGGCCGAGGGCATGACTACGGTCACGGTGCCCGGCCTTGCCGCGCCGATTCCGTTCACCGGCTATCGCGGCAGCTCCGACTGGATCGGCTACGTGCTGATCTCGGGTCGCTGGTTCTCAGCCCCTGGCGAGGTCGTCACGCCTTCCCACTTGATGGACGTCACCGGACTGCAGCTCGGGCAGACGTTCGTAGCCAGCCACAACGGCGAGAGCGAGACGCTCCGCCTCGTCGGCGAGATCTTCGACCAGGAAAACCAGGACCTCCTGCTGCGAGGCCGGTGGTCCGACGTCGCCGCTCTCGATCCGCAGCTGTCGGTGCAGCGGTACGAGGTCCAGCTCAAGCCGGGCACGGACCCCGACCGCTATGCCTCGGCGCTGCAGCAGGCCGGCGGCCCCGACATGGACGCCCGCCCGACCCGAAGCTTCTCGGCCAGCTCCGCCTTCCTGCTCATCGAAGCCGTCCTCACGGGGTTGGCGACGGTGCTGGCGGCGATCGCCGCCGCAGGCGTCCTCAACACGGTCGTTCTGACCACGCGCGAGCGGCGTCGGGAGATCGCGATCCTGAAGGCGATCGGCATGGATCCGCGGCAAGTGGTGGTCATGGTGGTCTCGGGAGTTGCGCGGACGGGCCTTGTGGCGGGGCTCCTGGCTCTGCCCCTCGGGCTGTTCATGCACCACCAGATCCTGGGCGCGATGGGTGAGATCGCGACCAACACGCGGGTACCGGCGTCGTTCTACTCGGTGCTGGGAACGCTGCCGCTGCTGGGCCTGGCGTGCGCGGGGGCCGTGATCGCAGCCGCCGGCGCCTGGCTGCCGGCACAGTGGGCCGCGCTCGAGCGCATCAGCGGAGCGCTGCAGGTGGAGTAGGCGCGCGGTCTGGCTGAGGATGTCCGATACTGCGCGGCGCAGTGCCGGCCGCAAGGACGATGCGCGCGGTCGTCTACGACCACTACGGTCCGCCCGAAGTGCTGCGCGTCGCCGATGTCCCGGTGCCCGAGCCGGCCGCCGGCGAGATCCGTGTTCGCGTGATCGCGGCGACGATGAACCGCCTCGACTGCCACACCCGCGAGGCGAACCGCTCCAACGGGGTGGTGATCAGCGCCGTCTCCAGGCTGGTCTCAGGCGTGTGGCGCCCGCGGTGGCGCATCCAGGGCACCGAGTTCGCGGGCGTTGTTGAGGCCGTCGCCCCGGACGTCACCGAACTCAAGGTCGGTGACGAGGTCTTCGGCAACACCGGGCTGCGCTTCGGGACTCAGGCCGAGCAGGTCTGCGTGCGGCAGGACGGCCTGGTCGCGCGCAAGCCGCCAAACCTCGGATTCGGCGAGGCGGCCGCCCTGACGGACGGGGCTTTGAACGCGCTCTGGTGCCTTCGCCTGGGCCGCGTGGGACCTGGCTCCTCGGTCCTGGTCTACGGCGCCTCCGGCGCCATCGGCACGGCGGCGATCCAGGTGGCGCGATATCTCGGCGCAGAGGTGACCGCTGTGTGCGGGACGGCCAACCTGGAGCTCGCCGCTCGGCTGGGCGCCCGCCTGGTCATCGACTACCAGCGCGAAGACTTCGTCGGCCATGGCCAAACCTACGATGCGATCCTCGACGCCGCCGGCAAGCTGTCTTTCCCTCGGGTCTGGAAGGCGCTCAGGCCGGGCGGCTGCTACCTGCCGACCGACGGGCTCGCCAACCTCTACCACGCTGCCTGGACGGCGCGCCGTGTCGGCCGCCGCGTCGTCTTCAAGCTCCCGCCCCGTTACTCGCAGGCGGACGTTCGCCTGATCGGGCAGCTGGCCGAGAACGGCAGCTTCCGGCCGGTTGTCGACCGCGCCTATCCGCTGGCAGAGGCCGTCGAGGCCGCCCGCTACGTCGAGACCGGGCAGAAGGTCGGCAACGTGATCCTGGAAGTGGCTTCGCACTGACGCGCGGGGGCCGTGATCGCGGCCGGTGTTGCGTGGTAGGGTCTGCGCACCTTGATGAGGCTCGTGCGACTCGCCGGCGCCCTCGGCCTTGCCGTGGCGGCGTCGATCAGCCCTGCGCTGGCCGCCGGAGGCGGCTCGCAGACCGCGCAGTCGCTTTGCATCGGTCACCACCCGCAGGATTACGTCTGGTACACCGGCAGCTGCACCGGGCACGACGAGCCCGAGCTCGACCCGCTCTCCGGCGCAGCCCACTCCGCGCGCGACCTTACGTGGACGGTGGTTCTGCCGACTGACGGCACTACGACGGTGGACAGCGTCACGCCGACGTTCTGGATCGGTGGCGCCCTCAACGACCCCCACAGCCTCTTCGGTCAGGCGTTCCTGGAGCTGCAGTTCTATCCGAACGCGCTGGTCAAGGGCTGTGCCTCAGGAGGCGGCTACAACGTCGTACCCGACCCGGGGGTGTTCACGGCCTGCTCGCCAGTTTGGGAGGTCTCCAAGCGCGGCAACGCAGAGTCGGCGGCCTTCAACGCGATGCTGACGGACGCAGCCACGGGGGGTCCCCTGCTGCTGCACTCGGGCGACACCATCACCGACCACCAGTACGCGACGGCGGCCGCGGATGGCGTGCACGTCACCGTGACCGACCTCACCACCGGACACGCCGGCACGATCGTGGTCAACTCGCCGGTCGACGGCCCGCTGATGCCCGCCTACGACACTCAGCAGCTGGGCAACGCGCTGCAGTGGGGTCTCGTCGACGACGCGCCCAACTCGCTCGTGTGGGAGATCGGTCACACCAGCAACTTCACGACGCCGGGCGGCCAGTTCTGCCTACCCGGCGAGGTGAAGAAGAACCCCTGCTACTCGTACAACCTGCCGAGCTGGCTGGGTTTCCACCCTCTGCGTGTGTTGGGGGTGACGTTCGGCGACGGCAGCAAACCCACCGGGTGGTCAGCGGTGAGTGATTTCGGAGGCGCTGCCGAGGTCGACCAGTACTGCGGGGCCGCGAACTACGGCACGCCGTTCTGCACCTACCCTTGGTACGCGTTCAACAAGACCGCCGGCGCTTTCACGTACGGCGGCGACTACCCGGGAACCACGGACGACTTCGGTCAGGCGGGGCAATTCGCGACGACCACCGGCTGTCCGAGTCCGAGCGGCCCGAATACGACCTACTGCTCGACCGTTTTGAAGTAGGGGGCCGCCAGGCCGGCTGGCTCTGGGCGGCGCGGGAACCCGCTCGTCCAGCTGCCGACCAGGTCGCGGTCGATGGCGTAGGCGTCGTAGCCCGGCCGGCTCGCGACGAACTCGAGCCCGTCGGCGCCCATCACGAACCCCGCGGTGGCGAAGACATCGGCCGCCACGATGTCGGGACCGACCACGGTGAAGCTCAGCCAGCCATCAGCGGGCCGCCCCGACCTGGGGTCGATCAGGTGGGGGCCTTTCTCGTACGTGCCGGATGTCGCGACGGCCAGGTCCGAGGCTTCGATCACGCGCGCCACCTTGTCGCGTTCCAGGGGGTGACGGATTCCGATCCGCCAGAGAGCGCCGGCTGCGCGGCCACCGCGGACGACGACGTCGCCGGCGCCGTCGACGAGGTAGCTCTCGCAGCCCGCCTCTAACAGCAGCCGGGCCGCGCGCGCGATCGCCCAGCCTTTGACCAGCCCCGAGGGGTCGAGGCGCCCCGACGGTCGGGCGCTGAAGCAGCCACCGGTCATGTCGCTGTGCGCGTCGGAGAGCTCGAGAACCTCGCGGACCTCCGGGGATGCGCCCTCGAGGTCAAGCTCGCCGCGGTTCAAGCGCTCGATCTCGCTGTCCGCGCGGAACGTGCTGAAGGTGCGATCCACCCACTCCAGGTCGGCGTACAGCGCTTCGATCAGGCCCGGCGGGACGCGCTCGTCGCGAACCTCGACTGTCCACGGCATGCCCATCACATCCCGCACGGTGCGGACCGGCATCAGTCCAGCCCTGCCTGGTGGAGTGCATCCTGTAGCGACGCCGCGAAGGCCTCGCTCGTGTAGGTGGCGCCCGAGATCACGTCGATGTTGGCGCTCTGCGCCTGCACCGCCTCCTGCTGCAGCTGTGGACCGGCGACGGAGCTGATGTACTGGGACTCAGGTCTGTCGTACGGAAGCTGCACGGTTTTGACGCTGGTGATCTTGCCGTCGACCAGGACCACCTGGACCTGCGTGTCGCCGTAGATCGTCTGCTCGTCCTGTCCGGTGAAGGTGCCGCTCTTGCCGGTCGGTGACGGAGCGGGCGCCGGCGAGGCAGCCGCCGGCGGCGAGGACCTCGGCTTCGCCACGCTGGCCAGGCCGCTCGTCGGGGGCGAAACCTTGTAGGTGACCACCCAGACCACCCCGGCGACGGTCGCCACCAGGGCTGACATCGCTCGTTTCATCTCAGAACCTGAAGGCCTCCGTATGAATATCCCCCCGCTCGACTCCGAGGCCGGCCAGACGGCTGCGCAACTGCTTCGCCAGCTCGGCGGGCCCGCACACGTAGACGGCCCGCTCTTTGATGTCCGGGACGAGGTCGCGCAGGCCGGCCTCTGACAGCGACTCGTGACCCTGCGCGCCGGGGCCTTCGCTCAGGAGGTACTCGACGCGCACGCCAAGGTCGCGTGCGAGCTGGTCGAGCTCGTCGCGCAGGATGATGTCCCGCTCCGCGTGGCAGCGGTAGAGCAGCCAGACGTCACGGCCCTCTCGCGCCATCTCTTCGGCGAGAGGCCGCAGCGGCGTGATGCCGACCCCGGCCGCGATCAGCAGCACCTTCCGCCGCCGCGAACGCCGGCTCGTGAAGGCGCCGAAGGGGCCCTCGACCAGGACACGAGTGCCGGGGCGCACCTTGGCCAGGCTGCCTGTGAAGTCCCCGATGCTGCGTGCCGTGATGCGCAGCCGGCGTGCGTCCACCGGCGCCGAGACCGTGAAGGGATGGGCCTGCCACCAGCGCCGGCCGTCGAGAAAGCGCCAGATCATGAACTGGCCGGCCTGGATGTCGAGCGCCTGCAAGTTGCGGCCGGCGATGTAGATCGACGTGGCGCCGTGCGCCTCGCGAACCACGCTGTGGACGCGCAGTCGATGCCTGCGCAAGACCAGTAGGGGCATCAAGACCCGGAAGCCGACCAGGCTCGCGAAGACGAACGCGTACAGCGCCGCCCAGAACGCCACGAAGCCGTGGCTGGATATGAAGTCGGTGCCGACCAGGATCTCGTGGCTGAACGCGAGCGCGATCGCCAGATACGCGTAGAGGTGGACGAAGTACCAGGTCTCGTAGCTGAGGCGCGCGCGCGCGATCGTGATGGAGAGGACCGTCACGAGCCCGAGCAGCAGCAGCGCGACGATGGCGGCCAGGACTCCCTCGTAGCCGTTGATGAAGGCGCCGAGCTGGGGGAGCAGGCCGACGTTGTCGATCAGGGCGTAGCCGGCGGTCTGGAACACGGCATGCGCAACCAGCAGCCCCAGCGTCAGGTAGCCGTTCCAGCGGTGCAGCGAGACGATCCGTTCCATCCCGAGGGAGCCCTCGAGCCACGGCACGCGCGCCATCAGGAGCAGCTGCAGCAAGGCCGTGTAGGTGCCGAGGAGGCCCGTGAGCCGGCCCGCGTCGTTGAACCCGTCGCCTGGGCTGCGGACCGGGCGGTAGCCGGTGGCCGCCCACCAGAACCCGACGATGACGATTGCTCCCGCCGCCGCGAGCGCATATAGGAGCACCGCCGAGCTCCAGCCGAAGGGCTCGGACTTCGCTTCGAGGTGGCTGCGCCCGTCCGGGACGCGCGTTCGGGTTGAGGACATGGTTGAGGGGAGCACGGTGACCTGCGCGCCAGTGTCGGCGGCGATCATGGGGAGGATATCTGGGCCGGCTTGGAGATCCCTGGGAGCCTTACGCTCGCCGGTGATGTGGGAGCTGCCCGGCCGATGAAGGTCGAGACGATTCGCGGCGCGATCGACACCCGGGAGCTCGGAACCACGCTGATGCACGAGCACGTGTTCGTGCTCACGCCCGACATGCTCCAGAACTACCCCGAGGGCTGGGACGAGGAGGAGCGGGTGGAGGACGCCATCATCCAGCTGCGCGGGCTGTCCGAGCTCGGAGTGGCCAGCATCGTCGATCCAACCGTGGTCGGGCTCGGCCGCTACATCCCGCGGCTCCAACGGATAGCCGCGCAGACGCAGATCAACATCGTGGTCGCGACCGGCCTCTACACGTACAACGACATCCCGTTCCGCTTCCACTACACGACGCCCGATCCGACGACCGGGCACGACCGGCTGACGGACCTCTTCGTTAGCGACATCCGCGACGGGATCGCAGGCACCGGGGTGCGCGCGGCGTTCCTCAAGTGCGCGATCGACCAGCCCGGACTGACCCCTGGCGTCGAGCGGGTGATGCGGGCCGTGGCGCGCGCGCATCGCGAGACGGGCGCTCCGATCACCGTCCACACCAGCGTCCACAACGAAGGCGGGCTGATCGCGCAGAGCGTTCTGCGCGAGGAGGGGGTTGACCTGGCGCGCGTCGTGATCGGGCATTCCGGCGATACGAGCGACCTCGACTACCTACGCCGCATCGCCGACGAGGGCTCGATCCTCGGCATGGACCGGTTCGGTCTCAACAACCTGCTCTCGTTCGAGCAGCGAATCGAGACCGTGGTGCGTCTGTGCGAGCTCGGGTATACGGATCGCCTCGTCCTTTCTCACGACGCCAGCTGCTACATCGACTGGTTCCCGCACGCGGCACTGCGGCGCAGCCTGCCGCAGTGGCACTACCGCCACATCAGCGAGGACGTCCTCCCGGCGTTGCGCAACCGCGGCGTGAGCGACGACCAGCTCACGCAGATGCTGGTCGGCAATCCGCGGCGCTACTTCGAGAACACGCTCGCGTACTGATCCGGCGGGCCCGATAATTGCGGCCACCCCGCTGGCAAGGAGGAGGACGCGTGCAGCAGATCGAGGTCGATTATCTGGTCGTCGGCGCCGGTGCGTCGGGCCTGGCCTTCACGGACACGCTGATCGCGAGCCAGGACGTGGACGTCCTGATCGTGGACCGGCAGCACGCCCCCGGCGGCCACTGGCTGAGCGCCTACCCATTCGTGCGCCTGCACCAGCCCTCGGCCGTGTACGGCGCGCCGTCGCGCAAGCTGGGCGAGGACCGGATCGATACGAACGGGCCGAACGCGGGCTTCTACGAGCGCGCCACCGCCGACGGCATTCGCGACTACTTCGAGCAGCTCCTCAACCAGGATCTGGTGCCCTCGGGCAAAGTGCGTTTTTGGGACGGCCACGACTACCGCGGCGAGACGCCCGACGGTCACGTGGTGACCTCGCTCACCACCGGGGTGCCCGTCGCGGTCAAGGTTCGCAAGCGCCTGGTGGATGCGAGCTACCTGGGGTCTGACGTGCCCTCGCGCCGCCGCCCGACATATTCGATCGACGACGGCGCGCGCGTCATCCCGCCCAACCAGCTGGTCGAGCTGGCTGACGCGCCCTCCGGCTTCAACGTCTACGGAGCCGGCAAGACTGCGATGGACACGTGCGTCTGGCTGCTCGAGGCGGGCGTCGATCCGGACCGGATCCGCTGGGTTCGCGGCCGCGATCCGTGGGTGTTCGACCGCGCCGCCATCCAGCCCCTCGACCTGGTGGCGACCTACCTGAACATGCAGGCGCGCTGGGTCGAGGCCTGCGCGCAGGCCGAGGACGGGCACGACTTCGCCCGCCGCCTGGAATCGCACGGCGTCGTCATGCGGATCGACCCTTCGGTCGAGCCCGACGTGTGGCGCGGCGCCACCGTCAGCCGGCATGAGCTGGGCCTGCTCCGCTCGATCGAGCGGGTCGAGCGCGGCCGCGTGACCGCAGTCGGAACGCGGCAGATCGCGCTGGAAGACCGCGCCCTGCCCACCAGTCCGGACGAGGTCCACGTCGACTGCACCGCGCCCGGCCTGCGCGTCGGCGAGCCGCGGCCGGTGTTCGAGCCGGGGCGGATCACCATGCAGCACGTGGTGATCGGGAGCGCCTGCTGGAGCGCGGCCGTGATTGGAGCTCTGGAGGGGATGCTCGCCGGCGACGACGACGAGCGCAACCGGCTGTCGCCGACGATCGACTACGAGGGCAGCGTGTCGTCGCTGCTCAAGAACGCTTACTACGGGCTGACCGGCTCGCTGGCCCGCACCGCTGTTTCTGAGCTGAACGCCTGGGACAGAGCGTGCCGGCTCAACCCGCTCTCGGCGGCCCGGCAGCACCGACAAGATTCAGGCGTCGTCGAGTCCTACCAGCTGCTGGTCGCGAACCTGGGCCCAGCCCTGGAGAACCTGGAGCGCCGCACGCGGCCGGAGGAGGCGGTGGCCGCCTCCTGACTCGGATCAGGCGCATCGGAGCGCCTCCGCGAGTTCGCGCCGTTGACACCTCGAGCTGCGCCTGCCGATATTCCGAGGCGGCCCGGACTGCGGTTCGGGACCTCTCTGCGGGAGTTGTTGGGTTAGATGACGCAAGCCTCAAGGCTGCGTACGCCGCTGTTCATCGCGGCTATCGCAGTCATCTTGGCCGCGGCCGCCGGCACCACGGCGCGTACTGCGGCGATCAAGAACACGGCCAGCCTCGGCACGCCGACGACGCTGTCGAAGGACGTCCCTGAGCTCGCGCAGATGCAGGAGACCGGCGCACTTCCGGCTTCGCAGCGGGTCACCGTCGCGCTGCAGGTCGCCGACCCCTACCGGGCGGCGGAGGAGAGCCTCTACGGCCGGCTTTACCGGCCGGGCGACCCTCTCTACCGGCGCTTCCTGACCCCAGCGCAGTTCGCGGCCGAGTTCGGCGCGCCCGCCAGCCAGAAAGACCAGGTGCGGAATTGGCTCACCGGCGGCGGCCTGCAGGTCTCGTACAGCGCCGGCACCGGGCGCTACTGGGTGGCCCGCGGCGCCGCCGGCGACGTCGAGCGGCTTTTCAACGTCGAGCTGAAGAGCTACCACGTCATGGGAGAGACGGCATACGCGAACGCGTCGGCGCCGACCGTGCCTTCCGGCCTCGGCATCGAGCACGTCTTCCTGACCGACGGCCTTCGAGCCCAGACGCAGCAGTCCGTTCCATTTCCAGCTCTTGCCGCGAACCCTTCCGACCTCTGGAACCTCTACAACGCGCCCGCCAACGACACCGGCCAGGGCGAGCAGCTCGGCATCCTCGGCTTTCTCTACAACCCCGGCGATGCGAGCCTGGGCGCCGCGCTCAAGGATTTCGAGACGGTGAACAAGATCCCGCAGGTTCCCCTGCGCGTCATTCCGACCGAGGCCGCCGCCTTCGGCGCCACCAGCACCGGCGAGGAGGGTGAGTGGGAGCTCGACACCCAGGCCTCCAGCGGCATGGCGCCCGGCGTTACGGACGTCGACTTCTATGACGCGCCCGCGGCCAACCTGTCGGACGGGACCGCCAGCATCGCGTACTGGGCAGCCGACCCGAACGGGCCGCGGCAGGCCAGCGCGTCGTGGGGCGCCTGCGAGGACAACCCCGCCTTCCATGCGATCGGGGCGAACTACGCCGAAGCGATGACGGCGGCCGAGCTGCAGGCGATCGACGAAGGACGGACTTTGTTCGCCTCCACGGGCGACACCGGCTCCGGCTGTGTCACCCCGGCGAACCTGGCCCCGGTGAACCTGAACGGCGTCTATGAGAGCCCCAACTCCCTGCAGACGATGCCGGCCGCGCTGCCGTGGACCGTCGCGGTGGGCGGCACCGTGCTCTATCCCGATTCCAGCGACTCGACCAAGCGTGGCCTCGAGTACTCGTGGACCCACGGCGGCGGCGGCGCCAGCCGCTTCGTGGCCGAGCCCGACTACCAGAAGAACGACGCGAACGTGATCATCCCGTGCGTCTCCGACGACGGGGGCGGCACGGGCAATACCGGCGTCACCTGCCGCGGCGTCCCAGACGTCTCGATCATCTCGGGCGACATCTTCACCGACGGCTTCAACATCCAGGACCGGAGCGGCGGGTGCACCCCGTCCACCCCGGGCACGTCATGCACGCTCACGGTGCTCGGCACCAGCCTGTCGAGCCCGCTTTGGCTCGGCACCTGGGCTCGCATCCAGGCGGCCGCGCCTTCGAACCTGGGCTTCGCCAACCCGTCCCTCTACAAGATCGGGACGGCCGCGGACCAGACCCAGTACCAGCGCGACTTCAACGACATCATCATCGGCACCAACGGGCTGTACCACGCCGCGCCCGGCTGGGACTACACCAGCGGCTGGGGCACTCCGCAGATCACGAACCTCGCCCAGGACGTCACCGGCAGCACCTCGCTCAACCCGACGCACCCGGGCTCGACCCCGCCGCCTCTCCCGCCGCCGCCCGGCGGTGGCGGCACCGGCGGTGGCGGGGGCTCCGGCCTGCCTCCACCCAGCGACGCTGCCTGCACTCCGCTCTGGACCGACGCCTCAGGCGACGACACCTTCGTCGGGAATCAGACGGGCGTCGCCGCGACGGCGGTGGACCAGGGCCAGGACCCGCAGCTCGACCTGGTCACGAGCAAGTTCCTGCTCAGCGCGGACATGAAAACGCTGCGCGCGCAGCTGGTGATCAACGACCTGTCGAAGACGATCCCCGCGTACAGCCAGGCCAACGTCTACTTCGCGATCTTCTCCATCAGCGGCATCGAGTACTACGGCGCGGCCGAGGTCGACCCCTCGGGCTCGGTGACGTACACCTACGGGACCATAAGCAGTGCCGGCATTGGGTCGGTGGGACCGGTCACCGGCGCCTTTGGAAGCGGCAAGAACGGCATCGTCGAGATCGACCTGCCGCTCAAGGACATCGGAGCCAACGGCGCCCAGCTGGGGCAGTCGCTCACGAACACCGGCGGCGAGACCTGGGCGCTGACCGGCGTCAACACCGACAACGCCAACACGCTCGGCCAGCCGTCGTTCGCCGGGCAGGGCCTGTACAGCCCGATCGACAACTCTCCGCAGGACTCGAACTCCAACTTCGTGGGGCGGACCTTCGTGGTCGGCGAGGAGTGCACACCGCCCGCCGGCAAGCTGGCGCTCAAGCCCACGGCAGAGGGTCAATCGTTCACGGGCGGCGTCGCGACGTTCACCGACAAGCGGACGGCCGACCAGGCGAGCGAGTTCGCCGCGACGATCGATTGGGGCGACGGCACGACCAGCGCCGGCACCGTGACCGGAGGGAACGGCTCATTCACGGTGAGCGGCGCTCACAGCTGGAGCGACGAGGGCCCGATGTCCGTGTCAGTGAGCCTGGAGCAGGTCGATGACCCGCACCGGCCGGCCGGCGTGGCGTCGTCGATTGTCGCCGTCCCCGACGCCGACATCCTCGCTTGTAAGATGCCGAGCCGCCTTTACGGGAGTGCGAACTTCAGCGGCTTCCTCGGCAGCTGCACCGATACCGACACGACGACGCCCGCCGGCGGCCTGATCGCGAAGATCGACTGGGGCGACGGCAGCATCGTGAACTACGTGGCCGTCATCGGCGGCTCCGGCAGCTTCAAGGTGATCGGCCGCCACGTCTATTCGCGCACCGGCCGCTACCTCGTGCACATCGCCCTGAGCGACCCGGGTGGAGCGATGAGCGCTCCGGTCAGCACGTGGCTGGTCGTGCGGTGAGCCGTACAACCTAGGCCGTCAGAAGGCGCCGAACAGACGCGAGGCCGTGGCCAGGCTCAGCACGTCGAATGCCAACGCGGCCGCTACGAACGCGCCCCAGACGGCCGCGCGGGTGAGCGGCTTCAAGCGGTCGGCCCAGTGGTCGATCCCGAACACGGCGATGATCGCCATGGCGGGCAGCGCCAGGAACAGGTAGCGGCCCTGAGGCTGGTCGTCGATGAAGAAGCTGTTCAGCACCGCCTGCGCCAAGGCCACCAGCGGGATCGCGACCAGGAGAACGGTGATCACTCGCGTGAGGCTCGTCGAGCGCCTCGCCCCTTCAGCGGCGGCAAGGGCTCCCGCGACGATGACGAAGCCCGTGAGCAGCTCGAGGAGGTGATAGATCACGTAAGGGTGGGTCCCCACCGTGACCAGGCTCGACATGTTGCCGAGGCGGGCGAAAAAGCTCTGGAAGAAGAACTGGGACCAGGTCCTCAGCTGGGTGGCGTCCAGGATCAGGTGATTGGGATGGGCCGTGTAGACCGGGCGCAGGTCCGGCAGCAGGTGGCCGAACGTGGTCAGGTTGCGGACGAACCACCAGCCGGTGAGCAGCAAGGGAATGCCGGCCAGCGCGACCAGGGCAAGTAGGCGCGTGCGCCGGCCCTTGACCGAGATCAGAGCGGCGATCGCCAGGGTCGCCGCCAGGTAATAGATCGTCTCCTTCACCATCAGCGACGCTGAGATCGCCAGGCCGATCAGCACCACCTCCCGCCAACCCGGCGCTCGCTTGATGACCCTGATCAGCAGCAGCAAGAGGAGTCCCGCCAGCAGCATCGTTAGCGAGTCGTTGCTGGCGTGGGCGGCGATGAACTGCACCTGCGGTATCGCCCCGACCAGCAGCGCCACCAGGACCCAGCGAGAGGGGCGGTCGGGCCAGATCTCGCGCGCGCAGAAGGCCGCGACGAAGACCGTCAACATCCCGAACACGATCGCCAGGGCCTCCAGCGAGGAAGAGCCGGCGCCGGCCTTCAGAAGCAGGGCGCCCAGGAGGTAGTAGAGCGGCGGCTGCTGCCGTTCCGGCTGCCCGACCGGCAGCTGGAAGTGCTGAGCCAGCAGCTGTGCGTAGCCGATGTGCGAGCCCTCGTCCGGTGCCTGAGCGAACGGCGTGACGATGTCGTACCCGGCGCCGAAGACCGCAAACAGGAGGGCGGCAGCGCCGATGCCGAGCCAGGGCAGCATGGGCGAGGACAGGGTGGGGCGGCTTCGTTCCAGCCGGCCTGTCGGCGCGGGAGTGGTCAGCAAGACAGTCTTAAGCATTGCTTAAGCCATCTGTCGATAAGGTGACCGGCCCGCGCGAGCCGGTCACCCCCGCCGCTCTGCTAGCTGGCGCTGGCCTGCTGTGCCTTGGCCGGCTGCAGGATTCGGATGCCGTTGCCGAACGGGTCGCGGATCCCCATGTCGGTGCCGTAGAAGTGGTCTGTCGGCTCCTGGGTGAAGTCCGACACGCCGCGCGACTTGAGGGTCTCGTAGAGCGCGCGGCAGTCGTCGGTCTTGAAGGCCACCCAGCCGACGGCGCCCTTGGTGATCAGCTCGCGCAGCTGGTCGGCCGTCGCTTCGTCGTACATCGGCGGCTCGGGCTTCTCGAGATAGATCTCGGTGTCCGGCGTGCCCGGGGCACGCACTGTGAGCCAGCGGACCGGTCCCTGGTTGAAGTCCTGTGCGACCTCCAGGCCGAGCTTGTTGACGTAGAAGTCGAGGGCTTCGTCCTGGTCCAGGACTTTGATGGCGGTGACGTTGAGGCTGCTGATCATCCTTGCGACGCTCCTTCACACAGATTGTTGACGTGAATCGCCACGATGCTAGTGAGCGGCCTCCCGCGCCTCGTGTCCAAAACTGCTCGATCGCGGCGGCCGCAGCGGGAACATCGGGCGGGTGGCCATGAGCTGGAAGCAGTTCGGCGCGTCCATCGGCGGATGGCCCCGCCGGTAGCCGGTCGGCGTCTCGCCGACGATCTCGCGAAAGGTGCGGACGAACGTCGCGCGGCTGGAGAAGCCGACGTCGAAGCAGATGTCCGTGACGCTGCGGTCCGTCTCTCGGAGCAGGAACATCGATCTCTCGACCCGCCGTCGCTGCAAGTAGCGGTGCGGCGTCTCGCCAAACACGGCCCGAAAGCTCCTGATGAAGTGGGCCTCGGACATGAAAGCGACGGCCGCGACCGCCACGACGTCCAGCGGCTCCGAATAGGTGCGATCCATGACGTCGCGAGCCCGCAGCAGGCGACGGTTCAGCTCCTCCGCTTCCCGGGTCACACCGCCACGCTAAGCGATTGACGCGTGCTCTCCGCCCGGGTCACTTGCTAGTCTCCAATCGAGTGACGGTCACGATCGACAAGGAGGCGCTGCGGCGCAAGTACCTCGAAGAGCGCCGTAAACGGCTCCGTCCCGACGGCAACGACCAGTACATCCGGATCTCCACGCGGTTCCCCGAATACCTGGTCGACCCATACCTGCCGGTGGTCGAGCGGGAGCCCAAGACCGACCACGTCACCATGGCCTTCATCGGCGCCGGCTTCGCCGGCCTGCTGACTGGGGCCCGCGTCAAAGAGGCGGGCGTCGGCGACGTCCGGCTGATCGACAGGGGCGGCGACTTCGGCGGCACCTGGTACTGGAACCGGTATCCGGGCGCGCAGTGCGACACCGCTGCGCTGGTCTACATGCCACTGCTCGAAGAGACCGGGCACATGCCCAGCGAGAAGTACGCGCACGGCCCGGAGATCCTCGAGCACTGCCGGCGCATCGGCCGCCAGTACGACCTCTACGAAGACGCCCTCTTCCACACGGAGGTAACCGACCTACGCTGGGACGACGAGCGCCAGGCCTGGCGGCTCTGGACCAACCGCGGGGACGATTTCACTGCTCAGTTCGTGGGGGTGGGCGTCGGGCCGCTGCACGTACCGAAGCTGCCCGGCATCCCCGGCATCGAGGATTTCCGCGGGCATGCGTTCCACACCAGCCGCTGGGATTACGACTACACCGGCGGCGATCCCGATGGCGCTCCCCTGGCCAAGCTCGCCGACAAGCGGGTGGCGATCATCGGGACCGGCGCGACGGCGATCCAGTGCATCCCACACCTCGGACGCGACGCCGGCCACCTCTATGTGTTTCAGCGCACGCCGTCATCGGTCGACGTCCGCGACAACCGCCCGCTGGACCCCGCCTGGTTCGCGAGCATCGCCACGCCCGGCTGGCAGCAGCGCTGGCTCGAGAACTTCACCGACAACCAGGCCGGCGGCTTGCCGACCGAGGACCTGGTCATGGACGGCTGGACGGACATCGCGCGGCGCATCCGCGACCAGATCCTCGCGAACCCGCCTGAGGAGCTGAGCGCCGAGACGCTGAGGGCCGCTTACGAGGACGCCGACTTCGCGAAGATGGAGGAGATCCGAGCGCGCGTTGACGCGATCGTGCAGGACCGTGACACCGCGGCCAGGCTCAAGGCCTGGTACCGCCAGCTCTGCAAGCGGCCCTGCTTCCACGACGAGTACCTGCAGACCTACAACAGACCCAACGTCACGCTGGTCGACACGGACGGCCGCGGCGTGGAGCGGATCACCGAGCACGCGGTGGTCGTGGATGGGGTCGAGTACGAGGTCGACTGCATCGTCTACGCCTCTGGCTTCGAATTCGGCATCGAGTTCACCGAGCGCGCTGGCTTCGATGTCGTCGGCCGCGACGGCCTGCGGCTGGACGACCACTGGAAGGACGGCATGCGCTCGCTGCACGGGCTGCAGGTGCACGGCTTCCCCAACCTCTTCTTCGTGCAGCCCGTCCAGGGCGCGAACCTGATCTCCAACGTTCCGCACAACCTGAGCGAAGCCGCGCGCACGATCGCGGCCGAGATAGCCCACCTGCGCGCGAACGGGCTGACCACCGTCGAGGTCAGTCAGGAGGCCGAGGACGAGTGGGTGAGCCTGCTGCTGACCGGGCTCGGCCAGATGCTCGTCTCCAACGACTGCACGCCCGGCTACTACAACAACGAGGGCCAGATCGACGAGCAGCGCGTCAAGTACCTCGTCGGCTATCCCCTCGGGGCGAGCGAGTACTTCCGCTACCTCGACGCCTGGCGCAGCTCGGGCCGCTTCGAAGGCCTGGAGTTCGGACGCGAGCCCAGCCGACTGACCTAACGGAGGAGCAGGTCAGCGCGGCCGTCGAGGACGGCTGGAGCCTCAGCGGTGACTGCGAATACGTGGCCGTCGGCGGCGGCAGCTATCACTGGCGCGTGGGCGCCTTCTGGGTGACGGCCGACGACCTCGCGCAGAAGCCGCTGGGCGGGCTGCTGGCAGCGCTCCAGACAGCGGCCGCCCTCCGGGAGGCCGCTCTCGACTTCGTCGTCGCCCCGCTGGCCGCACTCGACGGCCGGCTCGTCGTGCAGCCGACTCCACGCTGGGCGCTGGCTCTGTATCCATATTTGAAGGGCGAGGGCTACGAGTTCCACGCACGGCTGGATGCGGATTCCGCGCTGGAGCTGGCGGAGATGCTGGCCGCGGTTCACACCGCTGCTGTCTCGGCGCCGGACCTGGCGGAGCTGGTCCCGGTCCGGGGCGAGCTCGAGCGAGCGCTGAACGACCTGGATTCGCCTTGGAACGCGGGCCCTTACTCGGAGCGCGCGCGGCAGGCGACCGCGGCGCGCGCCGGCTTGATCCGTGCCCTGCTGCGGGAGCTCGACGAGCTCAGTGAGGCGGTCGGGGCGGGCAGCGACGTCACCACTCACGGCGAGCCGCACCCGGGGAACCTGCTCCGCGTCGGCGGGCGCCTCGTGCTCCTGGACTGGGACACGGTCGCGCGGGCGCCGCGCGAGCGCGACCTGTGCTGGTTGGACGGGCATCCGGAAGCCCTGGAGCACTACGCGCGGATCACCGGGGTCGCGCCGGACCCGCGCGCGATGCGGCTCTTCCGGCTGCGCTGGCGGCTCGACGACATCGCGACATTCGTGAGCATGCTCAGGGCGCCGCACGAGGTGAACGAAGACACGACGCGCTGGATCGGATGGGGAATTGCCGCTCCTGGAGATGGGTAGAAACGCGGTGATGAAATGGCTCTCCTTCGGATCGAAGTCGTCCCTGCCGACCGCTGAGCAGGCGCTGCCCGGACGGTCGCAGCCCGTCGAAGAGGTGGGCACGCATGCCGTGCTCGGCACCCCGATGGCGCCTCCCTACCCGGAGGGGATGGAGGTGGCCGAGTTCGCCCTCGGCTGCTTCTGGGGCGAGGAGAAGATGTTCTGGCAGCTGCCCGGCGTCTACACGACGGCGGCCGGCTACGAGGGTGGCTACACCGAGAACCCGACCTATGAGGAGGTCTGCTCCGGCCGCACAGGCCACGCCGAGGCCGTGCGGGTCGTCTTCGATCCGCGCCGCATCTCTTACGACGAGCTGCTGAAGGCTTTCTGGGAAGCGCACGACCCCACCCAGGGGATGCGCCAGGGCAATGATGTCGGCACGCAGTACCGCTCGGCGATCTTCACCGGCTCAGAAGGCCAGCGCGCGAGCGCCGAGGCCAGCCGGCAGGCGTACCAGGACGCGCTGGCGAAGGCCGGCTATGGAGAGATCACGACCGAGATCCGCGACGCGGACCCGTTCTACTTCGCCGAGGGCTACCACCAGCAGTACCTGCACAAGAACCCGTACGGCTACTGTCCCGACCACTCGACCGGGATCAGCTGCTCGATCAGAAGGAACTAGGCGACTACAGTCCGTGCCCCCGCGTCAATGCGGGGGCCGCGCGCTGCTCGGTCAGGACCTGGTCGACGGCGCGCACCCAGGTGGGATCGCCCGCCTGCTCGCGCGAGAGCCAGTACTCACTGCCCCAAAGCACGACCGTGTTGAATCCAGCAGCTTTCAGGGCGTCGACGTTGGCCTTGATGTCGGTGGGGCGCAGGCTCTGCGGATGGGCGTTGGTGCTGGGCGACGCCTCCCACGGCTCCGCCTGTGCCTCCATGACCCAGGCCAGCTTCCGCTGGTCGCGGGCCTTCGCCGCCCAGCGGCCGGCGCTCTCAGCCCAGTCGGGATCGGCCGTCGTGACGCCGCGCTGTCCGAGGACGTCGTACCCGATGTGGGTGTAGACGTCGAGTCCCAGGACGTCGCCGCGGTGCTCGACGCCGAGCGCTTCGGTCTCCGCGTAGGGCGCGTCGAAGCCCAGGAAGCTCGCCGGCGACAAGCCGCCGCCCGTCGAGGCACGGTCCAGCAGGAGGTTGAAGTGCGTGAACGCGTTGACTTCCAGCGGGCGGGGGTCCAGCGCACGAACCGCGTTCATCTCCGCCTTCACGGTCTCCTGGTCGATGTACCAGTGATGCGGGCCGGCCGGATTGAAAGGCTCGTTCTCGACCTGCCACGCGACCAGTGACGGGCTCGCTCGGTAGCGCAGCACGGTCTGCCTGACGTAGGCGACGACTTCCGCCCTCACGGCGTGGCTCGCGCCGACGTCGCCGCCGTCCGGCGTGGACGGCAGGCCCGGAGGCAGGTAGAACTCGGGCCAACCCAAGGACTTCATGCCGACCTCGAGCACGACCGGCTGATGGGCCGCCTCGGCCATGCGCAGCAGGAGGTCGGGCTGGTCGTATCCGGATGCCTCCACCTGGTCCCAGCGCACCGCCACGCGGATCACGCGGAAATGCATCGCCAGCAGCTCCGCGAACGCGGCGCGGTAGTCGAGTCCCAGGTTCTCGGCGCGCCAAGGGCTGAAGCTGGTTCCCACCTGGACCGACGAGGCGGAGAGAAGCCGCGCCTCGGGCGCGGAGGACGGCTGCGTGGGCGTGACGATGAATGACAGCGCCAGGACCGCGCCCAGCACCAGGCTCGGGAGCCGCAGACGAGAGAGTGGACCGAGGGCTAGGGACACTGGCGGGCTCCTGAGGTGCGGGCGACTCTAGGCCAGTGGTCCCGACCGGATCGTCCGTGGGCGGTAAAGGACTGTCAATCCCCGGCGACGAGCGCCCGGCGTGCGACAAATTGGTGCGTGCGCCCGCTCCGCGTCGGCCTGGGTCTAGCGCTGGTCGGCCTCGCCGCGTTCGGCGGGCCGGCCGCGCATGTCGCGCTGATGCGCCGCGCCGTGGTCGAGCGGCGGCGGTGGATCGAGCAGGCGGAGTTCAATCGCATGTTCGCCGCCTGCAACCTCATCCCCGGACCTAGCTCGACCGAGCTCGCGATGTTCCTCGGCTACCGGCTGGCCGGCTGGCCCGGCCTCGCCACGGCCGCGGTGTGCTTCATCACTCCTGCGCTGGCGATCATGCTCGCTCTGGCCTATCTCTACGACCGCTACGCCGCCGCGCCCCTCGCGCGCGATCTCTTCTACGGTGTCCGGCCGGTCGTGGTGGGCATCGTGGCTTGGGCGGCCTTGGACCTTCTGCGGCACCTGGTCAAGCAGCGAGCTCTTCTCGTGGCGGTCCCCGCGGCCTTCGCGCTCTACGTTGCCGGCGTCAACCCGGTCGCGATCCTGGCCTTGGCCGGGGTGGCGGGCGCCTTTGTCGCCGCTGCACGGCGGACGCCCACCGCGACCACCTTGGTTGCTGCTTTGGCGCCACACCCGGAGCGGCTCGTCCCCCTGTTCCTGACCTTCTTGAAGATCGGCGTGATCTCCTTCGGCAGCGGGTACGTCCTGTTCGCGTTCCTGAACACCGACTTCGTCGCCGGCCTGCACTGGCTGCGCCCGGCGCAGCTCGTGGATGCGGTCGCCCTCAGCCAGGTGACGCCCGGGCCGGTGTTCACCGTCGCCACGTTCCTCGGCTTCCTCTTCGCCGGTGTGCCCGGCGCCCTGCTGGCCAGCCTCGCGATCTTCCTGCCGGGCCTGGCTTTGGTGCCCCTGCTCGACCGGCTGGTCCGCTGGACGGAGACCAGCCGAGCCGTGCGCCTGCTGCTCGAGGTCGTCAACGCCGCGGTCATCGGGCTTGTCCTCGGGGTCGCCTTCGAGCTGGCGCGCACCGCGGTCGTCGATGCCGTCACCGCCGCCTTCGCGCTGGCGGCCTTCGCCGTCGTGTGGTGGCGGCCGCTCGCCGCACCGGCCGCGGTGGCCCTCGGCGCGGCCGTCGGGTATCTCCACCTGGCTTTGATCCGGTAGCGCTAGATACGCTGGGCAGATGGGCGTTGTGATCATCGGCGGCGGCATGGCCGGGGGCAACGCGGCGGCAACATTGCGGGACGAGGGCTACGAAGGCGAGATCGTCATCCTCGGCAACGAGCCTGGAGTTCCTTTCGGCCGCCCACCGCTGTCGAAGGGCTACCTGAGGCGAGAGGAAGAGCTGTCCGGCTGGTTCGTGCGGGAGCCCGACTGGTATGCCGACAACGGCGTCGAGCTGCGGACCGACGTGGAGGTCGCCGGAGTCGAGCCCAACGAGGGCGCCGTGGTCAGCGCCGCCGGCGAGCGCATCCCCTACGACGAGCTCCTGATCGCCACCGGCGGACGCACTCGCACACCTTCCATGGCCGGAGCCGACCTGCAGGGCGTGCTCCAGCTGCGCACCCAGGCGGAGTCGGACCGCATCCAGGCTGCCGCCGCGTCAGGAGGCCGGATCGTGATCGCCGGCATGAGCTTCATCGGGGCGGAGGTCGCGGCCTCGCTCACGCAGATGGGAGCCCAGGTGACCACGGTGTTCCCCGAGCCCGCGCCGCTGTTGCGTGTCCTCGGCGAGGAGATCGGAGGGGTGCTCGGCCGCCTCCACTCCGAGAAGGGCGTTGAGCTCGTCGCGGGCGACAGCGTCGCGGCCTTCGAGGGCGCGTCGGTGTTGGAGCGGGTACGCACCGAGTCCGGCCGGACCATCGAGTGCTCGGCGGCCATCGCCGCGGTCGGGATCCAGCCGAACGTGGAGGTCCTAGAAGGCAGCGGGGCGGCGCTGGACAACGGCGTCCTGGTGGACGAGCTGTGCCGGACCAACCTGCCGAACGTCTTCGCCTGTGGCGACGTCGCGAACATGAGTCACCCGCTGTTCGGCCGGCTGCGGGTCGAGCACTACAACAACGCTGAGAAGCACGGCCGCGCCGCCGCCCTCGCTATGCTCGGCCGCGGCCGCCCGTACGACTACATGTTCTCGTTCTGGTCGGACCAGTACGAGCACAAGCTTGAGTACGTCGGCTTCGCGAGGCGCTGGGACGAAGTCGTGATCCGGGGCAGCCTCGAAGAGGCGAAACTGGTCGGCCTCTACATCCAGGACCGGCGGCTGCTGGCCGCGGTCGGACTCAACCGCGGTGGCGACCCCGAAGTGGAGCCGGACTCCGAGCTGGCCGCCTGCGCCAAGCTGATCGCCGGCCGGCAGGAGCTCGACGCCTCCGCGCTGGCGGACGAGAGCACCGACCTCTGGAGCCTCGTGACGTGACGGGCTGCCCAGCCCTAAAGACGTGGCGCTGGACGTGCATTTCTCCAGAAATGGCCCGGGTCGGCGGCTCATCGCCGTGCATTTCTCTCGAAATCGACCTGGTTGAGCGGGGTTTTCTGGCCTGACGCAGCCCCGCTAGCTCGCCCGGTCCTGCTCGACCAGGGTCTTGACCGCGGCTACGGCGACGCCGAGCATCCGGTCGAGCAGCTGCGGCCCCACGGGGTGAATGGGGCCCCCGCCGACCTGGTCGACGCAGAGCAAGACCGTGCCGGCCCGCAAGCGCTTGAGCGAGGCGACCACGAACAGCGTGGACGACTCCATGTCGTTGGCGAGCACGCCTGCCCGGCGCCACATCTCGATCTCCTCCACCAGCGCCTTGGCTCGCGGCATCCGCTCTGGATCGAGATCGGCCGCCAGGGCGTCGACGGCCCGCACGATGCCCGCGTGGGCTCGCGCACCCACCGCCGCCGCGGCCCCGCGCAGCGCGGCGACCACTGCGTGGTCCGCGATCGCCGGGTACTCGAGGGGCACGTAGCCGTTGGGCGTCCCCTCGCTGCGCACCGAGCCCGTGGCGATGACGAGGTCGCCGATCTCGATCTCGGGCTGAGCGCCACCGCAGGTGCCGACGCGGACGAAGGTGCTCGCCCCGAGCTCGCTCAGCTCTTCGACCGCGATGGCGGTCGACGGGCCGCCGATCCCGGTCGAGCAGACTGAGACCGGCACCCCGGCCAGCGAGCCGGTGAAGGTCCGGTATTCGCGATTGAAGGCGACCTCGCGGGCTCCGTCCAGGTGACGCGCGATCAGCTCGGTCCGGCCGGGATCGCCCGGCATGAGCACATAGCTGCCGACGTCTTCGCCGCGAAGCCCCGTGTGGTAAGCGACGGCCATCGCCAGCGATGGTAGAGGGACCGCGTCACCACGGTCTGCCCGAACGCCTTACAATCCCGCAGTCGCTTGGGGGGCTCACTCTCTGGAGGAATGAGATGAAGGGACTCCGGTACCTGTCCTTGCTGGGAATCACGGTAGTGCTCGCGGCGATGACCGCCTGCGGCAGCAACAACTCGAACACCGCCAGCTCCAGCTGTACGAAGACCTGGAAGATCGGACTTGTCACGGACGTGGGCAAGCTCACTGACAAGTCGTTCAACTACGACTCCTGGCAGGGCGTCGTGAAGGCCGAGAACGACAAGAGCCTTTGCGTCCAGGGCAGGTACATCGAGTCCAGCGTTCCTGACGACTACCCGAAGAACATCGGGCTGTTCGTCCAGCAGAAGTACGACGCGATCGTGACGGTCGGTTTCAACCTCGGCCCCGCCACCATCGCGGCCGCCAAGCAGTACCCGAACGTGAAGTTCATCAACGTCGACAACGCGGACTTCACCGACAACCCGCCGCCGTCCAATATGGTCGGACTGCTGTTCCACGAGGATCAGGCGGGCTACCTCGCAGGCGTGCTCGCCGGCCTCTACACGAAGAGCAACGTGATCGGCGCGGTCGCCGGCCTGCAGAGCGTGCCGCCGGTCGTCAGCTACGTCGAGGGATTCAAGAACGGCGCCAAGTCCGTGAACCCCAACATCAAGGTTCTCTCGATCTACCAGCCGGAAGAGGGCGCCAAGGACTTCAACGACCCCGACTGGGGCAAGCAGCAGGCCCTGACCTTCTTCTCGCAGGGCGCTGACATCGTGTTCGGCGTCGGCGGCAATACCGGCAACGGCGCGCTGGTCGCGGCGGTGGAGCAGGGGAAGACCTGCATCGGCGTCGACGTCGACCAGTACATCTCCTACCCGCAGGTCGACCAGTGCCTGATCACGAGCGCGTATCTGCGCCTCGACAACGCGGTGAAGCTGGCGATCAGCAACCTCGTCAAGGGCAACTGGCAGAGCGGCACGCTGGTGTCGAGCCTGGCGAACGACGGCGTGGGCATCGCCCCTTACCACCAGTTCGACAGCAAGGTCGGCGCGGACATCAAGTCCAAGGTCATGCAGACCGAGGCCGGCCTCAAGAGTGGGTCGATCTCGACGGGGGTGACCGTCTACTAGAGACCCAGTCAAGTGCCTGCGGCCCTCGAGCTGAAGGGGATCGTCAAGACCTTTGGCGAGCTGAGAGCGAACGATCAAGTGGACCTGGTCTCCGAGTGGGGCCAGGTCCACGCACTTCTAGGTGAGAACGGCGCCGGCAAGTCGACGCTGATGAACGTCGCCTACGGGATGCTCTCGAAGGACGCCGGCGAGATCTGGGTCGACGGCAGCCAGGTGACGATCAACGGTCCCCAGGACGCGATCCAGCTCGGGATCGGCATGGTCCACCAGCACTTCATGCTCATCCCGCGGCTCACGGTGGCCGAGAACGTCGAGCTCGGCCATGAGATCGCGCAGGCGGGCGGCTGGCTCGACTTCGACAGCGCCTTCAAGGCCGTCCGCGAGCTCTCCCAAAAGCACGGTCTCGAGGTCGACCCCAGGGCTCGGGTCGAGGACCTGACCGTAGGTCTGCAGCAGCGCGTCGAGATCGTCAAGGCGCTCTATCGAGGCGCCAAGATCCTGATCCTCGATGAGCCGACCGCGGCGCTGACGCCGCAGGAGACGGAGGGCCTCTTCCGGGTCGTGCGGTCCCTTTGCGCCGAGGGCAGGGCGGTCATCTTCATCACCCACAAGCTCGGCGAGGTGATGGAGATCGCCGACGAGATCACCGTTATGCGCCGCGGCAAGGTCGTGGCGACCGAGCGACCCCAGAACACCACGCCGCAGCAGCTCGCCCAGCTGATGGTGGGGCGCCAGGTCATGCTGCGCGTCGACAAGGGCCCCGCGCACCCCGGCCCGGCGGTTTTGCAGGTCCGCGACCTGGTCGTCCACGACCAACGCCGCAGGCCCGCCGTCGACGGCGTCACCTTCGAAGTCCGCGCCGGTGAGATCGTCGGGGTGGCCGGGGTCGAGGGCAACGGGCAGAACGAGCTGATCGGCGCCCTTCACGGCCTGCAGGCGGCGCGCTCAGGCAGCGTGGTCCTGGAAGGGAAGGACGTCACGAGGCTCGCCACCCGACGACTCTTGCGGGCGGGCAACCGGATGATCCCGCCTGACCGCCACCGCCAGGGCGTGATCCTCGAATTCCCGATCTCGGACAACCTGGTTCTGGACGATTACGACGAGGCGCCCTTCGCGCAGGGCGTGCTGCGGCGTTTTCCGGCCATCCGCAGCTACTCGCAGCGGCTGATCAAGGCCTTCGACATCCGCACCCAGAGCGCGGAGCAGCCGGTCGGCTCGCTCTCCGGCGGCAACCAGCAGAAGGTGGTCGTCGCCCGCGAGCTCGCCACCTCACCCAAGGTGCTGATCGCGGCGCAGCCCACGCGCGGCCTGGACGTGGGCTCGATCGAGTTCATCCACAGCCAGCTCGTCAAGCACCGAGACGAGGGCCTGGCCGTGCTCCTGGTGTCGTCCGAGCTGGACGAGGTCCTGTCGCTGGCCGATCGCGTCCTCGTGATGTATCGCGGGAAGATCGTCGGCGAGCTCGAGGGCGACGGCATCGACCGCGACCGGATCGGGCTCCTGATGGCGGGCGCGGCCTGATGGCCGATCGCATCCCGCGCTGGCTGACCGAGGGCGCCATCCTGCCCCTGGCGTCCGTCGTCGCCGGCATCGTCGTCGCGGGTCTGTTCGTCCTCGCCTCGGGGTCGGACCCGATCGCCGCGATGACCTCGCTCTTCCAGGGGGCAGTGACCAACCAGGACGCCCTGCCGGAGACGCTGGTGACGACCACGCCGTACCTGCTCGTCGGCCTCGGGCTCGCCCTCGGCTTCCGCGCCGGCCTGTTCAACATCGGAGCGGAGGGCCAGTACTACGTGGGCGCCCTCGCCGGCACCTTCGCCGGCTACAGCATCCACGGCCTGCCCGGGATCATCGAGATCCCGATCGCGCTGCTGTGCGGCATGGCGGGCGGCTTCATCTGGGCCGCGGTGGCGGGCGCTCTGAAGGCTCGCTTCGGGGCGCACGAGGTGATCACCACGATCATGCTCAACTACGTCGCCTTCCTCCTGGCCAACTACCTGGTGGACGGCGGTCCGATGCACCTCAAGGGCTCGGTGCCGCAGCACACGCCGAACCTCGACCCGAACGTGCAGCTGCCGGTCATCCTGCCCGGCACCCGGCTGCACCTGGGCCTTTTCATCGCGCTGGCCGCGGTTCCGGTCGTCTGGCTGCTGATGGAGCGGACCACGATCGGCTTTCGGCTCCGGGCCGTGGGCTTCAACCCGCAGGCTGCGCGCGCCGCGGGCATGTCGGTCGGCTGGACGCTGGTGCTCACGATGGGCATCTCGGGCGGGCTGGCCGGGCTGGCCGGCATCGTCCAGATCCTGGGGCTCAACCAGAACATGACCGCCGCCGTCGGCGCCGGCTACGGGTTCAACTCGATCGCGGTGGCGCTCCTCGCCCGCAGCAATCCCTGGGCGGTGCTGCCGGCCGCCCTGCTGTTCGGGGGACTGCAGAGCGGGGCGAGCTTCATGCAGCTCGACACTCAGGTGTCGTCGGACCTCGTCTCGGTCGTCCAGGCGACGGTGATCATCTTCGTCGCCGCACCGGTGATCATCCGCTGGCTGCTGCGCCTCCGCGAGGGGCAGGTCACGGCGGTTCGGGTGACCGCCGCGGGCCAGGAAGGCGTCGCGTCATGACCGGCGCTCAGAGCTTTCTCAGCCAGACGCTGATCACAGCCACGCCGCTGACGCTGGCAGCGCTCGGCGGCGTGATGAGCGAGCGCTCCGGCGTCGTGAACATCGCGCTCGAGGGCATCATGCTGACCGGCGCGTTCGTCGGCTTCGCGGCCACCTTGGTGACGCACTCGCTCCTGCTCGGAGTGATCGCGGCGATCATCGCCGGCCTGCTGATCGCGGGCCTGCACGCGCTGCTCTCGATCAGCTTCTACGTCGACCAGATCGTGAGCGGGATGGTCATCAACATCCTGGCCGTCGGCATCACCGGCGTGTTCTATCGCAACTTCGTCGAGAGCAACGGGCTCAGCGGCGTGCAGACGCTGCCGCACTGGGACATTCCCGGCCTGTCGCAGATCCCTTTTGTCGGACCCATCCTGTTCGAGAACCAGCCGGTCACCTACGCGAGCCTGGTCGCGATCGCCGCCGTTTGGTTCCTGCTTTTCCGCACGGTCTGGGGCCTGCGGGTCCGTGCCTGCGGAGAGCACCCCGAGGCGGCGGAGACCGCGGGCATCAACGTCTACCTGGTGCGCTACGTGCAGGTCATCGCGTCTGGTGGGCTGGCCGGCCTGGGCGGCGCGTACTTCTCCCTCCAGCAGATCGGCAACTTCCTGCCCAACATGACCGGCGGGCGGGGCTACATCGCGCTGGCCGCGATGATCTTCGGCCGCTGGAACCCCATCGGCGCCTTCGCCGCGTCCATCCTCTTCGCCTCCTCGGACGCCCTCTCGAGCCGCCTGGCGATCGCCCAGGTGCACGTCGTGCCGCTGCAGTTCATCAGCATGCTGCCGTACCTGGTGACGATCGTCGTGCTCGCCGGCGCCATCGGCCGCTCGGTCGCGCCCGCGGCGGACGGCAAGCCTTACCGCCGCCGATAACGGCGGAGGGGTGAATAATCCGGGCTGAGATGGGGACGGCGCTTTCGACGCACGTTGCCGCCGCGCTTCCGCGCGGCTTCGGCAGCGTGGACCAGGTCGGTGTCGAGGAGCGCGCGGCATCGCTCGCCAAGCGCTCCATCAAACGCGACTCGAAGCTGCTCGCGCTCGACCTGGCCATCCGCTGCATGGACCTGACGACGCTGGAAGGCGCCGACACCCCCGGCAAGGTCGCCGCGATGTGCGCCAAGGCCATCCGGCCACGCCCCGGCGACCTCACCATCCCGCCCGTCGCCGCCGTGTGCGTCTATCCCGCGCGCGTCGCCGAGGCGGCGGAGCACTTGCGCGGCACCGGCATCCACGTTGCGTCGGTGGCGACCGGCTTCCCGTCCGGCCAGACCTTCCGCGCCGTCAAGCTGGCCGAGATCCGCGAGGCGATCGCCGCCGGCGCCGACGAGGTGGACGTGGTCATCGACCGCGGCGCCTTCCTGGCCGGCGACGAGGAGGCGGTCTTCGAGGAGCTGGTCGCCGCTCGCGAGGCAGCCGGCGACGCGCACCTCAAGGTGATCCTGGAGACGGGTGAGCTCGGCACCTATGACGCGGTCCGGCGCGCCAGCCTGCTCGCGATGGCGGCGGGAGCCGATTTCATCAAGACCTCGACCGGCAAGGTCTCGCCCGCGGCGACACTGCCCGTGGCGCTGGTGATGCTGGAGGCGATCCGCGACTGGCACCATGAGACGGGGCGCGCCATCGGCTTCAAGGCCGCGGGTGGCATCCGGACGGCCAAGCAGGCGATCGCCTACCTCGTGCTCACCGCGGAGACCCTCGGCCCCGACTGGCTGACGCCCGACCGGCTGCGGCTGGGCGCGTCCAGCCTGCTCAACGACGTCCTCCTGCAGATCGTGAAAGAGCGCGAAGGCGCCTATCAGTCGCTTGACTACTTCACCATCGACTGAGGAGGCCGGCGTCACGGCCCTGGCCAAGCGGGAGTCCATCGCCGTTCGCGGCCTGGGCTACGCCCCCGCGCCCGAGGGGACCGACATCGTCCAGATCCGCGACCGCTACAAGCTCTTTGTCGGCGGGCGGTGGACGCAGCCGCACTCGAAGCACTGGTTCCCGTCGATCAACCCCGCGACGGAGGAGACGCTGACCGAGGTCGCGGAGGCGGACGAAGTCGACGTCGACCGCGCGGTCACCGCCGCGGACAAAGCGGGTCGCGAGTGGCGGCGGCTGAGCCCTTCCCGGCGCGCGCGCTACCTCTTCCGCATCTCGCGGCTGATCCAGGAGCGGGCGCGCGAGCTGGCCGTGGCCGAGACGATGGACGGCGGGAAGCCGATCAAGGAGTCGCGCGACGTCGACCTGCCGCTGGCCGCCGCCCACTTCTTCTATTACGCGGGCTGGGCGGACAAGCTCGAATGGGCCTTCCCCAACCGCAAGCCGACCCCGGTCGGCGTGGCCGGCCAGGTGATCCCGTGGAACTTTCCGCTGCTGATGCTGGCCTGGAAGATCGCGCCGGCGCTCGCCGCCGGCAACACCGTCGTCCTGAAGCCGGCCGAGACCACACCTCTGACGGCGCTGCTGTTCGCGGACATCTGCGAGCAGGCCGAGCTGCCGCCGGGCGTCGTCAACATCGTCACCGGCGACGGCCGCACCGGGGCTGCGCTCGTCGACGCCGACGTCGACAAGATCGCGTTCACCGGCTCGACCGAGGTCGGCAAGGCGATCCAGCGCCGGTTC
>DASUWK010000062.1:0-94744 GCA_036378435.1 Candidatus Dormiibacterota bacterium | reverse complement strand
CAGAAGTACCTCGCCAGTGGACCGAGCAAGGAGATGAAGGACCTCTGCACATTGCCGTGCGGCTGGGCGTAAACGGCACCGAGGGGGTGGTCGACTACCTTGCGAGCTCGTCGCAAGGCCGCAGGATTCCCAACCGAATCGCTTGAGTCCATCGGTCAATCTTGGCTGGCCAATGGACGCCTCTGCACCCCTGTCACGGGCCTGGGAAGCCTTCACTGGGTCAGGCGCAGGCTGGGTTGTCCAGTGACCTAATGCTCGCGGTAAGGACGCCGTTCAATTGCGGATGGAGGCCTGCGCCTATGAGTAACGACAGGGATCGCCAGCGGGAGGGATGGACGGAGGTGTTCTACGGATCCCAGGTCCGAGTTGAAACCTTGGGCGCCCTCCTGGAGGCAGCCGGACTTACCCCGGAGGTCCTGGGGACTCCTTCGGTGCATCCGGCGGCCTGCCAGCCGTAGGAGCAGAGAGCGCCGGCCTCTACGTGCCCGAACACGAGGCTGAGAGAGCTCGCCATTTGCTGACGCAAGCATCGGGTCGGGAATAGCAGCAGCCGGCTCAGGGCGGAGTGGTCGCCGAGTCACCTGCAAGTGGTGCCCAGGCAAGTTGACGGCGGAACGCTCTACTGGTTGTTCGGCCGCCGGTACATCAGCTCCGGCCGGGGATCAGGCGACGGAGGCCTCGGCCGCCGCGACGGCGGCATCCACGGCCTGCTGGAAGTCAGCGTAAACGTCCCCTACTTGCTGACCCTTCGAGCTGTCGTAGACGTACCACTCCTTCGTGCCGTCGGCGACCTTGCGCTCCCTGACCAGGAATCCCAGGTCGGCGGCGAAGACGACCTCCTCGTCATCTAGCGCTTCGGGTGTGGCGTCGAGCTCTTGATCGAGGTCGGAATTGCCTTCATCCATCACCGGGAGCATATCGATCAGGCCGCAGGCTGAGCACTAGGTCCGAGGCGGGCTTCCGCGTCCCGAATCGCCCGGCGGCTCGTCCTGCACGGGCGGCTAGACCGCAAGCTGACAGCCAACAAGACAGCCAACAGGACGGACGACCGCGGTTGGGCACGGACAACGGAGAGGTCGAATAGCCTCGGAATGAACTGCGACGGACGGTCACGAGCCCTCGCCGACTGACGGCTGGGTACCTTCAAAACCGTTTGCGGGGCCCTGCGAGGGGTCCTGGGTGGGTTCGATTCCCATCCATCCCCGCCACAACATCTGGTGCCGCATTGGTGCGCGATCACCGGCGGACGCCCCCCGACCCGTCTTCCCGTCTGAGGGAGGCCGGTCGGCCCTACTCGCCAAGCCGCGACGGCGAAATCCTTTGATCCGGCCACATCGGCCTGATTAGGGAGGCAGCCATGAATGCTCTTGTCTACGAAGGTCCCGGGCGTCGCTCGTGGACAACCAAGCCTGACCCGGTGATCCAGGCCCCGACCGACGCCATCGTCAGGATCGACACCGCGACCATCTGCGGCACCGACCTCCACATCCTCAAGGGGGACGTACCCGAGGTGAAGCCAGGCACCGTCCTCGGTCACGAAGCAGTGGGCACCGTCGTCGCGACAGGGTCGGCCGTGACGTCATTTCAGGTCGGAGACCGAGTGCTGGTCTCCTGCATCTCGGCCTGTGGCCGCTGCCCCTTCTGCAAAGAAGGCCGCTACGGCCAGTGCACCGGCGGCGGAGGCTGGATCTTCGGTCATCTGATCGACGGCCTGCAGGCGGAGTACGCGCGGGTGCCCTTCGCCGACACCTCGCTCTACAAGGTGCCGGCCGGCTTGTCCGACGAGCAGGTGCTGTTCCTTTCTGACATCCTGCCGACTTCGTACGAGGTCGGTGTGCTGAACGGCCAAGTGCGGCCGGGCGACACGGTCGCCATCGTCGGCGCCGGTCCGATCGGGCTGGCGGCGGTGCTGACAGCCCAGCTCTACACGCCGGGCCGCATCGTCGTCATCGACCTCGCCGCGGCGCGCCTCGAGAAGGCTCGCCAGTTCGGGGCGGACGTCGTCATCAACAACTCGGTCGAGGACGCCGTCGCCAAGGTGATGGAGCTGACCGGTGGCCTGGGCGCCGACGTCGCGATCGAGGCGGTCGGAGTGCCGGCGACCTTCGAGCTGGCGGCGGAGCTGGTCCGCCCTGGCGGTCACATCGCCAACGTCGGGGTGCACGGACACCCCGCGTCGCTGCACCTCGAGAAGTACTGGATCCGTGACCTGACGTTCACCACCGGGCTCGTCGACACCAAGACCATCCCGCAGCTGCTGGCCCTAATCGCCGGCGGGCGGCTGGACCCCACGGTCTTCGCTACCCATACGTTCCGGATGGACGATGCCATGGCGGCCTACGACGTGTTTGCCGACGCCGCGCACACGCAGGCGCTGAAGGTGGTGCTGAAGGGCGAGTCCAAGCTCGGCGCTGAGACAGACCGGGTGATGGCCGCGGCAACTGCTTAGGACCGGCCGTGAAAGGGGGCTGGAGTTTCTTCCAGCCCCTTACTCATTGCCGCCGCTATTAACGCGGGCGGCCGCTCTCCCAGCCTTTCCGGATTGCGAACGCGATGCCGAAGGCCAGCCCCAGGACCACAAGGACCATGAACAGCAGCCAGACCAGCAGAAGGCCGAAATGAACTGACAATGCCGGCAGTCTCCGATGGTCACGGAAAGCGAGTCAAGCGCACGGCTCGGCGGACCTGGGCATCGCTCTTGACGTACCCACCTAAGTGCTGTAGCAATACGCCTCCAAACGGTGGAGCTCAACCCTGGTGCGCGCTGGCGAGAGGCCGCAATGGTCGGTCTCGTAGCGTGCGTCGTTCTCGCCTCGATCGTGCTGAAGCCGCTCGCCGTTGGAGCAGGCGCAACCTGGGCCACTCAGGCGACCGTCAATCCAGCCGGATCAGCGGTGGCGACCTTGAACGGCGTGGCTTGTCTCTCGCCGAGCTGGTGCATGGCGGATGGGAGCTCCCGCGTCTCCGGTGGCGGAGACGTCCCCCTGACCGAGCTGTGGACCACGAGCTGGACCACTGAAGCCATCGCCAACCCCAGCGGGGCCATCAACACCGAGCTGACCGGCATCTCTTGCCCCACCTCCACCATGTGTGTCGCGGTGGGCGACTACTCGACGCCGTCCGGCTGGGTCGACCTGGCAGAGCAATGGAACGGCTCGAGCTGGGCCATGCAGTCCATACCCGCTCCCGCCCCGGACGCCTATCTGACCGGGGTCAACTGCCCTGACTCGAGTTTCTGCATGGCGGCGGGCTACTACGACTTCCCCAGCGGCCGCACCGTGGGGGCTCCAATCGCCGGCGCAGCCGCGTGGAACGGCTCGACCTGGTCCTGGCTACCTGTGCCTTTGCCGGCCGGTACCGGAGGTTCGTTCCTCGATGGCGTCTCCTGCACAACGCCAGCGGCGTGTACGGCCGTCGGCTGGGACAACGGCAATCCCGCCGCAGCCCTGGCGGAGCGCTGGGACGGATCTGCCTGGTCCGTCCAGACCACGCCGAACGTCGCGTCAACCGACAACGGCGCCGCCCTCCGAGCCGTCAGCTGTCCCACTGCGAGCTCCTGTCTGGCGGTTGGCTACGGGCCCGGGATGAACTTCGCCGGCGTGTTGGCTGAGAAGTGGGATGGCACCACCTGGACGAGCATGGCGGCTCCAAATCCGAGTGGAACGACCTCGGCGCAGCTGGCGGGTGTCTCCTGCCTCGGACCGAACGACTGCACCGCGGTCGGATATTTCAACAGCGCGGGGAGCCCCTCACCGGCTTCTGTCATCGAACGCTGGAACGGCAGCGCGTGGACTCTCGAGCAGACTCCGACCGATTCCTCACCGAACACCCTGGCGGCAGTGAGCAGCGTCGCGGGTTGGCGGACGGCGGTCGGTCAGTCGAACCAGCTGTCGCTTGCCGAGGCCAGCAGCTCGGCGACCGTGCCAGGCGCGCCCCTCGCCGTTCAGGCGACTGCCGGCAACGCCTCAGCCACAGTGGGTTGGAGCGCCCCCGCCGATGGAGGATCGGCCATCAGCGGCTACACGGTGACCACGTACATCGCCGGCGTGGCACAGTCCAGCACCCAGGTAAGCGGAGGCACGTGGTCAACGACCATTTCCGGCCTCGCCAACGGCTCTACGTACACATTCGGCGTGACCGCGACCAACTCGATCGGCACCGGCCCCGAGTCGGCAGCGTCGAAGGCTGTGACTCCCTCGTCGTTCTACCCGGCGGCGGGCTATGTCGTGGATGGCTGGGGCGGCGTGCACCCGTTCGGGCCGGCGCCAGCGGCGCCGGGGAGCGCTTACTGGGCAGGCCAGGACATAGCCCGCGGAATCGCGACGGCGCCGAACCGCCACAGCGGGTATGTGCTTGACGGTTGGGGTGGGATTCATCCGTTCGGCGGGGCTGCCAGCGTAGCGGTCAGCGCCTACTGGTCCGGTTGGGACATCGCGCGCGCCTTGGTCCTCGATCCCTGCGACAGCAGCGGCGCCAGTGGCTACGTGCTGGACGGCTGGGGCGGAATCCATCCCTTCGGCGGCGCCCCAGGGGTTAGTGCCAGCGGCTACTGGCCGGGATGGGACATCGGTGACGCGATTGCCATGACCTGCGCCCCTGGCTACGAAGAGGGCCTCGTGCTTGATCGCTGGGGCGGTCTGCACCCGTTCGCGCTGGCCTCGAGGCCAATGCCGCCGACACCAGCAGGCGCTTACTGGCCAGGGTGGAACATCGCTCGAGGCCTGGCGATTGCGAGCACCACCTCCGGCAACGTGATGCAGGGCGTCACCCTCGATGGCTGGGGCGGCGTACACGGCTTTGGTGGGGTGCCAGACCCCGGCACGACTGGTTACTGGCCAGGCTGGGACATCGCCAGGGCCATCCTTATGGTGCCTGACACCGACGCCGGGTACGTGCTGGACGGCTGGGGCGGCATCCATCCGTTCGGGGGAGCCCCCGCTACTCAAGGCACCGGCTACTGGGCGGGGTGGGACATAGCGCGCGGAATCAGTTAAGGCTTCAGGTCCTCGTCACCAACTCGGAAGGTTGCGACCCAGCACCGTGCTAGGTAACGATCGGCGAGCGGCAGCCGGCGACTGCCACAGCAATCAATGCGCGGGAGTCGACTTATCAGGCACTTCAGTCAGCGGCTGCGGGCTGCGTTCATAGCCCCGTTCCTAATTGCGACTTCGACCGGCGTAGGCCTTGCGGTCGCCGACGTGCACGCCGCCGCTGCCACGGCGAAGGGCGTCCAGTTTCTGGTCGGCGCCGCCGTCGGCGACTACAGCCCGCCCTGCGGCCCCGACACCACGACCGCGGCCGCGCGGGCGGCCCTCAACTGCAGCACCCCGCCAGGCTTTGTCGACCCCACTACGACCGGCGGCTGCGCCGCACCAGTCGGCTTCGACGGACCGCGCCCTTGGGCCTTCATGGAGCCCTACAAGGACCTCAACGGCGTCGGCCACTGGCAGGTGGGCGACCCCTGGCTCGATTGCGATCCCACCAACGGCCTGGGCCGCTGGGAAGGCAATTTCCTGGGCGGTGGTTCCAACGCTCCGCGTCTCTATCAGCGCATCGCCGACCCCGTGACCGCGCGCGCGGTCGTGGTCAGCAACGGCAGTCGCACGATCGCGGTCGAGGTCGAGGACCACGAAGGCCTCTTCGACACGTACCAGCAGCAGATCCGCGCCAAGGTGGCCGCGGACCTCGCGGCCGCCGGCGCCAAGCCCCTGGACGGGATCTTCATCTCCTCGACGCATGACGAGTCGGCTCCGGACACCATCGGCCTCTACGCCGGCAATGACTTCCCGTCGAGCGTCAACCACTATTTCGGTGATTACCTGGTGCAGCGCTCCGCCGAGGCGATCGAACAGGCCTACCGCGGCATGCGGCCGGCGCGGGTGCGTTATGCCGAGGCCATCGAGCCGGCCGACCTGCGTAAATGCTTCTCGTCCTACCCCTTCGTGGACGACCAGCTGATGCCGACCATGGAGGCGGTGGACGCGTCCAACCCGAGCCAGGTGATCGCGATCCTGGGCGATGTCAGCCAGCACACCGAGACGCTCGGCTTCAACGGCGGCAGCTCTCTCGACCCCGGCGCGCCGGATGGCAAGACCACCCTCGACCAGGAGAAGGACTGGGTCACCGCAGACTGGCCGTACTGGTTCCGTTCCAGCCTCGAGGCTGCCCATCCAGGCGCGGTCGCGATTGAGATGGCAGGGTCGGTCGGCAGCAACGAGACGCCGGAAGTCTGGAGTTCGGCACTGTCGCGCACACCGCAGCGCTTCATCGACGAGGGACACCCGGCCGGCTGCCGCACGCTCTACGACAAGCAAGGGACGCAGACCGCGCTGGGCTACTACAGCGAGACCAAGGTCTTGGGCGAGCAGCTCGGCGGGGCCGTCGACAGCGCCCTCGCCACCTCAGGCACCGAGTCGAAGTCGAACACCGTGTACGGCGCCCGCGCGGACTCCTGCGTGCGCGTCACGAACCTGCTCTTCGGCGCCATCGGGGCAACCGGCGAGTTCGGCAACCGGCCGTCCTACGACCCCACGTGCACAGTGCCCATCGGACCCGCCCCCAACGGCACGGCCGCGGGCACCTCGGTCAAGACCCAGGTGGCCTTCTTCCGTATCGGCGACGGCGAGTTCGTCTCGGTGCCGGGCGAGGTCTTCCCGTTCACCTACCTGCGCAGCTTCGAAGGGCCGGGCGACATGCCGTGCCCGGATCCGAACCCCGGCCCGGAACCGCCTTCCGACCCGACCACACCGACCAATCCCTGTTACATGCCCGGCCAGGGGCAGTTCCCACTGCCCGCCTGGCTGATCCCGCACATGCACACGCCATACCGCTTCATCGACGGCCTGGGCGAGGACATGATCGGCTACATCTTTCCGCAGGGAAACGGGGTCGGCGTTCCGGGCGAGTACCCGACGGACCCGATCGGCAACGGCTCCGATCGCTTCGGCTGCGGCCACTCCGACGACTCGGAGGCCGCCAGCTCGCAGTCCGGCCAGATCCTTGGCGACTCGCTCGTCTCTCTCCTAGACGCGTACGGAGGCGGCCCGGAGTCCATCTCACAGGGTCGTTATATGCTGCCGGACGGCAGCCTCTCGCGCGATCCGCTCGGCGGCCCGGAGATCAAGTGCAGCGTCGACCAGGTCTTCAACGCGACAGGCCCGGCCGTCGCCGTCTGGCTGCCCGGTTCTGGCGTCGTCGTCCCCGCTCACTGGATGAGTCTTTCGGGGCGGCCGCAGACGGTCCCCGACCGCAACACGCGGGGCTACCTGGACAAGCACGGCGCGCGTCACTGGCTGGATGTCTACCCGGACATCGCCGGGGCGCCCGCGTCCGTTGTACTGCCTGCAGCCAAGACCGTCGGAGCCCCAGCCGCGGCCAAGCCCGCTCAATTTGCCTCTGAGCCGAGTCGTGTTTACGCAAGCGCCGCGCCGCCGGCGCGGCTCACCAGTGCACGAACGAGGGTGCCTCAGGTGCTGAGCGTGATCGGCGTTCTGTTGGTGTTGAGCCTTCTGGGGATCCTCGGCCGTCGCCGCCGCCGCCCGCGTGCGACCTAGACGGTGATCGAGTTGCTGGGCGAGCTTTCCCCACCCGTCCAGGTCAGCTGCACCGGCGTGTCCGTATAGATCCAGGCTCCGGAGGGTACCGACTGCTCTGTGCAGCTGGTAGTCGTGACGATCCCACTGCAGCCGCTGCCGACGGCCGCGACAGAACCGTTGATGGCGTTGTAGCGCTTGATCACGTAGCCCGCGACCGCCGCTCCGTTCTGGAACGTCGCCGCCGGCCAGCTGACGGTGACCGAGCTGCCTGAGGCGCTCGCGGCCGGAGCGGTGCCTGTAGGCATCACGGCGGCGGCTGCCGTCGCGGCGCCGCTCCCCGGCGCGGACCAGGCCGCATCGACCGGCCGGCTGCCGGCCCCGAGACAAAGGACGAGCAGGCCGGCGGTGACCGCCGGAACCAGGCGTCGCCCCGTCACGACCGAGTCGCCGCGCCGCGGTACTGCAGTGCAAACACCTGCCCCTGGCAGGCGCCGGGCGCTGAGTGCAGCATCGTCGCGTTGACCGTGAGGGCCGTCACGCTGCCGGCGGGCACCGTCACGTTTCCGCTGAAGCTCGTGACCGAGAGGTTGGATCCGGCGCACTGCGGGCCGGCGGCACTCACGGTGGTCGTGATCGACGTGATCTCGATCGGGAAACGCTCCCGATTCACAACAGTCAGATGCAGTGGCAGGGACGCCCCGGGGTAAAGCCCGGAGACGTCCCCACTGATGGTGAATGCTGGGCCAGTGCCGGACGGGCTCGAGCCGCATGCCGCCGGGGCCGCTCCAATTCCGGTCAGAACGACGGCGCCTGCAATCCAGATCGCCACCTCTCGAGCCCTCGCGGCCACAACCTCAAACCGCCTACTGCTCGGTTCCAGTGACCGTCATCGGAACGTTGAAGCTCACGCCCTGGCAGCCGTCCGGCGCGCTGTGAGCCAGGACGAGAACGCCGGGCACGTTGAGAGTGGCCGACGTCGCATTGGCGGGAACTGAGATCGAGACCGCGGATGGTGGCGATCCGACCAGGCTGATGTTGGTGTTCGCGCATTGGGCTGTACTGTTCGACACCGGAGTACCCCAGCTGACGCCCGTGATCGTGATGGCGTAGGGGTTCGGGTTCGAGACCTGGAAGTACACCGCGCTGGCCGGGCCGCCCGGATAGAGCGTGGCGTTGGCCCCGGTGGGCGTGACGCCGATCAAGGTAACGCCCTGGGCGACAGTGGCCGCCGCGGTGCCGGTGCCCGATCCGGATGCGCTCCAGACAGCGAAGGCCACCCCGGCACCCAGCAAGACGCCGCTGGTGGCAGCCGCGAGGCTGATGACGAGCTTCCGAGACTTCATGTGATTCCTCCCGTTTTCTGCGCGGCCGAGGTGTTGTCTGGCCCCCCGGCCGCGATGAGATTGGCCAGCTTCCGGTTCGCGATCCGCAGCAGCATCGGGACCTGGTTGTCTTCGATGTCCAGGGCCACGGCGATCCCGTGATCGTCGAAGCCGCCGTCTCGCAGACGGATGGCCACGGCATGCGTGGTGGGCAGCTCACGGAGCGCTTCGAATCGGTTCACGGCCGGGAGTCTCCGCAGGACCGGTGCTCAGGTCATGAGCAACGGCTGCTCAATTTTTCGGTGCGCACAACGCCGCCGCGGTTTACAGCAGCGCGCGCTCCAGCTCTGACCGGGTCGTGATCCCCAGCTTCGAATAGACGTGTTGGAGGTGGTTGTCGACGGTCCGCGTTGAGAGATGAAGCCGATCGGCGATTCCCCTGCTGGTCAACCCCGATGACGCCAGCACCGCGATCTCAAGCTCGCGCTTGGTCAGTTCCGCCGCGGCGTCTGCGTTGACGAGCAGGGGGCTGCGCTCAGGCCCGCAGAGCGTCCGGAGCCGGGCGGATTCCCGTGTCATCGCGCCCGCCTTGCGCTGGTCGCCTTCTACGCCGAGGGCAACCGCCGCGGCGTGGGCCGCCTCCGCGGCCAGCATCAGAGCGCCGAGCTCCTCGAACCTCCGAGCCGCATCGGCCATGCCGCGCCAATCGCCGTTGGCTCGAGCCGTCGCGTGCCTCGCGAAAGCCGGCATCAGGTCGCCGTCGACGATGTCGGTCAGCTCTCGCAGCCGCGGCACGGCTGCGTCGGCATCGCCAAACCGCACCAGGTCGTGGAGGAGAAAGGCCTCGGCGCCGTGTTGATCGGTTGTGCGCGCGGCGTCAGCTGCCAGGCGCATTCGCGCTCTTGCCTCGGTCAAATGACCTGCGGCAGCCAGCACCCACCCCTGGCATCTCGCGACCAGAAATGGATCGAGGGCCGCCGTAGGGTGCTGCGGCAGTGAGGCCAGCTCAGCCTCGCTATCGGCTGCAGCGCCTGTGTTGCCTGCCATGGCCTCGGCCATCGCGACGCCGCCCAAGCACCACCGAAGGCTTGGCTTGTCAGACAGCTCGCGGTTGATGGCGGCGGCCTCGCGAAAACTCAGTGCTGCGTCCGCCAGCAGGCCGCGCTCGATCAAGACCCATCCGCGCAGAAGGGAGAAAGTCGCGTTGGACTCACTGTCGCCTGTCTCCAGCGCAGCCTCCATGCCCAGTTGCGCGTCGGCATCAGCCGCGAACAGCCGGCCGCCCACAACATGAGCGATGAGCGAGCCGACCAGGTAACTCTCCGGGCGCACATCGGCATCGCCTGGCGAGTCGCGAGCGCGATGCGCGCTGGCCACGGCACTCTCGGTGCGACCGAGCAGCGCAAGCGCGATCGAGGACACGTACTCACCACGCCGGACAGCGCCGCCGTCACCGCTCTTGAGCAGCTCCTCAGCGTCCCGAAGGGCTGCGGTCAGCCGTCCGGACCAAACCTCGATGATCACCTGACGCGCCAGGAGGCGACGGCGTGGCCCAGGCTCCTTGATGACCGACAGGGCCTCCTCCACAACGGCCGCCGCGGCGACCGCATCACCCACCAGCGTTCCGAGGTTGTAGGCGCGCGCGCCGGCCACGGCCGCTCGCTCCTCGTCGTTGCGGCAGGCGGCCACCAGGCCGGCGAGAATCTTCTCCGCCTCCTCGTGCCGGCCCGCCGTGAACTCCACTTCACCGAGAATCACGCCCGCAGTCACCCCGCCACCTGCCTCCATGGCCGCACGTGCGAAGCGAGCCGCGAGCCCCGGGTCCCGGCCTGTCCTCGCCCTGCGCGCGGCCTCCTCGAGCAACTCCGGATCACCGAGCACGCCGGCATCGAGTCGCCAGCGACCGATGCGCAAGACATCATCGCGGCGCCGCATCGGTGTGTTTTCCGCGGCTTCGGCCAGCTTCAGGCACAGCCGGCTCAGGCGGACACGTGGGATTCGCTGCCTCAGGATCTCGCTGTACATCGGATGGCTCATGCGGATTTCGGCACGGCCTTCCTCCTCGCGCACGACGACCAGGCCACGTCGCTCGGCGTCCTCAATCGATGTGCGCCCGACGATGGCCAGCAGCTCGTCGAAGCCCAGCGGCTCGCCAATCGCCACGAGGTCGACGACCTCGGCCGTGTCGGGCGTGATGCTGGCCAGGCGCGTGGCGATCAGGTCAGTTAGGCGAGCGGGCGCCGGGAGAGGCAGGCGCAGGAACCAGATGCCGTCACGCGCATATAACGAACGTGATTCCTCGGCGCCGATGAGCAGCTCGCGAATGAACATCGGGTTGCCGGCCCCTACGCTCCAGAACCAACGCAGCGCCGACGCGGCGACAGGCCCACCGAGACTGGACGTCACGAGGGCGTCCGCCTCGTCGTGCATCAAGGTCTCGACGTCCACGCGCAGCGCCAAGCCGTCCTTCCAAAGACTGGTGATGGGGTCGGGCGCGATGTCAGGCGTCCTGATCGTCGCGATCAGTCCGCAGGTCCGCTCCTGGACCAGCTGGTGCACCAAGGCCGCCGATCCGTCGTCGAGAAGGTGCGCGTCGTCGACGATCAGCAGGAATCGCCCCGCGTCCCGAGCTCGTCGGGCGATGGCTGCGGATGCGCCTTGCATGAGATGCAGCCCGTCGGCGCCCAAGGTGCCGACGTCGGGCAGAAGCGGGGCGAAGGGCCCGTAGGCGACTCCGGCCGCCGCCTTGGTGACGATCACGTTGGCCGTGGTCCAGCCCCACGCCGAGAGGACCTGAGCCACCTCGGCGGCCAGCCTGGACTTGCCCACGCCGGCAGCGCCGGCGATCAGGACGGCGGTGCTCGCCGACGCTTGGAAAGCCGCGGTGATCTCTTCGACTTCGGCCTCGCGGCCGATCAGAGGTGCGTCCCAATGGCCGGCGGCGCTCAAGCCGGTTCGGAGTCGTACTTGTGCGCCACCAACTGAATCGCCTCGGCACTTGTCAGCCCGGCGGCGAAGAGCTCGTCCAGCTCGAGCATGAAGTCCTGGAATCGGCCCGCGGGGCTGTAGAGGATCAGCAGCCGCGAGGCCGGCTTCGTCGCGCGATAGAAATGACGCGTGCCTTTCGGCACGAAGACGTGCGCTCCCGGGCTGGCGCTGATCTCGTCGTGGCCGCGCACGATGGTGAAGCCACCTGAGAGCACGTAGAAGGCTTCATCGCTCCGCCTGTGGACGTGCGGTGCGGGCCCCTGACCGACATCGCGCTGGTCCTCCATCAGCTCGAAAGCACCGCCCGTGTCTTCGGCGGCGGCAACCGTCCGCATCCGCAGCACCCGGAAGCTCCTGCCCGTGTCCGGCACGCCGATCAGGGTAATTCCGGCGGCGAGGTACCTCAGCCCGCTACGACGAGACGGCCGGCTCCCGCCTGGCTAGGAAGATCCACGCCGCGCCCGCGAGGGTCGCGACCGAGACGACCACGAGCACCCAGAAGATCGTCTCGATGCCTCCGGCGAGCGCCGCGGCTGCGCCATGGCCGCCGCCGCGCAGCGGGTTCGCCGCGCCCGGTCCCAGTCGTGCCTGGAGGAGCACGCCGAGGAGAGAGACGCCGATCGCGCCGCCGATCGTGCGGGAGAACTGGTTGAACGCCGTGGCCGCGCCCCGCTGGTTCCAGGGCACCGACGACTGGATCACGATGATCGTCGGCGTCGAGATCAGGCCGAGGCCGAGGCCGAGCACTGCGGAAGCTGCGCCGACCCAGGGCGTGGACCAGTTGGTCAGCGCGAGCATCAGGGTGCCGGCGACCATCGCGATCGCCCCAACCCCCATGAGCGGCCGGTAGCCGAAGCGAACGTACAGCCGGCCCGCCAGCGTCGAGCCGACCGGCCAGCCCAGGGTCAGGGGAGCCAGAGCGGCGCCGGCTTCGTAGGCCGAGCGGCCCAGGCCGCCCTGGACGAACAGCGGCACGAATGTTGTCGCGCCGAACATCACGACGCCGAACAGCAGCGAGATGGCGATGATCGGCCCGAGGACGGCGCTGCGAAGCAGGCCGAGCGGCACCGTCGGGCTGGAGCTGCGCTGTTCCCAGAGCAGTGATAGGGCGAGCAGGATGACGCTGATCGCGACCAGGGCCCAGTTGGGCCGCGCGTTCGTGCTGCCGGTGCCGAGGCCCCAAAGGAGGAGTCCGATCCCGACCGTCAGTCCGACGGCGCCGACGGGGTCGATCCGCCCGCCGTCCGCCGCCTCACGGTTCTCGCGGTAGCCGCGCAGGAGGAGCACCGCGATGATCCCGATGGGAAGGTTGATGCCGAAGATCCACCGCCAGCCGATGGTGGAGACGAAGAGCGCGCCGGTCAGCGGCCCGACTACGGAGGAGATCGCCCACACGCTGGAGAAGGCGCCCTGCAGCCGCGCGCGTTGGGCGACCGGGAAGATGTCGCCGACGATGGTCAGGATGACCGGCAGCAGGCAGCCCGCGCCGATGCCCTGAGCGGTGCGCGATATGACCAGCGCCAGCATGTTCGGCGACAGGCCGCAGACGACGGAGGCGATCACGAAGATCGCGATGCCGACCATCAGCACCTGGCGGCGGCCGTAGAGATCCGCCAGCCGGCCCCAGATCGGGACCGTCGTCGTGCTGGTAAGCAGGTAACCGCTGAAGATCCAGGGGTAGAGGGAGAAGTCCCCGAGCTCGCGCGCGATGGTCGGCAGCGCCGTGCCGACCACGGTCGAGTCCAGGGCGACCACGAACGTGCCCAGCAGAAGGCCCGCCGTGATCAGGATTAGCTCGCGCGTCCAGGGGAGCGACTCGAGCGCCGCCGCTGGGCGCGCTTGAGCCTCGGTCGCCGCCACGGACATGAAACTACCGATCGCTAAGCTCTGATTCCCGTTGAGCTCCTACGTCATCACGGCTCAGAACACCGACACCGAGTCGGAGAACCGAATCCATGGGGACGATGTGGCCCGCGCCTACGGCTTCCGCGGCGGGCTGGTACCGGGCGTCCTCGTCTACCGATACCTGTGTCCCGCGATCGTGGTCAGCCTCGGGCAGGAGTGGCCGGCCCGCGGGGCGGTCGCCCTCCGCCTGCTGAAGCCGGTGTACGACGGGGACCGCATCACGGTGGCGGCAGAGCTGCGGGAGGACGGCGACGCCCTGGTCACGGTGACGAACGAGGCCGGCGAGACGTGCGCGACGGCCGAGGCGTCGCTGCCGACCGTGCGCCTCCATGATCCCGGGGCCGGCGATTACGCCGCGGACCCGCCCCCCGCCGAGCGGCCGCCTGCCACGCCGGAGAGCCTGGTGGCGGGCGCCGACCTGGGCGCGGTCGAGATCGAGGCGGGCCCGGACGAGGCGCATCCGGCAGAGGCGCTGCGCCTGGCCAACCGGATCTTCGTCGCCAACTTCCGGGTCTCGCCGTGGATCCACGCCGGCAGCCGCGTGCAGCATTTCCGCGAGCTCCAGCAGGGAGCGCGGCTGCAGGTCCGCGGCCGGGTCGCCGCCGTCTATGAAAAGAAAGGACACGGCTTCGTCGATCTCGACCTACTGGTCCTGGCCGACGGAGCCGCCGCCGCCCACGTGGTCCATACCGCGATCTACCGCCTGGCCGAGCCGTCGTGAGCCGGCGCGCGTGGGTGGCCTTCGCCGTGATGGCGGTGGTCTGGGGCCTGCCCTATCTCTTCATGAGGGTGGCCGTGAGCGAGGTGTCTCCCGTGTTCGTGGCCTGGTCGCGGCTGACCATCGCCGCCGTCCTGCTCCTCCCGCTAGCAGCAAGCCGTGGCGTGCTCGCCAGCGCCCGCGGCAAGCTGCCGTGGATCGTCCTGCTCGCCGCGTTCTACATGGCCCTCGCCTTCACGATGCTGCCCCTGGCCGAGACGGTGCTGCCCTCGTCGTTGAGCGCGATCGTCATCGCCGGCGTTCCAATCGTGGTCACGCTGCTCGGCCTGCGCAGCGAACGGCCCTCGGCCACCCGTGTCGCCGGGCTGGCGCTCGGCTTCGCCGGCGTCGGCGCGTTGGTCGGGTTCGACATCGGCGTCCGGCCGGCGCAGCTGCTCGCGCTGGGCGCCCTGGCCGTGGTCCTTGTCAGCTATGCGTTCGGCCCGCTGCTGACGCGCAGCCGGCTGCAGACCGTGCACCCGCTCGCGGTGAGCGGCCTGACGTCAGGAACCGCCTCGCTGCTGCTCACCCCGGCGCTGCTCTTTCAGCTGCCCCGGCACGTGCCGTCGGAGCCCGTCCTGCTTTCGCTCCTCGGCCTCGGCGTCCTCTGCTCGGTGGTGGCGTTCGTGACCTGGTTCTTCCTGATCCAGGAAGCGGGCCCGGCGCGCGCGACGGTCGTGCCCTACGTCAACCCCGTCGTCGGGGTGGTCGCCGGCGCGCTGGTCCTCCACGAGCGGATCGGGCCCGGGGCCGTGGTCGGGATGGCCCTGATCCTCGCCGGCAGCTGGCTGGCGACGACCGGGCGCACGCTGCGGTTTCGAGCGCTGCGCGCCCTCTCCGTTTGACAAGCTGGCCCACAGCGCTAAGATGCCGGGCGCCATGGCGATGCCACGGCCGCGGGACGAATGCCAGTACTCGAGACCTCTGGAGGCCCGTTTCGACGCGTGCCCGACCTTCCATCCGGTGCGCTACGTGCCCCTCAACACCCAGTTCCAGCCGCTGCAGCCGGTGCTCGCGTGCCGCCACATGGAGGTCGGTCTGCGGACGGACCGCCCTGGCCGCGCCTACTACTGCCGGTGCGCCGTCGGTGACGCGCCGGCGCGCGAGCGGCTGGGCCGGCAGATCGGCGAGCAGCGCACCAAGCTCATGCAGGAGGTCGCCGATCGGTTGATGGAGGTGGTGGCGGCGCACTGGGAATCCTTGGGCCTCGCCAAGGGCAGGGAGCTCGCCGCGATCGGGGCGTTCGACAGGAGCGACGCGACACGCGAGGTGGCCGCCATCGCCGACCTCGTCGCGCGTGAGATGCGCGAGCTGATCGACGGTCCGCTGCAGGCGCAGGTCGATGAGCTCGGAGTCAAGCCAGAGGCGCTGGTGGCCGTGATCGAGGCGGGCGTGCGCGACTTCGAAGCCAACGGCTTCGCCGGCTGGACTCCGCCGGACGAGCTGCTCGGCCAGCTGCCGGCCGACGTCGCGGCGTTCCTGCGGCCGCCGAGGGCGACTCCGGCGGCCTGAGCCACGTACGCTCGGCCTGGTGGCCGGAGCGCAGCTTCTGAAGGCGGTTCGACTCCGCAGCTACGATCTCGGCCGGTTCGAGACCATCCTCCCCCAGCGCGAGTTTGCGGACCTGGTCAGGCAGGCGGAGGCCGGCCGCAGGCTCCTGCGTGGCCGGACCGTGTGGAACGTCAACTCCACCGCCCGCGGGGGCGGCGTCGCGGAGATGCTCGGCCCCCTGCTGGGCTATGCGCGCGGCGCCGGCGTCGACGGGCGCTGGCTCGTCGTCGGCGGAGAGCCGGATTTCTTCCGCGTCACCAAGAGGCTGCACAACCAGCTCCACGGCGCCAAAGGGGACGGGCGTGGACTGGGTCCCACCGCGGCCTTGGTGTACCGGCGGCTGACGCAGAGGGCGGCGGAGCAGCTCACGTCGCGACTCAGGCCAGACGACGTGGTGATCCTGCACGACCCGCAGACCGCCGGCATGCTGCCCCTGGTCAAGGCGGCAGGCGTCACGGCGGTCTGGCGCTGCCACGTCGGCATCGACAAGCCGAACGCCGTGGCACGCAGTGCGATCGACTTCCTGCGCCCTTACTTGGAGCACGCGGACGCGATCGTCTTCTCGCGCGCCGCGTTCGCCTGGAAGGGACTCGACAAGAATCGGACCTGGATCATCCAGCCGTCGCTGGACGCGTTCTCGCCCAAGAACGAAGTCCTCGACCGCGACCAGGTCGCGGCAATCCTGGCGGCCGCGGGCGTCGTGAGCGAAGGCGGATCGGGCGAGCCAACGTTCACACGCAGCGACGGCCGCCGAGGACGCGTGAGGAGGAAGGCCCGGCTGACCGAGGAGCGCTCCCTCGGGCCCCGCGATCCCTACGTCCTCCAGGTGTCGCGTTGGGACTCTCTCAAGGACCCGGTCGGTGTGCTGCGCGGCTACGCGCGATACATCGCTCCGCGTCAGCCGGCTCACCTGGTGCTGGCCGGCCCCGTCTCCGGCCGGGTAGCGGACGACCCGGAGGATGTGCGGGTGTTCGGCCAGGTCCGAGCGGCCTGGCGCCGCCTGCCTGCAGACGCCCGCTCTCGAGTGCACCTGGTCGAGCTGCCGATGACCGATGTCGAGGAGAACGCGGCCATCATCAACGCCCTCCAGCGCGCGGCGGCAATCGTCGTGCAGAAGAGCCTGGCGGAAGGCTTCGGCCTGACCGTCGCCGAGGCGATGTGGAAATCGCGCCCGGTCGTCGCCAGCCGGGTGGGCGGGATCGAGGACCAGATCATCGACGGCGAGACCGGGCTGCTGGTCAACCCGAAGGATCTCGCCGAGTTTGGGCGAGCGGTGGCCGGGCTGCTCGCCGACCGGCGCCGCGCCGAGAAGATGGGCGCCGCTGCCATGCGTCGCGTGCGGTCCGCCTACCTCGCTCCTCGCCACCTGCTCCAGCACCTGGCCCTGCTCGAGGAGCTGCTCGGCGCCTAGGGGCGGGTCGTGACCCAGATCATCGAGCGGCCGCTCTCCGCCGGGGCGTCGATGCTGTCCGGCTCGATGCGGAGCAGCGCGTAGCCGAGCTTGCGCGGCACCGCCGCGCTGCGGACGTTCCGCTCGTCGCAGTGGATCTCGACGCGATCGACCCCCGCCAGGCCGAAGGCCGCGTCGGTGAGGGCGCGCGAGGCGGCAGTCGCGTAGCCGCGGTTGATGCTGCCCGCAGCCACCCAGTAGCCGATCTCGAGGGCGCCGGGCCCCAGCCGCGCGTGAAGTCCAGCACCACCGGCAAGGTGCCCGTCGGGTTCCCAGATGCCGTAGCCGAAGTCGGTGCGAGCCTCGAACGCCGCCTCCGACCCCAGTAGGAAGCTCAGCCGGTCCTGCGGTACGGCCGCCCACGCCAGCCAGGGCGACAGGTGTTCGCGGCTTTTCTCCAGCTCCGCCGCCAGAGCCTCGGCGTGCTCCATCCGCCAGCGCTTGAGCACCACAGGGCCGGCCGCGAGCTCGTCAGGGGACCGGCCGGAGGGCGTCCAGGACCGGTCGTGCTGCCTCACCCGCCAATCTTCTAGCCTTCAGGTGATGCCGAGCCAGCCCGAGCAGTGGAACGCCGTCGATGAGTACTTCGCGGACGTCTTCGTCGGCTCCGACCGGGCGCTCGAAGCCGCGCTTAGGGCCTCGGAAGCCGCCGGCCTCCCCGCGATCCAGGTGACGCCCAACCAGGGCAAGCTGCTGCACCTCTTCGCGCGGATGATCGGGGCGCGGAACGTTCTCGAGGTCGGGACGCTCGGCGGCTACAGCACGATCTGGCTGGCGCGAGCGCTCCCCGAGGACGGCCGCGTCATCACCCTTGAGATCGATGCCAAGCACGCCGCCGTCGCCCGCGCCAATTTCGAGCGCGCCGGTGTCGCCGGGAAGATCGATCTCAAGCTCGGCGCGGCGCTGGACATCCTGCCCAGCCTGCAAGGGCCGTTCGACCTCGCCTTCATAGACGCCGACAAGCAGAACAACCCGGACTACTTCAACTGGGCGCTCAAACTGTCCCGGCCGGGCGGCGTGATCATCATCGACAACGTCGTTCGCGACGGCTCGGTGCTCGAGGCGGGTTCAAACGACCCCACCATCGTCGGCGTGCGGAAGGTCAACGAGATGACGGGCTCGGAGCAGCGGGTCAGCGCTACGGCCATCCAGATGGTCGGCGCCAAGGGCTGGGACGGGTTCTCCCTGGCCCTGGTGGTCTCCTAGCGCCTAGCTGATAGCGAGGCGCACTCTCGGCGCCGCCGGCTGCGCTATCGGCTCCGCTCCCCACTCGATGCGCAGTCCGACGCGGCCGGCACGGCCGGCGATCTCCGGCAGGCGATTGAACAGCAGCGCGCGGTGCAGCATCGGGGCCTCGACCTCGACCGAGTCGCCGCCGATCCGGCGCACCGAGAAGCCGGTGGGCAGCGTGCTCTCCAGCAGGCAGATCGCCGCGGAGGCGGCGGAGCCAGCCGGAGCGCCCGGCGCGAGGGCTCTGACGTCGAGCCGCAGCCGGTAGCGGCGCGTGGCGACCGGCTTGGGGGCTGTCATGCGGAGGCCGAAGAAGCCCAGCAGGACGACCAGCGCGGCCAGGACCGATGGCGCGAATGGGCCCGGCAGGCCGAGGCCGCCAGAGCCGCCTGAGGATGGCAGGCCCGCGGGCTTGGCCGCATCGGCCGCTCGGCCCACGGCGGTCGTCGGTTCGGCCTGATCGGCGCGGCGCGCCGTGACGGAGGCCGCCTGTACGGCCTGGCTCGCGGCGGCGGTGTTCGCCGGGGCGGTCTGCCGGGTCGAGCTGCCGGCCGGGGAGTTGACTCGCGGGGCCTGGTCGGGGGCAGAAATGGATCCGCTGGACGAGTTCGGGCTCAGCAGGTTGCCGATGGTGGTGGCGATGGAGGGCAGCGGAGCCGGGGCCGTGGTCGGCACGGCGGTGGGCGAGGGCAGCGGCAGCGGCAGGCCGAGGACGGCGAAGCCGACCACTATCGCGCCCGAGCCGGCAGCGAGCCGGCGCACTCTCTCCCGAATACCCATCCCGCTTTCCGGAGAGTACGGATTGGGATCACGGGCGAGCAAGCTCCGAGATCGAAAGTGACTATGCTGCCGCCGTGACGGGAGCCCCCCAGGCCACGAGCCTGCGCCTGGCCGAACCGCTGGCGTCGCTGTCGTTGATGACCGACCTCGCTCGCGGCCAGCCCTCGGGCCAGTCACTCCGCGCGTGTTTGCTGGCGACGCGCCTGGCCTCCCTGGCGGGCCTGTCGGCCGGTGAGTCCAGCGACGTGTATTACTCGACCCTGCTCCGCTTCGTCGGCTGCACGGCGCCCTCGTCTGAGTACGCGGCCACATTTGGCGGCGACGACGTGGATGTCCGAGGTCGGGGCGAGCTGGTCGACGAGGCCGACCCCGGCCAGATGCTGCCGTTCATCCTCAGCCTCGGCCGCAGCTCGGGCGCGCTCTCCCGGGCCCGGGTGGTGACGGGGGCGCTGGCCCGCGGGCGAGCGGTGCGGCGCGCCGGCATCGTCGCGGATTGCGAGGTGGCGTCCATGATGGCCGCCCGCCTCAGCCTCGGATCCACGGTTGCCGACGCCCTGGCCCAGCACTTCGAGCGCTGGGACGGCAAGGGCGGGCCGGCCGGGCTGAAGGGCGAGGCGATCTCCCTCGCTGCACGCTTCGGAGCGGTGGCGACGGCCGCGGTCATCTTCGCCGACGTGTACTCGCCCGAGGACGCGGTGAGCGCGGTGGACCGCTGGTCAGGCCGGCTGCTCGACCCGTTGGTCGCCGGGATGTTCGTCTCCGCAGCCGCCGAGCTGCGCGCTGCGGAGCCTCCGGATGCGTGGCCGGCCGTGCTGGAGGCCGAGCCCACCCCTTCGCGCCGGATCAGCGAGACGCGGCTGGACGACGTCCTCGCCGTCTTCGGCGAGGTGGCCGACCTCAAGTCCGCCTACCTGCACGGCCACTCGTCAGGCGTGGCGGCCCTGGCGGCCGAGGGCGCGCGGCACCTCGGCCTGCCCGACGCTGATGTCGGAAGGGTGCGCCGCGCCGGCCTCGTGCACGACATCGGCCGGGTCCTCGTGCCGACCGGGATCTGGGACAAGCCCGGGGCGCTGACAACGGCCGAGTGGGAGCTGGTGCGTCTCCACCCCTATCACTCAGAGCGCATCCTCGGCAGCTCGGACCGGCTGCGGGAGCTGGCGCGGCTGGCCGGCATGCACCACGAGCGCCTGAACGGCTACGGCTATCACCGCGGCGCGGCCGCCGGCGAGCAGAGCCTGTCCGCCCGTGTCCTCGCCGCGGCCGACGTGTACCAGGCCCTCACCGAGGCCCGTCCCCACCGAGCGGCGCATGCCCCGGCGGAGGCGGCGCGGATGGCGGCGGCAGAAGCACTCGATCGCGAAGCGTTCGAAGCAGTGCTGGAAGCGGCCGGGCAGCGCGAGCACGCACCCCGTCGCGCATGGCCGGCGGGCCTCACCGATCGCGAGGTCGAGGTGCTGCGGCCGCTGGTTCGAGGCCAGTCGATGGCCGACATCGGCCGGCAGCTGCACATCTCGACCTCGACCGTGCACACGCACGTGGCGCACATCTACGAGAAGACCGGGGTGTCCACCCGAGCCGCCGCAGCCATGTTCGCGATGGAGCAGGGCCTGCTCCGCTGACCGGACCGCGGGCAAATCGACAGTTCTGTCGATTGCCGCCGCCCTCCGGCCGTCCTACGCTGCCGGCATGAGCACGACGACAACGCCCCTCTGGCACCTGGCCGCGTCCGAGCTGGCCGACGCGATCCGCCGGCGGAGCATCAGCAGCCGCGAGGCGGTCCAGTCACACCTCGATCGCATCGAGGCGGTCAACGGAGCCGTCAACGCGGTGACCACCACGCTCGCCGAGGATGCGCTCGCGGCGGCCGATGCGGCCGACGCTCAGCTGGCCGCCGGCGCCGAGGTCGGCCCGCTGCACGGCGTCCCGTTTACGGTCAAGGAGAACATCGACGTCGCCGGCTCGGCCACCACCTGGGGCGCCGCCTTCCTTGCGCAGCAGATCGCGTCAGAAGACGCGCCGCACGTAGCCAACCTGCGCGCCGCGGGAGGGATCCCGATCGCGCGTACGAACATGCCCGACTTCGCGCTGCGCTGGGACACGGACAGCGGCATCGCCGGCCGGACGAAGAATCCCTGGGATGCCGGCCTCACAGCGGGCGGCTCGAGCGGCGGCGAGGCGGCCGCGATCGCGACCGGGATGACTCCCCTGGGTGTGGGCAACGACCTGGGGGGCTCGCTGCGCTGGCCGGCGCAGTGCTGCGGCATCTCGTCTCTCAAGCCGACCCTGGGGCGGGTTCCCGACGCGGCCGTCACGATCCCGACGGACCCGACCATGGGCATCTCGTTCTTCAACGTCCAGGGGCCGCTGGCGCGGCGGGTCGCCGACCTCCGCGTGGCGTTCGAGGCGATGACGCGGTCCAGCGATCGCGACCCGAAGTACGTCTCGCCCGCGCCCACCGCGGCAACTCGGCTGCCGCGCGTCGCGGTCGTGCGCGACCCGGGCGGTCTCGGCGTCCACCCGGACGTCGCGGCGGCGGTTGACCGCGCGGCGCGCGCGCTCGCCGCCGCCGGCTACGACGTCGAAGACCGCGAACCGCCGGAGGTGATGACGTGCCTGCAGGGCTGGAGCGCGCTTCTGGCTGCGGACCTGCAGGTCCTCGAGCCGCTGATCGTCCCCCTGATGTCGCCCGACACCAAGGCCTTCCTCGACCTGGCGTCGGCCGGACTGCCCAAGCCGGAGGCCGCTCTGATCGAGGAAGCCTTCGGCAACCGGCACCGGCTGCTGCGCGAGTGGGCGCTCTTCCAGCGCGAACACGCGCTGGTGCTGGCGCCCATCGGGACCCAGCCGGCGTTCGCCGCCGAGTCGGACCTCGATCCGGACGGAGCCGAAGCGGGCCTGATGGCGATGCGGATGGTGGTGACGGTGAACTTCCTCGGCCTGCCGGCCGCCGCGGTGGCGATTCCCGGCACACCGCTTCCCAGCGCCGTCCAGATCATCGGCCGGCGTTTTCGCGAGGACCTGTGTCTGGACGCCGCCGAGGCTGTCGAGCGAGAGGTGGGAGCGCCGAGCCCGATCGACCCGCGCTGAGAACCTAGTTGGTGCCCTCTCCCCGCTGGAGATAGCCGCGGACTCGGAGCGAGACCTCGGCCGGGGTGGTGTTGGCCTTCACGAGGTACTCGGCGGCGCCGAGCTCGAGCGCTCGGCGCATCGTCGACGGCTCTCCGTAGTTGCTGATCATGAGCACGGGGACGTCGGCCAGCTCCGGCTCTGAGCGCACGGCCTGGAGCACGTGGAAGCCGTCCTGGTCGGGCAGGCGGATGTCCAGGAGCACGACGCGGGGCGCATCTTGACGCAGCATGGCGAGGCCGGTCGCGGCATCTTCGGCGATGACCACGCGCAGGCCGTCGGCCGCCATCCGGCGCCGGTACATCTCGGCGATGTCGCGGTCGTCCTCGACGAGGAGCACGTCCACACCGGACGGCCGAGGCGGGCCGGCGAAGATCCGGGGGTCGAGGGCTGTGTCAGCGGCCGGGCACGTGTAGGTGGCGATCACGGTGACTCCTGAGGCAGTTTGAGGGTGAAGACGCTGCCGGCGCCAGGTTGCGATCTGAAAGTGAGGTCTCCGCCGTGCAGCCTCGCCAGCTCCCGGGAGAGGTAGAGGCCGAGCCCGGTGCCGGGCACGTTCCTCGTCTCCGAGGTGGTGACGCGGCCGAAGCGCGTGAAGAGCACGGCCTGGTCGGGCAGCGCGATGCCGACGCCCTGGTCTTCGACCGCCACGTTCACGCCCTGATCCCGGTCTATGCGCAGCCTCACCTCTCCGCCGTGCGGGGAGTACTTGATCGCGTTGGAGATCAGGTTGCTCACGATCGTGGTGATTCGCTGGCGATCGACGCGAACGGGGACCTCTTCTTGCGGGAGCTCGAGCTCCAATTTGTGGATCGGGGTCGCCAGCGGCCTGGTTTCCTCCATCGCCTGGCGCACCAGGTCGCGCAGGTCGGCGTCCTCGAGCTTGAGCTCGAGCCGGCCCTCCTCGAGCCGCGAAGCCTCGAGCATCTGCTCCACCAGCCGGTTCATCTGGTCCGCCTTGTCGAGCAGGACGGGCAGCACGTCGGCCACCCCGTCAGAGACGGCGCCGAGCGACCCTTCCTTGAGCATCGACAGGTAGCCGCGGATGACGGTGAGCGGCGCGCGCAGCTCATGCGAGGCGAGATTCAAGAACTCGGTCTTGGTGCGCTCGAGCTGCGTCAGGCGCTCGGTCAGTAGGGCGCGGTCCATCCCGGCGGCGGTGTCAACCGCGTACTGGCGCAGGCGAAGAAGCTCGTCCGTGCCGAAGAAAGGCGTGAAGGGACCAGCCACCACGACCAGGGCCGCCGGGGCGATGCCGGGCGACACCAACGGCAGCCGGAATGCCGTGAGGCCCTGGCCGATGTCCTGCGGCTCTTCGGTCTCGAGCGGCAGCGTCGCCAGGAGGTCGGCGGCCCAGCCTGGATTGACGCCCGCGGTCACCAGCACCTGGCCGTCGGCGTCGGCGATGAAAGCGCCGTCGCCACCCAGCAGCCGGACCGCCCAGTCGACGGCGCGCTGCGCCATCTCCTTGCGGTTGGGGCTGTATGTGACCAGGTCCCGGGTCGCCTGGCGGAACGCCTCCTCCTCCTGCTCGCGCCAGATCCGGCGCAGCCAGCTCGGGGCGGCGAAGCCGGCGTAGATCAGCGGGACCGACAGCAGCGAGACGACGCTGATGACGAGCTCGAAGACCTGGCTCTGTGCGGCCTGGATGGCAAAGCCTGCCACGAGCAGGACGAGGATGAGGGTGAGATAGCCGGCGGCCAGGGCGCGGAGGCGCTGCCTCTGCACGGGGGGCCGCTGTCGCGAGGCCAGCCAGAATCGAACCACCGGCTCGCCCACGCAGGCGCTCCAGGCGACGAACAGGGCGACGATGTAAGCCTGCTGCGCGGGGGTGATGTTGGTGGGCGTGCCGTTCGAGTTGAGGTCGATGAAGGCGCCGGCGACCACCAGGGCGCCGAGCACGAAGATGACCCCGATCTCCCAGATCCGCTTCAGGGGGATGAAGTCGGCGCGGAACCTCAGCAGCATGTAGCCGCTGCCCAGGAAGAGGATGAGGCTCAAGTCGCCGAGGGCTCGGCGCGGCGTCGGCGCGAGGAGCGGCGAGAAGCGCCCGATGACCGCCACGATGGCGAGCAGGAGGATCGCCAGGGCGATGTCCAGGCGATGGCGCTGGCGATGGCGGAAGTACTGGCGCAGGCTGGCGATCGCGAGCAGCACGAAGGCCCCGTCGACAGCCCAGTTCAGCGCTACCAGCGCAACCGTCATGGCGCCGTGCAATGTAGCGCAGAGTTCGGCCTTTTCGTGCTCATGAGGCGGCCGAAGACGGCGATATCCGCATTAACAGTTCTGTGCCGCGCCGCCGCCGAGAAAGGCCCGGATCACCTGTAGCGTCACCGGCTCGGAGCATGATCGTTATGGACGTCGCGGGAATGAAGCTGCTGATCGTGGAAGACGATCCTGCAATCGCCGACGTCTATGCATTCCCGCTCCGCCTGGCCGGCTACGACGTCGAGATCGCCCCTGACGGTGAGGCGGCGCTAGTCGCGCTCGAGTCGAACCCTCCCGCCATGATGCTGCTCGACATCCGGCTGCCGAAGCTCGACGGCCTCCAGGTGCTGGAGCGCCTGCGTGCCGCCGGCAACAACTTGCCCGTCGTCGTGCTGAGCAACCACATGGACGGCGAGACGATCCGGCGCGCATATGCGCTCGGCGCCCTGGAGTACCTGATCAAGTCCCAGGTGACGCCCTCCGCACTGCGTTCGCGACTGCCTGAGCTTCTCGCCTCTTAGGGCGAAGCCGAAGGGAGCGGCGGCGGCGTAACTGGCACGCCGGTCGGGTGAGAGGCGAGCGAGGCCGGGCTGGAGGCGAGCGCCAGGCCGCAGCCGAGCAGCGCCGCCACGATCAGTGACACGGCGAGCAGGGTCACCCGTCCAAAGGTGCGCCGCAGAGAGGCCAGGGACATCCGCGCTGCGGAAGGCTACGGCTTTTCGCGTCCCGTTTGACCGTTGCCGGGCGAGAAGGGCTTCTATAGCATGGTCCGCGCCTTGCTGTCCCCGGACGCCCATAGGTACTTCGCCGCCCTGCGGCGGTGGTTCCTGCTCCTCATCCTCTGTCCGGTGGTCGCCGCCGCGGCGGCGGCTTACATCAGCTATCAGCTCGCGCCCGTCTATCAGTCACAGGTGTCGCTGCTCGTCAGGCCGGTCGAGCCCCTGGTGGGCGACCCGAACACAGCGGCACTGACCACGGACCAGATCACGGCCACCTATGCGACGCTGATGACAGAGCGCCCGCTGCTGCAGCAGGTCATGACAGACCTGAACCTGGTGGGCTCCGCCGGGGACCTGTCCAAAGACGTCAACGTCACGCCGCGGTCTGGCACGACTCTCATCGACGTCACTGTCAATGACACGCAGCCGGATCGCGCCGCGGCGATCGGCAACACACTGGTCCGCGACTTCATCGCCGACGAGAAGCAGATCCAGCAGCAGGAGAGCTCAGCTCCCAACTCGCGCACGGCGGACAACTTCATCGTGGTCTCGCCGGCCATCGCGGCGACAGCTCCCGTCTCGCCCAACAAGAAAGCGAACGTGGGCATCGCATTCGGGGTGGGGCTCCTTCTCGCGCTGGCCATCGTCTTGGGCATCGAGTTCTTCGACAAGACGGTCAGGGGCGACCAGGAGCTGCACGACCGCACCGGGCTGCTGCCGCTCAGTCACGTTCCTTTCGCCGCGCGCCGCCGCCGCACCGGCGAGCTGGTGAGCCTGGAAGCGGAGTCGCCCGCGTCAGAGGCCTACCGGCGCCTGCGGACGAACGTGGTGTTCGCGAACGCCGCCGACGAGGTGAAAACGCTGGTCGTGACGTCCCCGCAAGCCCAGAACGGCAAGTCTCGAACCGCGGCGAACCTGGCCGTGGTCCTCGCCAGCGCCGGCCACCGCACTTTGCTGCTGGACGCCGACTTCCGGCGTCCCAGCCTGCACAAGATCTTCAAGCTCGACAGCGAGGCGGGGCTGGTCAACCTGGTGCTCCAGAACGCGGAGGACGCCAAGCTGCTGCGGCAGATCGAGAACGTGCCCAACCTCTGGGTCGTGCCCGCCGGCCCGCCGCCGCCGAACCCGTCCGAGCTGCTCGGCTCGCAGCGGATGGAGGAGCTGATCGACCGCTTCCGGGAGCACTTCCAGTTCATCGTCATCGACACTCCGCCCGTCAACTCCGTGACCGACGCGGCAGTGCTCTCGCCGTCCGTCGACGGAACGATCCTGGTGATCGAGCACGGGCGTACGAGCTACCCGGCCTTGCTGCACGCGCAGGAGTCACTCGACATCGTCGGCGCCAAGGTGCTCGGTGTCGTGATGAACAAGGTTCGCCCGCGCGAGGGCTACTACCTGCATGACTACGCCCGCCCTTACCGGTCGTCCGGAGCCGCCGTCCCCAACGGTGAGAGGGCCGGCTAGACCGATCGTTCGGCCGGCGCGCCCGTCGCCGGCTCTGAGTGGCCTCGACTCTCCAGCGAGCTCACTCGTGCCCGCAGGTTCGCTTCCAGGTAAGCGGTGCCCCACTTCTGATCGGGTTCGAGGTGATTGCCTTCGGCCCACTCGTTCCAGGCATTGACGAAAACCAGGTTCTCCTCGGGCGAGAAAGGCTGGAAGGTCTTCGCGATGCCTCGCACCCACTGCCCGTATCGGTCGGGGGTCGAGCCCACGTAGATGGTTCCTTCCCGCGCGCGGCGCGGCGAGTTGTCCCAGGACGGCATCACGGAGCGAAACCGCTTGTAACCGGGCTGTGGTCTGGCCAGCGCCGCCTTCACAGCCGCGTCGTAGGGACGGATCTCGTGCCCGGAGCGCGCCGGATGGCCGCGGTCGAACAGCCGCCGGTAGGCGCGGGTGGGCAGCCCCGGTCTCGTCAAGGCGCTGCCAAGTTCCGGATCGGGATGGAACTCGACGGCCGCATCGAAGCCGATCTCTGACGGATCGCGGCGAGGCTCGCTGTAAGACTCGACCGCACAGAGATATGGCTCAGGCAGGTGGTGAGATCCGGCGACCTCGCGGAAGCGGGAGGCGGTCCCGCTCGGATCGGGCAAGGCCCACGCCCGGTAGACAAGGAAGACGGGCCTGCCGTCGATCTTGATGTAGCGGCTGTCGGCAAAGGCGGCCGCGAGCTCTTCCGCGTGTGCGTAGTCGTCGGCGGGGCTGTACTCCTGGCTCATCAGGATCTGGTGGGAGCCGCCGTCCCACACACGCGTCCAGTTCTCGTTGGCCCAGCAAAGACAGAACGGGAAGTCCGGGCGGCCTGATCCGAGGACCTCGGAGAACGGGCGCTCCAGGAGCCGTCGCCCGCCGAACCAGTAGTGGTAGTAGCAGAAGCCGTCGATTCCGAAACGCGCCGCCAGCGCTGCCTGTGCCTCGCGAACCTCGGCCAGACGCAGGTCGTAATACCCGAGCTCGGCCGGCAGGTGAGGCTGGTAGTGGCCCCTGAAGAGCGGCCGCGCTCGGCCGACGTTGGTCCACTCGGTGAATCCCTTTCCCCACCACTCGTCGTTCTCGGGGATCGGGTGGTACTGCGGGAGGTAGAACGCCAGGAAGCGGAGCCCGTCCGCCACCGGGCTGGATGCGGAGTCAGCCACGCTGGACTTTCAGCTTGCGAATCTGGTTGAGGACTCGCGGCGGCACGAGTCCGTAGAGGGTCACCAACGCCAGGGCGACCTTGCGCGGTCCGGTCTCGTGCTTGATGCGCAGGCGCAGCGCCCAGCGCGCGTCGGAACCACCCTCGGCACACAGCTCGGACGCCAGGCTCAGCAGCTTGCGCCTGACGGCATCGTGCCAGGGCAGGCGCTCGGCGCTCAGCTTGTCCAGCGTCCTCAGATAGTCGACAACGTAAGCGGACTTCGCGATCCTGCCGACCAGCGACCCCGCGACGCGCCGGTACCGCGCGACGTCGGCGTCCAGGTAGGCGAATTCGAAATGCGCCGCGATTCGAAGCCAGAAGTCCCAGTCCTCGTGCTGCAGCCTCTCGTCCAGGTAGCCGACCTCGTCGACGCACGCCCGGCGGTACATCGCTCCCGGGCCCGGCACGAAGTTGTGATCGAGCAGCGACTCGAAGACAGCGCCGGCCGGCCGTGGCGAGGGAGCGTCGTAGCTGTTCAGGAAGCTTTCGGCCACGGTCTGGCCGAGCTCGTCGACTATGGGCACGTCGCTGTATACGACCCCCACAGCCGCGGGCGCGGCGTCGAGGACGTCAGCCTGCAATCGCAGCTTGTCCGGGAGCCAGTAGTCGTCTGCGGCCAGGGCGGCGATGAGGTCGCCATCCACCAGGCGCAGGGCTTCATTGAAGGTGGGGCAGGGGCCGCGGTTCTCCGCGTGCAGGATGACCGTCGGGTTCAGCCCGGATGCGGCGGCCCACTCCCGGATCAGGCCCTGCGAGCCGTCCGTTGACGCGTCATCGATCACCACGACCTGGTCAGGCCGGCGCGACTGCGCATCGACGGATCGCAGCGCCTCGCGAAGAAACCGCGCGTGGTTGTAACAGACCACGACGGCGCTGACTGTGCTCACGCGTCAGGCCTGCGCGTCAGAGGCAGCCGCTCCGGACCATCGCCAGCCGTGCGGCACCACGACGGGGCTCAGTGACGCGCCGGTGACTCCCATCTTGCCCTGCGCGCCGGCAGGGCGCGTCACGACAAAACGATGCAGCCGTCGCCAGCCCACCAGCGGAGCGTTGCCGTCCTCGGTTCGCACCGAGCCCCAGATCTCGAAGGCGCCCGCGTTGAGCGGCAGGTCCTCGAATGCGCACTCGATCCAGCCGGGCCCGGTGACAACCGCCGGACCGCTGCCGTCGACCAAGGTGGACGCCAGCGTGATCGGCCGCGGCCGACCATCCGAGATTCCGACCGAGAACTGCGCGTTCGCGATCGGCTCAATCGCGTCATAGCGCAGGCGCACGACGAGGGGCCGGCCCGACGCGGCTTCGTCGAGGGGCCGGCCATCCCGATCGTGAAGGCTGACGCCGAGCAGCCGCAGCTTGTCACCGATCTCCGCCCGCACCACCTCGTCCTGCTCCGCGATGTCACGGTTCACCTCGACGAGGTATGCCTCGACCACCTCCCGGGCGGGGCCGTCTTTGATCAACCGCCCTCTCGACAGGCAGATGGCCCGCGCGCAAACGGCCTCGATCGAGGGCAGGTCGTGCGAGACGAACAGCAGCGTGCGCCCTTCTCGGACCAGGCGCGACATGCGCTCGATGCACTTGAACTGGAAGGCGGCGTCGCCGACGGCCATCGCCTCGTCGACGATCAGGATGTCGGGCTCGAGGTGGGCCGCGATCGAGAAGCCGAGGCGAAGCTGCATGCCCGACGAGTACTGCCTCACCGGCCGGTCGATCGCCTCGTTGATCGCGGCGAATTCGACGATGCTGTCGAAACGCTGCGCGACGTCCCGCCGGCTCAAGCCGAGGATCCTGCCGAACAGGTCGATGTTCTCGCGGCCCGTTAGGTCGGGGTGCAGCCCGGTGCCAACCTCGATGAGCGCGCCCACGCGCCCGCGAATCCGCACCGTTCCGCTCGTGGGGCGCACGACGCGCGTGGCGATCTTGAGCGCCGTTGTTTTCCCGGCGCCGTTGCGTCCAATCAACCCCACCGATTCGCCGACCTGGACGTCGAAGCTCATCTGATCCAGCGCCACCACCGGACCGAGCGGGGGCGCCGCGCGCCGGAAGACCCGGGCGGAGAGCGCGTCGCGAAGGGAGCTGCCGGCGGCGGTCAGCGAATAGACCTTGCCGACGTCATCGAAGGTGATCGCGGGCGGCATTCAGAGCAGATCCACCAAGCCGGGCTCGAGCTTCTTGAACAGGTAGTAGGCGGCCCCGAGGAGGACGATCGCGAACACCAAAGCGGCCGAGTAGTCTCCCCAGCGGGGCGCGGTCTCGTGAACGCCGATCCGCCGCAGCGTGTCAATCGCCTCGGCGACGGGGTTGAGGACGAGATAGAGGCCGCGCCACTGCGCGGGGATGAGGCTGGCCGAGTAGACGATCGGTGTGACCAGCACGCCCAACTGGATCACGAACGGCATCAGCAGCCGGATGTCGCGAAAGAAGACGGTCAGCGCCGATGTGGCCATTCCCAAGGCCAGCGCGGCGAGCATGACGAGCAGCACCGGCAGCGGGATCAAAAGCAGCCAGGCGGAGGGCCTGATGCCCTCCACCAGGAGAAGGAGGATGAAGACGACGATCGCGGGCCCGAAATCAACCGCAAAGGCCAGGATGCTGGATAGCGGAAGCGCCTCGCGCGGGAAGTACATCTTGCGCAGCAGTCCGCCGTCCCGCAGCACCGAATCCATGCAGAACATCAAGGCGCCGCTGAAGAACGTCCAGATCACCATGCCGCTCATGGCGAAGGCCGCGTAAGGCACGCCTTCGCTGCCGACGTGCACGAAGCGTCCGATCACCAGCGTGACGATCAGGGTGGCGAAGAGCGGCTGTACCACGGCCCAGCCGACGCCCAGGGCCATCTGCTTGTACTTGACCTTCACATGCCGCTTGGTGAAGGCCCAGACGACCTCTCTGTAGCGATAGAGGTCGCGGAGGCTGTTCCAATCGACCGCCGGCGCGTCGGCGCGGATGAACACCTCGTGCTGAGAGGGACTGGACTCCAATTCCTGAGCGGCTTGCCCGGCGGTGAGCGATGCCGCCGGGTCTACCGAAGCCGGCATGGGGGCTGCATTCTAGCCCGGGCCGTACGCGGCCCTCGAGTGCCGAACGTCAATCCGCGAGCAGGTCGTCGGCTGCTCGAGCGACTGCTGAGGGATCGACCGCATAGCTGAGCTCATTCATCTCAGCGGTCGACCGGGCCGCGGTGTCGTGGAGCACGTAGCGCAGGTCGGCCCCGGCCGCCCTCGCCAGGGTCGCAAACCCGGTGGCCCCGCCGTAGGCGGGCATCCAGCTCACGCACTTCACGCCGGCGTGGACGAACATCAGGTGAGCCCAGGCGGCGCCCATCGGTCCGGCGATCACGTCCGCGTTGGCGAAGAGGCGCACCTGCTCGGGCAGAGAGAGTCCCTCCATGAACACGGTCGCGAAGCCACGCTCGCTCAGAACCGCCTCGACATCCACCTGGTTGTAGGTGCGCATCGTGTTTTCGCGCCGGGCGACGAAGATCCTTTTCGGCGACGATTCCGCCGCATCGTCGCGACGCCAGCCGGCAGCTTTCGCGCGCCAGTAGTCGATGCTGGATCTCCGCACCATCGCGTCACCGGGGCGCGACTTAGTCCCCGGCTTCAGGTTGAAGGTGGCCGGGTTCGGACTGTTGATGTAGACGAGGTCTCGCACACGCGTCAGCGGGTCGGCCGGGATGGGAATCGTCTCCCGCTCGCCGGCCAGCAGCTTCAGCCCGGCCGCGAAGCCGGGATCCTCGACGGCCTTGCGGTCGACGAGCAGGGGAAGCCGGGAGAAGCGGCGGTCGACCTCGTCCAGGTATTGCAGCTTGGGGAGGAGTTCGCACATCCAGTGATAGAAGTTGTAGGAGCCGTTCCCGCCCAGGAAGATGCCGCCTTCGAGGTCGGCACCCTCGTCGACTTCGACCATCGCGACTTTGCGGCCGTGTCCACGCAAGTGGCCTGCTGTGACGTCGATCCGCGTTTCCTGTCCAGGCACGCCTTCAGCGACGACCCCGTACCGCACCAACGCGGACGAAGAAGCTGACGAGATGCGGGCGTCGCGAAGATGCCAGGCGCAGACCGCCGGTATCCGCACCCGCTCCTCGTCGGCGCTTTGACGGCCGACTCGAGGGCCGAAGGAGGTCGCGTCAGCCGCGGGCTCGAGAAGCAGCCGCTCGCCGTGCTCGCCGAGGTGGAGCCACTGGAGCGGCACGATCCTGGTGTTGCTCCTGCGCAGCCCTCCGTATGCGTTCACAGCGGATATCGCTGCGGGCCGGGCCGGCCCCGCCAGGTCGCATGCTTTCAGCGCCCAGCGCGCCTTCGCCAACGTCAGTCCTCGTGCTGGCCGGCCAGACCGCGCGTCCGCTGGTCAGGCGCCCGACGCGCCGGACGCCGCCTCGCGCACGGCTGCGATGACCGTGTCGACCTGTGACGGTGAGAGGTGCGGTCCCATCGGCAGGCTAAGCACCTCGGCGTGGAGGCGCTCTGAGATGGGAAGGGCCGGCCAGGTCCCGCCTGCGTAGGCCTCCTGCCGGTGCGGGGCGATCGGATAGTGGACCTGCGTCGCGACGCCAAGCTCGGCGAGGGCCGACGCGAGGGAGTCGCGCATCTCGCTGCGGACGACGTAGAGGTGCCAGACCGGCTGAGCGCCCGGCAAGCCTGAAGGCAGGGTCAGCCCGAGGCCGGTCAAGCCGCGGCTGTAGGCGTCCGCAACCGCCTGCCGGCGTGCGTTCCATTCGTCCAGGGCCCCGAGCTTGACGCGGAGGACGGCGGCCTGCAGCTCGTCCAGGCGAGAGTTGATGCCCAGCACGTCGTGGACGTACTTGGTTTCAGAACCGTAGTTCCGGAGGGACCTGATCTTCCTGGCGAGCTCAGGGTCGTCGGTCGTGACCGCTCCGCCGTCACCGAGCGCTCCGAGATTCTTGGCGGGGTAGAAGCTCCATGCCGCCGCAATCCCCAACGCACCCACGCGCCGATCGCACAAACGAGCGCCGTGAGCCTGGGCGGCGTCCTCGATGACTGGCACGCCGCGTCGCGCGGCGATCGCGTTGATCCGCTCCATGTCCGCAGGCTGTCCGTAGAGGTGAACCGCGATCACGGCGGCGGTGCGGTCGGTCAGCGCCTGTTCGAGGCGTTGAGGATCGATGTTGTATGTCGACGGATCGGGCTCCACGGGCACGGGTGTGGCGCCGCACCGGCTCACGGCCAGCCAGGTGGCGATGAAGGTGTTGGCGGGTACCAGGACCTCTTGACCCGGTCCCACGCCGATGGCTCGCAGCGTCAGCTCGAGCGCGTCGAGACCGTTGCCCGTGCCGATGCAGTAGCGGGTTCCGCAGTACTGCGCGTACTCGGCCTCAAAGGCTGCGACCTCCGGGCCCAGGATGTAGGACCCACGCTGATTGACGCGGGCGATCGCGGCGTCGATCTCCTGGCTCAGCTCGGCATAGGCGGCCGCGACGTCCAGGAAGGGCACGCGTGCGTCCGCGCCGTTGCTCATGGCTCGCCCTGCAGGTCCAGGTGGACCGGTATGAATCCGTCTTCGGCCGTTTCGGCGAGCTCGAAGCCGACGCTCCGGTGAAGGTTCACGATCGCCTCGTTGCTGGCCTGCAGACGGTTGCGCAAGTGGCGAATGCCAAGTTCCGCGGCGAGCCGCCGTACCTCCGAGCCCATGTACGCGCCCAATCCTCTGCCACGCAGCTCGGCGTCGCCGATGAAAACAAACCACGTCGCCGCGTCCGCGCGGATCGCTTTCAGGCCGAACACCGCTGCCGGCCGCCCATCCAGCTCGACTCCCCAGATCCGATAGTCAGGCCGCGAAGGCAAGCTTTCGAACCAGGCCGCCTGCTCCTCTTTGGTCTGCTCTTTTGCGCCTGTCAGCCTTCGGAGCTCCGGATCGCGAAACCACTCCCAGGTCGCATCGCGGAAGCGCTCGTCGAAACGCATTGTCCGGGGCTGCGACGCAGGCTGGCCTTCTGTCAGGTCAGGCCGGCCGGAGGGGGCTGCAGGCACGGCGATACGATACAAGCGCAACTCGCCGGCCAAGCCGATCGGACTAACATCCGGCGCCATGGCTTACGACCTCGGCAGACCGCCTCGCGATGTCTTGAGGACGACCGGCGAGAGGTATTCCATATCGTCTCGAGCCGGCAGTGGCATCCGCCCCATGATCGGGTCCGCGGGCGCAAATCCTCCCCAGGTTCCGCACTTGCCGCACCGCGTGCTCCTGTTGGGGGTTCCCCGTTCCGGTACCACTTGGCTTGGGCAGATCCTGGGCCGCGCTGCAGGCGCCGCGATAGTGAATGAGCCGGACAACCCGCTTCTCCGCCGTTGGGTTCCGGTCGCGCTCGGGTCCAACTTCGAGGCCCTACCGGTGGTCGAGCCAGGCGACCGGGCGCCGCATTACGAGCGTCTTTGGACGTATTCGTTTTTGGGTGGGGGAGCCGGCACTCTCCTCCGCTCTGCGCGCCTGAAGAAACGAGTCGACGCGTGGCTGCAGGAACGCCCCAAGGTCGGAAGGGTCCTGGTCGAGTCACCGGCCGGACCAATCGTCTGGAGTATTCGACTCGCCGCAGCGCAGGCTCGAAAGCCACCGCGGGTCGTGGTCGTGAAGTCAGTGTTCTCGGCGCTGGCCGCAGAGTGGGTGGCGGTGACGTTCACGCCCCGGGTGGTCTGGGTGAAACGCCACGCGCTGGACGTCCTGGCCAGCTGGATGCGGATGGACTTCAGGCCCGTGCCAGATCCCAATGATCCGTGGCTGCAGGAACGCGTGCTGCCGAAGATTGCGGCGCCGCCGCTGGAACCTGGCGCCTCGCGGACGAAGCAGGTGGCTTGGGCCATCGGGGTCCAGAGTGTCGCTCTGGAGGCGGCCGCCCGCAGCTGCGGCAACTGGATCGAAGTCACGCATGAGGATCTCCTCGCCAATCCTGTGGAGCAGTCGCAAGCGCTTTTCTCGCGTGCTGGGTTGGAGTGGTCAGACAGTGTCGACGAGTACCTCGCCCAGTCGAATCAACCGGGCGAGGGCTTCGACTTAAAGAGGGTCTGGGGTGATCTGCCGGGTCGCTGGCGCCGCGAATTGAGCCAGGAGCAGATTGACGACGCGACTTCGGTGCTTTCCGCCTTCCCAGTCGAAGCCATCGGCTCGCTCGACTGACCGTGGGTCACTGTCGACGCCGCTAGCCGTCAGACCGTGTCTAGCCGCTTGCGGATCCGCAGGCGCCCGCCCTCCTCTGTTTGACCAATTTCAAAGCCGTTGCGCCGCAGCAGTCTCTTAATGTGTTCATTCTCAGGGCGGATCCGGCCCCACAGCTCGTTCAGGCCGCGTTCGCGCGCCTTGGTCTCGATCTCAGCCACAATCCAGTCACCTATGCCGCGACCGCGAAACTCCTGAGTTCCGATGAACATGAACCACTCGCCGCTGCCGTTGGCGGCGATGTTCTTAAGCCCGAACACAGCGACCGGCGTGCCTTCGCATTCGACACCCCAGATGGCGTAATCCCTGCGCTCTGGCAGAGACTGAAACCACCGGCGCTGCTCCTCACGCGTCTGCTGGCGGGCGTCGATTATCCAGTGCAGGTCCCGGTCTTGCAGCCACGTCCATGTGGCGTCCAGAAAGCGCTCGTCGAACGGCACTGCCTTGATGGTCTGAGGGTCGAGACTCATCGCGGAGGACGGATTGTACCCGAGCACGGATCCTCGGCCCCCCGAACTGGCGGCCCTCGCTCTTAGACTCTTGCGGGAGCCCAAGTGTCGCAGCAGATCCTCGTTGTTTCGCCGCACTACGACGACGCGATCCTGAGCTGCTATTCGATGCTTGCCGCCAATCCCGGCGCCGTCGTTCTCACCGTCTTCGGAGGCGCGCCAGCCGTGCCGACCACAGCGAGTTGGGATGTTGAGTGCGGCTTCAGCGACAGCGATGTCGCAGTGGCAGCCCGGAGGTCCGAAGACCTCAACGCTCTGACGCTCTGCCACGCGAGCCAGTCATCACTGGACTTTCTTGACAGCCAGTACGACCCCAAACGGCCAAGTCCGACGCGGTTGGCTGAGCGGGTTGCACGTGAGATCGACCACGCCAATCCCAGACTGCTTCTCTTCCCGCTGGGGGGAAGGTGGCATGTGGACCACGAGATCGCCGCCGAAGCGTGCTGGCTGGCGTTAGGGCGTTCTAGCGGGCTCATCGGCGTGGCCTACCTGGATTTGCCGTACGGACTCAGCAACCGCTGGTCGGCGCCGCCCGACTCACGCGAGCTGAGCGCTGGAAACCCTCTGCAAGGAATGGCGACCAAGGCGGACGCTTTCGCTTGCTATGCGTCGCAGGCTGCTCCACTGCGCGACGCCCACAAAGACATGCTTGACCGCGCCCTCGACCCGGCGACCGAGCGCTACTGGGAGGTGTCTCGCACACCCCGCCGGCCTGTATTGACGAACAAGCTGAGATGGCTCCGCAGCCGGGTCAGACAGCTGGGCGGCGCGTGAGAGTTGGACCGCGTTCAGCTGAGCGGAAGCGTGAAGAACTGGTGCGCCAGCGAGGCCGCACCAAACGTCGCCTTGAAGTGATAGAGAGAAGTGTTCAGCACCTGTCCACCGGCCTCCGTGCTCGACCCAAAGCTGGTCGCCAGGCCGGCGGCTGACGCTGCCCTGATTAGCGAGTCGTAAACGGCGTCGAGCGCACCCACCTCGCGACCGGCTTCAGTCGGGGAGCTGTACTGGATGTGGACCGCGCCGGGGGTTTGGAAAGTCAGCGCGCCGGCCAGCAAGGCGCCCTCCGGATCGACGCCGACATGCAGCGCGATGCGGTCCGGGAACCGATCGACCAGGGTCGTGATCTCGTCCAATGTGTGCGTCGGGGAGACGCCGTGGCGCGCCCGGAGATTCTCACCGAGGGCGTCCCAGAACTCCGGCAGCCGGCGCAAATCGTCCTGTCGCACGACGATGCTCTCCTCGGCGGCGCGCCGGAGCGCGCGCTGCCGCACTCGAGACATCGACCGCCGCCCGTGCGCGGGCACCCAAGCCCACAGATCCGTCCTCGCCAGAGTGGCCCCCAGCCGCCACAGCGCATAGAGGTCGTCCTCAGTCGGGAACCGATGCAGGAGCGTGGGGATCGATTTGTAGGTGAGCTGGTCGTGCCCGTCCCCTTGAAGAACAGCCACGCAGGCCTCGAAGGCCGAGATCGCGGCCTCCCCGCGCAGGTCGCCACGTGTTACCAAGCCGCCATAGGTGATGCCGGGGTGCGAGACGACATTGCGCTCATCGGCGGGGTCGACCGCGGCCGGCAGAAGTCCGACGACCCGTCCAGATTCCTCGATCACCAGCGACCGGTCCTCGAAGCGGTCTCGGTGGTACGAGAGATACCGCCGCGTGTGCAGCAGTGTGCCGTTCCACGCGTCGGCTACAAAGGCGTCCCACGTGGCCTCGTCTTTGTGCTCGTACCGCCGCGCGAGCGGGCGCCCGGCAAAACCACGTGGAGACGTTCCGGAATCGGCCATCATACTGCTAGGCTGTCGCGGCAATTGTGGAAGCCCGGATCATCGAACTGCCGAGGGTAACCGATCCTCGCGGGAACCTCACATTCATCGAAGAGGATCGGCACGTCCCGTTCCCCATTCGCCGTGTCTATTACACGTATGACGTCCCCGGTGGCGAGTCTCGGGGAGGCCACGCTCACCGTGCTCTCGAGTCACTGATCGTCGCCGCGTCCGGCAGCTTCGACATAGTGATCGACGATGGGATGGGCGCGCGCGAGCGATTCTTCCTCAACCGTTCTTACAAAGGGCTTTACGTACCAGCCATGCATTGGCGAGAGATAGAGAACTTCTCGTCGAGCTCCGTCTGCCTGGTGCTCGCGTCGGATTACTACGACCCAGACGACTATTTCTACGACTATCGAGCGTTCGTGACGGCACGCAGATCCGACGGGAACTAGAGCCCCGCGGGTTAGGCCCAGAGATGGCGACGGTTGAACCCGGGGTTGGGCCGTCGCCGGCGCAGTCGGCCGAGACGACCAGGCTCGGCGCCGTGGTCCTGGCTTACGGCGATCCCAACGGAGCCGCGGCCGTGACTCGCTCTCTGGTGGGCACAATGCCCGCTCAAGACATCATGGTCGTGCAGAACCCTTCAGGACCGTCCGATCCACCGCTGCCACCGCCGGCGCCGGGCGTGAGGGTCATGCGGATGCCCAGCAACGGCGGCTACGCGACGGCGATGAACGCCGGCGTGCGCGCACTGATGTCCCATCCCTACACCCACTTCCTGCTGCTTACGCAGGACGCTGGGCTGGAGGACGGGACGGTGTCCACACTGATCGGCCACCTCGGCTCGGGCCGGATCGGTGTGATCGCCCCCACCCTGGCGAGCCGCGAGAGCGGCCAACCATGGTCGTACGGCGGCAGCACGGATAGGCGCGGACAGGTCTCGCACAGACCCACCCCGCGTGGCTCGGGCCCGCTCGTCGAGGCGGATTGGGTGGACGGAGCCTGCATCGTCGTCGCTCGTCAGCTGCTCGAAGACGTGGGCCTCTTCGATGGCAGATTCTTTCTCTATTTCGAGGAGGCCGACCTGTGCCTGCGCGCTCGGCGAGCGGGCTGGCCGGTCCTGGTCGCGCTGGACGCCCGCGCGTACCAGGCGCCGGGCGCTTCGCGGCGGCAGGGTGCCTACGAGTTCCTGATGACGCGCAACGGCATCGAGTACGCGCGACGCCTGGGCGGCTGGAGAGCCGTGCTGACGGCGCTCAACGCGAACCGCGACAAGCTCGGAGCGCTGGCCAGCCAGGGCTTGCGGCGAGGAGCGCCGCTGCGGACCGAGCACGGTCGCGCCCGCACCTACGGGATCGTCCTGGGGGCGCTCGCGTTCTTCTTGAGGCGCTGGGGCCCGCCGCCGGCGTGGCTCCCGGGCTTGGGCGACATCAAGTTCACCAAACCGCCGGCCGGTAGCGACAGGAACGCGGCTTAGCATGCGAGACCCGGCCCCGACGGTCCTCGACGCCGCGCCGGACTCCCTCGCCGGCCGTCCGATTCGCGTGCTTCACGTGCTGGAGGCCATCGGCGGCGGCACCGCCCGCCACCTGATCGACCTCGTCAGGTACGTGCCTGACGTCCAGCACGACTCGGTCACTCCCGCTCGGCGCGTCGACGGGCTGAGCGACGACGGCGCCTTGGCGGAGCTGCGAGCTGCGGGCTGCGTCGTGCACGTCGTGCCCATGAGGCGCAACCCCGCGCACCCGGCCAACCTCCAGGCGATCTGGCGAATTCGCAGGCTCATCCAGGAGCGAGGCTTCGACATCGTCCACGGGCACAGCTCAGTGGGTGGAGCGATCGCACGCCTGGCCGCGGCGGGCACCGGCTGCGTTCGCGTGTACACGCCGCACGCGCTCGCCACCGGAGCGCTCGCGATGAGGACCGAGCAGCTTCTGCGGCCGCTCACCGACCACATGATCGCGGTCTCTGCGAGCGAGGCCGAGCTGGCCGTCAAGCTTCGCGTGATCGCCCGTGGCCGCGTGAGCGTGGTCCCCAATGGCATCGAGTCAGAGCTGCCGACGTCGGCCCGCGATCTGCGCTCGCTGCTCGGTCTGGACCCGTCGACCCCGCTGATCGGGACCATCAGCCGTCTCGTGCCGCAGAAAGCCCCCGATCAGTTCGTTCGCGCCTGTCTCGAGATCGCCAAACAGCGGCCCGACGCACACTTCGTCCTCATCGGCGACGGGCCGCTGCGGAGCTCGGTTAGAGCCATGATCGGCAGCTCAGCGGACGGCTTACGGATCCACCACCTACCGGATCTCGAGAAGCCGGCCTGGGCGCTGGGTGCCCTCGACGTCTTCTGCCTGACGTCCCGGTTCGAGGGTGGCCCTTACACACCTTTGGAGGCGATGCGGGCCGGCATCCCTGTCGTCGTCACGGACGCGGTCGGTAGCCGCGACGCGGTGGAGGCGGGCGTGTCCGGTGTCGTGGTGCCCATCGACGATTGGGCCGCTATGGCCAAGGCTGTTCTCAGGCTCCTGGACGACTCAGAACTCGCAGCCCGGCTGGCGGCGGCAGGACGCGAGCGGTTCAACTCTCAGTTCAGAGTTCAAACGATGGGCCTTGCCACGCGCAAGGTTTACGAATGCCTGGTCCCTCGTCCGGAGAAGCAGGCTTGACGGGAAGGTTGAGTGTCCTCTGGATCACGCCTCACACGCCCACCTCCAACAGCACAGGTGGCGCGATGCGCGCTTACGAGCTCCTGCGAGGCTGCGCGAAGGGACATGACGTGGAGGTGTGGCAGACGGGCGCCGGCGGCCCTGACGCCGAGCTCAAGCTCACGGACGACCGCTGGCACCGCTATCCAGCGCGCGAGGCGTCGCGGCGCCGGCACAAGATCGGAGTGCTCGTCGATCCTCTGCCTCTGGCCGCCTGGAGCTCGACGCACGAGCTGACGCGGCGCGCGGTCGACAATGCGGCCTCGGCCGGGCACGATCTGATCGTGGTCGACCAGTACTCGGCTTACGGCCTGCTAGGCCTGCTGCGCGCCTGCGGGCTGCCCTGGATTCACATCGAGCAGGGGATCGAGTGGCGGCTCGCGGCCTCCATCGCCCGGCGTGCGCCGACTCCTTACGGGGTCATCCTCAACGCGAGCAATGCGGCCAGGGCGTGGTGGTGGGGGCGGCGCACGGTCCGCGAAGCGGATGGCGTCGTGGCGGCTTCCGAGCCCGATGCGGCCGCACTCAGGGCGTGGGGTGCACGGCGGGTCCACGTCGCTCCCAACGGAACTCGCATCCCCGCCGCGCCGGCACACCAACCCAGACCGGGGCAGGCGCGGCGCCTCTTGTTCCTGGGCTCGCTCGACTACTGGCCGAACGTGGATGCCTGCGAGTGGCTGACGTCGAAGTTGATGCCAGCCATCCGCCGCGAGGTGCCGGACGCCGTGCTCACCGTGATCGGCCGCAAGCCTTTGCCTCGCGTGATGCGGCTCCACGACCCCGCATCGGGCATCGAGGTGGTCGGCGAGGTTGACGAGGTGCGCCCTTGGCTTGCCGGCAGCGACGTCCTGCTGGTGCCGATGCGGGCAGGGCATGGAACGAAGATCAAGATGATCGAGGCCGCCGCCAACGGGCTGCCGATGGTAGCCACCGACCAGGCCGATGCTGGGCTCGATTACGGGGCCGCGGGCGCCGCCCTGACGGCGCGCGACGCGCCGGCCTTCGTGGCGCAGACAGTGGCCCTACTGCGCGACCCCGAGCTCCGGCAGCGCCTCTCGACGCGCGCCCGGTCGATCGTCGCAGGCTCCGACTGGGACGAGATCGGCGCCCGATTCGCCGCGTGGCTGCCGGAGGTGGCAGCTGCTCGCGGCGCCGCTGGAGTGCCGGTTAGGTGAGCCGCACCAGCGTCGCCGCAGCCCGCAGCGTAACCCCCGACCGCGGCCCTCTCGGCGACCGCCTCCTGCAGCTCACGGCTCCTGTCCCGCTGCTGATCGGGGCGCTCGTGGCGGCGATGCTGGCGGGCGCCGCGACGGCCTTGGGGTCCGTTTGGGTGGGTGCGGTCCTCGCGCTGCTGGTGGCGCCCTGGTTCGTCGTGCTGGCGATCGCGCGACCGGCCTGGGTGCTGACCGCAGTCTTGACGCTGGCGCCCTTCGACCCCCTGTTCTTCGGTGAGCTCCAAAAGCTGGGCGCCGCTCACGACCTCGTGTCGATGATGAGGTTCTGGAAGGAGTTCGCCATCCTGGCGCTCGGCGTGGCGGCGATCGTACGGGGCACGCGCGCCCTCGACGGCCTCGACCTGCTGGCGCTGGCTCTGGTGGCCATCATCGCCGCCTACCTCCTCTTGCCGCTCGGACCGCCTGCGGATGTGCGGCTGGTGGCGGCTCGGCAGGACGGATTCCTCGTCCTCATCTTCGTGATCGTCCGCCACCTCCCCCTCGGGCCCCCGGAGCGCCGGCTGCTCGCGCTGGCGCTGCTCCTCGAAGGCGCGGTCACCACCGCCACTGGCCTCTGGAACGTGTTCGATGCGGCGGGCTGGGGCAATTTCCTGGCCTCTGCCGGAGTGCTCGACTACCAGGGCCAGCAGGCGGGCGGCTCGGCGAGCGTCGAGCTCGTCTACAGCCTCGTCGGTGGGCGCTACCTGCTGCACGCATCCGGGTTCTTCTTCAGTTCGCTGTCCTTTGGCTTCTTCATGCTGGTGCCGTTTGGAATCGCCGCCAGCCGGGTCGGGCTCGCCCCCGGCCGAGCCCTGCGCGCCCTCTCGCTGCTCATCGCGGCGGCCGGGACCATGCTCTCACTGACGCGCACGGCGATCTTTGCGATGTTCGCGATGGCCGTGACAGCGGTGATGCTTGCCAACCGGCGCATCGTTGCGTTGACAGCAGGCGCTTTTCTGGCCCTGGTCCTGGTACCTCTCGCCGCGGCGATCGGACTCGGCGACCGCCTGGGCACGACCCTCTCACCGTCCGACGTGAGCTCGACCATCCACCTTGATCGGCTCGGTCAGGACGCGACGGCGCTCCTCGTCTCCCCACTCGGCCACGGTCTGGGCACCGCCGCCTCGACCGGTGAGCGATTCGCCGTCGCCGGCGCAGTCATCCAGGAAAGCTGGTACTTCCAGATCGGCTTCGAGATGGGCCTGGTCGCCTTCATCCTGGTGGTGCTTTTCGTCGTTACGTGCCTGCTCCGGCTGGCGCGCGGCGCGCTTGCGGGCGACGGCTGGAGCCAGGCGGGTCTCCTGGGCTTGGGGGCCACCGCAACCTGCGCGATCTTCCTCCACACGTTCGACGCCATCGGAGTCGCGTGGCCGGTTTGGAGCGTGGTCGCGATCGGGTGCTCGTTCGTACCGAGCGCCCGCGGTCAGGCGCCCGACAGCGCGGCCCGGTAGACCGCGAGGGTGCCCCGGGCAGCGGCCGACCAGGTGAACAGCGCGGCGCGACGGCGCCCGGCTTCGATCATCGACTCCCGCAGCCCACGATTGCTCACGATCGTCTCGACCGCGTCCGCCCACGCCGCCGGGTCGCGCGGATCAAGCAGCTGGGCGGCGTCGCCGGTGACCTCGGGAATCGCGCCGGAGCTCGACACCAGGGCTGGAACGCCCGCGGCCATCGCCTCCAACGGGGTCAGGCCGAAGCCCTCGTCCAACGAAGGGTGGACCAGCGCGGTTGCACCGCCGAGCAGGGCCCGCAGATCGGCATCCGGCACATAGCCGGTGAACCGGATCGTTCCGGATAGCCCGAGGCGGTCGACGTCCCGGCGGGCGGCCTCATGCCCGACATCATTCGGACCAACCACCACGAGCGCCGGCGTGTCGTCGCCCAAGCGTGAACGGAGGATTGCCCAGGCTTCGGCCAGCACCCTCAGGTTCTTGCGGGGCGATAGGAGCCCGACCGTGATCAGGTACGGTCGCGGCCCGAGTGAGTACCGCGTCAGCACGCCGGCCGCGTCGCCGTCGGATTCATCCGCGGCGAACCGTGAAGTCACGCCTTCATGGACGATCGAGATGCGGTCGGGATCCACCTGGAGCGTGCGGGTGATGTCCTCTGCCACAAAGGCCGAGGGCGCGATGATTCGGCGCGCCGAACGGACGGCCCGGTGGAGCGTCTTGAGCGTCGCGCGCACCGAGCGGGGTTCGAACCACTCGGGGTGCCGGACCGTGAACAGGTCGTGAACGGTGACCACCTGGGGCGCGCGGGACGGCACCGGGATGGCCGTGCTGAGCAGATGAACGAGATCGGTGGCTCCGGTGAACGCTTCCAGCGGCGGGAACTCTGCCACCATCCACAGGCCGTGAATCACTTTCCGAGGCACCGGCACGGTGCCGTAAGTGACGGGGCCGCCCGGCCGGCGCTGCGGCGCCCGGTCCGGCGACACCGCCGTCACCTCCCAGTCTGCGGAGGCGATCTCCTCCATGCCACCGATGAGGCCATCGGTGTAGCGCTGGACACCGCTGCCCGTGCTCGCGTCCAGGCGGTGGGCGTAGAGGATGACGCGGCCCATCAGGGACACCGCACGTGAGCTCGGCCGTCGAGCCGTTGCGCATCACCATCGACGCGCGTTTTCTCGGCCCTCGCCTCTCCGGCCTCGGGCGCTATGTCTCGAAGCTCGTGGAGGAACTGCAGCGGATCGACGATCGCAACCGGTATACGGTCCTGCTCAGCCGCTCCAACTGGTCCGATTTCGTGCCGGCCCGGTCCAACTTCCAGCGAGCCCTGGCTGATGTGGGCTGGTACACGTTCGGCGAGCAGCTCCGGATGCCGGGGATTCTGTCGAGAACGCGCCCCGACCTTGTCCACTTCCCAAACTTCAACTTTCCCCTTGTGTACAGGGGCCCTTTCGTCGCTACGATCCACGACCTCATCAAGAGTCAGTTCGGTCCCGCCCAGGCTGCCGCGAGCGAGTCGCCGGTAGTCCTGCTGAAGCACCAGGTTTACAAGCGGACGATCGCCGCCGCGGTCACGCGGGCGCGCCTGATCCTGGTGCCCTCCGCCGCTGTCCGGACTGAGCTCGTGAAGTCGCTGGGCGTGCGCGAAGACAACATCATCGTCACGCCTGAAGCGGCGGAAGCCGTATTCCTGGATCAGACTTCGACTCAGCAAGACCACGATGTCCTCGAGCGCTATGGCATCCGCGAGCCATTCGTCCTCTACGTGGGCAACGCCTATCCCTACAAGAACGTCGAGAGTGTGATCGATGCGCTCACCCACATCTCGGAGCCTCTGTTCCTGGTCAACCCTTGCTCCCGGGACGCGTTCTATCCGAGGCTGCGCCGGCGGGCGAAGGAGAGGCAGGTCGAAGATCGCTTGATCCTGCCGGGTTTCGTCCCCGACCAGGACTTGGCCGTGCTGTTCCGCCGTGCGCGCGTCTATGTGTTTCCGAGCCTCGCCGAAGGATTCGGCATCCCGGCGCTGGAGGCCATGGCCTCAGGGCTGCCCGTCGCCTGTTCGGACATCCCAGTGCTCCACGAGACGTGCGGGGACGCCGCGATGTACTTCTCACCGCGAGACCCTGCGGGTATCGCGGCCGCCGTGAACCAGCTGCTGTCGGATGACGGCCTGCGAGCCGAGCTCGTGAGGGCGGGCAAGGCACGCGCGGCCGTATTCAGTTGGCGGAGGACTGCTGAGCTCACGCTGGCGGCATATCAGCGGGCAGCTTCGCCAGAGGGCGCAGCGCGGGGCTGATCCGCCGCCACTCGCTCGAGCTTTCGACCCGATCCCGGCTGTAGACCGAACGTGCTCTGCGGCGCGCTCTGCGGGCGATCGACCGTGCCTCCGGCCAGTGGCCCTGGCACCACTCGAGGACATCGGCCAGGTCCACGAAGTCCTCCCCCACGGGGAGGTAGTGGACTCGCGGCTCGAACTCGGCCGTGAATCGCGTCTGCCAGTCGGAGGTTTGCGACACGACGACGGACCCGCTCATCAGCTTCCATGCCCAGGCCTCCCAGGTTCGCGCGTGCCCGTCCACGTCGAGGATGACCCGGTACCGCAGCTGCTCGGCCACCGAAGTCCCACCGTGGAGCGCCACCCTAACCGGCAGGCGCCGGTCCGCCACGACGGTCGCCAACAGACGGCGGGGTGTCGTGCTGCTGCCGTCCGGCAGCCCCACCTGCCGCCCGTGGTCGCCGCCGGCAAAGATCGCGGAGCGGCGCCGCCATGCCCAGGGGAGGCCGAGCAGCAGCGTCTTCGCCCGCAGCCGCCGGTACCGGTCGTACATGAAGTAGTGCGGCTCCGCGACCAGCATCGCGGACGCATCGTCGCTGCGGCTTCCGAAGCAGAGCACCGACGCGGGCGCATCCCAGGGGACGTCAGCGCCGGCGGGCCCTGGGGGGTCATGCTCGCGCCAGGCATCGGCCAGGCTGACCAGGGTCCACCAGGTGGACTCGTCGCCAGCCTTTCGCTGGAGCCGCTCCAGGTGGCCGAGGAGTGCGGCCAGACGGAGCTGCTCTCGGCCGGCCGGCTCGCGATCGCAGAGCCACCCCAGCCCTGAGCCGGTCGGCACCCGGCAGAGGACGATCAGCGAAGGCGGCAGCTGAGGGCGCGCGGCGCCGAGGAGCTCCGACCTCAGGCCGGCGCCACCGACCCGGACCGTCAATCCAGCGCCATGTGGCGCAGCCCTGCGAGGCGCTTGACCCGCGCCGCGACGCCGAGGCCTTGCGGAACGAGTCCGCCCACGGTGAGCAGCGCCAGCGCGGCCGCTCGAAGAGGCTGCTCGTGGCGGATGCGAGCACGCAGAGCCGCCCGCGCCTGCGGGCCGCGGCGATAGAGGTGCGACGCGATCAGCGCTTGGTGGCGCAGCAACAGCTGTCGCGGTTCAGCCCCGGCGTCGACCAAAGAGGTGATCGTGAGCAGGTCGTCCTGCAGGTAGACGGATGCCAGGACGTGGGAGAGCGAGGTCGGGACCACACGCCACTTGGCCACGACCGCGTCAACGAAGACGAACTGGGAGCGCAGCGCCAGCCGCAGCCACATGCTGTAGTCCTCGGCGCGGAGTCGTTCGTCGTAGGGCCCTACCTTGTCGAGCCAGGCCCGCTTGATGAGCGTCGCGTGCCCGGCCAGTTGGAGAGTCCGGTCGAGGATCTGCGCTGTGACCTGTCCGCTCGGTCGCGGCCGCGGCACGCCGTATCGATCCAGGACGCTCGGTTCCAGCGGCCTTCCGTGCTCGTCGATCACCTCGGCGTCGCTGTAGACCAGGCTCACGTCGTCTGAGGTGGCGTCGAGGGCTGCTGCCTGCAACCTCAACTTGTTGGGCAGCCAGACGTCGTCGCCATGGAGGACGGCGATGTAGTCGCCGGTGGCCTTCTCGAGAGCGAGGTTCATGACGCGGCAGATGCCTACGTTTGACCCATTGGCGATGAGGGTGCTGGGAATCTCCGAGTGCTCCAGCCAAGCGGCGACCGCGCTCTGGCTCCCGTCGGTGGAGCCGTCGTCCACCACCACCAGCTGGTCCGGCCGGCGCTCCTGCGCCGCGATGGAAGCCAGTGCTTCCAGGACGAAGGGGGCCTGGTTGTGACAGGTGACGACGGCCGTGATCGAAGGACTTCGGGCCGGCAGCTCTCCTTCCATCGGGGCCGAATCCTGCGCGTTCACCGCTAGCACGCTAGCGGGATGTCAGCTGAGGCTGAGCTTCTCGATCCGCGCCGGCTCGGGCGCGAGCTTGACCACTGGCGCGATCGACTCTCCGATTTGCACCCGCGCCAGCGGCCGCAGCGTGGCGCCGCCGTCCGCGCGAAGCACAGCCGGGACCGTTCGCGCCAGCAGCGTGAAGTCGTGCACCAGCGACCAGCGGTTGATGTAGTCGAGGTCGCACTGCACCCGCCTCTCGAGGGCAGGGTGGGTGCGCGCGCTGACCTGCCAGAGGCCGGTCATGCCCGGCCGCATGACCAGGCGAGCCATCAGCAGCGGGTCGTCTTCGTTGAGCTCGCCCGGGACGTGCGGCCTCGGGCCGACCAGGCTCATCTCGCCGCGGAGGACATCCCAGAGCTGCGGGACCTCGTCGATGCTGAGGCGCCGCAAGAGGCGGCCGACCGCCGTCTGACGGGGGTCGTCGGGGATCTTGACCATGCCCTCCCCGACGTTGAGATGGATGATCTCCGCCAATCTGTCGTGCGCCCCGACGTGCATGGTGCGGAGCTTGTGCATCGTGAAGTGTTTGCCGCCACGGCCGAGGCGGCGGCCGCGATAGAGGACCGGGCCAGGGGAGTCGACCTTGATCGCGATCGCGACCAGCAGCAGCACAGGCGCCGCCAGCAGAAGGCCTACCAGCGCGATGGCGACGTCGATGCCTCGCTTGGCCGCCATGGCCGCACGGCCGGCAACGGCCGGCCGTGGTCCCTGCTCCTCCTCGCCGTCCGCCGCCCACGTAGCGACCGACGCCCCGCTGCGTTCGATCAGTTTCCCAAGCCCTCCTGCCGTGGTCCCCGTAAAGTGGCCCGAGGCTACTAGACAGGCTGCGGAGCAAGTCAAGAGCTGAGTTCAAAACGTCAAGTAGGGACCGCCGCACAGGTGTCGAGTCGGGACTGACGGTGCGTAAAGCGGTGCGGAAAAGCGCTGCCGCGGTCACCAGCCGACGTCGAAGCTGGCGTCCTCCGTCAGTTCTGAGCCGAGCTCGCGGCGGCCGCCCGGGAAGACGACGTCAAGCGTGGTCGGCCGGTCGCTGGCCCCGGCCTGCTTCTGCACTAAGAGGTGGTAGGCGCCGCGACCCGGCACGTGGTCCGTGTAACTGACTGTGACCTGTCCTGTATGGCCGCGGGGCAGCTCGAAGTACATGCCGATGACCGTCTTGCCCAGCTCCTCCACTATGGGCTGCGCCGCGGCGGGTGCGGGCTTGCCGTCCAGCACGTACTCGATGTCCGCCACGGTTGCGTCGCCGGGCACGACGAAGCGGACATAGTCGCGGTAGACGCCGTCAGTGTTGAGCACGGTGTCCGCCCGGCTCGGAGTGGCAGGTTTGGGGTAGGTGTAGCTCGCGGTGACCTCGTGCTGCGCCAGCCCGGAAGGCTGGACCGTCACGTTGACGTCGCACCGTTTCTGCATGAACAGGTCGCCCTTGCTGGGGCTGACGTTGGCGTCGACGACCATCAGGTAATCCCCGGCAGCACCCTCCAGAGCGCCGCCCGCGCTACCTGCGAGGATGCGCTGCTCCAGGGTCGCGTCTCGCATGTGCAGCTGGATGTGACGTTCGGCGGTGTTCGTCTGGAGTGAGCCGATGAGGTCGGGGAATTTGGTCACCGGCGCGCCAAGGATCTGCGCCAGCAGCGTCCTGGCCAGCGGATTCATGACGCCGTAGTCGTTCTGGACGTTGACGATGACCTCTGTCCGGTTCAAGAGGTTGTCGGCGGTGAATGCCCCATAACCGGGCACCGAGATGGGTCCGATCACGCGCAGGAGGTCGGCGATGGCGTACGGGTCGAGGGAGATGACCCCGTCGACGTGCACTCCCGTCGTGGCCAGGACCATCGACTCCATCAGCCGCGCCGTCGTCGGGAAGTCCGGGTCCCAGCCGGCGTCGCCGAGGTCCTGACAGTTCGGCTGGAACTTGAGGTAGTACGCCAGCACAGTCGGGATCGGAAAGCAGGGGCGCAGCGGCGTGTACACGTCACCGCGGCTGACGGACAGCTGGGTTGGCAAGCCGTTGCTGAACTGGACGACCCCGATGAACGCGGACAGGCCGCCGCTCGGCCGCAGCTCGGCGGGATTGGGCAGCGCCACCAGGTACGTGCGGGGGCCTGAGGTCCCCATGGCGGCCGGCAGGAGCTGGGCCAGCGTTGCGGCTGCGTCGACCTTGGGCAGCTGGCCCGCAACAGTGTCGAGCGCGGTCGTGACCTGCTTGGCCAGCTGCGGCACTAGGCTGGAGTGCGCATCGACTTGGAGGCGGGCCGCCGCCCGCCTTAGGTGCTGATCGGCGTCGGCCAAGGGCGCCGCGGTCTGGGTGAGGAGGCTGATCAGCCGGCTGGTTAGCTTGGCGTGAGGATCGCCGCCAAGGACGTAAGCCCGAGCGACGGCGGCGAGGTCCGCGTCCGCCGCAACGCCGTCCAGCCCCGTGTCGACGAGGTCGCTCACGGCCCGGGTCTGGTCCCCCAGCCGCGGTATTGCGCCCGCGATTGCGAAACCGGGATCGCTGCCAAGACGCCCCTTGGCGCTGGTCAGAAGCGCCTGCGCCTGGGAGCGAAGGCTGTCCGCCGAGTCGATCGTGGTCACGGACCAGGACCCCGGATTCGACAGCAGCTGCTCCGACTGCTGCAGGTCCGCGGCCGCTTCGCGCAGCTCGGGGTACGCGGGCTCAACGTGCGCGGCGTCTGCGCCGGCGGCGACCAGGAGCACGAGCAGCCCGACGAGGGCCAGGAGGCGTCTAGGCGCTGGGGTGCGTACTCCGCCGCCGCAGCACTGCCGCCAGCACGAGGCCGACGGCGAGGAGAGCCCCCGCTGCCGCCGCGTCGATGGTGCTCATGTTCCCACCGCCTGCCACGCTCTTGAACGCGGCCTTCACGCTGGTGTCCGTCTTGTTGTGACCGTTGCCGCCGCCGCCACCACCACCACCGCCGCCGTTGCCGTTAGCGGCCTTGACGAGCACGGCGGCACAGGCACCCTGGTTGGTCACGGTGTCGGTAGCGCACAGATCGACGGTGCCGTGACATGTCGAGCCGATGGTCGCGGTCGAACGAGCCTGGCCATTCTGGTCGGTGACGCCGGAGGACGGCGCGAACGTCACCGTGCAGCCGTTGCCGCCGCCGTTCCGCTGTGAGAAGACGACGTTGTCACCCTGACTGGGCTGGCCGTTGGTCGTGAAAGTGGCGACGACACAGGTCGACCCGCCCGGAGGCACTGTCGAGCTGCAGGTCGTGACGGAAGCTCCGCTGCTGCCCTGATAGGCCAAGCCGGAAACGCTCAGCAGGAGGGCAGCAGCCACACCGCCGCAGACGCCAAATACGCCTTTCACCATGGTGGGCCTGGCGAGACTAGCACCGGCCTTGCGCGAGGGTCAATTTCGTCACTTGACAGATCGGTTGACATCTCCCCCGCATGTACCCTGCGAGCGGGCATGAGCAGGATCGCGGTGGCCGGCGCCGGCTACGTCGGGCTGACGACCGCGGCTTGCCTCGCCGACCTCGGCAATGAGGTGACGGTCGTCGAGATCGACGAGCGGCGCCTCCGCATCTTGAAGCGCCGCAAGATCCCCTTCTACGAGCCCGGCCTGCGGGAGATGGTCGAACGCAACCAGCGCGCAGGCCGGCTGCGTTTCACAGCGTCGTATGCGGAGGCGATACCGGAGTGCGAGTTCGCCTTCATCGCGGTGGGCACTCCACCGGACGCTGACGGCAAGGCCGACCTCTCGATGGTCGAATCGGCAGCCCGATCGATCGCCGAGTCACAGACCGGGCCGCTGGTGATCGTGAACAAGTCGACCGTCCCGATCGGCACCGGTGACCTGGTGTCGAAGGTCGTGGCGGCGCAGAACGGCAGCCATCAGGTGGGCGTCGTCTCGAACCCGGAGTTCCTGCGGGAAGGCTCGGCCATCCTCGACTTCATGAGCCCCGACCGGGTCGTCATCGGCGCCCATGCCCGCGAGCACGCGGAGTCGGTCGCCCGTCTGTACGAGCCGCTGGGGTCCCCGATCGTGCTGACGACCGTGTACTCGGCCGAGATGATCAAGTACGCCTCCAACGCCTTCTTGGCGACGCGCATCTCCTTTATCAACGAGGTGGCCCGCATCTGCGAGCGGGTCGACGCGGACGTGCGGGTCGTGGCAGAGGGCATGGGCCTGGATCGCCGCATCGGCTCCCATTTCCTGGACGCGGGCGTCGGCTACGGCGGCTCCTGCTTTCCCAAGGACGTGCGCGCGCTGGCCGCCATCGCTGAGGCCTACGACTACCATCCCGAGCTCCTGCACGCGGTCATGGACATCAACCGTGACCAGCGCCTCCTGACCGTGACCAAGCTGCGAGAGTGCCTCGGCTCCGTCCGCGGGCAGGTCATCGGCCTGCTCGGCCTCGCGTACAAACCGAACACCGACGACCTCCGCGAGGCGCCCAGCCTCGACATCGCGCGCGAGCTGCTCGGGCGGGGCGCGACCGTGCGCGCCTACGACCCCGCGGCGGTGGAGGCGGCCCGGCCGCTGCTGCCGGAGGTCGAGTTCCGGCGGAACGCCTACCTGCTGGCGCGCGGCGCCGACGCCGTGGTCGTCGTGACTGAGTGGAACGAGTTCCGCCAGCTGGATCTCGCCCGTTTGCGCAAGACCATGCGGCGGCCGGTGATCGTCGACGGCCGCAACATCTACGACCCGGCCGAGATGCGCGCCCTTGGCTTCGTCTACCGCGGCATCGGCCGCAACTAGACTCGTTACCCGCGCCGGGCCGCGGCGTTGACATCCATATGAGCGTCGGGCGACTCGCAACGACATTGGGCTTGATCGCAGTCACGCTGCTTGCCGCCTGTGGGCCGCATCCACCGGCAGGTGGGCTGGCGGCCTCGGCGTCGCCATCAGCTTCCCCCTCGGCGCTTGCGACCGGACTGCCCGCCCTCAAGTACGACCTCATCGCGCGATTCGGGCCGCCGGCCTTCTGTGACCCGGATTCGTATCCGATCGCCCACGACGTGACCCCCGCCGAGGTCCACCAACGGCTCTTGTCGGTCCAGGCCACTGACGCGGCGACGTACCAGGCGATCCTCGCCCACCACCAATTTGGAGGAGCGCTGACTGCCGCCCAGGAGCTAGTGGTGTACCAGGACTACAAGGCTCTGCGGTCGATCACCCTCACCGGCGGCGGGGCGGACTTCCGGTTCGCGTACAGCGCGCGGGGCGGGCAGATCGCGATGCAGGGCACGCGCTACACAGGGCGGATAGACGGCGGCGGCTCGATCACCGTCCAGTCGCAGGCGCCGGCTTTGCTCCGGTGCCCGATCTGCCTCGCTCGCGCTGACCTGATCGACACTCCGAGTGGCCCGATCCCGGTGACGCGGGTGCGGGTGGGCATGCTCGTCTATTCCCGGGACGCGGCCGGCCGGCGCCTGCCGGAGCCGGTCATGGCGACGAGCAGCATGGAGGCTCCACCTTGGCATGAGATGGACGTCGTCCTGCTGTCGGACGGCCGGGCTGTGGAGGCGTCGCCAGGCCACCCCACCGCCGACGGCCGGTATCTCGGGCAGCTCGCTCCTGGCGACGAGCTGGACGGCGCCCACGTTCTGTCGATTTCCCTCGTGGCTTACAGCGATGGGCGCACGTACGACCTCCTGCCGGCCGGGCCGACGGGCGACTACTGGGTCGACGGCGTGCTGCTCGCCAGCACCCTGCGATGACCGAGCGGCGAGCCGATGTCGCCGTCGTCGGCGCCGGCGCCATGGGAACGATGGCGCTTTGGCGGCTGGCGTTGATGGGCGTGAGCTGCGTGGGGTTCGAGCAGTTCAGACCGGGCCACGGGCTCGGCTCCTCAACCGGCGACACGCGCATCTTCAGGACCGCCTACTTCGAGGGACCTGGCTACGTGCCTCTGCTGCAGGCGGCGTTGCCGCTTTGGCGCGAGCTCGAGGAGGCCTCCGGCGAACCGCTCCTGAATCTCTGCGGCGCGTTGATGATCGGGGGCCCCGACAGCGTCATCGTGCGCGGCGCTCTGCGCAGCGCCCGCCAGCACGGCCTCCAACACGAGCTGATCGACGGCGAGGAGCTGGCCAGGCGCCATCCCCAACACCGTCTCGCCGGTGGCGAGGTGGCCGTGGTCGATCCCGCCGCGGGCTTTCTGCGGCCGGAGAAGGCGGTGGCCGCCGCGGCCCGCGTCGCCGCCCAGGCTGGCGCCGAGCTCAAGCTGGAAACCCGCGTCGAGGCGATCGAGTCATCGGGCGAAGGGTTCCGGCTGACTACCAGCGACGGAGCGTGGCTGGCGAATCGCATGATCCTCGCGTCGGGCGCCTGGAACCCCCGCTGGGTGCCGGACCTGCCGCTTCAGGTCGAGCGAGTCGTGCAGACCTGGTTCCCGATCGATGACGCCGCGGCCTTCTCGGCGGAGCGCTTCCCAGTGTTCATCCGTCAGCTGGATGACGGCTTCACCCGGTACGGCATCCCCAGCACGGGCGAAGCCACGATCAAGGTGGCCGGCCACGGCGGTGGCCGAGCCGCCGATCCGGACACGGTCGACCGGGACGCGACGGCCGACGACTGGGCGTCGACCGCCGACTTCGTCCGCCGCTGGCTGTGCGGGGTCGGAGGGGAGCCGGTTCAGGCGCGGGTGTGCATGTACACCAACTCGCCCGATGAGCACTTCGTGATCGGTGAGCCGCCCGGCCGGCCCGGCGTTGTCCTCGTGAGCGCGTGCTCAGGCCATGGCTTCAAGTTCGCGCCGGTGATCGGCGAGATCGCCGCGCGGCTCGCCAACGGCGCCGATGCGGGGTTCGATCTCGTGCCGTTCAGCCCCCGGCGACTGGTGGCCGTCACCTAGCTCGCCCAAGCGCGGCCAATGTTTAACGTGAAACATTCGGGCAACAAATAAGAAGCGCGCGCAGTCGCCTCCGCCCGGCCCGAGGGATGGACTCGCCACGGTCCCTTCGCGTAGATAAGAGAATTGGGAGCGGGGAGTTAGAAGCTGACGGGGGCCGCAGACCCGCCGCCGGCCGGTGCGGCCGTCGAACTCGAGCGGGTCGGAGACCGGCTGACCCGAAATTCGGCAACGCCGCGGTTATCTGACCGCTCGGGCGGGAAACATTAGCGCGTGGAGGGACGTTCTTGACCAAGGTGAAGCTTCAGCAGGCGTCGACGGCCGGGTCCGACGACTTCGAAGAGAAACTCATCGCGGCCGCGGAGGCTCTGATCGTCCGAGGGAAGGACCAGGGCTCGCTTGGCGTCGGCGACTTGCAGCAGGCGTTCGGCCTCGGTGATGACGCCCAGGGCCTGGAGAAGGTTGCGCACGCGCTTCAGGAGCTCGGGATCGAGGTCATCGGAATCGAGTCCGACGTGCAGCTGGAGGAGATCGACGACAGCTTCCTCGCGGACGTCGAAGCGGCTGAATCGGCCGCATTGGACGACCCCGTCCGCATGTACCTCAAGGAGATCGGGCGCGTCGACCTACTGACCGCTGCCGACGAGGTCCGGCTGGCGAAAGACATGGAGGGCGGCTCCATGCGTGCCAAGCAGCACCTCACCGAGGCCAACCTGCGCCTGGTCGTCTCCATCGCGAAGAAGTACATGGGCCGCGGCATGCCCTTCCTGGACCTGATCCAGGAGGGCAACCTGGGCCTGATCAGGGCCGTCGAGAAGTTCGACTACCGGCGCGGCTACAAGTTCTCGACGTACGCCACCTGGTGGATCCGCCAGGCGATCACTCGAGCCATCGCGGACCAGGCGCGGACCATCCGCGTCCCCGTCCACATGGTCGAGCGGATCAACAAGCTGGTCGCCGTCTCGCGGCGTCTCTTCCAGGAGCTCGGCCGGGAGCCGAGCGACGAAGAGGTCGCAGAGGAGATGGGCCTCACGCCCGACAAGGTGCGGGAGATGTTTCGCGCCGCCCAGGAGCCGGTCTCGCTCGAGACGCCGATCGGCGACGAGGGCGATTCGCACCTGGGCGACTTCGTCGAGGACAAAGAGGCGGTGTCCCCTTCGGATGCGGCCGCGGTGACCATGCTCCGGGACGAGGTCCAGGACCTGCTCGACACGCTCACTCCACGGGAGCGGCGGGTCATCCAGCTCCGCTTCGGTCTCGCGGACGACCACCAGCGCTCGCTGGAAGAGGTCAGCCGCCGGCTGGGAGTGCCGCGCGAGCGGGTGCGTCAGATCGAGTCCCGGGCCCTGGCCAAGCTGCGGCAGAACGGGACCCTGGCGGGTCTGCGCGAGTTCCTTCAGGAAGCCGGCTAGACACCCGCGCTGACGTAGCGTTACGCGCGTGGAGATCCTCCGCACGCCTGACGAGCGCTTCGAAGGCCTCCCCGCCTTTCCGTACGAGCCGCACTACGCCGACGTGGACGGCATCCGCATCGCGTACGTGGACGAAGGTGCGCGGGACGCCAACCCGGTCCTGCTGCTGCACGGCGAGCCGACGTGGAGCTTCCTCTACCGCAAGATCATCCCCGTCCTCACGGCCGCGGGCCTGCGGGCCATCGCGCCCGACCTGCCCGGTTTCGGCCGCTCCGACAAGCCCTCCGAGCCCGGCGACTACACCTACGCGCGCTACGTCACCTGGATCCGGACCCTCGTCGAGCAGCTCGACTTGACCGACGCGACGCTGTTCGGCCAGGACTGGGGAGGCCTGATCGGGCTCCGCGTGGTCACGGAGATCCCCGACCGGTTCGCTCGCATCGTCACCGCCAACACCGGACTGCCCGACGGCCTGCACAAGCCGAGCGACGCCTGGTTCGCCTTCCGCGACTTCAGCCAGAACGTGGAGGAGCTGCCGGTCGGGTTCCTCGTCAAGTCCGGCTGCCTCCGCGGGCTCGACGACGAGGCCGTCGCGGCGTACGAGGCTCCATTCCCGACCGAGCCGCACAAGGTCGCCGCCCGCACCTTCCCGCTGCTGATCCCGACCACCGAGGACGACCCCGGCGCCGTGGCCAACCGCCAGGCTTGGGAGGTGCTCGCGCGCTGGGAGAAGCCGTTCCACTGCTGCTTCAGCGACGGCGACCCGATCACCCGCGGCGCAGACCGGCCGTTCATCAAGCTCATCCCGGGCGCCCAGCGCTCGGAGCACATCACGATCGAGGGCGCCGGTCACTTCCTGCAGGAGGACGCCGGGGAAGAGGTCGGGGCGGCGATCGTTCACTTCTGCGGCATGGGGTAGCGCACGCAGCCGCCCCGCACCGTCCTCACCACCGGAGCCAACTCGGGCATCGGCCTGGCGACGGTCCTCGAGCTGGCACGCCGCGGCTTCGATTCGGTCGGTAGCGTGCGCTCGGCCGCGAAGGCCAGGCAGGTCCGCGACGCCGCGAGCCAGCTGGGGCTCGAGGTGCGAACCGTGCAGCTGGACGTGACCGATCCGGCCGCCTGTGAGCGCGTCATCGAGCGCCTGCGCCCGTGGGGCCTCGTCAACAACGCGGGTTATGGCGCGGTCGGCGCCGTCGAGGACGTCTCCGACGCCGAGGCGCATCGGGTCTTCGAGACCATGGTCTTCGCCCCGATGCGCCTGGCCCGCCTGGCGCTGCCAGGAATGCGCGCGCACGGCGGTGGGCGCATCGTCAACGTCTCCTCGATCTACGGCGTCGCGACGACCCCGCTCTCGGGCTGGTACCAGGGCGCCAAGCACGCGCTCGAGGGTCTCAGCGATGCGCTGCGCATCGAGGTGGCGCGGGACGGAGTGAAGGTGGTGCTCGTCGAGCCGGGCGGTTTTCGAACCGGCATCTGGGCTGACGCCAGCTCCGATCTCGAGAGCCGCGCCGGGTCGCGTTACTCGACCGCATACGGCCGCACCCAGCTGGGCACCCGCCTCGCGATGCCGTTCATGGGCGATCCGAGGGGCGTGGCCAAGCTGATCGGGAAAGCGCTGACGGCGAGCAGGCCTCGGGCCCGGTACCTGGTCGGTGTGGACGCCCAGGCCATCGCGGCCTGGCACTCGATTCTGCCGGCCGAGGTGCGCGACCGCCTCTACCGCCTGGGCTTGGGACTGTGATCGCGGCGCGTTAAGGTTCGCGCCACATTGGGGTTCAGCACCAGCGTCGAACGATTGGGGCGCGCCTCGGGAAACTGGGTGGAGCGACACCCTCGGTCCGGCGCGGTGCTGATGTTCCTGCGCCGCCATTGGCTCATCACGCTGGCGGCCGTCAGCCTCACCGGGCTCATCGTCCTGGTCAACCCCGGCCGGATCGTCAGGTTGTTCCTGTCCGCCAACCGTACGGACCTGGTCTACATGGCGCCCTGCGTCGTCCTCATCTACCTGACCAAGGGCATCGGGTGGTGGACGGCGCTGCGCCGCGTGGGCCTCAAGATCACGCTGCGGCGCGCCCTCTACGTGATGTTCGTCGGGCGGACGCTGATCTTCGTGCCCACGGGCGACCTCATGCGGATCGCGCTGCTCAAAGAGCGCGAGCAGCACGGTGTCAATGCGGGCGCGGTGGCCGGGACCATCGCCTTCCAGGAGCTGGTCTACACCGGGCTGATCGGCCTGGGCGTGCTGCCCAGGATCGGCGACCATCCCGAGCTGATCGCCCTTGTCGTCGCGATGCTGTTGGCACACGCCGGCATCTTCGGGATCCTGCTCTGGAAGCGGCTCTATGAATGGGCCGTCGGGATCGTTGAAAAGGTACGGGTCTTTCGGCGTTTCGACGAGCAGCTGCGCAGCCTGCGGCCCGCGTTCATCCAGATGACGACGCCGCGGGTCGTGATCCTCGTGATCCTGTGGAATTCCTGCGCCGTCTTCTTTCTGATGACGCTGTTCTACCTGGCGGTGGTTGCCGTCGCAGGACCTCACGTCGGCCTGGGACAGACCACGTTCGCCTACGGCCTTGGTCACATCCTGGGCGGCCTGTCGCTGCTGCCCAGCGGCATGGGAGCGATGGAGGCCATCGTCGCCGGCCTGCTGGTGACGCAGGGAGTGCCCTTTTACGCAGGCGTTGCCGCGGTGATTCTCTTCCGTGCCTACAACGACATCTTCTCGGCTCTCGTCGGTGCGCTGGTCGGCGTGCTGGGAGGGCGTTTCCGAGGGCCCCTCCGACGAGTTCAGACGTTCTCAAAGTCATGAGTAACTTGGTATAAGCAAACCTGCATCCGAGTACGCAGCGCCGAGTCAGACTGTCTCGAGCGCCAGCTAAGACCAACTTGGGCGGGAGGTTGGAGACAGGGTTGTTCAGCCAGACTTTTCGCGAGAAGATCGCCGTGGCTTTCTTCGCCTCCGCACTGACGGCAGGCGTGATCCTCGGCTTCGCTACCGCCCGTTCCTTTGCGACGGGCAACCAGGTCGCCTACGTGGGCGGCGGCGGCGGCGGCGCCAGCGGCGCCACCGGAGCTGCCAGCACTGGAGGCGGCGGTGGCTCAACCGCTGGCTCGGGGGGCAATTCCCAGACCGGCGGCGGCAGCAGCGCCGGCAGCGCGGCCGCGGCAGCCGCTCAGACGTCGAACAGCCAGGCGGCGTCGGGCGTCAGCGGCAGCACGATCCTGGTCGGCGGCATCTTCGACATGACCGGCCCGGTGGACGCGTCCGTCGAGCGTGACGCGGTCCGTGCGTACTTCGCGAAGGTGAATGCCCAGGGGGGCATCAACGGCCGCAAGATCGTGATGGTGTACTGCGATTCGCAGTACGACCCCACGCAGACACACTCCTGTGCGCTCCAGATGGCGCAGCAGCACGTGCTCGCCCTGGTCGGGTCGACGTACCCGAAGGCGGAGGACAACGAGGTGAACTTCATCGCGAAGCCCGAAAGCCAGGGTGGCGCGGGCATCCCCGTCATCGGCGGACTGGGCACTCCCAACGAGTTCAAGTACCCGATCAGTTTCCCGACCGGCCCGAACTTCATCGATGTCGGTCTGACCGAGGCCGACCGCGAGTGTCAGTTCGCGGCCCAGGGCAAGTTCAAGCACCCGGCTGTCGTGACGTTGAGCGACATCGCCTGGGTGCAGCAGGTCGTCAAGGTCGCCAACGCGCGAGCCCTGCAGGAGTGCGGTTTGCAGCACACCGACGAGGAGGACGTTTCCGCCACCCAGCCTGACTACGACGGCACGGTGTTCAACCTCGAGCACAACGGGTGCAACGCCGGCCAGACGCACGGTCAGGGCGGGGCGTGCCCCGACGGGTTGGTCGTGGGCGTCGACCCGGGCAGCATCAAGCGCCTCTTCGACGCGATGAAGCGCGCGAACTGGTTCCCGCCCGTGTTCGGCTTCGGGCTCGACAAGGGCGACCTCACCGCGGCGCCAAACGACTCGAACAACTTCCAATACCAGTACGGCTACGGCCTCGGCAGCGGCCCGCAGTCTGGCGGCCAGGATTCAGGTGGCGCGGAGTCGCTCGCCGCCTACATCTCGCCTTATGACAACCGCTCGAACGCGACGGTCTCCGACTACCTGAACACGATCAAGGCGTTCTACCCGTCGCAGGTACCGAACCTCGACGTCTACTGCCAGAACGCCTGGGATGCCGCGGCGGTGTTCGTGCAGGCGGCGAAGAACGCCGGTGCCAACCTGACGCGCGCCTCACTCGTGCAGGCGCTCGACTCCTTGAGCAACTTCCAGACCGGCTGGACCCAGCCGATCAGCTACACGAGCCTGGACAGCAAAGGCGGCCACGAGCCGACGCGCTGCTTCCACTGGCTGCACCACGACGACATGCCCGAGGCTAAGGGAGGCACCTGGCACACGGACAGCACCCCTGTCTACTGCCAGACCTACAACATCGACTACTGACGGCCGGATGACATGACCACCTTCATAGCCAACACGATCATCGGGCTCAGCCTGGGCGGCATCTTCGCGCTGGCAGCGCTCGGCATCGTGCTCGTCTACCGCGTCACGGGGGTGCTCAACTTCGCGAACGGCGCGATGGGCATGTTCAGCACGTTCGTCGCCTGGGATGTGTTCTTCCATCGCACCCACCAGAACTTCTGGCTCTCACTGATAGCGGGCCTTTTGTTCTCGGTGGTGCTCGGGCTGGCGCTGCAGTGGGCGGTCTTCTACTGGCTTGCGGGACGCACCCAGCTCATCAAAGCCGTCGTCACCATCGGCGTGCTGCTGGTGCTGCAAGCCGGCGCCTCACTGATCTGGGGCAACACGCAATATCACGTGCCGATCGCGATTCCCAACGGTGACGCCGTGTTCTCCGTCGCCGGCGCCCCGGTCAGCTTCAACCACGTCCTGATCATCGTGGTGGCTATCGCGCTGGCCGCCGGACTGGCCGTCTTCCTGCGGCTGACGAAGGTCGGAATCGCAATGCGCGCGGTGTCCGAGGACGTCGACACCTCGCGCATCTGGGGCGTCCCAGTCGGGCTCGTCGGGTCGATCTCCTGGGTCATGGGGAGCGCCGTCGCCGCCCTGGCCGGGATCCTGATCACGCCCTTCATCAACTTCGACACGATCTCGATGACGCTGCTGGTGCTCGACGCGCTGGCGGCGGCGCTGATCGGCGGCCTGGTCTCCCTGCCTCTCACGGTGGTCGGCGGCTTCGCGCTGGGACTGTTCGAGACGTACCCGCACGCCCTCATCCCGGGCCTGTCGCTCGGCTTCTCGAAGGTCGTGGCGATCGTCGTCATCCTCGCCGTGCTGCTGCTGCGCAGGCAGAGCGCGCTCGTCGGGAGGCAGGCGTGATCAGCTCCAGGCTGGGCAAATTCGGCCTTGGCATCGTCGCCCTCGCGGCCGCCGCCATCATCCCCGTCTTCCTGAACTCGACCTTCCAGTTCACGGCCGCGCTGGCGGTGATCTTCGGCTTCGCGATCCTGTCGCTCGTCGTGCTGACGGGCTACGTGGGCCAGATCTCCCTGTGCCAGGCGACGTTCGTCGGCATCAGCGCCTACATGGTCAGCATGCTGACCGTCCAGTACAAGGTCGCCTTCCCGCTCGCGGTCATCTGCGGGGTGCTGCTCTCGTTCACGCTCGGGGTGCTGGTCGGCCTGCCGGCGCTGCGCCTGCGCGGCATCCTGCTCGCGATCGTGACGGTCGGCGTGGCGCTGGTCTTCGACGGCTACTTCTTCCAGGACCAGAACTACGCCTGGTTCACGGGCGGTCTGAACGGCTGGACGGTGCCGCCGATCACCGTGCTCGGCTACACGATGGACAGCTTCCACAACGTCCTGCACGCGTACTGGGTGCTGCTGGCGCTGTTCGGCCTCGTCGCCGTGCTCGTCGTCAACCTCCACGACTCGGGCAGCGGCCGGCGCTTCCGCGCCATCCGTGACTCCGAGGTCGCGGCGGCGACGATGGGGGTCAGCCTTACCCGCTACAAGCTGCTCGCGTTCGGCCTCTCGGCCGCGATCGCCGGCCTGGGCGGCGCTTTCGTGCCGGCCGCGCTCGGGTCGGTGAGCTCCAGCATCTTCAGCCTCTTCTACTCGCTGCCGTTCGCGGCGTTCGCGGTGCTGATGGGCGTCCGCTTCGTGCCCGCGGCCGCGCTTGGCGGCATCTTCATGGCCTTCGTGCCGGCGATCCTCGGGCAGCTGTTCCCGGGCATCCGCTACGACTGGTTCAACCTCGGGCTGGGCGCCCTGCTGGTCGTTCAGCTGATCATCGCGCCGGACGGCGTCTGGGGGAACCTCGCCCGCGACTTCGGCCGGGTCGGACATCTCGTCGGGGCTCGGCCGAAGGCCGCGCCGAAGGTCGCCGCATGAGCCTCCTGTCGGTAAAGGACGTCGTCGTCCGCTTCGGCGGCGTCACCGCGCTCGACCATGTCGGCTTCGACCTGAACCGCGGCGAGATCCTCGGCCTGATCGGCCCCAACGGCGCCGGCAAGACGACGCTTTTCAACTGCATCTCCGGCGTCATCAACCCCGACGAAGGGACCATGCACTACGACGGCAGGCCCCTCGGCGGGCTGAAGCCGCACGAGCGCGCCCAGATCGGCATCGCGCGCACGTTCCAGAACCTCCAGCTCTGGCCGAGCATGACCGTGCTCGAGAACCTGAAGCTCCCGATCGACGCGCTCAGCCGGCGGAACATCGTGGCCGACGCGCTCCGCTTGCCGGTCGCCGTTTACCAGGAGAAGCGCGCCACCGAGTACGCGCGCGCCACCCTCCACGCGCTGGAGCTGCTCGCGTACCAGGACGTTCTGGCCGGCGATCTCCCAGTCGGGATCCAGCGGCGTGTCGAGGTCGCCCGCGCGCTCTGCCTGCGCCCGCAGCTGCTGCTGCTCGACGAGCCCGCAGCCGGGCTAGACGCCGACGAGACGCTTCATTTCGCGGACCTGCTGCAGCGTGTGCGCGAGCGCTTCAAGACCTCGGTGCTGCTGGTCGACCACGACATGAGCCTCGTGATGCGCGCCTGCGACTACATCTACGTCCTGGACTTCGGGCGGCTGCTCGCCTCAGGCAAGCCGGAAGAGGTGCGCAACAACCCCCAGGTCATCGCCGCCTATCTCGGCGAGGCGAAGGAAAAGCTCGAGGTCGAGTCGCCCGACGCCACCGACGTCGAGGGCCTGACGCCGGTCGCGGCAGCTCCGGCCAAGGCGAAGCCGGCAACCACAGAGTTCGAACCCCTGCTCGAGGTCACGGGCCTCGCCGCCGGGTACGGACATCTCGAGGTTATCCGCGACGTCAACCTCCGCGTCGGCAAGGGCGAGGTGGTCGCCTGCATCGGCGCGAACGGAGCCGGCAAGACCACGACGCTGCGGGCGCTGTCGGGCATCATTCGAGCCACCCGCGGGAAGATCACCTTCGACGGGCACGACATCACGCGCAGCGCCGCGCAGGACATCGTGCGCCTCGGCCTGCTGCACGTCCCGCAGGGTCGCGGCCTCTTTCAGAAGCTGACGGTCGAGGACACGCTCCGCCTCGCCAGCTACAGCGGCCATCGCAACGGCGACCTGAAGCCCGCCTACGACACCTTTCCCGTGCTCGGCAAGCGGCGGCGGCAGCTGGCGGGAAGCCTGAGCGGCGGCGAGCAGCAGATGCTCGCCATCGCCCGCGCCCTGCTGGTCCGGCCGAAGCTGCTGATGATCGACGAGATGTCGCAGGGCCTCGCGCCGACGATCGTGCAGCGCCTGTTCTCCTACGTCGAGGTCTTCCAAGCGGAAGGAACGGCGGTCCTGCTCGTTGAGCAGTTCGTGGACAGCGCGCTTGCGATCGCGGACAGGGCCTACGTATTCGAGCAGGGCACGATCGCGCACGAAGAGTCGGCCGCGCGGCTGCGCCAGGACCAGTCCCTCATCGCGAGCTCATACCTCGGCACGGCGGCCGCCAAAGAGCCGGCTGCCGGAGTCACCGCCGATGGGCACTTGAGCTTCGACTTGATGGAGGAGCTGACACTGCGGCTCCCGGCCGCACTGATGAGGGCACTTCAGGAACAGGCCGCGAAGCAGGGGCGCGAGCCCGAAGAGCTGCTGCGCGAGTTCCTCCAAGGTCAGGAGGTTGAGGCATGAAAAGAGGTTTGAAGCGTCGCTACCGAGTCCTCCTGATCGGCATCCCAGTGGCCCTCCTTCCCCTCTTCGTGCTGCCCTTCGTCGCGTTCGCGCAGATCCCTGACAGCGTGGAGCGCTACGGGGCCGGCGCCAAGGCGGCCGGTCTGCGCGTCTTCGGGTACGACAACTCGCTGCAGTTCCTGACCGTGGACTCGAGCTTCCCGCTGGCTTTCAGCACGCAATCGGGCGGCGGCGGGCTCGGCTATGCCGACGCCACCGCCAGTTACTACGACTACGGTCCGGCGGGGGTCACGCTGCTGGGCGTGCCCGACGGCCAGGGCGTCAACGTCGGGCTCGGCCCGCAGTCGATCCCGCCCGCCCACGCCTACTACCCGGGCAAGACGCGTTCGACCATCTACCCGACGCAGTCGACCTTCGGCGCCTCGGAGGCCCCACCGGGGCAGGGGCCGTACGCGACCGGGTCGGTGGACGAGACCAGCTCGCACGCCCAGGCCTCGTACGTGGGCAACGTCCAGGGCACGCTGCCGGTGATGACCACCAACACGAGCTCAGTCCTGAGCCCGGACGGGTCCGTCACCACCACCGCGGAGTCATATGTCGCCTCCGCGACCATCGGTCCCTTCGTCTTCGACAAGATCCACGTGATCGCCAGCGTCGCCACGTCGAACGGCACCGGCAGGGTGGAGACGTCGTCGGTGCAGATAGGTTCGGTGCAGGCGAACGGGAACACCGTCGCGCTCACCGACCAGGGGTTGACCATCGGTCCGCAGCAGACCACGCAGCCCATCTCGATCAACGGCACGCAGGCTGCCGGCTTTGTCACCTACACGGCCGAGCTGGTTGCGCCAGAGAAGTCGATCGAGGGCTCCAAGGCCAGCCTGACCGCGATGGGCGTCAAGGTCACGGCGGTGGAGTCCCTGCCGACGGGTGACATCATCAACGAGGAGTACGACCTCGGCTACGCGAGCGTCGACGCCGACCTCACGCCATCCACCGGCTCGTCGCTGGCAGGACTCAACTTCTCGGTGCCGAGCGGATTCGGCAGTCTGTCGGGCACCGGGACGCTCAGCGCCGGCGCCTTCCCCCAGGCGATCCAGCCGAACCCCGCGACGGCCGCCCGGCCTATCCACAACGTTGCGCCGCTCGTTCTGCTCCGCAGCAGCCGCAAGCCGCTGGCGCTCGCATTCCTCGGGTGGGAGGCGCTGGTTATGTGCGGCGTCGCCGCCTGGGTCTGGGCGCGCAAGACCGTGATGGCGGCTTAGTGATGCAGATGCCATCGCTGCGCCTGCAGCGGCCGTCCTTCATGGGGCCGAAGGCCGGCACGGCCCGGCTGCAGTGCCCGGTCGACGACTGGTGGTTCGACGCGCGTTACACGGACGGCGCCTGCCCGATCTGCGGCTGGAAGCCCGAGGGGGTCACTTACGCGCCGCCGATGTGGCTCCAGGTCGTGCAGCGCGCCGATTGGGAGCTGCTGGGCCTCGTCTTCATGGTCATCGTCCTGGTGGTGCTCGGGATCCTCGTCGAGCGGGCCGCCGGGCTCTCGCCGAACGACATCGGCAACTTCCTGACCGGACGCTAACCAGCCGGCGGGCGCCTCAGGGCGATCCGCTCCCGCCTCTATGCTGACCGGGTGGCGGAGATCCGAGCCGAGGTTCGCGCCTTCCTGAAGGAAGAGCTCGCCGCGGGACGTTTCGAGTCCCGCTGCGACGCCTGGCTCTCCAATCACGACCCCGAGTTCTCCCACCGCCTGGCCGAGCGCGGCTGGGTCGGCATGACGCTGCCGCCCGAGTACGGCGGTCACGGACGCGGCTACCTGGAGCGCTACGCGGTGCTCGAGGAGCTGCTGGCGGTGGGCGCTCCCGTCGCCGCCCACTGGATCGCCGACCGGCAGACCGGGCCGCTTCTCCTGCGTTACGGGACAGAGGAGCAGCGGCGGCGGTTTCTCCCCCAGATCGCACGCGGTGAGTGCTTCTTCGCGATCGGGATGTCGGAACCGGACTCCGGCTCGGACCTGGCCTCGGTCCGCACGACGGCCACTCCCGTCGAGGGTGGCTGGCGAGTGCGGGGCACCAAGGTCTGGACGAGCCACGCCCACCGCAGCCACTACATGATCACGTTGGTCCGCACGCAGCCTCTCGGCGAGCGCAAGCACGAGGGCCTGAGTCAGCTGCTGATCGACCTGCGTGGGGAAGGCGTGACGGTCAGCCCGATCAAGCTGCTGTCGGGTGAGCCGCACTTCAGCGAGGTGGTGTTCGACGACGCCTTCGTGCCCGCCGACATGCTGGTCGGCACCGAGGGCGAGGGCTGGAAGCAGGTCAATTCAGAGCTCGCATACGAGCGCAGCGGCCCGGAAAGGTTCCTCTCGACCTTCCCCCTGCTGGCGGAGACCGTGCGGGAGCTCGGCGGCCGCCCGTCGCCGGTCGTGGGCGAGCTGTTCGCCCGGCTCCGAGCCCTTCGTGCGCTGGCGATGCGCATCGCCGCCCGGCTGCAGGTCGGTGAAGAACCGCTGGTCGAGGCAGCGCTGGTCAAGGACATGGGCACCCGGTTCGAGCGCGACGTGGTCGAGGCGGCTCGCCTCCTCGTGGCGCCGGAATCGGCCGGCGGAACGTGGCGGCGGCTCTACCACGAGGGCGTGACGCACTCGCCGGGATTCACTTTGCGCGGCGGTACGAGCGAGATCCTGCGCGGGATCGTCGCCCGCGCCCTGGTCGGGCAGAGTCGATGAGCGACGTCCGCGACCTGCTGGTCTCGACCGCGCGCGACGTGTTCGGGCGCGAGGATGGCGTCGACGCCGCCGTCGAGGCGGCCGGCCTGCAGGATCTGCGGGTCGATGGCGAGGTCGATCTCGGCGACCTGGCCGCCGTGATCGGCGTGGCGGCCGCCAGCGCGACGGACTTCGGAGAGCGGCTCCTGCCGGAGGTCGTCGACGAGCGGCACCGGCTGGCGTTGTTGCGTGCCATCCAGATGGCGGCCACGCTGGAGCGGGTGCGCGACCTGACGGTCGAGTACACGAAAGAGCGGCAGCAGTTCGGGCAGCCGCTGCATCGCTTCCAGGCGGTCCAGATGCAGCTCGCCACGCTGGCCGGCCTCGCGGCGCTGGCCAGGGCCTCGGCCGACGAGGCGGTCGCCGACCCCACGGCGGAGCGCGTGGCCGTGGCCAAGGTCATGTGTGGTCGCGCGGCGACCGAGGGCGCGGCGCTCGCCCACCAGGTCCACGGCGCCATCGGCTTCACATACGAGCACCAGCTCCACCGGTTCACGACGCTGCTCTGGCGCTGGCGTGACGAGGGCGGCAGCGAGGCCGAGTGGTCGGCGGCTCTCGGCACGCTCATCAGTGAGAGGCCCGACCAGCTCTGGGAGGCGACCGTCGATGACTGAGATCCTGCTCGAACGCCAGAACGGGGTGGCCCTCCTCACGCTGAACGCGCCGGAGCGCCGCAACTCGTTCGTTCCTGCGATGGTGCGCGAGCTGCTCGACGCCTGCGCGGAGATCGACGCCGACGAGGCGATCGGCGCCGTCGTCGTCAAAGCCAACGGCGACTCCTTCTGCGCCGGGGCTCATCGCGGTCTGCTGGCCAACGCCGGCGACGACCCGGCGCACCCGGACGCCTACCGCGACCTGGGCCTCACCTATCGCGCCTTCGCGCGAGTGGGCGAGCTCCTGCCGCCCACCGTCGCCGCGGTGCGCGGGCACGCCGTCGGCGCCGGCGTCAACCTGATGCTCGCCACCGACCTTCGAATCGTCGCCGAGGGCGCCAGCATCATCACGGGGTTCGCCCGGATCGGCATCCACCCGGGCGGCGGGCACTTCGCGCTCCTCGGCCGGCTCGCCGGGCGCGAGGCGGCGGCGGCGCTGGGCGCCTTTGGGGTCGAGATCGACGGCCGCCGCGCCGCCCAGCTCGGCCTCGCGTGGGAGGCCCTGCCCGAGGCTGAGGTCGAGCCGAGAGCGCTGCAGCTGGCCGAGCAGGCGGGACGCGACCCGGAGCTCGCGCGGGCCACCGTGAAGTCGATGCGATTGGAGCTCGGCCCGCCGGCTCTGCCTTGGGCCGCGGGGCTGGAAGCCGAGAAGGCGCCGCAGATGTGGTCGCTGCGCCGCCGCTCTCTGGGGGAGCGGCCGGAAGACCCCCGGCGGACCTCCGGCGCCTAGACGGGCGATCCCCATGTCGGGGTGCCCGGCGCCGTCTCGGCGCGTATGTCGAATACGCTCCTCGCGGCGCCACCCCCTCCTCGGGCTAGCCACGCCGAGGCGCCGGAATCTCTCGCCGAGGCCCTCCGGCCGCCCCCCGGATCAGCCGAGCTCGGAGTAGCTCCAGCGCAGCCAGGCCGTCTCGCGGCCCTGGTTCCACTTTCCGAACACCCAGCCGTCGTCGCCCAGGGCCGTGGTGAGGTCGGTCCGCGTGCGCGCCGACCACTCCATGTTCGCCACGTAGCCGGCTTCCGCCGCCTCGGCTCGAGCCCACTGGGCGAGCCAGAGGATGTACGCGGTGCCATACGGCATCGCCAGCACCCGCCCGCTCGCCGGATGGCAGAGCACGGCGCGTCCTTTCAGCAGGCGCCGGCACTCGGCCGGCAGGGCCGCGCCCAGCCTGTCCCACACCCACTCGACGCAGTCGGGGTGGCTGCCCATCTCCCAATACGGATCGCGCGGCTTTCCGTCCGGGCGAGGCGGCAGGTCCTCGAGATGCTCGAAGAGGGCTTGATTGGCAGGGGTCGGCTCGAGCTCCGCCGGCCGTTCGGTCATGGGAGCAGCGCCCCGGGGTTCATGACTCCACGCGGGTCGAGCTCCCTCTTGGCCGCGGAGAGCGCGTCGAGAAAGAGCGCTGGAGCCTCGGACCCGTACCACGGACGATGGTCGCGGCCGACGGCGTGGTGGTGCGTGATGGTGCCGCCCGCCGCGCTCAGCGCGTCCGAGCAAGCGGCCTTGATCGCGTCCCACTGGCGGAGCTGCTCGCCGTCGCGACCGGGCGCGATGACCGTGAAATACGGCGCCGGGCCGTCGGCGTAGACGTGCGTGAAGCGACAGGTGACCAACGCCGCGGGAGCGACCTCGCGGGCGGCCGCGACCACCCGCTCGTGCAGCACGACGAAGCGGTCCCAGGTGACTGCGGTCTCGAAGGTCTCGACGACCAGGCCGAGCAGAGCGAGCGCGTCGCGCAGGTAGGGCGCGCGAAGAAAGGAGGACCGCCAGCTCGAGGCGGCCCCGGCGCTGACCTCGGTGCGCGCGCCACAGAGAGCGAGGGCGCTGCGCAGCTGCTCCTCGAGAACCGAGGCCGGCAGGCCGGCCGCCTCGAACCCCAGCAGGAGCACCGCCTCGCCCTGGCCGGCGCCGTTGAGCTCGGCCTCCAGCGGGTCGAGCAGCCGGCACTCGGCGGGATACAAGCCCGATTGGGCGACGCGCCGGGCAGCTTCCACGCCGGCCGCGAAGGTTTCGAAGCGGGCGCTGCCGCGAGCGCGGACGTCCGGCCGGGGCTGAACGCGCAGCCAGGCCTCGGTGACCACGCCGAGCGTGCCCTCGGAGCCGAGGACCAGGGAGTTCGGGTCCGGCCCCGCGCCAGAACTCGGCAGCCGGCGGGTTTCGAAGACCCCGCTCGGCGTCAACATGCGCACGGACTCCACGAATTGGTCGATGCGGGTGCGCAGCGTCGAGTGGTGCCCGCCGGAGCGCGTCGCGATCCAGCCGCCGACCGAGGAGAATTCGAAGGACTGCGGGAAATGACGCAAGGTCAGCCCGTGCGGGCGCAGCGCGTCCTCCAGGGCCGGGCCGAGGATGCCGCCCTGCACGCGCACCGCGCGTGCCGTCTCGTCCAGCTCGATGACCGCGTTCATCCGGCCGAGATCGATGGAGACGGTGCCCGAGTAGCCGTCGGGCACGGCCGGCTCCACGCCGCCGACGACGCTGGAGCCTGCCCCGTAGGGGATCGCGCCGACCCGGGCGTCAGCGCACCACGCGAGCAGCCGCTCGAGGTCGGCCTCGTCGCGGGGGAAGGCGACCAGGTCCGGCGGGTGCGGGTACTGCCCGTCCAGGTGACGCACGACGTCCCGGAAGGCCTTCCCGTACGCGTGGGCAGCTCGGGAGAGCGGGCCGTCCGTCAGCAGCGACGCCAGCGCCGCGGGCGGCTGGACCCGCGCAGCCGGCAGGCTCAGCTCGCCGACATGCGGCACGGGCCGCGGATACAGCTCGGCGCCGCCCAGCCTATCGGCGACCACCAGGCCGACGGCCGCCCTCTCCTCGGCGCTCAGCGCGTCCTCCTCGTAGCCCCAACCCCAGAAGCTGCGAGTCTTCGTCAAGGTGTCGCCCGCGCCACCACCTCCGCGATCTCCGGCGCCGAGTCGCGGATCTGCTTTTCGATCTCGGTCTCCACGCGGTGGGCCTCCTCGAGGCTGCTGTCGCCATGCATCTCGGCGACCACGTGGGCGAAGATGCGCCCGTCTCGCTCGCTGAGCTCGACGTCGCCGCAGCGCAGCACGTCCGGGTGCCGCTCGACGACCTGGCGGACTCGCTCCACGAGCTCGCGGCGCGCTGAGGTCACGTCGGCGCCGGAGATGACGTCCGGCTCCAATGGCTCGAGGTGGACGTCGACCCGAGAGACATTGGGCAGCTCCGCGCGCAGCCGCTGCTCGAGCTCTGCGCTCACGGCCGCGGCCTCGTCGAGGCTCATGGAGCCGGGCAGCTTGGCGTGCATCGTCAGGTGGAGCGAGCCGTCGTCCTCGCGCTCCACCGTCACGTTGTGGAGATCGCGGATCCTGGAGTGGAGCGCGGCTGCGGCGTGGACCCGTTCGACCAGCGCGTCGGAGCGCACGTCGCCCTGCACCACGAGCGTCAGCTCGAGGTCAGGCAGGGCCTCGGCGACCGCGCGGCGCGCCTCGTCGGAGAGCCTTTCGGCGGCCTCGACCGGCAGGGTTCGACGCGTCGCGACGGTGGCGTCGCCCAGAAGGCGCGGGCCCGACCGGCGGATGCGCACCGAGCGCACCTGCTTGACACCCCGGACCCCGTCGAGGGTCCGGCGCAGCTCGTCCTCGGCCCCGGCCGGCGCGCGGTCGATGAGGATGTCGCCGGACCTCCAGGTGAGGCGGCTGGCCGCGTACGCGACGACCAGGGCGACCAGGATCGCCGCGACCGCGTCGGCCCAGCGGTAGCCGAGACCGACGACGATCAGCCCGAGGAGCACGGCGGCTGACGAGAGGACGTCGGCGAAGCGGTTCTGGCTCTCCGCCTCGAGCGCCTGGCTCAACGCGGCCCGCCCGATGACCCGCAGCCCGAACGCGCGGACCACCTCGATGATCAGACTGGCCGCCATCAAGGCCAGTGCGTAGGAGGTGGCGCGCACCGGTGTGCTGCCGCTGACGAGGCGGGTCAGCCCTTCGTAGAGGATCCCGGCCGCGGTGACCAGGAGGAGCAGGCCCTCGCCGAACGCGGCCAGGTTCTCGGTGCGGCCGTGGCCGTAAGGGTGCTCGCGGTCGGGCGGCTTGAGGGCTGTGCGGACGGCGAGGAACGCAAACGCCGATGCCGCGAGGTCGAGGGCCGAGTGGGCCGCCTCGCTCAGGACCCCGAGGCTGCCGCTCGCGAAGCCGACCCAGAGCTTCGCGACGACCAGCGCCGCGCCGACGCCGAGCGAGACGCCGGCGACCAGCTGTGCGCGCCGGCGCCACTGGCTGTCGACGACCGCCATCCGCCTAGTGGACCTTGGCCGCGGTCGCGAGCAGCTGGTCGGCGGAGCCGAGCACCACGATCAGGTCGCCTTCCTCGATCCGCACCGGGCCTTCCGGCGCGACGTGCAGCCGGCCGTCCACGCGCCGCAGCGCGAGGACCCGCGCCCCGTCGGCCGTCAGGAGACCCGACTCGTCGAGCGTCTTGCCGACCAAGCTCGCCTGCCCGCTGATGACCAGCTCCTCCACCCCGACGTCGGTGCCGCTCTGCAGGCTGTCGAGGACGTCCACCAGCGCGGGATGAGTGGCGAGCTGCGCCATCCGGTGACCCGCCATCCGGTAGGGCGAGATGACGCGGTCAGCGCCTGCCAGCTCGAGGCGGCGGATCGACTCCGGCTGGCCGGCCCGCGCCACGATGTACAGCGCGGGGTTGAGGGCTCGCGCGGCCAATACGACGTAGACCGCCCGCTCGTCGGCGTCGACCGCCGAGATCAGGCAGCGCGCGCGCTCGATGCCCGCGCGCCGGAGGATGTCCTCCGACGCCGCGTCGCCCGTGATGTGAAGGCGGCCCTCACGCTCGAGCCGGCCCAGCGCCTCGGGCGTCTGCTCGATGACGATGTAGCTGATGTCGCCCGGCTCGAACTCCGAGACGATCTGGGTGCCGATGCGGCCGTAGCCGCAGACGATGTAGTGGTCGCGCAGCGACGAGAGCCGGTTCTCCAACTGCCTCCATCTCCGGTAGCGGCCGAACTCGTCAGCGGAGAGGATCTCCGCGAAGACGCCGAACGCGTACAGCATCGTAGCCACGCCGCCCACGATCAGAGTGGCCGAGAAGATCCGGCCGCCCAAACCGAGCGGATGCAGCTCGCCCCCTTCGGTCGACATCGTGCTGATCGTCTGGTAGAAGGCTTCGAACGGGTTCCAGCGCTCGATCAGCGCGAAGCCGACGATGCCGTAGGCGATGACCGCCGCCAGCAGCAGCGCGGGGCGGCGAAACCGAGCCGCGATAGCCCGGAGCGGATTGTCGCTCGGGACCACGTTCAGGCCCGCTGGAGCGTGCGCGCCACGAGCTTGCCGAGCTCAGCCTCGTCGCGGGCGCGGTTCTCGTGGTTGACCTGGTAGAGGACCAGCCTCTCGCGCGGCTCGTGGAAGCGCCGTGACAGGGAGTCGGGGGCCAGGCCGGCGGCGATGTGGCCCGCCTCAGGCAGCTCCTCGACCGCGATTTCGACGCCTTCGAGCCGGCGCCTCCCGTCGCGGGTCAACCGCGATCGCCCGGCCTCGACGAGGTCGAGGAATCTCTCGCGGTCCACGCGCGCCGGTACCGGGTGCGTGCGCGGCGCCAGCGCAGCGGCGCGGCGGAAGGCGTCCTCCCCCGCGGCGGGCATCCCGACGTGGCGGCTCACGGCACCGAGCAGGCGCCAGGCCTCGGGGTCCTTCGGCCGCATCTCGGCCGCCACTTGGGCCGCTTCGAGGGCGTCGTGGAGGCGACCGGCGCGATACGCGGCCCGGGCCGACTGAAGCGCGTCCATCGCCGCGCTACTTTAAGGACCACCGACTGCCGAAATGCGACTGTTCCGACCGTATCCCCGAATAACCAACGCGAGGCTGGCCGATGCGCCGGGCCTGGCCACCCTGTACACGCGCTGCTGGAGCGGAGACGCTGACCACCTCGCCCCCGAAGTCCTGTCCGAGCTCGTGCCGGCCGCAGGGGAGGTAGAAGCGTGGTTTCGGGGCGGCTTCGAGGTCTTCCGGGCCTCGTTCGACGGCGAGCTGGCCGGGGTGGTCCGGGTGAGCTTCCCGACCGGCGCCGCGATGCTCGATCGGCTGGCCGTCGACCCCGCCTTCCGGCGGCGAGGGGTCGGCCGCGCGCTCGTGGAGCACGCCGTCAACCGAGGACGCAAGGCGGGCGTCACCCGCGCGTGGGTCCAGCTCTGGCCGCAGCTGGACGCGGCCATGGCGCTGCACCGCTCGCTCGGCTTCCGCGAGTCACACCGCCGGGCTGCCGCCGCGGGCGAGCTCGTGCTGCTGGAGCTGCCCCTGTAAGGCTCCAGCCCGCCGGTCGGAGGTGGTGCTGGCACCCCTCAGTTTTCAAGCCTCCACCATGGCCGGGCTCGGCGATTGAAAATACCGTCCCCGCCATGAGAATCGAAGCATCGGTCACCGCCGTTTCCTGGATTCCGCGCGAGGCCGTCGAAGGGATGTACAAGATGCCTTTCACCCTCGGCCTCTCGCACTACGACGAGCCGCTCCCCGAGGCGCTTGGCGATCTCGACGAGTGGCGCGAGCGCGACCTGTTCCGCGAAGCCAACCACCTCAAGGCGTACATCGAGGTGGAGGGCGGCCGGATCGTCTCCCACGGGCACCTCGGCCGCGCGCTCCTCGGCTCGACGACCGTCAAGGTCGGCCCCAAGAGCGTCACCGTGCCGGGCGCCGCGCTGCCACTTCTGCAGCCGGAGCCTGAGGTCGGCCCCGACTACGTGCGGTTCACACAGACCGCCGGCGGCCGCACCGGCGTGCCGGCGCCGCGACCCGTCAAGCGCAGGCCGTTCTTCCAGTTCCGGTCGGCCATCGCCTGGAGCACCCTGGAGCTCACCCTCTACGCCGACGGCCGCTCGGAGGGGAAGCTGATCGGCGCCAGCACCTTCCCGCGGCACTGGGTCTACGACAACGACGGCAAGCTGGCCGCGACCAGCGGCACGATCGACAGCGACACCTGGTTCAACGACGCCTTCGGCGCTCACACGCCGTGGGGCAGCTACGACTCGGAGACGCTGGTGACGCCCGTTGAGAGCGCGACCGAGAACGAGCTGATGAAGAAGCTCACGCAGGCCGGCGCCGACCTCAAGCTGCAGGAGCTGAAGCCTGGTGACGTGCTGATGCAGCAGGGCGAGGCCGGCGACTCGATCTACCTCCTGCTGGACGGCGTGCTCGCCGTGCACGTGGACGGTGAGGAGGTCGCGCGCGTGGCCCCGGGCGCAATTCTCGGTGAGCGAGCGGCCCTCGAAGGCGGCGCCCGCACCGCGACGCTGGTCTCCACGACGCGGAGCAAGGTCGCCGAGCTGAAGCCCGGGGATATCGAGTCCCAGCAGCTGGCGGAGATCGCCGGCCGGCACCGTCGGGAGGATGGCTAGGTTTTGACGCGCGGGTCACGCCTGCCCTTCGCGCTGTTGGCGCTTGCCCTGGCCGAGCTGGCCGGGGCGGGCGCCTTCGGCGTCGTATCGGCCGCCTGGGTGCCACAGGCCGGCCACAATCCGGCATCCGGCGTCTTCCTGATCAGCGCGTGCCTCGGCTTTGCCGTGATCGGAGCCGTCGTCGCACGCCGGCAACCGCAGAACCGCGTCGCCTGGATGATGCTGGGGATCGGGATCTGCGTCCCGCTCGGCATCTCCAACCAGTACGTGCTCGACTCGCACTACGCGCCGGCCCGTTTCCCAATGCCCTGGCTCGCGGGTCTGATCGGCAATGCCGGCTGGTTCCTGGCTCTGGCGATGCTGCTGTCGTGCTTTCTGTATTTCCCGAACGGCCGGCTGCTCTCCCCTCGCTGGCGCTGGCCGGCCCGCTTTGCCGTTATCGCCGTCGTCCTCGGCCTTCTCGGCGAGAGCCTGGACCCCCACGGGCTGGACAACGGGCCGGCGAAGATTCACAACCCGATCGGTATCGCCGGTGCGTCCGACGTCATGCAGGTCCTCTTCCTCGTGGCTATGGCGACGCTGGTCGGGGTCGGAGTGTCCGGCCTGGTGTCGCTCGTGCTGCGCTATCGATCGGGACCGGATGACGCTCGCCAGCAGCTGAAGTACGTCCTGCTTGCGATCGGCTTCCTGGTGCTGACGTTCGCATTCACGTTCACGCAGCCCATCTCCTCGATTCCCGATTGGGTGGTGAACGTCGTTTACGGCCTCGGTTATCTGAGCATCCCCGTCGCCGTCGGCCTGGCGATTCTGCGGTACCGCCTGTACGACATCGACCTCGTGATCAGCCGGGCGCTTGTCTACGGGTCACTGGCGGTCTTCATCACCGGCGTCTACGTCGGGATCGTCGTCGGCCTCGGCTCGCTGTTGGGCAGCGCGGCGCAGCCCAACCTCGGCCTCTCGATCGTTGCCACCGCGGTCGTGGCAGTTGCCTTTCAACCGCTGCGGGAAAGGCTGACCAAGATCGCCAACCGCCTGGTCTTCGGCCGCCGCTCTTCGCCGTACCAGGTGCTCGCCGAGTTCACCCGTCAGGTCACGGGCGAAGAGGCGTTGCAGAGGATGGCCGAGGTCCTGGCCGCGGGAACCGGCTCCGCCCAGGCGGCCGTCTACATCGGCGAGCGGCGGGTGGCGGCCTACCCCAGCGACCCCAACGGCACCGCCATGGCGGAGCCGCGCTCAGTCGAAGTCTGGCACCAGGGCAGGCGCCTCGGCCGGCTGGAGGTCCGGAAGCGGCGCGGCGAGTTCCTGACGCCGCTCGAGGAGAAGCTGCTGGACGACCTGGCCAACCAGGCCGGGCTGGTCTTCTCCAACGTCGGCCTCGCGGCCGATCTGCGGCTCCGGCTGGACGAGCTGCGGGCGTCGCGTCAGCGGCTGGTGCAGGCCCAGGACTCCGAACGGCGGCGGCTGGAGCGCAACCTGCACGACGGCGCTCAGCAGCACCTGGTCGCGCTCAAGGTCCGCCTCGGCCTGGCCGCGGCGGTGGCGGCGAAGGAGCCGGGCCGCCTGCCTCAGCTGCTGGCCGACCTCCAGTTCGAGGCAGACACGACCCTGGCGACGATGCGCAGCCTGGCCCACGGCATTTACCCGCCGCTGCTTGCCGAGCGCGGCCTCAAAGAGGCCCTCGAATCGGACGCTCGGCGCGCAACGCTACCCGTGGCCGTCGATGCGGCCGAGCTGGCGCGCTACCCGCAGGAGGTCGAGGCCGCCGTCTATTTCTGCTGTCTCGAGGCGCTGCAGAACGTGCAGAAGTATTCGCACGCTGGCGGCGCCACGGTGCGACTGTCGGAAGAGGACGGAGTCCTCAGCTTCGAGGTCGCCGATGACGGCGTCGGCTTCGATCCCCACGAGTCAGCGCTCGGCGCGGGATTGACCAACATCCGGGACCGTGTTGACGCGCTTGGCGGCGAGCTGGAGATCAGCTCGATGCCAGGTCAGGGGACCAAGGTCAGGGGGCGCATCGCTGTGAGGGTCCTCGCGTGAGCCGGCGCACAGCGGCGGCCATCGCCGCGGGCTTGCTCGGACTCTGGCTGGCCATGCTCGTCCCCGCCCTCCTCCTGGGGCTGGCCCGAGGATCCTCCGTTGGCCTGCCGGTGCGTGCGGTCGACATCATCGGCCAGACCTCGTATCTGTCCTTGCCGATCCTCGGCCTGTTCATCGCCTGGTACCTGCCGAAGAACCCGCTCTGGATACTCTCGAGCGCCGGCGCCATCACCCTGCCACTGCAGACGCTCGCCACCGAGTACGCGCTGTTGGGCCTGCGGATCCACTCGGTTCTGCCGGCAGCGGGATTCGCGGCCTGGCTGAGTGTGTGGGTCTGGGCCGTGCCGAGCGGCTTCGGCACCGTCGCGGTGATGCTGATCTACCCAGACGGAAAGCTGCTGGGCCCGGCCTGGCGGTGGCCGCTGGTGGTGGTGGGCGTCGCGACCGTCGCCATCGCAGCGGTGCTGTCCCTGCAGCCGGGACCGATCATCCCCGGCGTTCGCCTGGCCAACCCTCTGGGAGTCCAGTCCGCGACTCCTTATGTGATCTTCGCCAGCAACGCGTCCAACGTCGTGCCGGCGCTCGCCGCGCTCATTGGAGTCGTCGGGCTGATCGTGCGCTACCGCCGGGCGCTGGGCGACCAGCGCCAGCAGATCAAGTGGTTCGCCTACGCGGGGGCGATCTTCCTCGCGGCGGCCGCGTTCAGCGGGTGGGCCTTCACCGTCGCCTCTACCGAAGGCCCTCTGAACGAAGCCGGGATCGTCGTGGCGGGCCTGAGCGTGATCCTCTTCCCGGTTGCGGTCGGGATCGGCGTTCTGCGCTACCGCCTGTTCGACATCGACGTCGTCATCAGCCGGACCCTGGTCTACGCCGCCCTGGCGATCTTCATCACCGGGGTCTACATCGGGATCGTCGTCGGCATCGGCTCGCTGGTGGGCGGCGGCAGCAAGCCGAACCTCGGCCTGTCCATCCTCGCCACCGCGCTGGTCGCGATCGCCTTCCAGCCTCTGCGCGAGCGCCTGACGCGGATCGCCAACCGGCTGGTCTACGGTCGGCGCGCTTCGCCCTATGAGGTGCTGGCCGACTTCAGCCGCCAGGTGGGCGCCAGCTATGCCGCCGACGAGGCGCTGCTGCGGATGGCCCAGGTCCTGGCCGAGGGCACCGGGGCCGAGAGCGCGGCGGTCTTTGTCGGCGAGCGCCAGGTCGCGTCGTATCCGCCCAGCGCCAACGGCGGCTCGGGAGCGGAGGCGCACCGCCTCGAGGTCCAGCACCAGGGCCGCCGGCTGGGGCGCTTGGAGGTCCGCAAGCGCCGCGGTGAGCAGCTCACGCCGGCGGAGGAGAAGCTGTTCGCGGACCTGGCTCACCAGGCCGCTCTCGTCCTCAGCAACCTGGGCCTCACCGACGAGCTAAGCGCCCGGCTGGAGGAGCTGCACGCTTCGCGGCAGCGGTTGGTGCAGGCCCAGGACGAGGAGCGGCGCCGGCTCGAGCGCAATCTCCAGGACGGCGCCCAGCAGCGCCTCGCCGCACTGCAGACGCGGCTCGCATCGGCTCAGTCGCTGGCTGAAAAAGAGCCGGCGGCCGCCCTCCCGCTGCTCGCGGAGCTGCAGGGCGACGCCGATCAGACCCTGGCCCTCATGCGTGAGCTGGCCCACGGCATCTACCCGCCGCTGCTGGCGGAGCGCGGCTTGAGGGAGGCGCTGGAGTCACAGGCGCGGCGCGCGACCCTGCCGGTGACGGTCGAGGCCGAGAACATCGGGCGCTATCCCCAGGCAGTGGAAGCCGCGATCTATTTCTGCTGCGTCGAGGCCCTCCAGAACGTCCAGAGATACGCACGCGCGACGTCGGCGGATATCCGGCTCCGAGAGCAGGGCGGCCTGCTGACCTTCGAGGTGGTGGACGACGGCGTGGGGTTCGACCCCGCGTCCGCTGCGCCCGGCGCCGGCCTGACCAATCTCCGCGATCGCCTCGACGCGCTCAACGGCGACCTGGTCGTCGTGTCGAAGCCGGGTGCGGGCACGCGAGTCGGCGGCTCCGTGCCAATTCCACCGGCGGCCCAGGTGTCGTGAGCAGGCGCGTCGCGACGAGCCTGGCGGCCGCCACCCTGGTCGTGTCCGTCGCGCTCGACATCGCGAGCTCCGTGCTCGGCTTGAGTCGGGGCACGACGGTCCCGTCGGTTCCGCCGGTTCACGTCGCCGACGTCGTGAACCAGTGCTCTTTCGCCACGCTCGGCGTCCTCGGCCTGGCCGTGGCCTACTGGCGGCCGCGGAACTGGCTCTGGGGGCTGGCCAGCATCACCGCGCTGCTGAGCGCGCTGTCGTACTTCACTTCGGAATACGCGATCTGGGCGGCCGTTCGTACCCATCCACCCGGCCCGCTGGCGGGACCAATGGCCTGGCTCAGCGTCTGGGTCTGGGCCCCGATCACCTGCACGGCACCGCTGGTGATGCTCGTGTATCCGAACGGCCACCTTCTGTCGAGGCGGTGGCGGTGGGTGGTGGCGGTGATCGTCGCCTCGATTGCTTTCACCGCGATCGGCCTCTCGGTGCACCCCGGTCCGATCGACGGTCAGCACGCGCCGGTGACGAACCCGCTCGGCGTCGACTCGCTGAGCGGGTTTGCCGACGCGGCCAATTCAGCCGAGTTCTACGTGACGCCGGGTTTCGGATTCGTCGGCTTGATCTCCCTGGTCATCCGCTACCGGCGCGCCTCGGGCGACGAGCGGCAGCAGCTCAAGTGGCTGGGCCTCGCCGGCGTCCTGTACGCGGTGCAGGTCCTACTCACCAACGCGTACTACGCCACCGGGGGCAGCGATCCAACTCTCAACACGGTCGGCACGGTCGCCAACATCCTCAGTGTCCTGGCGTTCCCGCTGGCGGTGGGTGTCGGCGTCCTCAAGTACCGCTTATTCGACGTCGACCTCGTCATCAGCCGAGCCCTGGTGTACTCCGCCCTGGCGATCTTCATCACCGGCGTCTACGTGGGCATCGTGGTGGGTCTCGGCTCGGTCGTGGGCGGCCGCGGCCGGCCCAACTTGGGCCTGTCCATCTTCGCCACGGCGGTCGTGGCGCTCGGGTTCCAGCCCCTGCGAGACCGCCTCCAGACGCTCGCCAACCGGCTGGTTTACGGCCGGCGTGCCACGCCATACCAGGTGCTGGCGGAGTTCACGCGCCGAGTCAGCGGCGAAGAGGCCCTCGATCGCATGGCCCAGGTCCTTGCCGAAGGCACCGGCTCGGAGCAGGCGGCGGTCTATGTCGGCGAGCGCCGCGTGGCCGCATTTCCGCCCGATGCGAATGGGACCGTCGGTGGCGAGACGCGTTCGGTCGACGTCTTCCACCAGGGCCGCCAGCTGGGCCGGCTGGAGGTGCGCAAGCGCCGTGGCGAGCAGCTGAGCCCGCTGGAGGAGAAGTTGCTCGGAGACCTGGCCCACCAGGCCGGGCTGGTGTTCAGCAACGTGGGTCTCGCCGCCGACCTGCGGGCGCGCCTCGAGGAGCTGCGGGCCTCGCGCCAGCGTTTGGTCCAGGCCCAGGACGAGGAGCGCCGGCGCCTCGAGCGCAACCTCCACGACGGCGCCCAGCAGCACCTGGTGGCCTTGAAGGTGCGCCTCGGCCTGGCGCAAGCCCTGGCGGCCAAGGACCCGGCGCGGCTGGGCCCGGTGCTGGCCGAGCTGCAGACCGAGGCCGATTCGACGCTGGCCACGATGCGGGAGCTCGCTCACGGCATCTACCCGCCGCTGCTCGCGGACCGCGGCCTGAAGGAAGCCTTGCAGAGCCACGTCCGCGGGGCAACGCTGCCGGTAAGCATCGAGGCCGACGGCCTCGGCCGCTACCCCCAGGAGGTCGAGGCGGCTGTCTACTTCTGCTGTCTTGAAGCGCTCCAGAACGTGCAGAAGTACGCGCAGGCGCGCAGCGCGAGCGTCCGCCTCTGGGAGGACCGCGGCCTGCTCAAGTTCGAGGTGGCGGACGACGGCGTCGGCTTCGACCCCACTGCCACCAAGCCCGGCGCCGGTTTGACCAACCTGCGCGACCGCCTCGATGCGCTCAACGGCGACCTGACCATCGACTCGCGGCCGGGCCGCGGGACGAGGCTAGGCGGGTGCGTGCGCCTCGCGCCAAGCCGCGGCGAGCCGGTCCGGGCTGAACTCTGACTTGGGGATGAAGGACGCGGCGCCTGCCGCCAGCGACTGCTGCTCGTACTCCGGCGCTTCGTGCGTCGACAGCACGAGGACGATGACCGGGCGCCCTTCGTGCACCCCGCTCATGATCCGGCGCGTCGCCTCGAGCCCGTCGATCCCGGGCAGGTTCACGTCCATCAGGACCAGGTCGGGGTGCAGGTCCGCGATCACGTCGATCGAGGCTTCTCCACTCTCGACCTCACCGGCCACCTCGAAACCGTCGGTGAGCTCGACGACCATCCGCGCCGCGAGGCGGAATGGCTCCTGGTCATCCACGATCAGCACCCTCACCATGCCGGCCTCATTGTGGCAACGCAGGGCGCTTCGGTCGATGGTGCCTGCACCCCTATTGTTGGCACGGTGACCATCCGCGTCGTGCTGGCCGAGGACGACTACCTCGTCCGTGAGGGCGTGAAGCAGCTCCTCGGCACGATGGACGAGTTCGAGCTGCTGGCGGCGGTCGGGGATCTGCCCGCGGTGGAGCGCGCCATCGCCGAGTACAAGCCGGACGTGGTGCTCACGGATATCCGCATGCCGCCGACTCACGGCGAGGAGGGCCTGCGGCTCGCCGAGAGCCTGCGCCGCGAGAGCCCGAAGACGGGCGTGGTCGTGCTGAGCCAGTACGTGGAGCCTCAATACGCCCTATCCCTGCTGCAGGACGGCGCGGCTGGCCGCGCCTACCTCTTGAAGGAGCGCATCGCCGACATCCGCCAGCTTGCCAACGCTCTGCGCGAGGTTGCGGCGGGCGGGTCGGTGATCGATCCGAAGGTGGTCGAAGCTCTGGTCGACGCGCGCTCGAAGGCGCGCGAATCCGCGCTGCGGGAGCTGACGCCGCGCGAGATGGACGTCCTGCGGCTGGTGGCGGAAGGCAAGAACAACGCCGGCATCGCCGAGGCTTTGTTCCTGACCGAGCGCGCGGTCGAGAAGCACATCAACTCGATCTTCTCGAAGCTCGAGCTGGGCGAGGAGCCCCTGGTGCACCGCCGCGTCAAAGCGACGCTTACATATTTGTCGGAGACTGGCTCGCTGCGCCCATGAGCGCGGTGTCGAGCCGGTAGCCGCCGACCAGCCCGCTCCGGCCCTTCACCGGCTGCGGTTCGATGCGCTCGGCATCGGGCGGCGTATCCAGCAGCTGGTAGGTCGGATCGCTGAGGACCACCTGCCCGCCGTCCGCCCACTGCTGCAGTCGCTGCGCGAGGTTCACCGAGTCCCCGACCAGCGTGTATTCGAGGCGCTCGTCGGAGCCGAGCAGCGCCGCCGCCACCTCGCCGCTCGACAGCGCGATGCCGAGGTGGAAGTCTGGCAGCCCCTGCGCGCGCCAGCGCGCGTTGAGCGCCGTCTGCTCGGCGTGCATCGCCAGTGCGCTGCGCAGCGCGCGTTCGGCGTGGTCTGACTGCGGCACAGGCGCCCCGAAGACGGCCATCACCGCGTCGCCGACGAACTGCATCACGGTGCCGTCCTCGCCCAGGATGGCGCGGTTCATCGCGGCCCGGTGGTCGTTCACCTGGCGCGCCAGCTCCGCGGGATCGGAGCGCTCGGCGATGCCGCTGTAGCCGCGCACGTCCGACATCACCACGGTGACGCTGAGGCGCTCGGTCTCCCGCAGTCGGCCGCCCTCGCGCCGCACGCGTTCGGCGATGCCACCCGGCAGCAAGCGGCTCAGCGTGTCGCCCTGCTCCTCTCGCTCGACGATGGCGAGGTGCAGCATCTTGAGGTGCGTCAGGGCGCCGCGGACGCCGGCGCTCGCGTCCTGGGCGAGCCGGAGGAACAGCTTGTCGATGGCGGCATCGACGGCCGCCGGGGTGGTTTCCAGGGCGGCGGCGATGGCCTTCACCGGCTTGCCCTCCGCGATCAGCCGGAGGAGGCGCTCGTCCTCGGCTGAGAGCCCGGCTTCGCTGACCGGCTCGGTGAGCGCGCTCACGATGCGCGGGTCGAGCATGGTGCCGCCGGCGGTCACCTCGCGGATCGCTCGCGCCAACTGGTCGCCTTCGGCCACGCGGTCCTTCAGGAGGTAGGCGTAGCCCGCGGCCCCTTCGGCCAGGAGCGCGATCGCGTGCTGGGGCTCGTCGTACTGGGACAGGATCACGACGCCCAGCCCGGGCTGCAGCCGCCGGAGCTCGCGCGCCGCGCGAATTCCTTCGTCAGTGAAGGTCGGCGGCATACGGATGTCGGTTACCACTGCCTGGGGGTTGAGATCGGCCGCGCCGCTCAGCAGGCCGGCCTCGTCCTCGGCCACCCCGACGACCTCGATGTCCTCGGCCAGGCCCAGCAGCGCGCGGACGCCCTCCCGCACGATCAGGCTGTCGTCGGCGAGGAAGACGCGGATGGCGCTGGCCACGCGGTCAGTTAACCGGGGCGGCGGCGACCTCGCAAGGGTGCTGGCATCCCGCGGCCCCTCCGTCGGGCTTCGCCCGACACCTCCCCATCGAGTGGGGAGGAGCTTCCGCGGCCCCTCCGTCGGGCTTCGCCCGACACCTCCCCACCGAGTGGGGAGGAGCCTCCTTCAGCCTCCTCCGCCCGGGCCTTCGAGTCCTGGCTTGGTCATCGCGCCGGGGTCGAGTACGGAGTCGATCTGCTCGTCGGAAAGCCCGCGCTCACGCGCGAGCTCGCGAATCGTGCGGCCGGTCTTGAACGCCTCCTTCGCGATCTTGGCCGACTCGTCGTAGCCGATCAGCGGGTTGAGGGCCGTCGCGAGGATCGGATTCTTCTCGAGCAGCGCGGGCCCGCGGTCTGTCGCCTCGAGGCCTTCGACGCAGCGCTCGGCAAAGTTCGCCGCCGAGTTGCCCAGCAGCGTCACCGACTCGAGTGCGGTCACCGCCGCCACCGGCATCATCACGTTGAGCTCGAAGAAGCTGCCGGACTGCCCAGCGAGGGTCACGGTGACGTCGTTGCCGAGAACCCTCGCGACGGCCATGGTCAGCGACTCCACGATCACCGGGTTGACCTTGCCGGGCATGATGCTGCTGCCGGGCTGGGTCTCGGGGAGGCGCAGCTCGAACAGCCCCGCCGTCGGTCCCATGCCCATCAAGCGGATGTCGGAGGCGATCTTCCAGAGGGAGACGCCAATGGTTCGCAGCAGCCCGTGCGCCGCGACCAGCGCGTCCAGCGTCGCCTGCGCGTGGAAGTGGTTGGAGGTCTCGTGGAACTTCAAGCCGGTCGCCTCCGCCAGCTTGGCGGCTGCGCGGGCTCCGAACTCGGGATGGGCGTTGATGCCGGTGCCGACGGCGGTTCCGCCGATGGGCAGGCTGAGCAGCTCGTCCAGCGCCTGCTTGCCGCGGCGCTGGGACTCCTCGAGCTGGCCGGCGTAGCCCAGGAATTCCTGGCCCAGGCGCACCGGCGTCGCGTCCTGGAGGTGCGTCCGCCCGGTCTTGACCAGCGGCCAGAACTCCTCCGACTTGGCGGCCAGAGCCCCGCGCAGGCGCTCCAGGCCGGGCCGGAGCACCGCGTGGATCTCGAGCGCGACCGCGACCTGTAGCGCGCTGGGGATCACGTCGTTCGAGGACTGGCACAGGTTGACCTGGTCGTTGGGATGGATGAGCCGGCCCGGGCCGATCGGGCCGCCCATGATCTCGCTGGCGCGGTTGGCGATCACCTCGTTGGCGTTGGTGTTCGTCGAGGTGCCGGAGCCGGTCTGATAGACATCGATCACGAAGTGGGCGTCGAGCTTGCCGTCGACCACTTCCTGCGCCGCCTGCACAATCGCGGCGGAGTGCTCGGCGCTCAACAGCCCGAGCTCGCGGTTCACCTCGGCGGCGCTCTTCTTGATCAGGCCGAGGGCGCTGATGAACTGGCGGGGAAAGCCCCGGCCTGAGATGGGGAAGTTCTGGCGGGCGCGTTCGCTCGAGGCGCCGTAGTAAGCGCCGGCGGGCACGCGCATCTCGCCCATGGAGTCCTTTTCGACGCGGTAATCCTGCTCTGCTCGGGTAGCCACGGTTAAAGCGTAGTCGGCTACCCGAGCTGCCTCAGCGCAGGGGAATGCGGATGGGCTCGCTCAGCGGCCCGAACGCGACGTCCGGCGACCAGATCAGGGTCAGGGCGCCGGTTCCAGCCCGGGGGAAGCACACGGCGGCAAACCAGGTTGCGCCTGCGCGCTCACCTTCTGGATCGCGCAGCGGTGTGCTCGCCGGCATCCCGCGCGGGTACAGGTCGACCCGGCCCCAGCGACAGCCGTCGGCGGGGATCGCCGCTTCGGACAGCGCATCGCCCTGGGCCTGCAGACGGAAGTCTTGCGGGTCGAACCGCTGCTGCTGCTCGGAGGTGTTCTCCAGGGTGATCGCGACGGTGACGTGGTCTCCTCCGCGATCGACCTTCGTCACGTGCAGGTAGAAGCCGACCGACCCGAACTGGGTGGCGGCCTGCCCGGCATCGGGCGTGGGCGAGGTCAGCGGCACCCCGAATGGCCCGTTGACGGCCGTGATGACGAAGTACACAAGCACCCCGCCGATGAAGAGCACGCAGACCGCCGCCACAGCGCCGAGAAGGGCACGCCACACGCCTATCCAGAACGCCAACCGCCCAAGTGCGGTTACAGCAGCGCGCCTTCCTGCTCGAGGATGCGCCGCGCGACCGCGATGGCCGACGCGTACGTGGAATCCATGCCGCGGTAGTTCAGCCCACGGGCGCCGAGGGTCCGCGCCTGGGTGTACGGGGTGTCGGACGCGTAGTGGATAACCCCGAGGTCGAACCCGAGCCGCGACATGTTCACCTGCTCGTCGACCGGGTGGCGATCGGTGTGCGCCAGCTCATAGCAGGCGTCGAGGTAGGGGCCCGCCTCCATCTCGACCACCGTGTAGTGGCCCTGGTAATAGAAGTCCAGGTACTCGTGGTTCTGCAGGAACGTCCCCTGCACGGTCACCGCGCGCTGGTTGTCGAGGGCTGAGCCGAAGCCGAGGTTCGGCTGCACCGAGTTCGCGGTGAAGCAGTTGTCGAGCCAGTACGTGTTGCCGGAATGCTCGTTGAAGACGACGTTGGGAATCATCACGTCGCCGATGTCCGCGTTCAGCGTGGCCGCCTTGCCGAGCACGTAGACGCCGGCCACCTTCCGTGTGCGCTCGGCCACCTGCCAGAGGATGTGATAGGCGGCGTAGCCGAGCGGGTAGTCGATGTTGAGGATCACCGCCGGCGACGACTGCAGCGCGAGCGCATCGACCTGCCCGATCCGTTCGTCGAAGCAGGTCGGATCGAGCTGCGACAAGCGGAAGATCTGAGCGGCCGAGTCCACCCCGGGGCCGTGGGCCCGGATGTGCGAGATCCCCTCTTTGGCCTCGCGCTCCGCACGTTCGGCGCGGAAGCGCGCGGCTTCCACATGGTGGTCGAAGAGCGCTCGAGCCGCGAAGTACAGCCAGTTGTCTCTTGAAGCCTTGGACTCGCCGCGCTCGATGCGCTCCAGCTCCGAGTACAGGTCCGGGTCCCAGACGCGGACGAAATCGCGGATCTGCGGCTCCAGGGTCCGGGCGACCCCGCTCAGCACGTTGACCAGGCTGTGCACGTTGGAGGAGACGAAGTAGAGGGGCGCGTCGGCCGGCGCCAGCTCGGCCAGCCGTCGCTCGACCGGCGCAAACCAAGAGGCGGCGGTGCGGCCGTAACCGACATGCGTCGCGCCGAGGTTACGCAGCGTGATGTGGCACTCCGCCTCGCGCACCAGCCGCAGCGTCTCGACTGAGTCGGGCGCCCAGGCGCTCATCAGCCGCTCCCAGTCGTCAGGCGAGGCTTCGGCCGCGTCGCGCGCCCGCTCGCTGTCCAGCTCCGCGTTCTGCAGGGCTAGATGGAGCTTGTTCCATTCGATCTGGTAGGCGACCAGCGACGGTACGAGGTCGTCCACGTCCGAGTTGGACGCCAGCAGCACCGCGAGCGTGTCACGGCCGTCGTAGTACCAGCGGCGGCGCCGGGCCGGCGCCTTGACCGCCTGCCAACGGCTCAGGTCGTAGCCGCCCAGCTCTCTGAATGGCAGCGGTCCCTGGCCGAGCACGATCCGGCGGCAGTGGCGGATCTCCGCCGGCAGCCGGCGCGCCGAATAGATGAGTGCGCCCATATCGACCCGTGTCTCAGCGGCCAGCGGGTGCAGCGACGAGCCCATGCCGATGTGCGCGTGCTGGAGGGAATCGAGGCGCACCTCGCCGGAGCTCTGCAGCATCGTGGAGTAAGTCCGGACGTAGAGCTCGACGGCGTGACGGCCCGTCCAGCCGGCCGGCGGAACGGGGGGCGCCTCCATGGCGCGATGGTACGAGCACCCGGCCTCGGGAGACGGCCGGCGCCGGGGGCGGCCGGGTGCTCCGGGCGCTCTGACCAGGCCGGCGCCGGCGCCGGCCGACCCGTTTACAAAACCTTGATGTGGCAAAGGGTTGGCGAAGGCGTGCCACGAGCAGATACTTGAGGTTGTGAAGGGTCGCCTTCTGATCGCCGGGGCAGGGGCCCTGCTTCTCGTGGGCCTGGGCATAGGCGCGTCCGCCTACGCGACTGGCGCTGTGGTTCCGCTGCTGGCGGCCGCCAAGCCGAGCCCGCCGCCGGGCAGCCACGAGTCGCAGGCATGCAGTGACTTCATGAAGCACCTCGCGGCCAACCTCGGTGTCAGCCCTTCAAAGCTGCAGGGATCGCTGCGGAAGTCGGCCGACCAGACGATCGACGACGCGGTCAAGGCCGGCAAGCTGAGGGCCGCTCAGGCGGCCAAGATCAAGGCTCGACTCGCTAACAGCAATCTCTGCGCCTTCAGCGGCAACCTCGGCCGCTTCGGCCGGCATGGGGCCGCGGGTCTGTCCATGGGGCTGCTCAAGGCGGCCGCGGAAACGCTGAACCTGACCCCGCAGCAGCTGATGCAGGACCTGCGGAACGGCCAGACCCTGAGCCAGCTGGCCCACGGCATGACCGAGGATCAGTTCCGCCAGGCGCTGCTCGCCCACCTCAAGACCGACCTCGATGCGCAGGTAAAGGCGGGGAAGCTGACCCAGACCCAGGAGACGAACCTGCTGCAGAAGCTGCAGAACGCGCCCATCCCGTTCTGGAGCCAGGCCCCGAAGATGCCATCGCATGCGGGCTGGTCGGGCTACCCGCGGTCGCCGGCGGCTTCGCCGGCTGCCAGCCCCGCGACCACCTCGTAGCCGCGCTCAGGCCAGGCTGTAAACCCGCCCGCGCTCGACGGGCTTGAAGCCGACCTTGCCGTAGGCTCCCGCAGGAGCGGGGTATGCGGTCATCGGCCCGGTGTTGATGAACAGCGTGTGGCCGCCCCTGGCCACCACGCGACGGGCTGCTTCGAGGCAGAGTGCCCCCGCCAGCCCGCGCCGGCGATGGGAGGGCACGACTCCGAGGGGCTCGATCTCGGCGACTTTGCTGGCCGGGTCCAGCCAGGCGATGCAGCAGGCCGCCAGCCTGCCGTCCGGGGCGACCACCACCAGGTCGAGGGCGGGATCGTAAGGCCACGTTTCGCGGACCCGAGCGTAGTGCTGCCGCTCGAACCTGCTGGTCGCATCGTCCGGGAAGTTCGGCCGATGCGAGGGTGCGTAAGGGAGCTCGGCCGGCAGCCAGGCGATTCGATGAACCTCGACTCGCTCGTCAAGCTCGTCGGGATGGACCTCGCGGATCGCATAACCATCGGAAAGGTCGATCGCGGCTGCGCCGGCAGGCCTCCAAAGCCCGAGCCAAGGCTCGGCCTCAGTGTCCAAGGTGAACCCCGCCGCAGCCAGGGCCGCCAACAGCCCGCGCTGTAGTGGCGCGACCGCAATCCGCAGCGGGCGGCCGGCCGTGCAGTCCAGGCACCAGCCGACGGCGCTCTCGGCTGCCGCTGACACCTCCTCATCGACCAGTGCCACGAGCGTGTCCGGCGCGGTGAAGCCGACCCAGCCGGCCAGCGCCGAATCGCTCCGGATGACCGCGACTTGCTCCGGCATCTGCTCGATGGCCCACTCCCAGGCGAGGCCGCCTGGATGAGGGCCGGCCGGCCAGAGCCGGCTGGCCAGCGCCTGCATCTCGCGCAGGTCCCGCGGCGCCTCGAACGCCAGCGTCGTCAGCCGTCCAGACGACGTGCCGGCGCCGGACATTGGCGCTAGCCCTCGGCCGGCGGCTCGCCCAGCCGGCGCATCAGGTCCTCGAGCAGCTTTCGCGCCTCCGGGTCTGAGAGCACCCGCTCCTGCATCGCCTCGGCCGCGCGCCTGACCTCGGGGTCCTCGAGGATGCGCTCGGCCATGCCCTGGAACTGGTCGGCCATGTCCTTCATGGCGGCCTCCTGCGCCACCTGGAGCAGGACGGGCTGGCTGGCCGCGGCGGCCACCGCCTCCATCTGGGCGCGCACCATGTCGATGCCGCGGCAGCCCAGGCACTCGCCTTGGAGGCCGCAGATGCAGAGTTGGCGCCGCAGGCGATCGAGCGCGGCGTGGGCGTCCGAGAGGTCGACGGGACCCGTGGGGGTTAGTGCTCCCCTTTGTCCGGCTTCGGCTTGCCCGAGTACATCGACTCGATCACGTCCTGGTAGCGCTCCTGGATGACGCGCCGCTTCACCTTGAGGGTCGGCGTCAGCTCGCCGGTCTCCTCCTTGAAGTCCTCGGCCAGCACGGCGAAGTACTTGATCTGCTCCCAGCTGCCGAGCTTGGAGTTGACCTGGTCCAGTCGCGCCTGGAGCGCCTTCTTCACCTGGTCGGAGTCCTTCAGCTGCTGCGGCTCGCCGGAGATGCCCTCACGGCTGCGCAGCGCGCTCCAGTCCGGGACCAGGAGCAGCACGCAGTAGGGCTTCTGGTCGCCTATGACGACGGCGCGCTCGATCAGCGGGTCGTTCATCAGCTCGGCCTCGATCGGCTGCGGCGCGACGTACTTGCCGCCGGCGGTCTTGATGAGGTCCTTCTTGCGGTCGGTGATCTTGAGGAAGCCGTCCGCGTCGATCTCGCCGATGTCGCCGGTCGACAGCCAGCCATCTTTCAGCACCTCGGCGGTGGCCTCCGGGTTGTGGAAGTACTCGATGAGGTTGCCCGGGCTCTTGACGAGGATCTCGCCGTCGTCCGCTATCTTGAGCTCGACGCCGGGGAAGGCCCGGCCGACGGTGTTGAACTTGTGATGCTGCTCGGTGTTGCTGGTGGCGCCGGAGTTGGTCTCCGTCATGCCCCAGCCCTGCAGGATCTTCACGCCGAGCGACCAGAAGAAGGCTTCCACCTCCTCGTTCAGCGGCGCGCCGCCGCTGACGAAGAAACGCAGCCGGCCCCCGGTCAGGCGGGTGCGCAGCGGGGTCAGCACGAGGCGGTCGGCGAGCGGGTACTGCAGGTGGTCCAGCGGCGACGCGCCGCCGAGGTTGATCCGGCGGCCGATCCCGAGCGCCCAGCTGAACATCGCCTGCCGGTAGCCCGGCGCCTTGCGGACGCTGGACCAGACCAGGCCGTGCATCTTCTCGTAGATGCGGGGCACCCCCACCATGACGGTGGGCTTGACCGATTGCAGGTCCTCGGAAAGCTGGTCCATGCCCCGCGCGAGGTAGGCGGTGCCGCCCGCGGCGAGCCCGATGACCAGGCCGGAGGTGCGCTCCAGCACGTGGGAGTACGGCAGGAACGAGAGCGTCGTGTCGTTCTCGCCGATGTCGAAGACCTGGAGACAGGACTCCGCCATGTCGGCGAAGGCGCTTTGCGCGAGCACGACACCCTTGGGCTCTCCGGTCGTACCCGACGTGTAGATGATCGACGCGACGTCGTTCGGTGAGGTCGCCTGCAGCCTCGCGAACACCTCGCCGAGGTTCTCGGCAGAAGGCTCGGCGTCCGTCCAGCGCCCGAGGTCGGAATCCATGCGCACGACCTCGCGCAGCGGCCCTTCCACGACGAGCTTGGATGCCGTCTTCTGGCCCGAAGCGATGGCCACGACCGCCTCGCTGTTGGCGGCGATCTTGGCTACCGTGTCCGGTGTGCTGCTCGGGTAGACCGGCACGGTGACGGCGCCCGCGGCCTGGATGCCGAGGTCGCAGTAGATCCACTCGAGCCGGTTCTCGCCGATCAGGATCACGCGGTCCCCACGCTGCACGCCGGCTGCGACCAGCCCGGCCGCGACTCGTAGCGTCAGCTCGCCGAGTCGCTTCCAGGAGATCGGGTCCCAGCCGCTGCCGTTGTGCTGGTAGAGCACCGCCCGGTCGCCGTATTTGGTGACCTGGCGCAGGAAGAGCCCGGGCACGCTCCGCGGCGAGATCGCATCGACGTCGAGCCGCGGGGCGCCCTTGGGGGCCGTCGCCGGCTTACGAGTGCGCGTCGTCTTCCGCTGCGAGGGCCTTGTGGTCGCCATCTATCTGATCGCCTTGATGCGCAGGCTGAGCGTGCCGGAGGGCACGTTCACGGTCACTTTCTGCCCGGCCCGCTTGCCGACGAGAGCTCGGCCGACCGGCGACTCGACCGAGATCCTGCCCGCGGCGGGATCACTTTCCACCGCTCCCACGAGGTGATAGGTCTCGATCTGGCCTTCCTCGTCCTCGACGTCGAGCGTGGAACCCGGCTCGGCGACGCCGCCGTGGTGCTCCTGGAGGATCTGGGCCCGCCCGATCATCTCCTCGAGCTCGTAGATGCGGCCGTCGAGAAGGCTGACCTCTTCCTTCGCCTGCTCGTATTCGGGGTTGTCCTCGATGTCGCCCGGCTGGAACGCTTCGCGCAGCCGTTCCGCGGCTTCGGTGCGCCGCTTCTTCGTGACCTCGAGGTCGCCTTTAAGGCGCTCGAGGCCCTCAGGGGTAAGGAGGACAGGCTCAGTCAGATCCATGGCGGGTCTGGGCCAATAATAAGCTGCAGTGTCCGCTGCTCCCGAACGGGGGGCAAGTGCCCTGCTGATCGTCGACCCGCAGGTCGACTTCTGTCCTGGCGGGGCGCTCCCGGTTCCCCACGGAGATGCGATCTTCGAGCCGCTGAACCGCGTCTCCGCTCAATTCGCGCACGTGGTCGCCAGCCGGGACTGGCACCCACAGCGCCACATGTCCTTCCAGGAGCGAGGCGGCAGCTGGCCGCCGCACTGCGTGGAAGGGACCCATGGCGCTGAATTTCACGCCGCGCTGGACCAGCAGCCGATCGAGCACGTCGTCTCGAAGGGGACGGATCCCGAGCTGGAGGCCTACTCCGCGTTCCAGGGGACTGATCTCGAGGGCTGGCTGCGGGAACGGGGCGTCGGCAAGCTCTTCGTCGCGGGCCTGGCGACCGACTACTGCGTGCGCCAGTCGGTGCTGGACGCCCGCCAGGCGGGGTTCGAGGTGGTCGTGCTCGAAGACTGCATCGGGGCTGTCGACGTGCGGCCGGGCGACGGCGATCGAGCGCTGGCGGAGATGGCGGCCGCGGGCGCGGTGCGCGCCCGATCAGATGAGGTGGCTCATGGCTGAGTCGGCTGAGGACCTGAACATGGCCTGTTTCGAGATCGTCAAGAGCGTCGAGGCGCTCGAGTTCACCAACCCAGAAGCTGCGCCCCTGGTCAAGCGGCTGCTCAGGGTGGCGGGGCGGGTCATCATCGATGCCGCCGGCGAGGACGCGCAGCCGGAGAGCTGGGGCAACACCGAGGAGATGGCGCTGCTCTGGCTCGACGAGGCGCTGAAGCCGCTCGGCTATTCGGTCAGGCCCATCGAGGGCAGCGGGCGCTCAGAGCTGCCCGATCCGAGCGTCGACTGGCACTAAGGCCGGTCAGCCTTTAAACCACTCCGCGGTCTCGCGCAGGCCCTCCTCGAGGGTGACCAGCGGCCGCCATCCCAGCTCCCGCTCCGCGAGCCCGGCGTCAAGGGCCGAAGCCCTGACGTCGCCCGCGCGCGGAGGCCCGTGCTCGGCGCGCGCCTCGACGCCCAGAGCCGCCGCGATCCGCTCCAGCAGCGTGTTCACGTCCGTCTGGACCCCGCTCCCGATGTTGTAGTGGCCGGCGCGATCGCTCTCGAGCGCCGCCAGGTTCGCCGCGACGATGTCGCCGACGAAGACGTAGTCGCGGGTGTCGGTGCCGGGGCCGTGGATGGTCGGCGTCCGGCCGTCGATGAGCGCGCGGCTGAAGATCGCCACCACGCCGGCCTCGCCGTGAGGGTCCTGGCGCGGGCCGTACACGTTCGCGTAGCGGAGGGCGGCGTAGGAGAGCCCGGCCTGCTCGCGGAATCCGTGCAGGTAGTGCTCGGCCGCCAGCTTGCCGATCCCGTACGGCGAGACCGGCCACGCGGGCTCGTCCTCGGGGGTCGGGATGCGTTTGGCTGCGCCGTAGATCGCTCCGCCCGTCGAGGCGAAGACGAACCGGCAGCCTACCTCGGCGGCCGCGACCACGAGGTTCAGCGTGCCGGCGACGTTCACGTCTGCGTCCAGCAGCGGCTCGCGAACCGACCGGCTGACGCTGACCTGCGCGGCCAGGTGGCAGATCGCCCGCGGCCCCCGCTCACGAATCAGGCGGGCGGCCTGCTCCGAGCGGATGTCGATCATCTCGAACTCGGCGCGGGGGTTGAGGTTGCGCTGCGAGCCGCTCGACAGGTCGTCGACGACGAGCACCTCCTCGCCCCGCGCGACCAGCGCGTCGACCAGGTGCGAGCCGATGAAGCCGGCGCCGCCGGTGACCAGGACAGTCACGAGGACGCCAGTCTAGGCAGTCCCGCCGCTCCACCCGGCCCGCGGCCGGCCGCGCGCCCTATCCGAGGGCTCTGAAGGGGCCCGGGGCCGGCCGCGGGTCCTGTGGCGACACGGTCCCGCTAGGGCGAATAGATGATCAGGTGCCCGCCGGGAGGCGTCGGCGCGAGGGCCGAGTTGTAGTCGACCGTCACGCCGGCGGAGCCGTCGATCGTCAGGTTGTTCGCCACCACCTGTCCGGAAACCGGGGCCTTGGAGCTGCCGGTGATCGTCAGGTAGGCGTTCGGGAAATAGGTGGTGCCGATCCACGCGGTCGAGCCGCCACCGGCGATCTTGTTGCCGTTGTTGCCCGAGCAGGTCGACGTGTCGACGAGCGAGTAGATGGCGATGTAGTCGTACTGCCGGCCGCTGAACACCCAGGCGCCGCCGTTGCCCTCGTCGTCGAAGCAGGCGCCGTTCTGGTTCGGGAAGGAGAACTGCACAGCGCCCGGGGTCACGGTTCCTGGACAGGTCGAGAAGTCGCCGCTCGTGTCGCCGCACTCATTCTCGTCGGCGCGGTCGCCGGTGGTGCCGGCAGTGCCCTGGTACTGGGCCGCGGGGTCGTTCGGCGGCATCGGGCTGGTGACTCCCGGCGTCGCGCAGCCGCCCACGATCGTCGGGCACTGCTCGCCGTCAGGCGGCTCGCAGCCCTGGCTGACGCCGGCCGTGCCCGGGTAGTCGGGCGAGATTCCGGGGGCGGTCGGGCAGGAGCTGCCGCTCGGCCCGGTGACGTGCACGTTGCTGTTGTTGAAGACCGAGGACACCGTGTAGCCGAGGCCGCAGCTCGTCGTGTTGCCCGGCCCGGCGGTGAGCGCCGCATTTCCACCCGGCCACGACGGCAGGCTGGGGCAGCTGCCGCTGTTCGTCTCCGTGAAGCTGGAAGAGCAGCCGGCGACCGCGTTGTACGTGTGGGCTGAGGCGCTGAGGGCGCCCGAACCCGAGCAGATGCTGCCGATGTAGCCGAAGCGCGTGAAGTCGCTGTCGGTGGGGCAGGAGGCGCCGCTGGTCGCCGATTGGTAGGCGTAGACGTTGTACCACTCGGCTCCGGGCACGTTGCTGACCGCGACCTGGAAGCCCTGGTTGCCCGAGTTGTTGATCGTGACTGCCCGGCACATCGACGGCGCGCTCGCGCGCGGGTAGTACGAGGCCGAGCCGGACGGATACGTGGGGTTGAAGGCGTCCTCGCGCACGGCCGTGACGACGACGAACCAGGTGCCCTGCGAGAGCCCGAGCCCGCCGCCGGCGGTCACGGGGGCGACGCTGAAGGTGCCGTCGCAGCTCGCGTTGTTCCGCCAGAACTGGATGTAGCCGTTGCCGCCGCTGCCCGCGCGCTGGGACATGTTGCTGTAGTTGGGCTCGTCGGGCGGGCGCAGCTCGTTGCTGATCAGGCCGCCGTTGTCCGTGAAGCCGCCGGGGAAGTTGTAGATCCCGGGGTCGAGGAAGTTGCAGTTGCTCCCCGACAGCTTGGGGTCGCTGGCATAGACACCAGGTGAGGTCTCCACGTTGGAGCTCGGCCAGGTCTGGGAGTTCCCGCTGTAGTAGCCGTAGTAAGGGCTGTTGACGCCGCCCAGGTAGTTGA
>DASUWK010000061.1:0-57857 GCA_036378435.1 Candidatus Dormiibacterota bacterium | reverse complement strand
TCGCCGAGGTCGCCGAGGCTGACGAGGTCGACGTCGATCGCGCGGTCAAGGCCGCCGGCAAGGCGTTCGAGTCGTGGGCGCACCTTTCGCCGTCGCGCCGCGCGCGTTATCTGTTCCGAATCTCGAGGATCATCCAGGAGCGTTCGCGCGAACTCGCCGTCGTGGAGACGATGGATGGCGGTAAGCCGATCAAGGAGTCACGCGACGTCGACATCCCGCTCTCTGCCGCGCACTTCTTCTACTACGCGGGCTGGGCGGACAAGCTCGAGTGGGCTTTCCCCAACCGCAAGCCTCGCCCGCTCGGCGTCGCGGGCCAGGTCATCCCCTGGAACTTTCCGCTGCTGATGCTCGCCTGGAAGATCGCCCCGGCGCTGGCCTGCGGCAACACCGTGGTCCTCAAGCCGGCCGAGACGACGCCCCTCACCGCGCTGCTCTTCGCGGAGGTGTGTCAGCAGGCCGACCTGCCGCCGGGCGTCGTCAACATCGTCACCGGCGCGGGCCGGACAGGCTCGTTCGTCACGGGCCACCCGGCCGTGCGCAAGGTCGCCTTCACCGGCTCGACCGAGATCGGCAAGCTCATCCAGCGGCAGCTGGCCGGGACGGGCAAGCGCCTGACGTTGGAGCTCGGCGGCAAGGGCGCCAACGTCGTCTTCGACGACGCACCACTCGACCAGGCGGTGGAGGGCATCGTCAACGGCATCTACTTCAACCAGGGGCACGTGTGCTGCGCCGGCAGCCGGCTGCTCGTGCAGGAGCCGGTGCTCAAACCGCTGCTCGAGAAGCTGCGCTTCCGGCTCGGGACGCTCAGGGTTGGCGATCCGCTGGACAAGAACACCGACCTCGGCGCCATCAACTCGCGTGCCCAGCTGGAGAAGATCGAGGGGCTCGTGCAGAGCGGGATCGACGAGGGGGCGGAGATGTTCCAGCCCGAGTGCGAGCTGCCCGCGCGCGGCTTCTGGTTCCGGCCGACGCTCTTCACCGGCGTCTCCCAGTCGCACCGCATCGCGCGCGAGGAGATCTTCGGCCCGGTGCTTTCGGTGCTGACGTTCCGCACGCCGGAGGAGGCGGTCGAGAAGGCCAACAACATCCCGTACGGGCTGTCGGCCGGAATCTGGACCGACAAGGGCTCGCGCATCCTCTGGATGGCCGAGCGCATGCGCGCGGGCGTGGTGTGGGCGAATACGTTCAACCGCTTCGACCCGACCGCTCCGTTCGGCGGCTACAAGGAGTCAGGCTTCGGACGCGAAGGCGGCCTCCACGGCCTGCTCCCGTACCTGGAGCTCAACTGATGGCCGTCGAGGTTCGGAAGACCTACAAGCTCTACGTCGGCGGCGAGTTCGTCCGCTCCGAGTCAGGGCGCACCTACGAGCTGGGTCTCGTCAACGTCCCGCGCGGCTCGCGCAAGGACCTGCGCGACGCGGTCCGCTCGGCCCGGGCAGCCTTCCAGGGCTGGTCGTCTCGCACCGCGATGAACCGCGGGCAGATCCTCTATCGAGCCGCGGAGATGCTCGATGCTCGGCGCTCCGAGTTCCGAGCCCTGCTGGGCGGCGGTCGCCGGGCGGCGCGCGAGGTCGACGCCGCGGTCGAAGCCTTCGTCTGGTACGCGGGCTGGGCGGACAAGCTGCACCAGGTCGCGGGGACAGTGAACCCCGTGGCCGGTCCCTACTTCAACTTCACGCTGCCCGAGCCGACCGGTGTCGTCGGCGTCGTCGCGCCCGCCGCGCCGGCGCTGTCGGGCCTGGTCCGGCGGCTCGCGCCCGCGCTCTGCGGCGGCAACACCGTGGTCGCGATCGCGTCCGAAGGCGAGCCTCTGGCCGCGCTGGTGCTCGCCGAAGTCCTGGCCACCAGCGACTTCCCGGGCGGCGTGGTCAACATCCTCAGCGGGCGACATGCCGACCTGCTCGGCTGGCTGGCCGGGCACCTCGACGTCAACGCGATCGACGCCACCGGATGCGCGCCGGACGAGCTCGCCCGGATCCAGGAGCTGGCCGCCGACAACGTGAAGAGGGTGATCGTCAGGCGCGACGGCGAGCTCAGCCCAGACGCGGTGACGGCCCTGATGGAGTTCAAGACCGTCTGGCACCCGATGGGTGTCTAGCTACCGAGCCTGGCCGAAGGCCGAGCTGCACTTTCACCTCGACGGCGCCCTGCGCCCGTCCACGGTGGGAGAGCTCGTCGAGTCCGAGGGGCTGGACGTGCCGCGCCCATTTCTCCTCACGGCGCCCGACGCAACGCCGTCGCTCGTCGGCCTGTTCGAGTACTTCGAGCTGCCCATCAACGTGATGCAGACGGAGGCTTCGCTGGAGCGCGTGGCCTACGAAGCGTGCGTCGACGCGGCCGCCGACGGCATCGATTACATCGAAGTGCGGTGGGGGCCGCTCCTCCACACGCGCCGCGGCCTGTCGGTTGAAGCCGGTATCGGCGCGGTGCTGAGCGGACTCGAAGCCGCGCCGATCCGAGCCGTCGGCATCGCGTGCGCGCTGCGCCAGGATCCTCCGGAGGCGAACGTCGAGATGGCGCGCGTCGCCGGCGCCTTCGCCGGGCGCGGGCTGGTCGGGTTCGACCTCGCGGGCGACGAGGCGCGCTACCCGCCCGGGCTGCACGCCCGCGCCTTTGAGGCCGCCCGGGCCGCCGGCCTCCGCCTCACCTGCCATGCCGGCGAGGCGGCCGGCCCCGAGAGCGTCGAGGGGGCTCTGAGGTTGGGGGTGGAGCGCGTGGCCCACGGCGTGTCCGTCGCCGAGGACGCCGCCCTGGGCGAGCGCGTCGCGCGCGAAGGCATCGTCCTCGACGTCTGCCCGACCTCCAACTGGAAGACCAAGGCGGTCCGGTCCCTGGAGCAGCATCCGCTCCCGCGGCTGATCCGCTCAGGAGTCCGGTGCACGATCAGCACGGACGCTCCGACCGTGATCGGCGGCACGCTCAGCCACGAGTACGAGCTGTGCAGCCGCGTCCTCGGACTGACCGATGACGAGCTGCGCGCGTGCGACCTGACCGCCAGGGCGGCGGCCTTCGGCTAGAGGGCCCTCTAGGGCACCCGCGCCAAGATGTGACGGGTGTCGGGCGGGCGTTCCTCGCCGACGGTCCAGGCGTCGCGCAATCGCGCCGCGCCGTGCTCGGCGAGCTCGACGGTGCCGGCGTGGACGATCGCCAGCGTGTCGCCCGGCCTGACCTCGGTCCCGGCCGCTGCTTCGATCACCACCCCCGCGGCGGGGTCGATCGGATCGCCCTTGCGCAGCCTGCCGGCGCCCAGCTCGACGCAGGCGAGGCCCACCTCGAGCGCGTCCACGCCGGTGACCCAGCCGGATCGCTCGGCGGTCAGCGGCAGCTGGACGGCCGACGTCGGAAGACCCTCGTCGAGGCGGCCGCCTTGGGCCCGGAGCATCGCCTCGAACTTCTCGCGCCCCGCCCCCGCCGCCAGGACGGCGGCCGGGTCGGCGTCCACGCCTGCCAGCTCGGACATCTCGCGCACCACCTGGATCGACACCTCGGCCAGCTCGGGATCTCCCGACCCGCTGAGCACCTCGAGCGCCTCCGCCACCTCGAGCGCGTTGCCGACCGCGCGGCCCAGCGGCCTGTCCATCGCGGTCACCAAAGCGCGCGTCTGCCGGCCCGCGCCCTCACCCAGGCGGACCATCTCGCGCGCGAGCTGCACGGCCTGTTCCGTGTCGGCCATGAACGCGCCGCGCCCGGCCTTGACGTCCAGGACGATGGCGTCCGCGCCGGCGGCGATCTTCTTGGACATGACGCTGGCCGCGATCAGCGGGATGGATGGCACCGTGGCGCTGGCGTCCCGCAGCGCGTAGAGCGCTTTGTCGGCCGGCACCAGGCGCTCAGATTGGGCGGCCACCGCCACTCCGATCTCGGCCAGCTGGCGCAGGAACCGCTCAGGCGCCAGGTCGACAGTCAGGCCCGGCACCGATTCCAGCTTGTCGAGGGTGCCGCCCGTGTGCGCCAGGCCACGCCCGCTGAGCTTCGGCACCAGGACACCGCAGGCCGCTGCCAGCGGCGCCGCGATCAGGGTCACCTTGTCGCCGACCCCGCCGGTCGAGTGCTTGTCCACCTTGCGGCCGGGGACCGACGAGAGATCGAGCACCTCGCCGCTGGCGACCATCACCTCGGTCAGCGCGAGAGTCTCGGCTGCCGACATGCCGCGGATGCAGACGGCCATCAGCCAGGCGGACATCTGGTAGTCGGGCATCAGGCCGGCCAGGTAGGCGTCGACCAGGAACTGGATCTCGTGATGCGAGTGCTCGCCGCCGTCGCGCTTGCGGCCGATCAGCTCGAGCGCTTGCACGTCAGGCTGTCAGACGGACGCGGTCGGTCGAGCGGCGCGCCGTCCGCGAACCCACCAGACGGCGATCACGATCACCGCCAGCGCCACGAGAACGTAGCCGCCGCGCTGGATGAACTGAGCGATGTGCTCGTAGTTGCGGCCCAGGAAGTAGCCGATCACCACGAGACCGGTGTTCCACGGGATCGCGCCGCACAGGGTGAGCAGGATGAAGCGGCCGAGCGGCACGCGGGCCAGGCCGGCGGGGAAGGAGATGTACGTCCTGATCACCGGCAGCAGCCGGCCGGCGAAGACGGCGATCTGCCCGTAGCGGCCGAACCACCGTTGGGCGATCTCCACGTGGTGGGCGCGGATGCCGACGTACTTGCCCGGCCCGAGCAGGAGCGGAGTGCCCCACCGCGCAGCGAGTCCGTAGGCGACCAACGAGCCGATGAGCTCGCCGACCACCGCTGCCGCCACGACCGCCACCGGGTTCAGGCGTCCGCCGGCGGCCAGGATTCCGGCCGTCGGCACGACCGCCTCGCTGGGGATCGGCAGGCCGCAGGCCTCGCCCGACATCAGCGCGACGATCGCGAGGTAGCCGTACTTGGAGACAGCCGAAAGCAAGGAGGCGGTCATCTGACGGACAGCCTAACGGGTGCCGGCGATCGGCTCAGGCCGCGCGGGCCGGCGTCTGCGCCGCGACCAGGCGCTCGTAGCAGCCGCGCAGGTCGGCGACGCCGGCATCCCAGGTCCAGCGCTCGGCGAACCTGCGTCCCGCCAGGCTCAGTCGTTCGCTCAGGCCCGCATCCCCGAGCACCCGGCCGAGCGCGGCGGCTGCGTGGATCGCGTCGCCGGGCTCGAAGAGAAGCCCGTTCCAGCCGGGGCGTACGAGGTCGGGGACGCCGCCGCTGTTGCAGGCGACCACGGGGACCCCGGCGGCCATCGCCTCCAGCACCACCAGCCCCAACGTGTCCGTCTGCGACGTGAACACGAAGGCGTCCGCCGCGGCGACCGCGCTCGCCAGCTCCTCGCCCCGCAGGTAGCCGGCGAAGTGCACGGGAAGGCCGGCGAACTGCTGCTCCAGGTCGGCCCGATGGGGGCCGTCCCCAACCAGCGCCAGTCGCGCACCGGGCAGTCGCGGCAGCACGCCGCCGAGCAGGTCGAGGCCTTTCTCCGCGCTCAGCCGCCCGGCGCTCACCAGCAGCGGCGCGTCCGGGTTGCCGTCGGTCAGGCGGGCGCGCATCTCGCGCGAGCGGCGCTTCGGATTGAAGAGGTCGGCGTCGACGCCGCCGCGCCAGGCGACGTGGACGCGCTCGATGCCGTGGCCGCGCAGCTCCTCGGCGATCGGGTCTGAGATGCACAGGTTCAGCGCGGCCTTGTTGTGCACGGAGCGCAGGATGCCCCAGGCCAGCGGCTCCAGCGCGCCGAGGCCGTAGTGCGAGAGGTACTTCGGCAGGTGCGTGTGGAACGAGGCCATCACGGGGACGCCGAGCGAGCGGGCGTAGACAATGCCGCCGGCGCCCAGCAGCGCCGGGTTCACCACGTGCACCACGTCCGGCCGAAAGCGGGCCAGCCGGGAGCGCAGCGCCGGGCGGGGGAAGCCGGCCGCGATCTCCGGGTAGAGCGGCAGCGGCAGATAGGGCGCGGGCACGACCTCGGCCCCCGACCACTCACTCGGAACCGGCCCTGGCGCGAACACGAGCACCTCGTCGCCGCCGGCGAGGAGGCGCTGCAGCGTCTGGTCGAGGCGCCGGACGACGCCATTGAGGTTCGGGGGAGCGGTCTCGGTGAAGACCGCTATCCGCATCAGCCGGCGACGCGCTGGAGGCGGCCCCTCGCGAGCCGCCGTCTTGAGATCGACCAGGCGGCCTGGCTGCCCATGGCCGTGAGGGCGGGCCGCGAACGTCCGGTGCTGGTCAGCCCGGCCGTGATCGACCAGCGCAGGTCGGCCGCGTTGCGGCCCTGGAACCGGGTGTGGGCCCAACCGATCGCGTGCCTGACGTGGGCGTTGCTGCCGCCCACGCGCCGGTACCCGAGGGCGTGCGCAGCCTCGGTCGCCTGGCGGTTGGCGAGGATCATGCCGGGGCTGAAGCTGCCGTTGAGCACCTCTATCGCGTCGAACTCCAGGCTCTCGACGTCGTCGCCGACGCTGTAGGCGTAGCCCGGCGGCTCGGCGCTGGCGGTTCGCCAGTACGGGTGGGCGGCGACTGCGATCCCACCCTGGTCGTGGACCGCGGCGATCGTCTCCGCCGCGCTCAGGCCGTGCGGGACCCGGCGGGTCAGGAAGAGGCCGATCACGTGGCCGTCGCGGCTCGAGATCTCCTCACCGACGATCACGTCAGGCCCGTAACCGCTGCACGCCAGCTCGGCGGCCTCTTCGGCGCCGTCGATGGTGTCGTGATCGGTGATCGCGATCACGTCGACGCCCAGCTGCGCGGCCCAGGCCAGCACTTCGGAGGGGCTGTCGCTCCCATCGCTGTAGTTCGTGTGGACGTGGAGGTCGGCCAGGCCCTGGCGCTGCTCTTCGGTCATCGCTCGTTTCTCCACCTCGATTACCGCCAGTTGCTTACTTACGACGCGCTGGTAAACGCGCGATATCGCCGGTGCGAGGGCGAAAGGTGTCCTTGGTTAAGAAGCGAGGGGCGCTAGCACGTGACGTGGATGACGGCGTTCGTGTCCTTCGGGTGCTGGTTGAGGAGTGCGATCGCTTCAGCCGTCGGCTTCACGACGAGGCGGACACCGCGTCGCTCCGCCTCGGCTCGCACCTCGTCCATGACCGGCAGCCCGCTTTCCGCGCCGGTCCCGATCACGAGCTGCTTGCACTTCCAGGGCAGCTTCTCGGCGGCGGAAAGCGGTGTGTGGCCGTACTCAGACCGGTACTGCTTGGAGGCCTTCTTGCGCCGCTTCGAGATCTCGCCGCGGTCGAGGATCAGGTCGAAGCCGTAGGTCCGGCCGTCGACGGTCAGCGATCCGAAGGAGAAGTCCCCGAAGCGCACGCCGCCAGCTTACCGCTGCTTACGATCGACCTTGTGACAGAACCGCGAGAGACGGAGCCGGACGCGCGATTCACCCTCGCCAACGAGCGCACGCTGCTCGCCTGGACGCGCACCGCGCTGGCGCTGCTGGCCGCCGGGCTGGGCGCGTTGCAGCTGCTGCCGCCGACGTCGTTCGGCCTCGATCGCCGTGCGATCGCGTTCCCGCTGCTGGCCGCAGCCACCGCGGTGGGACTACTCGCCTACCCACAATGGCGGCGGACGGACGGTGCCATGCGGCGCGGCGAGCCGCTGCCGGGCTCGTTGGTGCCGGGCATCGCCGCGCTGCTGGTCGGGTTTGTCGCCCTGGCGGCTGTCGTGCTGGCCGTCGTCAGGGGCTGATCCGCCGAGCGCTCGGTGCGACGCCGGGCCATCGTCGCGTTCTTCGTCTCCTTCTCTGGGCCATCGTCGGTCCGTCGGGGCTGACCAGCAATCTTTCAGGCAAGCGATGGTCGAGGTCGAGCGCGCAAAGGCGCGCATCTTGCTGATCGAGGACGACCCTGATATCGCCCAGCTCTACGTTCTGCGGCTGAGCCGAGACGGCTACGTCGTGGACCTGGCGACGGATGGCAGGCGCGGCCTCGAGTTGGCCGGCGAGGGGCTGCCCGATCTGGTCTTTCTCGACCTCCGGCTGCCTGGGCTCGACGGGCTCGAGGTGCTCCGGCGGCTGCGCGACGACACGGCCACGCAAGCGATCCCGGTGGTCGTGATCACCAACTACGACGACCCGGAGCTGCGGGCGCAGGCGAAGGCGCTGGGCGCGATCGAATACGTGCTCAAGAGCCGGGCGACGCCCAAGAGCATCGCGCTGGCGGTGAACCGCTGGCTGGACGAGGTGGAGCGCTCGGCCTGAGCCGCCGCGGTCTTGCCTGCGGTCTTACGTGCGGGCGTGCCTCCGGATGCTGAACTGGGTCATCACCACCGCGAGGGCGGGTATGAGCCACCACGCGCTGACCTTCGCGGCCACCAGCACCGCCGTCGCCACCAGGCCGAGGAGCATCACCACGGCCACGATCCAGTCGTCGCCGACCAGGAACTTGTAGAGGAACTGGGCGGAGCCGGCCAGCACGCGGCCGACTGGGTTGGCGCTCATCGGCCTGCTGAGGCCGGCTGCCTGGCCGCCAGGCGCGGCCGGCGCTCACGCGCGATGGACACCGCCGCGAACAGCGCGTAGAAGACCACCAGCAGGGCGATGTCGAGATCGCTCTGCGGCCAGGTGACGCCGAGGCCTTCAAGGGCCCAGAAGGTTCCGAACGAGGTCAGCAGGGTGCCGACGATCAGCTGCAGCAGGCTGCGCGGGATGCGGGACACCAAGGGGTGGACGATCAGGCCGACGCCGCCGATGAGGACGACAGCGGCGGTCCCGGCGGCTATGGCAGGGCCGAGGTGGCCGGCGCTGGCGCCGAAGGTCACGACGATGAAGACGACCTCGAGCCCTTCGAGGAGGACGCCCTTGAACGCCAGCGTGAAGGCGATCCAGTCCAGGCCGTGCTCTGGGATGTCCTCGTCGTCTTCCTCGGGGCCCTGGTACCCGGCCAGACCGCGGGCGGCGACGCGGACGATGCCCTTGCGGAACCACTGCAGGCCGAAGAGCAGGAGGACTGTGCCGACCAGCACCCGCAGGGGGCTGATGGGGATCCGGGTGAGGGCCAGGCCGAGGACGCCGATGGTGACGGCCAGGAGGGCGAAGCCGGCGGCGGTGCCGATCAGCGTCGACCGCCAGCCACGCGTGACACCGACGCCGATGACGATCGTGACCATCTCGATCGCCTCGACCGACGAGGCGAGGAAGGTCGTCGCAAGCACGATGCCGATGCCCGTCATTGGTGCTTAAGCGTGCATCAATGGATCCGCGGCCGGCCGCGGGCCCACTCCGGAGGCACGAAAGGGGCCCGCGGCGTACCGCGGGCCCCTTGAGGTGTGGGTACCGGTTAGGAGCTTGGCGCCGGCGCCGGAACGGGCGCGCGGTGGCCGCTGGGCTCGCCGGCGTCGGGGCCGGACGGCGGCACCGGCATCAGCTCGTAGGCAGCGTCGCCGTGGATGGCCTCGTCGCCGATCTCGAGCTGCTTCTGTGTGAGCCGCAGCGGAACGATCAGCGAGATCAGCTTCAGGATGACGAAGGTCAACACCCCGTCCCAGACGAGGATGAACACCAGGCCGATCACCTGGGCGAGCAGCTGCTTGGGGTTGCCGAAGAACAGGCCGGCCGCCGAGAAGGCAGGCGTCTTACCCGAGCCCGGGTAGACGATCACGTTGGGATCGGCGAGCAGGCCGACCATCAGGCCGCCGACCGCACCCGCGACGAGGTGCGTGTGGAACACGCCGAGCGTGTCGTCGATGCGGTTGAACGGCGGCACCTTGATCAGGTAGTTGAAGCTCAGGAAGGGGATGACGCCGGCCGCGATGCCGATCGCGAAGGCGCCGTAGCCGTCGACGAACCCGGCGGCGGGCGTGATGCCGACGAGGCCGGCCACCATGCCGTTCACCATGCCGCCGATCGTCACCCGGCCGACGAAGGTGATGTCCATGAACATCCAGGTCATCAGCGCCGTCGCGGCGGCCAGGTTGGTGTTGAGCACCGCGGCTGACGCGTCAGCGCCCGCGAAATACGGGTCGCCGCCGTTGAAGCCGTTCCAGCCCAGCCAGAGGAGCCCGGCGCCGGTGAGTGCGGCGATCAGGTTGCTGGGCCGGTTGTTCTCGCGGTCGGTGAGCAGGCGCGGTCCGATCACGGCCGCCGCGACCAAGCCAGAGATGCCGGCCGCGACGTGGATCACGTAGCCGCCCGAGAAGTCCAGCGCGCCGGCGCCGGCGATCCCGTTCAGCCAGGACGGGAAGGCCCCGATCCAGCCACCGCCCCAGATGCTGAAGGCGTTGACGGAGTAGACGACGGTGATCCAGAGCGGAGCGAAGATCATCCAGGCGCGGAAGCTGGTCCGGCCCAGGATCGACCCCGCCAGCAGGATCACGGTGATGGCGGCGAAGACGAACTGGAAGTAGACCAGGGCCGAGAGGGGGAACTTGAGGCCCGGTATGGCTCCGGTCAAGAGCGGAATCGCGGCCTGACCCTGCAGGTCGGTCGGGTTGAGGGCGGTCCCTGGGATCCCTATGAAGTGCAGGAAGTCGGTGGCGGGGGTGCCGAAGGACATCTTGAAAGCCCAGAAGGTCCACACCACCAATGTGGCCGCGAACGCGTAGAGGACCATCAGCGCGGAGTTGAGGGCCCACTTCCGCTTCATCAGCCCCGAATAGAGGATGGCGAGGCCCGGGATGCTCATCAGCCCGACGAGCGTCGCGGCCACCAGCTGCCACGCCGTGTGGCCGGAATCGAGCCAGGCGGGCGCCGGCAGCAGATCCAGAAATGGGGTGTGAGTCAACGAAAACCTCCTGAAGCTAGGTGCGGTGAACCCCGGGCTCGCCGGCCCAAGGAGGGTCCCACTGTAGGGAGGGCGGGAGGCCGTTCTTATGGGGCGACCCGACCAAAAGATGGCGGCCTTCTTCGTGCGCACCGCACGTCTGGAGGCCCCGGCAGCCCGTGCCGTTCACACGCGGCCTGGGGTGGTCGCGAATGCATACAGTGGCGGCGTGTGGCCGGTTGAAGGCGGCACGGCGTCCGCCGCCGGCACGCTGCCGGAGCTGGATGTCCGCGCCCGGAAGCGACTGCTTGTGGGGGCAGCCGGAGTGCTGCTCGCTCTGGCGGTGGCGAGCGTGCTCTCGATCCGCACCGGTCAGTCGGGAAGCGTTCCCCTCAGCTCGACGGGTGCCGGCGCCGCGACGTTGTGGATCTCAGACGGTTTCAACTTCAACGCACTCACCGCCCGCGGCGGCGGTCCGCGGAGCAACCACGCCGACATGGCGTTCGACCCGAACCGCGGCGCGCTCGTTCTCTGGGACCACGGCTGTGCTCATGTCGTCCTCGGCTTCACCGGTGGCTGCAGCGAAACGGTGGACCAGACGTGGACGTGGGATGGCAGCGCTTGGAGCCCTCGCTCACCGCACGCCGAGCCCTTGGAGTCAGGCCCCGGCGCCATGGCCTACGACGCCAGGCTCGGTGGGGTGGTCTACGCGAACAGCGCCGGCCAGGCGTGGGTCTGGAACGGCGCGGATTGGCGCGGCCTGGCCCCGCAACCTCCGGCGGCGCTCCTGCGAGAGGGCGTGGCGGCAGTCGGCTGGCACTCCGGCCAGGGCCGGCTCATCTGGCTCACCGTCGAATCGACATGGTCTTGGGACGGCGCCGCCTGGACCCGCCTGGGCGCCGGGATCGACGCCGCGGATGCTCGCCAGGACGGCGCCGGTTTGCTCGAAGACCCCGCCACGGGGCAGCTGCTGTACGTGGGCTCGAGCTCCACGTGGACCTTCGAAGCAGGCGCGTGGAGCCGCCACCCGCAGCCGGCGTTCGGCGCGGGCTCGGCCGCCGCCTTCGACGCGCGTTCCGGCTTGGTGACCCTGATCGCGGAGGATCCCCAGGCTTGCGATCGCGCCAGCTGCCGCAGCGAGCTTTGGACGTGGGACGGCACGCATTGGATGCGCGAAGGCGCCGCAGGGCCCTCCTTCCCGTTGAGCCGCTCCGGCGAATATCCGCCGCCTGCGGCCTACGACCCCGTCCAGCGGCGGCTGGCGTTGTTTGTGAGTTCCGCGTGAGGCAGCCGTTGGTGCGAAGAACACGAATGAATTCCGGCCAACTTGTGCGGTCAACACGTCGGATGGCGGGCCCCGAGCCTCTAACCTTCGGCCCATGTTCGCTCTTTACATCGTCGGCATCGCGGCTTTCTGGGCAATTCTCATCGCGGTTGCTACTCGGCGCGCTGAAGGGGCCTAACTAACCAGAGCTTCCTCGTACTCACCCAGGGGACGGGCACGCTGGCGCCCGTCCCCTGTGTGTTTTAGCGGAGCCAGCCGGCAGCTCCGACCGGCGCGCGCATAGTACGAACGTGTCCGTGTCCGAGCCGGTGCGACCACCGGCCTCGCCATCGCACGACCTGCGGGCGATCGCATACCACGAGGCGGGACACGTGGTCGTCGGGACGCTCCTCGACCTGAACCTGCTGAGCACGGACATCGAGCGCGACGGTGAAGGCGGACGAGGCCACACGCATTTCGCGAACCCTCAGCGTCGAGACCGCGACTTCGTCGAGCGTGTGGTGACGACGTTCATGGCCGGCTTTGCGGCCGAGGAGAGGCTCGGCGTGCCGGACCCGGACGGAAGCGGCTTCGACGCGGACCTGACCTTGCGGGAGTGGCTGCAGCACATCGAGCCAGACGAGAGCCGCCGGCCGGCGCTCGCCGAGGATTTCCACCAGCGCGCCCGTTTGATGCTTGCGGAACCGGCGACCTGGTCAGACGTCGAAGCCGTGGCCGCGGCTCTCCTCTCTGCGCGCCGGCTGGACGGCACGCAGGCGCGCCGGCTGATCCAGTCCAACGGGCAGGAGGCCTGACCGCGCCGTGCGCAAGGTCTACCGCGGCCAGGGCATCGAGGTCAGCTTCGACCTCGACATCTGCGTGCACATCGGCGAGTGCCTGCGCGGAGAGAGCCGCGTCTTCGAGCTGAAGCGACGGCCTTGGGTTCTGCCCGACTCGGCCGATCCAGACACGGTCGCTGAAGTCGTCGAGCGCTGTCCGAGCGGAGCCCTCCTGTACCGGCGCCTCGACGGCCGTCCCGACGAGCAGCACGCCGGCACGACGGTTCAGGCGATCCGCGACGGCCCGCTGCTCGTCCGCGGCGAGATCACCGTGACGCGCGAGGACGGCACCCTGGAGACCCTGCCGCGCGCGACGCTCTGCCGCTGCGGCCAGTCGCAGCACAAACCGTTCTGCGACAACCAGCACCTCAAGGTCGGCTTCCGGGCGCCGGGGCAGCCGTTCAAGATCCACCTCTCGGCCGTGCGCCCGCGGCCGGGGACCCCGATCGCGAAGGACCAGGATCCCCGTCGGGACGACATGGTCAGCGAGCCCCTTGGCTAGGCGCTCAGACGGAATGGCGGGTAGCGGTCCGTGACCAGGAGCATCGCGTAGGCGGTCACCCGGTTCTGCCAGCGCAGCACCCCTTCGACGAAGTTGAAGAGCGAGCGGGGGTAGCGTCCGGTGAACAGGATGGCGAACCACGCGGCGATCACCGCGAACACCGTCGCGATCCCGAGGAAAAGCAGCGCCACGTAGTGCGGGATGGCGAGGAACCACTTGACCAGCGGCAGCCAGCGGTTCAGCTCGGTCTTGGCGTCCGGATAGGCCACGTCGACATGCACCGACTGCTCGTCATCAGTCGAGGGATAGCGGTCGTCCATCAGGAAGACATAGGCCAGGACGCGATCGCTGAAGCGCAGCAGCTCGCGGTTCCAATCGAACCACCAGCGCGGGTACTTCTGGCGGAACAGGATCATGAGCAGCGGCCCCAGGAAGAGCGCGCCGCCGGCAGCCCAGAGCACCGTGTGATCAGAGCGAAGCTCGAAGGCGGAGACGGCCCCGAGCACGAACAGGATCGGGATCGCGACGATGAGCCTGAAGAACGTGGTCAGCCGGTTCAGCGCGCGGTCGGGGTAGTCGACCGACAGCTGCAGCGGGTACGTGGCGTCCATTCTCTGGATCCTCCCATCGAAGAAATTGATGCTTCCGAGGATCGCCGCGCCACGTGGCGGAACCGCGCCGAATTTGTGACGAGGCTAAGGCGAGCTGATCGCGATCCCGCCGTTCACCGTCTCCAGGGTCAGCTGGCCGGCGCCTGACGGCTGACCGCCACCGATCACACCGCTGACCGACGACGACGACCCCAGCTTGGTTGTGGCCAGGGCGAAGGTCGCCGGAACCGTCACGGACCCGTTGGCGGCGGAGGCCTGCAGACGCACGCCGAACGGGTTGGCAACCTTCAGGTCGACGGCGCCTGTCACGAGCGCACAGTCGACGCTGCCGCCGGCCATGGTGAGGCTGCCCCCGATTACGCCCTCGGGCACCCGGAGCTTGCTTACGCCTGTGACCTTGAAGTCTCGGAGCTCGAGGAAGCCGCCCCTCATGGAGATGTCAACGGGGCCGGAAAGACCGATCAGGCGGATCGCGCCGGGGCCGCTGTTGACGTGGAGCGACGCGTCGGGCGGCACGGTCACGGTGACGTCCCGCTGCTGGCCCGTCGCCATCGCGAAGCTGAGGTGCAGGTCGGGAAACCCGCTCGGCACGTCGATCGAGGCGCCGCTCTTCGTGGTCCGGATGGTTCCCGCCAGCTTGTCCAGCACCGCCAGGACTGCGGGCCGCGAGAGGCCGTGCACCGTGTTGTGCTCGGCCAGCACGACGCGGCCGGGGGCGCCGCGACGGATCTCAAGGATGCCTGCTTCGAGATGCACGTCCACCTGCGGCGCGATACCGACGGCGACGCTCCTGGTCGGCTCGGCGGTCAGCGAGCCTCCGTCGAGCCACAGGACCGACGCGACCACGGCGCCGGCGGTCACGGGCACGCTCACCAGGCCCAGCAGCACGGCCAGGAACTTGGTCAGCCCGGACGCCCGGCTCACGCGCCGTCCTCCGCCTGCGCCTCGGGCTGGAACCGGTAGCCGACTCCCCAGACGGTGACGATCTGCTCGCCCAGCCGCCCGAGTTTGCGTCGCAGGCGCGTGACGTGGGTGTCGACGGCGCGCTCGTAGCCAGCGTAGTCGTTGTGCCACACGCGCTCGAGCAGAAAGTCGCGGCTGAAGGCGCGGCCGGGATTGGCCGCGAAGAGGTGCAGCAGCTGGAACTCTGTCGGCGTCAGCTTGAGCGCCTCGCCGGCCAGCGTGGCGGTGCGCGATTCGGGATCGACGGTCAGGCCGGCGATCCGCACGGCTTCCATGTCCCCGGCCGGCCCGCGGCGGCGGCCCTCCAGCTCGATCCGCCGCAGCTGCGCCCGGACCCGAGCGAGGAGCTCGCGCATGCTGAACGGCTTGGTCAGGTAGTCGTCCGCCCCGACCTCGAGCCCGAGCACCCGGTCGACCTCCTCGGCGCGCGCGGTCAGCATGATGATCGGCATCAGGTGCTCCTCCCGGAGCCGGCGGCACACGGTGAGCCCATCCAGGTCCGGGAGCATCCAGTCGAGGACGACGAGGTCGGGCGCCGCGCGCTCGACCGCCGCCACCGCGCTGCGGCCGTCGAAGGCCTGCTCCACGGTATGGCCCTCGGCACGGAGCTGGTCCCGAACCAGGTTGTTCAGGTCGGTCTCGTCCTCGACGACGAGCACTCTTGCCATCAGCTTTCCGCCGCCTTCAAGAGCACGGTGAAGCTGCTGCCCTGGCCTTCATGGCTCGCGGCGGAGATGGTGCCGCCCATCGCCTCGACCAGGTCCCGGCTGATGGCGAGGCCGAGGCCGAAGCCGCCTGTCGCACGCGAGCGTGAGGCGTCCGTGCGGTAGAAGCGGTCGAAGACGCGCTCCAGATCGGACTGCGGGATTCCGATCCCGGTGTCGCTGACGGTCAATTCGACGTGGCCCTCGGCCGAGCGGGCTCGGACCGAGACGATCCCGCCTTCTGGCGTGTACTTGATCGCATTGCGGACCAGGTTGGCGAGGACCTGGATGAGGCGGTCGCGGTCGGCCAGAGCGGGAGGCAGGTCGGCCTCGACGTCGTGCACGACCGTGACGGACCGCTCGCGAGCCGCCAGCGGGGCCATGGTCTCCACCACCTCGCGGACGCAGTCGTCGGCGCGAACCGGTCGCACGTCGAGACGCAGCTCTCCGGAGTCGCCCTGGGCGGCCGCGAGCAGGTCGTCCGCGAGGGCTCCGAGGCGTTCCGCCTCGCGCTGCACAACCTCGAGATAGCGGCGGCTCTCTTCAGGCGAGCCACCAGCGCCGGCGGCCAGCAAGGCTTCGACGTGCCCGCGGATGGACGCGATCGGCGTGCGCAGCTCGTGGGAGACGTTGACGATCAGCTGCCTGCGGCTCTGCTCGGAGGTCTCCGCGCGCACGTGCTCGGCCTCGGCGCGCGCCCGGCTCTCGGCAAGCTGGAGCCGCGTCGGGCTCGCGGCGAGCAGCGTCCCCGCCACCCGCTCCTCGAGGCCGGCGGCTCTGCGGGCGAGCCACAGGATCGCCGGGATCAGGAGCAACCCCGCCACGATGCTCAGCACGAGCAGCGGCGCCGGCAGCACCTCACCGCCAGGGCTCGAGATGACGGGGGACAGCGGCGCCGTCCCGCTCGCCGTCTGCGCGAGGTAGACCGCCGGGCCGGTGATCAGGGCGATCGCCATGGTGAGGAGGCCGGCGAACAGCACGAAGGCGATCAGACCCACGGGGATCTGGAGGAGCGTCCAGCCGGCGGTCTTCCAGAGAACCGGGTCGAAGTAGAAGTCGCGCAGCCGCTGCCAGACGTTTCGATTGGGCGCCGGCGGCGGCTTCATCGGGTTGAGCGGGGTACCCAGCCACCAGACGAGGAGCCCGTGCTCGAACTTGCCCAGGCCCCACACGATGCACAGGAAGAGCGCCACGAAGAGGATGCCGAGCCCGAAGGCGAAGACCAGTCCGATGCTGATCGGCATCAGCACTCCCCAGGCGAGGACGAACACGAAGGCCATCGGCAGCCGGCCGAGCATGTAAAGGAGGGCGAGCCAAGCTCGTCCGTCGGCCGGCGTGCGGAGATAGGTCAGCGGCGACGAGAGAGCCTGGGCCTCCACGCCGGGGGAGTGTAGGCGGCGTTTGTGTCGAATGTGCGGCGGGGCGATTGCGGTCTAAAGGCGCCCGCCCGTGGATCAGCGCGTCAGCCCTTGCGCGCCCGCTTCGTCGCCGCGAGTCGCAGCCGCTCTCCGATCGCGCGGCGCGCCCGCTTGAAGGGCATCGCGCCGCCCTCGCTCACGTGGTCGTAATTCGCCCCCACCAGCAGCGCGTGGAGCTCCCAACCGAGCTGCTCGGGCTCGACGCCGGCCTTGATCTCACCGGCCTCCTGGGCTTCGCGCACCGCCCGGACCAGGCTGCGCTCCCAGTAGCGCCGGCGCTCCAGGATCGAGTCGCGGACGGGCCCCGGCTTGCTGTCGAACTCAGCGCCGGTCGACTCAAAGAAGCAACCTCCGGGAAAGACCTCGCGTTTTACATAAGAGATGAACGCGTCGCACAGGGCCTCGATCCGGGCCACACCGCGCGGCGGCCGGAGGCCCGGGATCAAGACCTCGCTGGTGAAGATCCGCGCCGCCTCGTCGACCGTCGCCAGCTGCAGGCTCTCCTTGGAGCCGAAGTGGGCGAAGAGACCGCTCTTGCTGATGCCGAGGTCATCGGCCAGCCGCTGCAGGGAAACGGACTCCAGCCCCTCCGCGGAGGCGATCCTCGCGGCGTGGCTGAGGATGGCATGGCGCGTGCGAGCGCCACGCAGCCGCCGGCCGTCGGTTGATTCGATCTGCTCGATTGCCATCGGGTTTCGAATATAGCACGACCATTCGTGATATATTCCGGCAACATAAACGAACGGTCGTGCTAATTGTGGCAAGGAGGTGCGGTTGATGATCGCCATTGAGAGAGTGGAGGCAGGCCACCCGTCGCTGGCACGGCTCGAAAGCTCCGACTGCGAGCCGCTCGTGCGCTTCTTCTACCGGCTTTCCCCGCAGACGGTCTACCGGCGTTTTCTGAGCCCGATCGCCCGCCCTGAGCAGCTCGCGCGGATGCGGCTACTCGAGCTGGACGGGCCCGAACGCCAAGCCATAGCCGCCCTCGTCGACGGCGAGATCGTCGGGGTCGCTCGCTACGCGGTCGACCCGCGGCGGCCACGCACGGCCGACCTCGGGATCGTGGTTGCCGACGCCTGGCAGCGGCAGGGTCTCGGCACCAGGCTGCTCGCGGCTCTCGCCGACCGTGCCCTCCAGGCGGGAGTCGAGCAGTTCGGCATCCTCACCCTGGCGGACAACCAGGCGGCTTTCAGGCTGCTCCGGCGCTTCGCCCCGACCGTGCCGCTGTCGTTCGACGGCGGCGTCTACGAGGCGGCCCTGCCTCTGAGGGCCGCATGAGCGGCCTCGGCGGCGGCGTCACCTTTGCCAGGCTCGCGCCGCTGGAGGTCGACCACGCGGTGGCCACCCCAGTGACGCTGCGCTTCGGCTGGCGCCGCCGCGCCATCCCGATGGAGCTTCGGATCACGCCCTGGTGGCCGCGCGACCCTGAGCTGAGCCTCGTCGAGCTCCTGCCGCGAGGGCACGTGGAACCGACCGAGGCTTACTTGGACGCCGGCAACCGGCTGCTGGACGACCTACTCTGCGCTCAGAGCCGGCCGGTCCAGGCCTGGCGCAAGCTGACGCGGGCGCCCGTCCGCAGCACTGAGTTGGCGTAGATCCGAGCCCCGATGCCGCTGATGGCGACGATGGCGCCGGCGGTCAACGCGACCGCCAGGACGACCTGCCAGACCGTGGCGTCGCCGGTGGCCATGCGCGCCGGCATGAGCACCGGCGCGAACACGGGAAGGACGGAGATGACGATCGCGGCGACGCTGTCGGGGTTGTTCACCGCCCAAAAGAAGGTGAGATAGGTGCCGACGAGCACGAAGCTCAAGGGCGACGTGACCGCGCCCAGGTCTTCCTGGCGCGAGACGAGCGACGCCGCGGCCGCGTAGAGCAGCGCGTAGATCAAGAAGCCCAGCACGAACCAGAGCAGGCTCCCGCCGACCACGCTGGGCCCGACCGCCGGCACGCTGATGACGTTGGTGCGGCTCGCCACCAGGAGCGCGGCGGCGCCGACGATCGCCAGCTGGATGACCCCCATCGAGCCGATCCCCAAGACCTTGCCCAGCAGGAGCTGGCGCGCCCGCAGCGTCGAGAGGATGATCTCGACGATTCGGTTCGACTTCTCCTCCACGACCCCGGCCGCGACCACCTGGCCGTAGATCTGCAGCGTGACGAACAGCAGGATCGCGACGATCGTGCCCGCCACCGTTCGCGCGGCGCGCTCGCTCGCACCCGCGTCAAGCGGATGAACGCTGACGCCGGCGCCCGCGACCTGGGCCCCGATCACGCCAGGGCTGACCCCGTGCGCCAGCAGGGCCTCGTCGAAAGCGGCCTGCCGAACGACCGCGTTGAGCGCCGCCGAGAGCTGCGGGTCGGCCTGGTCCTTGACCGTCAGGGTCGGATTGGTCGGCGTGCCGCTGACCAGGGCGTCAAGATCCCCGGACCGGACGCTGTCGACTCCCTGCGACTGGCTCGCCGGCGAGCTCACCGTGACCTTGAAGTCGAGTGCCCTGGCCTCGGCCACCAGCGGCTGGGCCAGCCCTTGGGCGGGGCCGGTGAAGCCGACGTTGAAGGAGGTGCCGGAGCGGCTGAACACCTCGGCTTGCAGCACGATGTACCCGCAGACCAGGATTACCAGCACCGCCGTTCCGATCAGGAAGACGCGCGAGCGCACGCGCGCGAGGAACTCCCGCCGGGCCACCAGGTAGACGATCCGCAGCCAGCTCCTGTCAGTCAGCATTGCCGCGCTGCTCGCTGACGTACTCCCGGAAGAGGTCGAGGAGGGTCGGTTCGTCCCGATGGAACTCGCGCACCGGGCCCGTCGCCAGCGCCGCCTGCAGGAGCGCCTGGTCGTTCGTCCCGTCGTGGAGCTCGAGCAAGAGCCGCGACCCCTGGCTCCCGGCGATCTTCACTCCAGGCAGGTTGGCGGTCCAGCCTTGGGCCGCGGCGGGCGCATCCACCCAATACCGCTCCGGACCATGGCCCCGCAGCTCGCTGACGGTCCCCAAGGCGACGAGCTCACCCCGCCGGATGATGCAGACGCGATCGCAGAGGCGCTCGACGACCTCGAGCTGATGGCTGGAGAAGATCACCGGCGTGCCGGCCGCGGCCTGCTCGTGCAGCACCTCGCTCATCGCGTCGACCGCCTCGGGGTCGAGGCCGGCGAACGGCTCGTCGAGGACGAGCAGCTGCGGCTTGAAGACCAGCGCGGCCGCCAGCTGGACGCGCTGCTGGTTGCCATGGCTGAGCTTTTGGAGCTCGTCGGCGGCGCGTTCGCCCAGCCCGAACCGGTCAAGCCAGCGCGACGAGGCTGCCATCGCGTCGGGTGACGAGAGGCCGTGTAGCTGGCCGAAGAACGTGAGCTGGTCGCCGATCTTCATCCGGGGATAGAGGCCACGCTCCTCCGGCATGTAGCCGGTCGATCGACGGACGTCGAAGGTGATCGGCGCGCCGCCCCAGTGGACTTCGCCTGCATCCGGCTCCAGCACCCCCATGACAATGCGCATGGTGGTGGTCTTGCCCGCGCCGTTGCTGCCGACGAAGCCGAACACCTCGCCCGGCCGGACGTCGAAGGCGAGGTTGTTCACGGCGACCAGCGAGCCAAAGCGCTTGGTGATGCCGCGCACCCCTAGGCCCGCTTCTGTCACGCGCGGAGAGTAAGGCCTGACTGGCAGGTATGACCGAACGAGTCGCCGGTCAGAGCGAGCCCTTCAACACCCACACGTGGTCCGGCGCAGCGCTGAAGGCCTCTCGGTAGTCGTCCCGGAGGACGGCCATGATCTCGGGGTACATGGCCGTCTCCGCGTCCGAGGTCACGATCACGCGGGGCGCCTGCTGGCGGACGTAGTCGCCGACCCCGCCGTCGATCAAGGCGAAGTTGTTGTAGATCGGCGGCGTCGGCATGATGTCGTCGAGGTCGGCCAGCAGGTAGGGCCAGGCGTCCGAGGACCAAACCACCGCCGTGTCGCCGGTCAGCCCTTCGCTCTTCAACCAGGCGGCGACCTGGCGGTCAGGCTCGACGCGGTAGTCGAAGCCGGAGCGCCAGGCGTTCAGCGCGTCCTGGCCCGATGCGGCGGCGACGTAGCCGGTGTAGTACGACGCCAGTGCGCGGTAGGGGTTCTCGCCGTCGGACGCCAGGGCCGGGATCCAGTCCACCCCGGTGACCCGCGCCAGCAAGCCGGCCGCGACGACGGCGCAGACCAGTGGTGTGGCGGCCGCCGCGCGTGGCCACCAGGCACGGACGCGGGGCCGCGGCAGGGGGAGGGCGGCCAGCAGCAGGATCGTCGCCGGCACCGCGGGCAGCGCCAGGTGCGCGTAGGGGTGGCGAGGCGCGGCGGCAGCGAGGAGGGTGGCCACCGACCAGAGTCCGAGCGCCCAGGCAAAACCTTGGCGGCGGGAGAGAAAGGCTCCGGCGAGGGCGAGCGCGACCACCAGCGCCAGCGCACCGCCGAAGACCAGGCGGCCGGCCGCGCTGGCCGGGAGGGTGTGGACCGTGTAGGGCACGTAGAAGCCGCCCAGCGCATAGGCCACGTGCGACGGGCCGGAGATCACGAGCGCGGGGACGAGCCAGAGCGCGATGCAGCCCAGCAGTCCGGCGAGGTAGGCGCCGAGGTGGCGCAGACCCAGGCGCGGGCTGAAAACCAGGATTGCGGCGAACGCGGCGGCGTCGGCGAGGGCCGTCTGCTGGTAGCCCACCGCAAGGCCGGTGAGCAACCCGATCAAGACCGACCACCGCAGGCGAGCCGGCGCCGACCCGCCGGCGCGCACGAGCAGCAATGCCCCCGCCCAGGCGGCGGGCGCGATCAGCAGGCTCTCAGGGATCATCAGCTCGGCGTCGAAGACGGGCAGTCCGAGCAGGACCGCCGCGGCCAGCACAGCCAGCGCCGCCCTGGTTCCCGAGAGCAGGCGGGTGGCCGCGTACGCGATCGCCAGCAGCGTCAGGAGGCTGGCGAGGAACGTCAGCGCATGGAAGGCGGCTTCGCTGGGACCGAACAGCTTGAGCGTGGCGGCCACCGTCCAGAGATGCACGGGCGGCTTGTTGTTCCAGATGCCGACGTACAGCAGCTTGCCGCGCAGCATCTCGCGCGCCGTCGTCGCGTACCCGGCCTCGTCCGTGTACCAGTGCGGCTCGATGAACGACGGCACGCGCAGGAGGGCGAATACGACCAGCGCGGGGTACAGGGACCGTCTCACGAATCGAACACCCGGAGGCAGATGTCGCCGTCGCAGCGGGTGGAGCGCAGTCTGTAGCCAGCCGGCACCTTGGCCCAATAGTGCTGGTTGCCGAAGAGGTAGAGAGTGCCGGAACTGGGCGCGATCGCTCCGATGTAGGCGCCGGGGGGCAGGGCTGCCGAGCCGTCGTACCAGCGCACCGGCCAGCCCGCGATGCGCAGCCGCGAGCGTACCGCCGCGCCGCCGTAGTAGTACACGGGGAAGTAGTACTGCGAGCCGCTGGTGACCACCTGGTCGCCGGCTGTGAGCTGGGCCGGAACACCCGCCAGCACCACCGGGACGTCCGCGTTCGGAAGGGTCGCGGTCACCAGCACGGATGTGATCACGAGCGGAAGGAGCGCGAGCGCGATCAGCGCCTGCCAGCGCAGCCTGGCCAGCCCGACCGCGACCACCGGGAGCAGCGGCTGCCAGAGCGGCTCCAGGTAGCGCGGCTCGAAGACCGGCTTGCGCAGGCTGACCAGCGCCAGCAGGAGCAGGGGGAGGATCGCCGCGATCATCAGGACCGCGGCCTCGCGGCTCACCCTGCGAGTCCAGAAGAGCGCGCCGAGTCCGAGGAAGAGCGCCGACACGGTGGCCAGCCGGAGGTCGTGGATCGCCATGCCGACCAGGCCCTGCGGGCTCACTACCGACCCGTTCATCAGCTGCACCGGCAGCTCCTGGAGGCGGCCGGACGTCAGCGGGGGCACCCAGAAGGGCGCCGACAGGTGGACCAGCTGGGGCAGCGCGACGAGCACCCACGGCAGCAGCAGCAGCGCTGCCGCGGCGCCGGCGAGGACGGTCCGGGCGATGAAGGCGGCGTCGTGGCGCAGGAGCGCCCAGACCGCGATGACCTGCGCCGCGAGCGCCAGCGCCACGAAATAGTGCGTGTAGAGGCCCGCCGCTGCGCAGACGGCCCACACCGCGAACCGCCCTGGCGTCGGCTTGTCCACGCAGCGCAGCAGCGCCAGCAGAGAGGCGAGGACGAGCGCGGCCGCCGGCGCGTACATGCGCGCGTCGCGCGAGATGAGCACCTCGGCGGGAAGCACCGCCAGGAGGGCGGCCCCCACCACCGCCGCCCTGGGTCCTCCGAGCCGGCGGCCGAGGGCCGCGCCGAGTGGGACCACGGCGCAGCCGGCCAGCGCCGACACCAGGCGCACTCCGGCCGTCGTCGGGAAGAGCTGAGTCGCGAAATGCACGAGCAGGTACGACAGCGGCGGTGCGCTGTCGTGGGCGACGATCGTCAGCAGCTCGTGGATCGGCTTGGCAGCCACCACGGCCTGGAACGCCTCATCCGTCCAGAGCGCCGGCGTGCCGAGCATCAGCAGCCGTAGAGCCGCGCCCGCGACCGTGAACAGTGCGACGAGCACCAACTCCGTACGGACCTGGGGTAGAGCTGCGATGCGGGCAGGGCTCGCCGCCTTGAGCCGCGGCGGTGCCTCGATTCGGTCCAAAGGCCGCCCCATGCTAGGGGAAGCGGAGTCTGCCCGGGACGGCGGTCGCGCCCCGGGCTCGATCAGCGGCCTGGGCTCAGCACTGAATGGAGAGGGCGCCCGTGCACGGCGCATTGAGGCTCGGGTAGTAACCGGTGCAGTTGCAGCGGGTTGCGATCAGGGTCTGGATCGCTCCGCCCGCGACTTCGCGCATCACGTCGTGGTCAAGCTCGCGCAGCGTCTCTTTGCGCAGCGTCAGCTTCTGGGTTCGTTCTCGCAATTCGGGTTCTCCTCTCACTTGCCGAGACAGATACAGGTGACGCCCCTGACCACTGTGTATGTGCAGTAGACCTGGACGGAGACTGGGCAGGCTTCGCTGGGATAGAAGCCGCCTGCGACGTCACGCAGAGTCCCGGCGGACAGCTCCCGCAAAGACTCGCGCTTGAGGGTCAGCTTCGCCTGTTCGCGGCGATTACGGACACGCGCCATGAGACCTCCGGTGATTGGTCTTCTCTCTCCCGACGCAGAGAAGAGGGTCGTCGGTGCCCGACGCCGATGTCAAGCGGCCAAGTCGAACCTGTCGCTTGACGCGGGTCGCCGTCAGCTTGGACGATCTCTCTGGCGCCGTACTTCCATCCAGGAGGACATGGGATCTGTGGGGAAACCGACTAGTGACAGGCTCACGCTGAAAAGGGAAACGCTGCGCGAGCTGGATCGGGCTCAGCTCATCGAAGTGGTGGGCGGGCTCCCCGTGACCGGGCTCTGTGCCCGCACGTTCCAGCTGCCGAGCTGCGTGGCCAGCTACCACTGCACGCCGGAGCCTTGATGCGGGAGCACAAGAGAAACCAGATTCGTCTGAGCCGCGAGACCCTGCGCGAGCTCACGGCCAGCGACCTCGGTCGCGCCACCGGCGGCCTGACGCCGGTGATCAAAACGCTGCCGCCCGAGCAGTGCATCTCGTACACGTGCGGGGACTGCCACTCGCTGCGGTGCACACCAGACGTCTAGGAGTTAAGACTTGGAGAAGAAACTGAAGCTGAACCGTCTGACACTGCGCGAGCTCACGCCGGCTGACCTGAAGGTGGTCGCGGGCGGCGAGCTGACGCCCGATGTCAGGACCCTGCCCGTCGACCAGTGCATCGTCCTGGTCTCAACGGCTGCACAGTGCGTGAAGCCATGAGCCGGCGGGACAGACAGGAGACAAAGCTCACGCTCAAGCGCGAGACCGTGCGCGAGCTCGAACCGTCGCTGTTGGAGCAGATCCGAGGCGGCATCGACGCCACTCAGAACTGCCCGACCTGGCCCGTGATCACGACTGTCACGGCGCCTGTCACTCAGAAGCTGCACTGCGATCTGACCTAGGTCGCTGAGGCCGGCCGGCCGGGGCTTGCTCCGGCGGCCGGCCCTTACTTCGGCGCGGGACGACATGGAAGTGGGAGGGGTGACAGAGACCGGTGCGGTCACGTGGCGGCCGCCGGCCACCGGCGAGCTGGCGCGCCGGGCCGAGGCCGCCCTCGCCTCGATCCAAGAGGCGCTCGCAATGCCGGCCCCGGACCCGCCGCCCTCCTGGGTGCCTCTCGAGCACCGCGAGGCGCAGGCCGCGGATCTCGCCGGCGGCGCTGCCGGCCTGGCGCTCTTCCACGCCCAGCTGGCGCTTGCCGGCGACGCGCAGGCGAGGTATCGCGCTCTGGAGCTGGTGGAGGCGAGCATGCAGGCGCTGGCGGAGCTCACCCTCAGCCCTGCGCTGCTCGGCGGGTTCACCGGGATCGCGTGGAGCATCGACAGGGTTCAGCGGAGCGCCGGCGGCGCAGGGTCCGACCTCTCGGAGATCGACGCCGCGGTGGCCGGCCACCTGGATCGTTCGCCGTGGCTGCTGGACTACGACCTGGTCTCCGGCCTGGCCGGCTTTGCCGTTTACGCGCTCGACCGCCTGCCGGAGCCCGGTGCCGCCCTCGTGCTCGAGCGGGTGCTTGATCGCCTGGACGAGCTCGCGGTCGTGAACGGCGACCGCGTCGCCTGGCACACGCCGCCGCGCCTCTTGCCGCCACACCAGCTCGACGTCTTCCCCGCCGGCTGCTGGAATCTCGGACTTGCCCACGGGGTCCCGGGGGTCGTCGCCGTCCTGGCCCGGATGGTGGCGGCGGGCTTCGGCGCCGATCGCGCCCGCACGCTGCTGGACGGCGGGGTCAACTGGCTGCTGGCGCAACGAGGCGACGGCTGCCCCGCCTTCCCCTCCCTCAACGGTGACCGCGGCGAGGTCGCGCCCGGGCGCCTTGCCTGGTGCTACGGCGACCCAGGTGTCTGCCTCGCGCTGCTGGCAGCCGGCACGGCGCTCGAGCGGGCCGAGGTGGTCGAGGCGGCCCTCGGCATCGCCCGCGCCGCCGCCGTCGCGCCTTTCGAGGCGTCGGGCGTCGCCGACACCGGCCTCTGCCACGGCGCGGCCGGCCTGGCGCACGTCTTCAACCGCCTCTACCAGGCGACCGGCGACGAGGTGCTCGCGTCGGCGGCGCGACGCTGGCTGCAAACGACGCTGGACATGCGCCGCCCGGGCGAGGGTGTCGCCGGGTTCCCCGCCTGGGAGGCGCTGCCCGAGCCGCATTGGGCCGCGCGGGCGGGCCTCCTCGAGGGCGCCGCCGGCGTGGGGCTGGCCCTCGCCGCGGCCGTGCAGCCTGCAGCGCCGATCTGGGACGACTGCCTGCTGATGGGGCTCCCGTGTCGATAGCGCGGGCGACTCCGGCGCCGGGTTCCTTCTTCGTCCTCCGCACGCCCCTGCTGCCGTTCACGACGCTGCTGGAGTGGGCTTGCGCCGGGCCTGACGAGGCATCGCTGCGAACGCGCCTGCGGGAGATCGTCGACGCCGATCCCGCGATCGAGGAGGCGATCCAGGTCGCCTCGCCGGATCTTGCGACCGGCCTCGAAGCATGGCGTCGCAGCCCGGACGGCGAAGGCGGCCGGCGAGCCGAGCGCGCGCTGATCCGCTACCTCGCCCGCATGTCGGCCAGGCCGACGCCGTACGGGCTCTTCGCGGGATTCGGCGCCGGCGCCGTGGGCGCACGCACGCAGCTCTGTGTCGGCTCTCGCGAGCAGGTCAGGCGTCATGTCCGCCTCGACATGGAGTACGTCTCCGAGGTCGTCGGCCGGCTGGACAGCTCCGCCGACCTCCGCGGCAGGCTGCGGTACACCGCCAACTCGAGCCTCTACGAGGCGGCGGGCAAGCTGCGCTACGTCGAGTACACCGTCGAGAAGGGGGCTCGCCGCCACCGCCTGGTCGCGGCGGAGGCGTCGGACTATCTCCAGCGCGTGCTCGAGTGCGCGCGGGAGCCCCGAACCCTCGCCGAGCTGGCCGGCCTGCTCGTCGGCGACGGCATCACCGAGCCGGAGGCGCTGGCCTTCCTCGACGAGCTGGTCGACGCCCAGCTCCTGGTGTCCGAGCTCGAGCCCGCCACGAGCGGCCCCGAGCCCGTGCCGCCGCTGCTCGCCCAGCTCGCGGCTCTTGGCGGCGAGGACATGCCCGAGACGGCGGCGCTCGCCGAGGGGCAGCGGCTGGTCGATGCGCTCGGAGAAGAGCCGCTGGGGATTCCCGCGTCGCGCTACCGCGCCGTCGCCACCGCCTTGGAACCCGCGGCGGTGCCGATCAGCCCGGGCCGCCTGCTGCAGGTGGACCTGGTTCGGCCCGCGCCCGACGCGGTGCTCGGCGCCGACGCCGTCGCCACCGTCCAGCAGGCGGTGAGAGTCCTGCACCGGCTGGCCCCGCGCGGCACCGGCGGCGCGCTCGCCGCGTTCGCGCGGGCCTTCGAGGCGCGTTACGAGGGGCGCGAGGTGCCTCTGTGCGAGGCCCTGGACGAGGAGTCGGGCATCGGTTTCGACGTCTCTCAGGCACCCGAAGCGGAGGGCTCCCCGCTCCTCGCCGGCGTGCCGCTGCCCGCCCGCGACCTGGCCGCGCCGCCGTGGGAGCCGCTGCACGGGCTTTTGCTCGACAAGCTCACCCGGGCGACACGAGCCGGCGACCTGCAGATCTCGCTCACCGAGTCGGAGCTCGAGGCGGCCGGCGTCGCCCCGGACCGCCCGCTGCCCGGCAGCTTCGCCGTCTTGGGGGCGGTCCTCCCCGACGGGGTAGCCATCACCGGGGTGCTGGGGCCCTCGGGCGCCCGCCTGCTCGGCCGGTTCTGCCACGCCGACCCCGCTCTGGCGGACCTCGTCCGCGACCTCGTCGCAGCCGAGGAGGCACGCGAGCCCGACAAGGTCTTCGCCGAGATCGTGCACCTCCCCGCGGGCCGCGTCGGCAACGTGACCATGCGCCCGGCTCTGCGGGGCTACGAGATCCCCTTTCTCGGTCGCTCCGGCGTCGATGCCGAGCACCAGATCCCGCTGCAGGACCTGCTGGTGTCGGTCCGGGACGGCCAGGTCGTGCTGCGCTCGAGGCGCCTCGAGCGCGAGGTGGTGCCGCGCCTTTCCAGCGCGCACAACTTCGTGCTCGGCATCAGCCCCTACCGGTTCCTCTGCGCGCTCCAGAACCAGGGCGTCGCGCCGGTCTCGGGCTTCTCCTGGGGTCCGCTGGAGACCGCGGCCTTCCTGCCCAGGGTGGTCTCCGGTCGCGCGGTCCTCGAGCCGGCGCGCTGGCGCCTGAACGCGGCCGAGGTGAGCGAGCTGGAACGCGACGGGCACGCCGGCTGGCAGCGGCTGCGCGACCGCCTGCGCTTGCCGCGCCACCTGCAGCTGTGGGAGGGCGACAACCGGCTGCCGCTCGATCTCGACAACCCGCTCCTGCTCGACGCCGCGCTGCCCGGCCTGGTCCGGCAGAAGGGCGGCGTCCTGGCTGAGGCGATCCCGGCGCCCGACCAGCTCGTCGCACGGGGTCCGGACGGACCGTATGCCCACGAGTTCGTGCTGCCCTTCACGATGCCCGCGACAGAGGTCTCGGGGCGGCCGGCGCCGAGGCGGGCCGGTGCGGACCTGCCGCGCGACTTCGTGCCCGGCTCGCAGTGGCTCTATGCGCGTCTCGACTGCGGCACCGCGGCGGCCGACCAGGCGCTGCGCGTCGTGGCCCCGGTCGCCCGGGACGCCGTCGCGAGCGGCGCGGCCTGCCTCTGGTTCTTCATCCGTTACGCCGACCCCGAATGGCACCTCCGCCTGCGGCTGAACGGCGAGCCGGCGCGGCTGCTCACCGAGGTCCTGCCCGCGCTCCACGACGCCGTACGCCCGCTGCTGGCCGACGGCCTGGTCTCCGGGCTTCGCCTGGACACGTACAGGCCCGAGGTGGAGCGGTACGGGGGGCCTGAAGCGATGCCGCTGGTCGAGCAGCTCTTCTGGGCTGACAGCGACATCGTCGCCGCCATGCTCGCGCTCCTCGAGGGTGACGCGGGGCTCGACGCGCGCTGGCGGCTCGGGCTGCTCGGCTCGGACCTGCTGCTGCGCGACCTCGGCTTCGACGCCGCCACTCGGCTCGCCCTCGTCCGCCGGATGCGCGACGGTTTGCGCCAGGAGTTCGCCGCCCGGCCGCCGACGCTCAAGGAGATCGCGCACAGGTTCGGCGCCGAACGCCGCGGGCTGCTCGAGCTGCTGCGTGGCGGGCCCGCTCGTGAGGAGCTGGGACCGGCGGTCGCCTGCCTCGAGGAACGCTCGCGCGCCTGGGCCGAGCCGATGGCGGCGCTGCGCGAGCTGGATCGGCGGGGCGGGGTCGACGGCGGCCTCGAGCGAGTCGCGTCCAGCCTGGTGCACATGCATCTCAACCGCGTCCTGCGCTCGGCGCAGCGCGCCCACGAGCTGGTGATTTACGACCTCTGGGAACGCTGCCTGCTGGTGCCGGAGAGATGAGCGAGCTCTTCAGGGCCGAAGCCCTCGCCGCGCGGCGCGAGCTGGCGGGGCCGGGGAGGCTGCTCGGCGGGCCTCGGCTCGCGGCGCTCTGGCTGGCCCTCGCGGTGATGCTCGTGGGTGGCGTGGTCGCCGCCGCGGCGATCCAGGTCCCGGTCTACTCGGTCCACGCCGTCGGGCGTCACCACGTCGTCGTGCGCAGCGGCTCCGAGCCGCTCATCCGGCTGCTCTGGCAGGGGGTCGCGTGATCCCGCTGCGCTCACGGCGCGTGCCCTACGTCCCGCAGATGGAGATCACCGACTGCGGGGCCGCCTGCCTGGCGATGACCCTCGGCTACTTCGGCCGCGAGGTCAGCGTCGCCGAGCTGCGGCAGGCCACGGGCACCGGCCGCGACGGCGTCACCGCTTTCGCCATCGCGGAGGCGGCCCGCGCGTTCGGCCTCGAGGCTCGCGGAGTGCGCGTGGACGTCGAGGAGCTCGCGCTGCTGCCCCGGGCGTCGATCCTGCACTGGGACTTCGACCACTTCGTCGTGTTCGACGGCCTCGCCCGGGACGGCGTGAAGGTGCTCGATCCCGGCGTCGGCCGGGACAAGGTGAGCCGCGAGCAGTTCTCGCGCTCGTTCACGGGCGTCGCCATCACCTTCGAGCCCGGCGAGGCGTTCGTGCGAGACCGCACGCGAGCCACGACGCGAGGCAGGTCGTTGACGCGGTTCCTGCAGCCCGTCTTCGCACAGCGCCGGCAGCTGGCCGCGGTCATCGCCGCCTCGATCCTCATCCAGCTCCTGGCGCTCGCGGTGTCCGTGTTCAGCCGCGTGCTGCTCGACACCATCCTCCCGGCGGGCGACCGATCTCTCCTGGTGGCGCTGACCGCCGGGCTGCTCGGGGTGGCGGGATTCCAGGTGCTGTCGTCGCTGCTGCGCGCCAAGCAGCTGCTGTGGCTGCGCACGCACGCCGACCGCGTCATCACCAGCCGGTTCATGCGCCACCTCGTGGACCTGCCCTATTCGTTCTTCCTGCAGCGGTCCGACGGCGACCTGATGATGCGCGTCGCCTCGAACAGCACGGTGCGCGAGATCCTCACCTCGAGCGTGCTGTCGGCGGCTCTCGACGGCGGGGCGGTCCTCGTGTACCTCGTCATCCTGCTGCTGCTGAACGCGCCGATGGCCCTGGTCACGATCCTGTGCGGCCTGGGCGAGGTCGCCGTCCTGGTGCTGAGCCGGCGCGGCTACCGGCGCCTCACCGCCGAGAACCTCAGCGCCATGGCCCGCACGCAGGGTCACGTCGCGCAGGTTCTCGCCGGCATCGAGTCGCTGAAGGCCTCGGGCACCGAGGGGCGGGCGATCGAGCGGTGGGCGGACCTCTACACCGAGGAGCTGCGCACGTCGGTGGCCAAGGGCGAGCTGAACGCGGTCGTCGAGTCGGTCCTCAGCGGGCTGCGCATCGCAGCGCCGCTGCTGGTGCTGGCGGTGGGGGCCGTCAACGTGCTCGACGGCGCGCTGTCGATCGGAGCCCTGGTCCAGCTGTCGCTGATCGCCACCGGGTTCCTCACGCCGCTGGCGACCCTGGTCTCCAACGGCATGCAGATGCAGTCGGTCGGCGGCTACATCGCGCGCATTCAGGACGTGCTCGACAAGCCGCGCGAGGCTGAGACCACCGGCCGCCTTGACCACCGGCTGCGCGGCGCGATCAAGGCCGAGAGCCTCAGCTTTCGCTACGCCTCTGAGGCCCCGCTGGTGCTGCGCGACGTCGGTTTCGAGGTGGGGCCTGGGATGTGGGTGGCGATCGTCGGGCGCTCGGGGTCCGGCAAGACAACACTGGCGCGCCTCCTGCTCGGGCTGTACCCGCCGACTCGCGGGAGGATCCTCTTCGACGGCGTCGACCTCGCCGAGCTGGACCTCCGCTCGCTGCGCAGGCAGGTGGGCGTCGTGCCGCAAGCGGCCTATCTCTTTGCGGGCAGCATTCGCGACAACATCGCCCTGCACGACGCCGGCCTGCCGCTCGACGCGGTCCGCGACGCGGCCGAGCTGGCCTGCATCGACGCCGACGTCGTCGCGATGCCGATGGGGTACGACACCGTGCTCGCCGACGGGGGCGCGTCATTGTCCGGCGGGCAGCGTCAGCGCCTGGCCCTCGCCCGGGCGCTGGCGGCGGAGCCGCGGATCATGCTCCTCGACGAGGCGACCAGCGACCTTGACACCGTGACGGAGGCCGCCGTGATGGCCAACCTGACGAGCCTCAACGTGACGCGGGTGGTCGTGGCGCACCGCGTGTCGACGATCGCGGCCGCGGACCTGATCCTCGTGGTGGAGGACGGACGCCTGGCGGAGCAGGGAAGGCACGACGAGCTGCTGGGCCGGGGCGGGCTCTACGCGGAGCTCGTCGCCGCGCAGGGCCTGCGGGGCTAGGTTGCGCGGAATCCCGCGCGTGTTAGCGTCCCGCTGATGGCAGACGAGGCCACAGAAAAGAAGGACGAGAAGAAAGGCGAGGACGCCAAGCCGCCGGAGCCGCCGCCGGAACGTGAGTCGACCACGCGCGGCAAGGTCACGATCAGGGGCGCCGAGGTGGCCTACAAGGCCGTCGCCGGCACCTATCACCTGAAGGACGACGACGGCAAGGTCAAGGCGAGCCTGTTCTACGTCGCCTACACGCGCGAGGGCGTGCGGGACCTCGGCACGCGGCCGATCACCTTCGCGTTCAACGGCGGACCAGGGTCAGCCGCGGTCTGGCTGCACCTGGGCGTGCTCGGGCCGCGCCGCATCGACGTCGGCGGCGCGCTGGAGACCGTGCCGCCGCCCTATCAGCTCGTGGACAACGAGTTCTCGCCGCTCGACTTCACGGACCTCGTGTTCATCGACCCCGTCTCCACGGGCTTCAGCCGCCCGGCGCCCGGCCAGGATCCGAAGGACTTCCACGGCGTCAAAGAGGACGCCGAGTCCGTCTCCGATTTCATCCGTCTCTGGCTGACGCGCGAGCGGCGTTGGCCGTCGCCCAAGTACCTGATCGGCGAGAGCTACGGCACCACGCGGTCGGCGGCCCTGTCAGCCGTGCTGCAGGAGCGCCACGGGATCTACCTCAACGGCATCGTGCTGGTGTCCTGCGTGCTCTATCTGCAGACGATCCAGCTGGGCCCCGAGAACGACCTGCCCTATCCGCTCTACCTGCCCAGCTACGCCGTGACCGCGCTCTACCACGAGCGCCTCAGCGGCGAGCTGGAGTCGGTCGTCGAAGAGGTCGAGGACTTCGCGCTCAGGGAGTACTCGTCGCTCCTGATGCGCGTGGGACGCGTGACGGAGGCTGAGCGGACGCGCGCGCTGCGGCGCGTCGCGGCCTACTCCGGCCTCTCGCGCGACTTCGTCGACCGCTGCGATCTTCGCATCGACCCGCTCCGCTTTCAGAAGGAGCTGCTCCGCAGCGACCGGCGGACGCTGGGGCGCTTCGATTCGCGCGTCACCGGCCATGACTCCGACGCCGCCGGCGAGCGGCCCGAATACGACCCGTCCTTCAACTTCGTCCAGGGACCTTTCACCGCCGCGGTGAACCACTACCTGCGCGCCGAGCTGGAGTTCGCGGAGGACCTGCCCTACCGCGTGATCGCCGACGTCAGTCCCTGGAAGATGGTCGATCCGCAGGAGGGCGGCTATCTGGAGGTCGGCTCCAAGCTGCGCGCGGCGATGTCGCGGAACCCTGGGCTGCGCGTGCTCCTGATGAGCGGCTACTACGACCTGGCGACTCCGTTCCTGGGCGCCGAGTGGACGCTCGACCACATCCGCGTGGAGCCCAGGCTCCGCGCCAACATCGTGAAGCGCCGGTACCCGGCCGGGCACATGATGTACGTCCACGACCCCTCGCTCGAGGCGATGCGCGCCGATCTGGAGGCCTTTGTCACGGAGCAGCCCTAGCGCAAGATTGCTGGCGTGAAAGAGGCTGAACGGGGCTACTACAGGTTTCCCACCATCAACGGCGACAGGGTCGTCTTCGTCTGCGAGGACGACCTCTGGCTGCTCGAGCTGAACGAGGATCGCGCCCACCGGCTGACCGCCGGCCTGGCTGAGGCGTCCCACCCGGCGTTCTCCCCGGACGGCTCCCAGGTCGCGCTGGTCGGCAAGGATGAGGGCCCGACCGAGGTCTTCGTGCTGCCGGTCGACGGTGGCGCATCACGCCGGTTGACCTGGCACGGCGCGCGCACCGTGTATCCGTCCTGGAAGCCCGACGGCTCCGCCATCGTCTACGCGACCAACGCGGGCCAGCCCTTTCTCGCCCTGCTCTGGCTGCACGAGATCAAACCGGAGGGTGGGCTGCCGCAGCGGCTGCCGTGGGGCGCCGGAGCGCGCGCCGCTTTCGCACCGCATGGCGGCGTGGTGCTCGGGCGTCACGGCAACGAGCCCGCCTATTGGAAGCGCTACCGCGGCGGCACAGCCGGCCAGCTCTGGGTTGACGCCAAGGGCGACGGCGAGTTCATCCACCTGGTGCAGCTGCAGGGCAACCTGAGCAGCGCCAACTGGGTCGGCGATCGGGTCTTCTTCCTCTCCGACCACGATGGGGTCGGCAACGTGTACTCGTGCCTGGCGGACGGCTCCGATCTGCGCCGCCACACCGAGCACGAGGACTACTACGCCCGCAACCTTTCCGGCGACGGCACCCGCCTCGTCTACCACGCCGGCGCGGTCCTGTACCTGCTGGACCCGCGCAGCGGCGAGAACCGCCGTCTCGAATTCCAGCTCGGCAGCTCTCGCACCCAGCGCAACCGCAAGTACGCCCCGGCGGGCCGGACGCTCGACTCGGCGGTGCTGAACCAGGACTCGAGCCGCCTCGCCATCACGACGCGCGGCAAGGCGTTCGCGTTCGCCAACTGGGAAGGGGCGGTCAGCCAGCTCGGCACGCCGGACGGCGTGCGTCATCGGGACGTCGCCTGGCTGGGCGACGAGACCGAGCTGGTCGCCGTCACCAGCGACGACGGACCGGTCGAGGAGCTCACGGTCCTGCGCGCCGACGGCGCCGAGGCGCCGCGCCGGCTCGCCGGGCTCGACGTCGGACGCGTGGTCGAGCTGCTCGCCGTGCCGGGGACCAAGCGGGTCGTCCTGACGAACCATCGCGGCGAGCTCGTCACCGTCGACCTGGGCCGGGACCAGGCCGAGGCGCGAGTTCTCGACCGGTGCGAGCACGGCCTCATCCGCGGCCTGGCGATCGCGCCCGACCGGCGCTGGGTCGCCTACGAGTTCTGGACGTCCAGCGAGGTCTGCGCCATCAAGGTCTGCGAGCTGGAGACGGGGGAGACCAACTACGTCACCCGCCCGGCCCTGGTCGACCGCGCGCCCGCGTTCGACCCCGCCGGCCGCTACCTGTACTTCATCGGCTACCGCGACTTCGACCCGGTCTACGACGGCCTCCACTTCGACCTGAGCTTCACGTTCGGGGCCAGGCCCTACGCGATCACGCTGCGCCGCGACCTGCCTTCGCCTTTCATCGCGCAGCCGCGAGCGGTGGCGCCCGAGAAGCCGGCCGAGCCGGCGCGCGCTCCCGAGCGGCTGGAGATCGACTTCGAGGGCATCGCCGACCGCGTCCGCCCGTTCCCGGTGCCCGAGGGCCGCTATGCGCGGGTCGCCGGTACCGCCGACCTCGCTCTGTTCACGTCGCTGCCTGTCGAGGGCGCCGCGCGCCGGCCGATCATGGACGACGTCCCCGAGGGCAAGGCCAAGCTCCAGGCCTACAGCTTCGCGACCCAGAAGGTGGAGACGTTCCTGGACGGCATCTCGGACTTCAAGCCCGCTCCCGACGGACGCACCCTGCTCGTCCAGGCCGGCGACCGCCTGCGGGTCCTCAAGGCCGCCGAGAAAGGGCCGGAGCTGCCACCGGGCGCCGGTGACAAGCCCGGCCGGCAGAGCGGCTGGATCGACCTCGACCGCGTCAAGGTCTCAGTCCGCCCGGCCGCCGAATGGCGACAGATGCTGCGTGAGGCCTGGCGCCTGCAGCGCGAGAACTTCTGGACCGAAGACCTCTCCGGCATCGATTGGGACGCGGCCTACGCGCTCTACGCCCCGCTGGTCGACCGCGTCACGACCCGCTCGGAGTTCTCAGACCTGGTCTGGGAGCTGCAGGGCGAGCTCGGCACGTCGCACGCCTACGAGATCGGCGGCGACCACCGCCGGGGGCCCGACTACAAGCAGGGCAGCCTCGGCGCGCAGCTGGAGTTCGACGCCGGCGCCGGCGTCTACCGAATCGTGGAGATCGCCCACGGCGACCCGTGGGACGAGTCGGCCACGTCTCCGCTGTTGGCGCCGGGCATCGACGTGCGCCCCGGCGACGCCGTTCTGGCGATCAACGGCCAGCCGCTCGATGCGGAGACGACGCCCGGCGAGCGGCTGACGAACCTCGCCGGCAGCGACGTGGTGCTCACCGTGCGCCGCGGCTCGGCGGCCCCGACGACGGTGACCGTGAAGGCGCTCGCCGACGAGCGCCCGGCCCGCTACCGCGATTGGGTCGACGCGAAGCGGGCGGCGGTGCACGCCGCGACCGACGGACGGGTCGGCTACCTCCACATCCCGGGGATGATGGCGGCCGGCTTCGGCGAGTTCCACCGCGGCTACCTCAACGAGTACGACCGCGACGCGCTGATCGTCGACGTTCGCTACAACAGCGGCGGCCACGTGAGCTCCCTGCTGCTGGAGAAGCTGGCGCGGCGGCGGATCGGCTACAGCTTCCCCCGCCGCTTCGATCCGAGCCCCTATCCGCAGCAGTCGGTGGCGGGGCCGCTCGTCGCGATCACCAACGAGAACGCCGGCTCGGACGGCGACATCTTCAGCCATGCCTTCAAGCAGATGCGGCTCGGGACGCTGGTCGGCAAGCGCACCTGGGGCGGCGTCGTCGGCATCTCGCCGCGCCAGCGGCTCGCGGACGGCTCGATCACGACGCAGCCAGAGCACTCCTTCTACTTCGACGACGTCGGCTGGGGAGTCGAGAACCACGGCACCGACCCAGACGTCGAGGTCGACTACCGGCCGCAGGACTACGCGCGCGGCGTCGATCCCCAGCTGGAGAAGGCGATCGAGCTGGCGCTGGCGGCGCTGAGCGAGCATCCGCCGCACCGGCCGCGTCCCACTGAGCGGCCCGATTTGTCGAGACGCCAATCGGCGGCCGCCGAATTGGAGCGCTGACAAACAGACCCCGAAGCCTGACGCTCTTAAATCTCGCCGAGGACCAGTGGCGCTGACCTGTTGTCCAATCTGGGATCAGTGAGTTTAACCATTGACACAACGGGCGACTTCTTTCTATAACCGCTGTCACGTGGGAGGCGTAGCCCCGGTGTAGGGGCGGCGCGCGAAACGGCCACCGACACATCGTCGCCCGGTGCCTTTCGACGCGTCCGCCGGCGCCCTCACAGATCGTCGCGAGACTCAGAAAACAGCGAAGGGGGCCAGGCGTGGACGCGCAGGAGTTCAAGGGTTCGTTCGAAGGCATCATCGACAACGTAGAGAAGGTCATCAAGGGCAAGGACGAGGTCGTCCGGCTCTCCTTGGTGGCGGTTCTGTGCGAAGGCCACATCCTCTTCGAGGACGTCCCCGGCACCGGCAAGTCGATGCTGGCGCGGGCGCTCTCGCAGTCGATCCGGGCCACCTCCAACCGGATCCAGTGCACGCCTGACATGCTGCCGGGCGACATCACGGGGTCGTCGATCTACGACCAGAAGCGGGGTGTGTTCGAGTTTCGCAGCGGCCCCATCTTCGCCAACGTGTTGCTCTCGGACGAGATCAACCGGGCGACGCCGAAGACGCAGTCGGCGCTGCTGGAGGCGATGGCCGAGCGCAAGGTCTCGGTGGACGGGGTGACGCACGACCTGCCGCGGCCGTTCCTGGTCCTGGCCACGCAGAACCCGATCGAGCTGGCGGGCACCTTCCCGCTGCCCGAAGCGCAGCTGGACCGCTTCCTGTTCAAGCTGACGATGGGCTACCTCGACCGCGACCGCGAATACGAGGTCATGTTCGACAACTCGGTCCAGCTCTCGATCGAGCAGCTGGGCTCGGTGGTGGACACCGTCCAGGTCAACGACATGATCGGCTACGCCTCGACCATCAACGTGGCGCCGGAGGTCGGCTACTACATCGTCGACCTGGTCCAGGCCTCGCGCACGGACCCGGCGGTGGCGATGGGTGGCTCGCCGCGAGCGGCGATCGCGCTCCTGCGGGCGTCGCGGGTGCTGGCGGCCTCTGACGGTCGTGAGCACGTCTACCCGGACGACGTGCGCGCGGTGCTGGCCCCGGTGATGCGGCACCGGGTGATCCTGAACCCGGACGCGATCCTGCGCGGGGAGAGCATCGACGGCGTCATGGAGCGGATCACGGGCAAGGTGAAGCCGCCGATGACCTCGAGGCAGCGCCCGCAAGTTGAGGAAGTTGCGGTAGCGACAGCGTAGGCGCGGGGGATAGAGGAACCCAGTGATCAAGTTCGGCTCTCGACGCGGGACGAGCGGCCGGAGCGGCAGCATCCAGGTCAAGCTGCGCACGCGGCTCGACCAGGTCTCCGACTCCTTGGCGATCGGCGCGCTCCGTACGCGCCTGCTGCGCGTGCATCGGCTGCTTGGCTTCACCAAGGTCGGTTACATCGCCATCGGCGGCGCCGTGGTCCTTTGGCTCTTCGGCTACGCCATCGCCGGGACCGCGACCTACCTCGCCGCTTACGGTGCGCTCGCCTTCGTGGTCATCGCCCTGCTGCTGGCGCCCCGACGTCTAGGGCTCACCGGCGAGCGGGAGGGTCTCTACCCACGGGCGCAGGAGGGCGACCGCCTCGAGGTCGAGGTGAAGCTGACGGCGCGACGCTCGGTGTCGACGTTCGTGCTCGAAGAGCGGCTGCCGGCGCAGCTCGGCCAGCCCGTGCGACTGCCCATCGTCAAGCTGCCGGCCAAGTCGGAGGTGAGCCACCACTACAGCGTTCGTGCGGCGCGGCGTGGGGTGTACCAGGTCGGGCCGCTGGTGGCGGTGGCGGGTGACCCGATGGGCCTGTCGCGGCGCGAGACGGTGGTCGCCGAGCCGTTCGAGCTGCTGGTTCACCCGTCCGTAGAACAGGTCGCCGACCGGCCCCTGACGCGGCAATACGAAGACCCGCCGATCCGGCCGCCGGTGTCGAAGCCCTGGCCGTCCGGTCTCGAGTTCTACGGCATGCGCGAGTACGTCCCCGGCGACGACCTTCGGCGTGTCGTGTGGCGGGCGACAGCCCGGACCGGGAAGGTGATGGTCCGCGAGGCCGAGCAGGGCATCACCGACCACATCACGATCATCCTGGACACCGACCGGGGCGCCCACTCGCACGACGAGGAGGGCCTCAGCGAGTCGTTCGAAGCCGGCGTTCGCGCGGCCGCCTCTCTCGGCGTCAAGCATCTACGCGAGGGCTACGAGGTCCGCGTCGAGACCAACGGCGGGCCGTTGACGCGCCCGCTCCGCGGGGCAGCGACCCAGCTGATGCTGCTTGACGCGATGGCGCGGATCGGCCTCAGCCGCGACCCGGTCTCAGCGGTGATCATGCGGCTGATCGCCAACCCGCGGCGTGACGCGCACAACATCCTGATCACGCCCAAGCTCGGCGAGCGCGAGGCCGCCCAGCTGCGCCTGCTCTTGAACACCGGTGTGTCGGTCATGGTCGTGGCGCTGCTGTGGACCGACGAGCACGCCGACACGTTGACGACGGCCGCCGCGCTGGGCTGCCAGGTCGCCGCGGTCCACCCCGGCCAGGACCTGTCCACGGCGCTGTCCGCCGAGATCGGGGCGGGGACGCGATGAGCACGACGATCGAGGAGCCGGAGCTCAAAGACGTCGAGCGCAGGGCCGAGCAGCAGCTTTCGGCCGGCGACGGCCACCTGCAGGCCGACATCGAAGCCCAGGCCGCCGCCGACTCGGCGCCAATCCAGCAGGACAGCCTGCCGATCCGCTACCTGCTCGGCACGGGACTCACGGTCGCAGCCGCGGGGCTGATGGTCGGAGGCATCTTCCACGCCGGCGGCATCCCCGAGGACCCGACGACCGGGATCACGCCGCGTGTGTACGCGATCGTCGCGGGCCTGCTCGGTCTTGCCCTGGCCGCCGCCCTCTCGCGGCTGCGCGGTCCGCTGGTGGTCGGGGTGCTCGCGATCATCGGCATCTTCTTCATCGGCGTGCTGATGACGGTGCCCTACGGCGCGGCGCACGTCACCAACATCGGCGCCGACGTCAAGAACGCGGCCGACCTCTCCCATATCTCGCGGCCGCCACTCGACTTCGTCGCCGGCTGGGCCGCCATCGAGGCGTGGATCATGGGCACGCTCGGGTTCGGGGCGGGGTGGCTCGTCCTGAGCGTGGGCTGGCCCTCGGTGGGAGTCGTCGCGCCGCTCGCTCTCGGGGTCTTTGCGGGCATCAGCGATCCGAAGGGAGCCCAGGTGCCGAGCGGGATCGCGCTGGTTGCGCTGTTCGGCGCCTCGCTGGCGGTGATCTCTGGTGCGCAATCAGTCGGCGACGGCGAGTCGCTCCCGGCCGCTTACGAGGTCAGGCGGGCCCTGCGTACGGCTCCGATCTTCGCGGTGGTCCTGGCCGTGTTGTTCATCGGCGCGCAGACGAACTTCCTGTTCCCGCACCAGCTGATCGACCCCGCCCAACAGCCGCAGCATCCGCACCCGATCGCGCTGAACGGAGCGGCCGACCGGGACCTCTTCGACGTATCGGACACGACCGTCTCCGGGCCCTGGGTGCTCGGCCACCTGGACGTCTACGACGGCACCGCCTGGCTGCTGCCGTCGTACGCGTCGTCTCAGTCGGCGTTCCAGGACATCCCTTCCAATGGCTACGTCGACCGTTCGCTGCCGCTGGGAGCGCGCGCGACCTTCACGATCCGCGGTCTGAGTGGCGCGGTCCTGCCGGACCTGCCGGACACCGTGATCATCGTCGCGAAGGGACCGCGGCTCGTCTACGACGGACGCAACGGCAACATCCGGCTGGTGGAGGGCCAGGCGCAGGCCGGCTTCTCGTACTCGGTGGGCGCTGCCGGCCCCGCCTCGGTTGACCACCTGAAGGCGCTCGGGAACATCTACCGAGTCCCCGACAACATCCAGCAGTTCGAGCAGGTGCCGTCGCCGCCGGCCGCCGTCAAGGGCCTGATCGCGCAGGCGCCGAAGACCTCCAAGTGGGAGGAGTTCGACTGGCTCCGCAGCTGGGTGCTCGCGAACGTCGTCGCGGACGGGCCCGGCACGCCGGTCGACATCCCGCCCGCACGCGCCGACCAGATCATCCGCAAGAAGGACGGCTCGCCCTACGAGATCGTCGCCCTCCAGGCGTTGCTCGCCCGCTGGATCGGGGTTCCCTCCCGGATCGGTTATGGCTTTGACGGCGGGAAGGCTGTTGGGCAGGGCACATCCGCCCATGTCGAGGTCCACCCGAGCAATGGCGTCTCGTTCCCCGAGGTGTGGTTCCCGGGCGTGAAGTGGGTCCCGGTCATCGGCACCCCGGCGAAGGCGCGAACGACCGAGAGCGGCGGCGTGAAGCAGCAGAACCCGAACGTCCTCCCGAGCCAGGACATCGGGGTACCGCTCTACGTTCCGTACCTGACCCCGAACGCCAGCCTGCTATACCAGCAGCTCGCCCCGCTCGGCGCCCTGCTGCTCGCCCTCATCGCCGCGGCGTTGATCGTGTACTTCAGCCTCCCAGCGGTCGTGAAGCTGGCCAGGCGGGCCAGGCGGCGTGACCTGGCGCACCGCAGCGGCCCACGTGCGGAGCTGGTCCAGGCGTACGCCGAGTGGCGCGACGCCGCGATGGACTACGGCTACCAGCACCCGACCGACACGCCGCTCCACTTCACCACGCGCTTCGTGCCTGACGAGGAGCACTCGCAGTTCGCCTGGCTCGTGACCCGCGCGCTCTGGGGAGATCTCCAGGGGCAGATCACGCCTGAGCTGGCCGCCCAGGCGCGCGAGTTCAGCCGCCGTCTGCGTCAGCGCCTGGCCCAGGCTCACCCCATCACGGTGCGCGGCGTGGCCCTGCTGTCACGCCTTTCGATGCGACATCCATTCCACATCAGCGACGCGGCCCCGCCGGCCGCTGGCGCCCAGCCCAGGAGGGTTGCATGATCCGCTTGAACCCACGCCGGGCCCTGACCTTGTTCGCCGTCGGGCTGGCCCTATCGGCCTGCGGCCCGTCGGGCTTCGAGGTCGGCATGGAGCGCCTCATCTCTAACGTGGTTTTCGGGTTCCAGCAGCCCAAGCCGGCTGAGCAGCCCCAGGCACCGTTCCTGCCGCCGCCGTCGCTACCGCTACTCCCGGCGACGTTCCCATTCGGGAACCCGCTGGCGCCCGCCGCCCAGGAGCCTTGTCCGACCGCGCCGCCCGGCACTCCCGGTGAGGCGGCGACGACCAACGTGGACAAAGCGGCCAAGAACGGCCTCTACAAGTGGTTCTCCTCGTATCAGAGGACGCCGACGGGCGGCACAGGCTCGACGTCGTCCGGCTTTGAGACCCGGAAGATCCAGGGCGCCAAGTACGACGGCACGGACGTCGCATCCGCGGGCGCCCAGACGAGCTACGTGTACGAATGGACCTCGGTCCAGCCGGACCCATTCCAGCAGGGCTACGTCGACGTGCTGAGCTTCCAGTCGCACTCGTACTCAAACCTCGACAACCCTCCGGGCACCGCCGTGGAGACGCCGCAGTCGTCGGGCAACTACGACCCGTACGGCGGCATCGACCTCACCGACCTGAAGCGCTACGACGCCACCAACAAGCTGGTCGAAGAGTTCGCGCCCACGAGCGGCTCGCAGACGATCGGCGGCCAGACCTTCTCGGGGACGCCCGGGCTGCTGATCTTCACGCTGCCCGTCCCCGGCGTTTCGGCGGGACCGCCCCTGATCGGCAACCCGCCCTACCAGGGCCAGTACCCGCCCACCCCGTTGCCCTACCCGCCGTATGCGCCGGGCGACAACCGCTTCAGCTGGCAGGCGACCGCGTCGGATTCCGCCCACCAGTGGACCGAGGTCATCACCGCCTTCGAGGGCAACCAGCGGGTGGTCGTCGACGCCTGCGGCAGCGTGGTCGACGCCTGGCCGATGACCACGACCCTGCAGATCACCAAGAACAACCCGGACACCAGCCTGCCGTACACGGCGCCGCTGACCCTGACCTGGAACTTCGACGTCGCGCCGCAGTTTGGCGGCCTGATCGTCTACCAGACGATCCAGGGCGACGGCGGCTACGGCGATACCGTGAAGACGCAGGAGCTCCTGGGCTCGCTCCAGGTCGCTCCGCTGCCGAAGGGGTCCTGACCGCTTGACCTCAACTCTTCGGCGCGTGCGGGAGCCCGGCATCGCCACGGCGGGGCTTGTCGTGGCGTTCCTGCTCGCGTACTTCATCCCGAGCTCGACCGGCTTCGGCGGCGGGACGCCCACGGCGATCCTCTTCCGCGCACTGGTCGACGGTCTCGTCGGGAGCCTGGCCGCGGTTGGCATCGTGCTCATGTACCGCAGCCTGCGGATCGTCAACTTCGCCCAGGTCGCCCTGCCGGCGGTGGGCGCGATCCTCGCCTTCGACCTCATCCAGCTGATCCCCGGATTCCCGACCCTGGTCGGAATCTTCGCCGGGCTGCTGCTCGCCGCGGTCATGGGCGGCGCGATGTACCTGATCTTCGGGGTCCGGTTTGCGCGCGCCCCTCGCATCGTCCTCACCATCGCGACCGTTTTCGCGGGCACATTCCTTTCCGGCGGCGCCAAGGGCCTGGTCGACCTGCTCCCGTTCCTGCCTCCGGTCAACCTCCGGCCGCTGGCGCAGAACAGCGGCGGCATCCTGATGGCCCCGTACCTGCCGTTCTCGGGCTTCCACTTCACGGTCGGCTCGTTCCGTCTCGTCTTCGGCTTCCCCGAGCTCCTCGGCATCGGCGCCTCGATCGCGGCCATCGCCGGACTGGTGGCGTTCCTCGCCTTCACCCGTTTCGGCAAGGCATTGCGCGCGATGGCCGAGAACTCCGAGCGGGCCGCCCTGCTCGGCATCAGCGTCGGGATGCTCTCGCTGAGCGCCTGGGTCCTGAGCGCCCTCCTCGGCGGCCTCGCCGACATCCTGGCCGGCACCATCCACGCGCCGGCCAGGGTCTTCGGTCCGGTGCCAGACGACCTGCTCATCCCGCTCGTTGCCGCGACGCTCGCGCGCTGGCGCAGCTTCTACTCCGCCGTCTGCGCGACGATCGGGATCACGGTCGTCCAGCAGGCGCTGAGCTTCCAGCAGCCGGGTCAGGCCTCACTCTTCGAAGGCGGGCTTTTCGTCCTCGTCACAGGCGGGCTGCTGCTCTCGAGCCGCGGCCTCGGGCGGACGGCGCAGGAGGCCACTTCGTGGCAGGGCACGCAGGAGATCCGCGCCATCCCGCGCGAGATGGCGGGCCTGCCCGCGATCCGCGCCGTGCGCATCGGCGCGCTCGTCCTTCTGCTCGGCGTCCTCGCCGCGCTGCCCTTCTTCCGCTCGGTCAGCGACATCGAGACCGTCACCTCGATGGCGCTCACCGCGATGGTCGTTGTGTCTTTGATGGTTCTCACCGGCTGGGCGGGCCAGGCCAGCTTCGGCCAGTTCGCCTTCGCCGCCGTGGGCTCGTTGGCCGCCGGGTACCTGGCCGGGCACGTGGGCCTCACGTTCTGGCTGGCGCTGCCTCTGGCCGCACTGGTCTCGGCTGTGGTGGCGGTGCTCGTGGGATTCCCGGCGTTGCGAACGCCCGGGATCTTCCTGGTCGTCGCGACCTATGCCATGGCGGTCGCGGCCCACACGGCGCTGTTCGATCCCAAGTACTTCGCCTGGCTCGATCCGGGTGTGGTGAAGCGACCGACGCTCTTCCTCATCAATCTCGAAGACGAGACATGGATGTACGCGCTCGCCATCGTCGCGCTGATCCTCACGATCCTCGCGGTCCGGAACCTGCGCCGAACTCGGTTCGGTCGGTCGGTGATCGCGGCGCGCGAGAACGAGGCCGATCTGCAGTCCGCCGGCTTCGGCACGCTGCGCACCAAGCTCGCCGCCTTCGGACTGGCGGGCGCGATCGCCGGGCTGGCGGGAGGCCTGCTGGCGATCCAGCAGCACGGCTCGAACCAGACCGTGTTCGACTCGACGCAAAGCACCCTGGTGTTCGAGATGCTGATCCTCGGCGGGGCTTCGTCGATCTCCGGGGCGCTGCTCGGAACCGCCGTTTTCTACGGACTCGTCCAGCTCGGTGACGCCGTTCCCGGCACCGCGGTCTTTCTGGCCGGCCTGCCGCTGATCATCCTCTGGCTGGCCCCGGGCGGCCTGGCGTCGATCCTCATGTCCGCGCGTGACGCCGCTCTGAGGATCATCGCCCAGCGCAACCGGATGATCGTGCCGGCCCTGTACGGCGACGTCGATCCCGAGGCCTTGCGTTTGCGGCTGATCCCGCTCGCGCAGGGGACCGGCAACGCCATCGCCGATGCGTTCCGCCTCGCCGAGTCACGCCTGCGCTGGATCGGCATCCGGCCCGAAGGCGGCGTGTCGCGTGAGCGCGAGGCGGCGCTCTTCACCGCTGCCGCAGCCGGCGAGCCGGCCGCCGAGGGGGTGGCGGAATGATCGAGGTCCCGCCCGTCACCCCGAGCGGTAACGGCCGCGTGCAGGTGGACCAGTCTCCCAACGGCAGCACGCCTGCTCCGCGCCGGCGGTTCCTATCGTCGCTCCGCTACGGCGAGCTGCGGCGCACGCCTTATGGGCTGCTGCCCCTGGTCATCCTGCTCACGATCAGCTGCCTCGGGACCTTCGAGAACCAGGTGCTCACCGTGGCGCTGCCGAACATCCAGAGCGACCTTCACCTGCGCCTCGACCAGGTCATCTCGATCGCTGTCTCGGCGGGCCTCTTGCTGACGATCATCGGCGTGGGCATCGGCTGGTGGGCGGATCGTCGCCGGCGGGTGCCGATGATCGTGGTGGGCACCATCCTCCAGGCGCTCTCCGGCATCTACACCGCGCGCTCCGTGCTGCGCAGCCAGTTCAACTACGGCTACGCCGGCGACACCAGCGCGAACCAGGTGGCCGCCATCCCGCGGCTCTCACTGCTCGGAGACTGGTACCCGGTTGAGGTGCGCGGTCGCGTCTTCGCCCTGGACGGCGTCATCTTTTACAGCGGGGCGCTGCTCGCCACCTTCGCCGTCGGCGGCATGATCCTGATCTACGGCTGGCGGGCCGTCTGGGCCGGGATCGCCGTCCTCCTGATTTTCGCCGGCCTCTCGGCGCTCTTGCTCAAGGAGCCTGTCCGCGGCTACTTCGACCGCAAGGCCGCTGGGCTCGACGAGGAGCAGGCGCGCATCGAGGACGAGCCGCTGTCATTCGGCGAGGCCATGCGCGCGACCTTCGCCATCCGCACGGTCCGCCGCCTCGTCGGCGCCTACGCGGTGAGCGCGATCGGCTCCGGCGCCTTCAACTTCTTCCTCGTCTTCATGCTCTCCGACGTTTACGGCCTGAACGTCTTCCAGCGCGGGCTGGTGTTCCTGCCCCGCGTCCTCGGCCTCATGGTCGGGAGCTTCCTCGGCGGCGCTCTCATCGACTACTTCAACGTCCGCACGCCGGGGTCGATCCTGCGCTTCTCGGGACTATTCGCCGTGATCGCCGCGCTCTCGAACGTGATCGTCGCGCTCGCGTTTCCGCTGCCGCTGTTCATCGTCGCTCTCACGGTCTCCGGCTTCGGCCAGGCGCTGGTCCGGCCCGCGACATCGACCGTGCTGATCGGCGTGATCCCGGCCCGGATCCGAACCATGGCGACACAGTTCGTGAACCTGAGCGACGTCGCCAGCTTCATCACGTTCTCCTTCTTCTCGATCCTGCTGAACGACTACGGCTACACGCCGATGATGCTGGCGACCTGCCCGTTCATCATCCTGGGCGCGATCATCCAGGTCTCGGCGGCGGACGTCGTCGAGGGTGACGTGAGGGCGAACCAGGTCTCCTCGCGCGCTTCCGAGTCCTGGAAGTCCGAGCGACGGCAGGGCCGGGGCAAGCTCCTCACCTGCCACGAGATCGACGTTCACTACGGTCCGGTCCAGGTGCTGTTCGGCGTGGACTTCGACCTCGACGACGGCGAGGTGGTCGCGCTGTTGGGCACCAACGGCGCCGGCAAGTCCACGCTCCTGAAGGCCATCAGCGGAGTCCAGGAGGCGTCGGCCGGAGCCGTCCTCCTGGAAGGGCGCGACATCACCCACATGCCGCCGAACGAGATCGCACAGCGGGGCATCATCCACATGCCGGGCGGGCGCGGCTCCTTCCCGCAGCTCACCGTCCGCGACAACCTCGAGCTCGGCACCTGGATGACCGCCGACCGGCGCGAGGCCCGCCGCAAGCTGGCCAAGGTCTACGAGATCTTCCCGATCCTCCGCTCACGCGGCGGGGAGCTGGCTTCCGCCCTCTCCGGCGGCGAGCAGCAGATGCTGTCGCTGGCCCAGGCGTTCCTCTCCAACCCGCGCATCCTCCTCATCGACGAGCTCTCGCTCGGTCTGGCTCCGGCGGTGGTCGCCCAGCTGCTCGAGATCGTGCGCGAGATCAATGAAGAGGGCACCGCGGTGGTGCTTGTCGAGCAGTCGGTCAACGTGGCCCTCACCATCGCGAAGCGGGCTGTCTTCCTCGAGAAAGGGGAGGTCAGGTTCTCGGGCCCCACCACCGACCTGCTTAGCCGGCCCGACATCATGCGCGCGATCTACGTGAAGGGCAGCGCCTCCGTCACCACCGGTGAGAGCATCGTGAGCGCGGCAGCGCGCCGCCGTCGCGAAGGTGAGCTGGCCGCCGCCAGCACCATCCTCACGATCGACGACGTCCGCAAGAAGTTCGGCGGTGTGTCCGCGCTCGACGGCGTCAGCCTGGAGCTGCGGCAGGGCGAGATCCTCGGGCTCATCGGGCCCAACGGGTCGGGCAAGACCACGCTGCTGGACGTGGTGAGCGGCTATGTGAAGCCGGACTCAGGCAAGGTGCTGCTCGAGGGCGCCGACATCACGGCGTTGTCGCCGACCGAGCGCTCCAGGCGACGGCTGATCCGCCGCTTCCAGGACGCCCGTCTCTACCCGTCGCTGACCGTCTACGAGACGCTGCTGATCGCTCTCGACCGGCGGCTGGAGGTTCGCAACCCGCTGCTGGCGGCGCTCGGCCTGCCGCAGGCGCGCCGAGCCGAGCGGCGAGCGCGGGCCAGGGCGGACCGGCTGCTCGAGGTCCTGTCCATCCAGGCCTACCGCGACAAGTTCATCGGCGAGCTGTCAACCGGCCTGCGCCGCATCGTTGACCTGGCCGTGGTGCTGGCCGGGGAGCCGCGCGTGCTGCTCCTCGACGAGCCCTCCACCGGCATCGCGCAGGCTGAGTCGGAGGGCCTCGCGCCGCTCATCCGCCGCGTCCGCCACGAGACGGGCTGCGCGATCCTGATCATCGAGCACGACATCCCGCTGATCACCTCGCTCGCAGACGAGCTGATCGTCATGGATTCCGGGCGCCTGCTCGTCCGCGGGCCGGCGGAGCAGGTGCTGTCAGACCCCCGCGTCACTCAGGCCTACCTCGGCACGGACGAGGCGGCCATCCAACGCTCAGGAGCCCTCGTGTCATGAAGAAGCCAGCTTTGGTCCTCGTCGGCGCCATCGTCCTTTTGATCGCTGTCGCCTGCGGCGACCAGAACTCGGTCGGCAGCGCCGGGGCGCTGCAGCACATCCCGTCGCCTTCGCCGGTCGCGCCCTCGCCTTCGCCCTCGCCGACGCATGTCGCGGTGGCGCCGCCGCCCGTCGTGCAGCACAGCACCCAGCCGCCGCCCCCGGCACAGCAGACGGTGACGATCGACATCATCACCAACTCGCCGTATCTCACGCCGCAGGGCGTCAAGATCAGCCACGGAACGATCGTCAAGTTCGTCAACCAGGACCAGCAGCCGGACAAGATCGAGGTTCAGAACTCGGCCGGTGGGACGGTGGCGACGTCGGGCTCGATCGCTCCTGGCGGCGTCTGGTCTTTCACCTTCTCGAGCCCAGGCGGCTACACGATCACCGACCGCCGGCCGTATGCCCAAGACCCGGTGTCGGTCACATGAGGCGGATCAGCTACCTGGCGGCGTGGCTCGTGGCCCTCGTCATGCTCGTGGTCGGCGCCGACCTGGCTCTCGCCTCCGGCCCCAGGGTTGCGAACAAGCCCGCGCACAAGACGGCCGTCGCGCATCGCGCCGGGCCGGCATGCGTGCCCCTGAAGGTGTACGCCCCGAACCAGCTGAGCGACCTGCGGGTGACCCCCGCGAACCCATGCTCGACATTCCTGGAGGCGCGCGGCGATCGCGCGCTGAACGGCATCGCCCTGCTGACGCTGCGCCGCAACGACAACCTCCTGGAGGCGACGCTTGAGGTCGGTCGGTTCGAGCCCTCGGCGCCTGTAACTGACAAGGGCTTCCAGAGCAGCGTCTTCATCTCGATAGGCGACGTCGTGCCGCGACCGCTTCAGGTCGGCAACCAGACCGTTTACACGAGCTCGTCGCCTGGGCTCCAGCTGGTGACCTGGATCCGCGGCCGCTTCCTCTACGTCCTCGCGATCCGCGCAACCTACGGGTTCCCGAAGGCGCTGGTGCGCGACGCGCTGCTGGTGCGCGGATGAGACGGCGCGGCCTCTGGACAGGACTCGTCATCGCGCTGGCCGCGCTCGCGCTGGCGCCGGGCTGCGCCCTGAAGCCCGACTTCAGAGCGGAGGCTCGTGGGTACCTGGAGCACACCGAATCGCTGGCTCGCTCATACACGTACTCCGAGAGCACCCGCGCCCAGCAGCGCGAAGTCGACGTGAAGATCGCCGACGACCTCACTTATGCGGCCGACTACACGCTGAACGGATCGCCAGACATGAGCGAGATCGTCAAGGACGACAGCCGCGCCGTGCGGATCGTGGATCCATCGCTGCTGCGAGGCTTGATCGCTCCGGCCGCAGCTCCCGCGCCCGCGTCGCCGGCAGCTTCGCCGGCGCCAGGCGGCGGGTCAGTCAGCTTCCAGCCGGGCGCCCCTTCAGCTCCTGCCGCCGCGGCGGCGGCCCCACCCGGCGACGTCTTGGCCGCGCTGCGCGGCGGGCAGTGGGTGCTGGACCCGAGCGGCGCCAGCTCCCTGGTCCGCGCCAAGCAATCGGGAACCCAAACCCAGATCGGCCAGGACCCGATCGCCGACTCGCTCGACGTCCTCAACTACTTCGACCAGAACCTGGATGCCGTCACATCCGACGCGGTCGTCAAGTTCAACCCCGAGGCCGGCGGGTACTTCAAGGACCTGGATCCCTTCCCCTGGCCTGCGGCCGGCGTGACGCGATATGACGTGAACGCCAGCCCGCAGCTCCCCGCGCCTGGCGCGCTGCAGAACGCCGGCGACGCGCGCGGCCTGCTGAACAACACCCTGCCGACTTACTTCAAGACAGACGCCATCTACGTCCGCAACGGGGTCGTGATCGACGTGCGCGAATCGATCGACGTGAAGCGCCGTCTGGAGCTGCCCGACCAGAACCTGATGGCGCTGGTGGAGAACGCGCTAACCCTGCTGAACCCGGGACTGCACTTCCAGGCTTCTGTCAGCTCGCTGCCACTGGCCGAGCAGGAGCGTTTCCTGGTCGGGGTGCTCAACGCGTACTACGCGCAGGGCGGCAACAGCCTCCTTCGCGAGCGGCAGCTCAACGTGACCTTCGCGTTCGGGCCGCCCGCGGCGATCACGGTGCCGCCAACCGACCAGCGCGGGTCGCTGAGATCGGTGTTCGACCGCGGGCAGATCCTCGGGGGCCCGACTCTCTGATGCAGATGACGAAAAGAAGCGAGGTGGAGATCTAGATGGCGACCGCAGCAGCGACACAGCAGCCTCAGCGGGGCGGGGGCGCCCGTTCTTGGGCGTACCGATATCCCCCGCTGGCAGTGCTGGTCATCGGGATCGTGCTGGCGGTCGTCCTCTTGCCCTCGGTCCTCAACCTGCCGCAGGCGAACCCCACCGACATCGCCGAGTACGCTCCGGTGCCGCCCAACAACTCAGCCGCGCCGCCGGGCGGCAACCTCAACTCGCTCGGGTTGGCCGGATCTCAGTCTTTGCAGGAGTCAGTGACGAACGGCGGGCTGAGCGGCGGTGAATCCGCGCCCGAATACGGGTCGGTTCCGCAGGCATTGCGCTGCGTCATCATCGCCGGCGAGGCGCATCAGACGGAAGACCCGTTGTCTCCGCCGTGCGTCGGGTACTACAACGGCAACAACGGAGGCGCGACCGCGCCAGGTGTAAGCGCCAGCGAGGTTCGCGTCCTCATCTATATGGAAGGCGGGGACGGGGGCAAGAGCTCCCAGACGGGTGACAGCTGCGGCTTCTCCAGCCTGGAGACGGAAGCTCGCCCAAACGACGAGGAGTTCGACCTCGACAAGCCGCCGTCCTCGAGCGCCGTCGACCCTGGCGCGCAGGGGCACTACCAGGAGGTCGGCAGCGACTACGTGCCGGCGATCCGCGACCTGGACAGGTACTTCAACGGCCACTACCAGCTCTATAACCGGCACGTCCACATGGTGGTGTGGTTCGCGCACAAGCCTCGCGAGAGCGGTGTGGCCTGCCCGACAGCCTCTGACCGCCAGGCCGACTGCAACGAGGAGTTCAACGCCTTCCACCCCTTTGCCGTCCTGGCTGCGACGTGGGGCAACGCCTCGCCGTACGTCAACTGCATGGCGCAGCACGGAGTCGCCAACTTCCTGGCCATGAACGCGGCCATCGTCGAGCCGCAGATCGGGTTCCCGAGCTCCTTCTATCAGTCGTATCCCGGATATGTGTGGAGCTACGTGCCGACCACAGAGCAGTACGCGCAGTGGGAGGCCAACTGGCTCTGCCAGAAGGTGATCCACCCCAACGGCGGCAGCGAGATCGGACAGGTCACCAACTCCGGCGATCCGAAGATATCCGGCACCCGGGTGTTCGGCTTCATCCGGGCGAATGATCCGAACACGCCCACACTCAATCGATTCGGACTGCTCGTCGAGAACGACGTCAAGAACTGTGGGGCCACGATCAAGGACGAGGAACAGATCCCCGTCGCCGGCTTCGACATCGAGGCCCCGCCCACGGAGGACTCCAGCACGAGCAACACCGAGTACGCGAAGCAGGCGATGCTCAAGTTCCAGCTGGACCATGTGACGACCGTCCTTTGGGGTGGCGGGTCGGACTACGAGACGACTAGGGACGCCGACTCCGAGGGGTATTACCCGGAGTGGTTCATCGCGGGTGACCGCCACCTCGAGGGCAACACGAACGCGGCCGTCGAGGACGCGAAGGAATGGCAGCACGTGACGGCCGTCACGACGGTGGAGCGCTACCCGAACCAGTACAGCCAGCAGTGCTACACCGCCTACGCCGACACCGACCCCAACGCGCAGCCGCCCCTCGGCGAGTACGCGCAGTACGCGTGTGCCTACTACCCCGACCTCCGGCTCATGTTCACCGGTTTCCAGATCGCGGGACCGCGCCTCACCGTCCAGAACATGGACCAGGGGTTCCACAACATCCCGAAGATCGAGCTGAACAACCCTTACGTGCCGACCTGCTACTTCGACCCCGGCAACTACACGTGCATCAAGGACATGGCTTACGAGTGGTACGACGCCGGCGGCACGACGCCAGACAACCAGAAGGGCTGCTGGCGGATGATCCACGACGGGCAGCGCTATCTCGAGGGCAACTTTCCCTCCGGCGACATCTACGGCGGCTCTCCACCCGAGGCCACCACCCAGAACGTGTGCAACGACTATGCGGGTGGCTAGCTTGTCCGGCGAGTTAAAGCCTTGCCTCGCACGATCGCGATCAGTAAATTCACAGCCCAGGAACGAGGAGGGTCTCTGAACATGTTGTCGCGTCCACGGCTGCTCCTGGCCACGCTGGCCGCGTTTGCGGCCGCGACCGGCTTTGGCGTCTCCACAGTGAGCGCCGACAGCTCCACGGTGACCGTCACTTCTGTCTCGCCGAACAGGGGTGAGGATTCGGGCGGCGAGACCGTCACAATCAAAGGCACCGGCTTCTGGTGCAACACCGGAGGCCAGACCGTTCAGGACCCGGCCACCGGCAACAACGACCCCAACCCGAACGACTACCTGACCGTGACTTTCGGGTCCAACGCGGCCACGATCAGCCAGGTCGACAACGACGGCCAGATGGAGGTCACGACGCCGTCCGGTGAGGGCACCGTAGACGTCGTCGCCAAGTGTGTCCAGGGTGCCGCCAGCGCCTCCGCCACCAGCTCGGCTGACCGCTATACCTACATCAACACGGTGTCAGGAGCGGCCGGCAGCGCCAACCAGGGCGGCAGCGGGGCGGATTTCGCCAGCGGGTCGGGCTCCAGCGCCTCGGGCCCGACCTCGCTGGCCCAGACCGGCGGCGGTCCGTCGGCGCGACCGGTCGCCAACGCCAGCCCGGCTCCGGCGTGGCTCCTGCTCGTCCTCATCCCGATCCTGGCCGGCGCCGCGCTCTTCCGCAGGCGGCGCGTCCGGAGGTAGCTCCCTGAGCGGGAGAAGGCTGCTCGGGACCTGGTTGGCGCTGTCTGCGCTCGCGTTGGCGCTGTCCGCCTGCGGCGCCACTGAGCCGACGTTCGGCTACGGCTCGGGAGTAAAGCTCCTGCCGGGAGACGTGGCGCCGACCTCGGGCGGCTGGATCAGCGACGGGCGGCCGCCCGCCCAGCAGTTCCCGCCACCTCTCCACGAGACACCGGTCGCCACGATAACCATCGCCGACCTCGGGCTGAACGCGATCCCGATCTTCGACCGCGACCTGAATGTTCAGGGCCGGATGTCGATCGCAACCGGGTACTCGATCACGCGCTACAAGCGCTCGGCTGGATTCGGCGCGCAGTCGAACACCGTCCTCTACGGGCACGACGACATCCAGGGCGCGGTGTTCGGCAAGCTGTCGCAGCTCAAGATCGGCGAGCTGATTCAGGTGCAGGTCACGGGCGGCCCGCTGATCACGTACCAGGTGACGCGCGCACCCACGATCATTCCGCCGACGTACTTGACCATCCTGAAGCCGACCGCCACACCGCAGTTGACACTGTTCACGTGCTATCCGCTCTGGCAAGACGACCACCGCGTCTTCGTCGTGGCCAAACCCGTCAGCTGATCTGAAAGCGCTGCTGATCGCTCTCGCGATCGTGACCATGGCCGCCTGCGACAGCGGCTCCGGCTCGCCGTCGAGCGCAGTGCAGCAGCCCGGCGGGCCGTCGGGCGTGCTCCTGCCCGGGCCGCCGGCTGGATTCACGGGCCAGCTCGACACCTCCTTGAGCGTGCAGGCGGCCAGTGCCGCCACGCCGGCCCAGCCGGCCGCCACCGCCCAGGCCCTGAGCTCCGGCGGCTACGGCGCCGGCCAGGAGAGGGTGTGGGCGAAAGGCTCCGAGTACATCACCGCCATTGGGCTCCAGTTCTCGACCGACATCGACGCCGCGAACTTCGTGCATTTCGAGGTCAGCCAGATCAGCGCTTCGCCGGCGGCTGTCGTGACGCCGCTCAGCGCCATTCCGGGAGCGACTTCGTTCACCCTCTTCGGACTGACCCGCAAGGGGTCGCGTCAGAGCTTCTGCCAGGGAGTGTGGTTCTCCGTGACGCGGAACGCCTTCGAGCTGCTCGACTGTGCTGACGCGCCGCGCTATCCGGACGTGGTGGACAAGCTCGCCCGGGAGCAGTACTCCCGGGCGACGGCGCAAAGCTAGACCGGGGTCAGCACCACCACCGGGATCGTGCGATCCGCCTTGGCCTGGTAATCCGCGAAGCCGGGCCAGACCTCGGTCATGAAGGCGTAGAGCTCGTCGCGCTCCGGTCCCGACGGCACGGGTCGGGCCCTCACCCGCAAGTGTTGGGTACCCCCATGACCATCGGCTACCTCGACTTCGGCCTCCGGATTCGCCCGCAGGTTCCCGTACCACTGGGGGTTGCCGGGATAGCCGCCCTTGGAGGCGACGATCACGAGGTCGTCACCGCGCCTTCGATAAACGACGGGCGTCGTATGGGCCTCGCCTGACTTGGCGCCGCGCGCAGTCAGGAGCAGCAGGTAGTCACCCCAGGGAGGGATGCCCAGGCCCTGCTGGGCGTGGAAGGTGTCGATCGTGCGCTGCATGAAGTTGTAGGCCATCGTTCCGTCCTAGCTTGCCACCTGAGCCGCCGCGCCCCGGCGCTCCACCTCTTCCTCATGTACGTAGCGCCCGCCCCGCAGGTACGAGGCCGCGGCCGCGACCAGGCTCGCAGCGATCGAAAAGCTCAACACCAGGACCAGGCCGTGCTGGAACGGCGACGAGATCAGCGACGGGAAGAACGTCCGGCCGGTCAGGTGGGCGGCCGAGGCGGCGGGCAGGTGCCCGAGGATCGGCCCGAGCAGCGTTTGCAGCGGGTTGTAGCCGAGGAACGAGGCGAAGAGATAGCTGATCGGCGGCAGGCCGGCGAGCTTGTGCGCCACCGGCGCGGGCACTCCGTTGCCGACCAGGCCGTTGAACATCGCCGACGGCACCGTCGCGTTGAGCCCGACGATCATCAGGGTGAAGAAGAGGCCGATCGAGAGCGGCATGCCGACGTTCTGAAACGTGACCCGCATGCCGGAAGCGACGCCGCGGTGCCGCGCCGGCACGCTGTTCATGATCGCCGCGGTGTTGGGCGAGGCAAAGAGGCCCATCGACATCCCGTTGAGGAAGATCACGGCGGCGAAGGCGGGGAAGGCGAAGTCGGCCGGCAGCAGCATCAGCAGCCCGAAGCTGAGGGCCGACAGCAGCATGCCCCCGGTCGCGAAGGGCCGCGCGCCGAAGCGGTCTGAAAGGGCGCCTGAAAGCGGCCCGGCCACCAGGAACCCGATGGTCAGCGGCAGCATGTAGATGCCGGCCCAAAGGGGGGTCTCGGTGTAGCTGTATCCGTGCAGCGGCAGCCAGATGCCCTGCAACCAGATCACGAGCATGAACTGCAGGCCGCCGCGCGCGACCGCGGCCAGCAGGCCGGCGATGTTGCCGGCCGCGAAGGCGCGGATGCGGAACAGCTCGAGGTGGAACATCGGGTCGGGTACGTGCGTCTCCCACCAGCCGAAGAGCACGAGCACCGCCAGGCCTCCGAGCACGAGGCCGATGACCATCGGGTTCGTCCAGCCCATCGGCGAGCCGCCGTACGGCCGCAGGCCGGAGGTGACGCCGACCAGCAGCATGGCGAGTCCGGCCGCGAACGTGATGTTGCCCACCCAGTCGATCCGTGAGCGCACGCGAGTGCCGATTTCGCGCAGCTTCCAGACCGCCCACACGGTCCCCACGACGCCGATCGGGACGTTGACGATGAAGATCCACCGCCAGTTGAAGCCGGCGAGCACGCCGCCGACGACGATGCCGAGGAACGACCCCGCCATCGCGGCCATCATGTTGATGCCGAGCGCAAACCCGCGCTGGCTGGGCGGGAAGGCGTCGGTCAGGATCGCGGCGGACGTCGCCATCATCATCGCGCCCCCGACCGCCTGCACCATCCGCAGGATGATCAGCTCCAGCGCGCCGGCCGAGCCCTGGCTCCAGACCAACGAGAGGCCGACGGCCGCGATGGTGAAGACTGCGAAGCCCAGGTTGTAGATCCGCGCCCGGCCGAACATGTCGCCGATCCGCCCGGCGGTCACGACGAGCACCGCGGAAACCACCATGTAGCCCATCAGCAGCCAGAGCAGGTAGCTGAAGTTCGCCGGGTCGAGGGGATTGACGTTGATGCCCCGGAAGATCACGGGCATCGCGATGAGGATGCTTGTCGCGTTCACCGTCGCGATCAGCACGCCCAGCGTCGTGTTGGAGAGGGCGACCCACTTGTAAGGGAGTCCTTTGCGTTCAGTCACCGGCGCGGCTCCTCACGAGCAGGCGGACGCGATCCGAGAACGCCCCGACCGCCGCCGCGAACGCTTCCCGCTCCGCCGCCGACATGGCGGCCGCGGCGGCCTCGAACTCGCTGTCCCGCCAGAGGCGGCTCGCGGCGAGCAGCGCCCGACCCTGCGGCGTCAGCACCACGCCCACCCGCCGGCGATCCTCCGGGTCGATCTCGCGGTGAACGAGGTCACGCACCTCAAGCTTGCCCAGCAGGCGGCTCAGCGAAGCCTGCGAGATGCCTGCGAGCGCTGCCAGGCGGCCGGCCGCCAGCGGGTCGTGCTGTTCCGACAGCACGCGAAGCACGCGCAGCTGGGCGACGGTCAGGCGGCCGGACTCCCAGAGTCTCAGCTGCAGCGGCTCGGCCAGGACCAGCAGGTCGGCCAGGGCGTGCAGCACCTTCTTGGTGGCGGGCGTGGAGACGGTGCTGATCGAAGACATCGAATCAAATTTTAACAACCGGCTAATTAGTTGCGGTATCCCCCTCCGCCATCCGCCGGCGGATGTCCCTGTTTCTGACCGCGAAGCCGGCCATCCGCCGGCGGATGCGGGCTACACGTTCGCCTGCAGGAAACTCAGCAGCGCGGACTCGGCGCCGAGCGCGCCGGCCAGGTCGTGGGTGCCGTTGGGGATGGCGACCAGCTGGACCTTGTCGTTCACCTTTTGCAGCGCTGACTGCAGCTCCAGCGCCTGGTCGTAGGGCACCAGCTGGTCGGCGGTGCCGTGGAGGATGAGCACAGGCGGGTCGCCCGGCGCCACGTAGGTGACCGGGCTGGCCGAACGCAGCACCGGGTCGCTGGAGGAGGCGGCGCCGAACACCTGCTGTCCGATGGCCGACTTGCCGTAGCCGAACTCGGGGCTGGTCAGGTCGACCGGGCCGGACACGTCGATCACGGCGGCCGGCCGCTCGCTCTGGGGCAGCTCGAAGCCGAGCAGCAGCGCGAGCTGCGCGCCCGCGCTCACGCCCATGACGGCGATCCTTTGGGCATCGATCCCAAGCCCCGCCGCGTCCGCGCGCAGAGAATCGAGCGCGCAGCGGGCGTCGTCGAACATCGCCGGCCACCTCGATCCCGGCGCCAGGCGGTAGTCGATGGAGACGACCGCGTAGCCCCGCTGCCGGAGGACCGTCGGCAGCGGCTCCGTCTGCCTGACGTCGGTTCGCGACCCGGACGTCCACGCGCCGCCGTGGATGAAGACCACCGCCGGCGCCGCGGCGCCCGTCCAGCGCGGGTAATAGATGTCCTCAGCTGTTCCAGAGCCCGCGCAGGCGAGCGCGCCGGTGACGACCTGGAAGTCGGCGAAGGCCGGCGGGGGGGACGTGGTCGGCGAGGGCCGCTGCGCGGTTCTGATCGACGAGCCGCAGGCTGCCGCCGCAACGAGCACCGAGAGGCCGAGCGCGGCGAGCTTCACCACCGCGGCCGGATGCTACGTGGGGGTCGTGTGGCCGTTCTCTGACAAGGCGGCCCGCAGCTGCAGGGTGGCCTTCTGCGCGGTGTCCAGGTGCATGCGCTGCGCCGCGATCAGCGCGCGGGCGCGGCCGATGGCGTGCTCGACCTTGTCCCGCGAGAGCTTGGTGTTCAGGTGCGGTCGCGCTGCGGCGCCGACTTCTTCTCGCTCCAGCGCGTAACCCGATCC
>DASUWK010000060.1:0-18946 GCA_036378435.1 Candidatus Dormiibacterota bacterium | reverse complement strand
TGCTGAGCCCGCTGCCAGGCGGCGATGACGCGCTCGGCCATCTGGCGCGAGCTGGCCTCGTCGAGCCTGACCTCGGCTTGGGGTTCTGCCTCCGAGGCAGACGCCCCCCTAGCCCCCAAATACATGTTCGTATTCTAGCAGACCCACGAACAAATGTGCGCCCCCGTTGTTAAGAAGGTTGGCGCCTCGGCCCGCCTCGCGATACGCTCCCCGCCGCAAACAAACCCCCCGGGTGGGTGGCTACGGCGGAGGGTTATACGTCACACGAACTGCTTCCAGAACTCCCAGTCTTCGACGGCGGGGGCGTCGTCGCGGCCGAGCTCGGAGTTGAGCCAGCGGCGCCAGAGATCGCTGGCGTGGCGCTGCCAATCGAAGTCGACGCCGGCGCGCGCGAAATAGGCGGCGAGGTTGCGGAGGTCGCGCTCGAGCAGCGCCTTGGCAGCGCGGTTGAAGCGTGGATCGACCGCCTGGGGGAAGTCGATCACGACCGGGCGTCCCTCCCAGAACAGGACGTTGTATTCGCTCAGGTCGCCGTGCACGATGTCGTGCGCGAGGAAGAGCTCCACCTGGCGCAGCAGCTCGGCCAGCACCGCCGCAGCCTCGTCACCCTCCAGCCGGACCGAATGCAGCGGCGGCGCAGCCCCATCTGAATCGCCGATCCAGCCGAGCAGCAGCGCCTCGCCAGCCACGGCGATCGGGCGCGGGACGGACGCGCCGGCCGCATACAAGGCGCGCAGTGTCTCGAACTCGTGGCCGATCCAACCCCCGAACCGCACCTCGCGCCCGAACCGCGTCCGCTTGGTGGCGGCGACCACGAGCCGCCGATTGGCGGCGCGCATGCCGCCTTCCCGATAAACGGAGTCGTCGCGAAAGGTGCGACGGCTCACAGACAGGTATGCCTTGGCGGCGACGAGCGCCCCGCCCGCGCGGTCGCTGCCGCGGCACAAGTAGACGGAGGCCTCCTTACCGCTCTTCACGGAGCGCACGACCTGGGTGATCCAGCCCTCGCCGAGGGCCGGCTTCAACTGTTCGACAACCAGCAACTTGTTCTCTCCAAACACAGAAAAACGGGCAGACGGAAACCACCGCCTGAGGTCCGGAGAGACCGATTTGGTCTGGCTAGCCGAGCACGGAGGCGGCTCGCGCGGACGCAATCACAAGCACTCGCTTCATTGAGCTCACCTCCGAAAAGAAGTCGAGCCGAGGGGGAAATCCCACACAGGGGCTCGCAGCCAGGGACTGTAGCACGCTACATTCCGGCCGTGGCGGTCACCGATATTTCGCAGCGGCTCGTCGACGCGATCCGCTCCGCGTACGGTCGCCATCCCGGCTATCGCGCCGCCCACGCGAAGGGCACTTGCTGCTCCGGGGTGTTCACCGGCAGCCCGGAGGCGAGAGAGCTCAGCAAGGCGGCGGTCTTCAGCGGTGCGCCCGTGCCGGCGACGATCCGCTTCTCCAACGGCTCGGGTGACCCGAGCAGGCCCGACACCGCGCTGGACGGGCGCGGCATGGCGGTCAAGTTCCATCTGGCCGGCGCCGAGCTCGACTTCGTCAGCTTGAGCCAGCCCGTCTTCTTCGTGCGCGACCTCGAGTCCTTCATCGAGTTCACCCAGGTGCGTGGCGATCGATTGGCCGTCGAAGCGTGGGCGGCGGGCCACCCCGAGGCGGTCGGCGCCCTCCTCCATCTCGCCACGACGCCTGCCGCGGCCAGCTACCTCGACCTGAGCTTTCACGGCCTCCATGCCTTCGCGCTCGTCGATGCCGCGGGCGAGCGCCGCTGGGCGAGGTACAGCTGGGTGCCACGCCAGCCAGGCCAACCGCTGACGTCCGAGGAGCGGAAGGCCAGGAACCCGGACTACCTGCAGCAGGAGCTCTTCGAGCACCTGGCGGCTCGGCCCGCGACGTATGACCTGGTCTATCAGCTCGCCGGCCCGGAGGACCCGGTCGACGATCCCACTCTGATGTGGCCGGACGAGCGCGAGAAGGTCGTCGCCGGCCATCTCGACGTGCAGGCCGTGGTCGAAGACCAGGACGGCGGCTGCAGCCGCCTCGTGTTCGACCCGATGCACCTCGTCGACGGCATCGAGCCGTCCGCGGACCCGATCCTGCTCGCGCGCCCCGGCGCGTACTCGATCTCCATCACCGAGAGGCTCGGCGACTGATGGAACTGCGTGACAAGGTCATCGTCGTGACGGGCGGCGCCGGCGGCATCGGCTCCGCCCTGGCCAAGCGCTTTGTCGCCGAAGGCGCGAAGGCCGTCGTCGTCGCCGACGTGCGACCCGCCGAGGACATGGGGCCCAAGGTGCGCGCCGTCGTCTGCGACACGTCAGATGACGCGGCGGTCCGGGCGCTGATCGAGGAGGTCGAGAGCCGCGAGGGCCCCATCGACCTCTACTGCGCGAACGCCGGGATCGGAGCCGGGGCGAGCCCCGAGACGCCGGACGAGGTCTGGAACGACGTCTGGCGCGTCAACGTGATGGGCACGGTCGTGGCGGCTCGCCACCTGCTGCCGCGGTGGCTGGAGCGGGGAGGAGGCTACCTGCTGGTCACCGCCTCGGCCGCGGGACTGCTGACGACGATCGGCGATGCGGCCTACTCAGCGACCAAGCACGCCGCTGTCGGGCTCGCGGAGTGGATCGCGATCACGTATGGGGATCGGGGCGTAAAGGTCTCCTGCCTCTGCCCGCAGGGCGTGCGCACGAGGATGGTGCTGGGTGACGAGGCGGAGGGCCACATCGGCGCCGAACAGGTGAAGCGCCTCGGCCTGATCGAGCCCGAGCAGGTGGCCGATGCCGTCGTGGCAGCCCTCGCGGAGGAGCAGTTCTTGATCCTGCCTCACCCCGAGGTGCTCGAGTACTTCCGCCATAAGGCGGAGAACTACGGCCGCTGGATCGGCGGGATGCGCAAGTTCCAGCGCAGCCTGACCTCCCGCCCCTCCGAGTAGAATCGGACCGCCCTAGCCCATGCAGTTGGTCTTGTCATGGCCGGTGCGGGTGATCGTCATCGCCCTGCTGGTCTTATCAATCGTCGTCGACGCCGCCGGGTACATCGTGCGGCTGCAGAACCATTGCTCCCTCACGGGTCCGTGCGCAGCGGCCAACCCGCCGAACCTTCTGGGCACCGACCTCTTCATCCGCCGCGGGCTCGACATCTCCGGCGGCACCCGGATGATCCTGCAGCTGACCGACATTCCCCCCGGCCGCGACGTGGGCCAGATCCAGCAGGAGGCCATCACGGTCATCGGCAACCGGGTGAACACGCTCGGAGTGAGCGAGCCCCAGATCTCCGCGCAGGGCTCGGACCGCATCGAGGTCGACCTGGCCGGCGTCTCCGCGGCGCAGGCCCAGGCGGTGATCGGCCGGACTGACCGCTTGGTGCTGACCAAGTGGGTCAAGGACGCCAACGCGCCCCCGAACTCACCCGAGCCGGGTTACCGCCCGATGCTGACGCAGCTCAGCGGCGATCAGCTGACCAGCGCTTCCGCAGGGCTGGACACGCAGGGAAGCGGCGGGTGGGGCGTGAACCTGCAGTTCAACTCGCAGGGCGCGCAGATCTTCGGCAACCTGACGGCTACCGCTGCCGCGGCCTGCGGCCTGAACCAGTGCGCCGAGAACGCCCTCACCTGGTGGCTGGACCTCACCCAGACCGACATCGACCACTGGGACGACCCGGCCTACACGGCCAACCTGCTGAAGCCGCTGGCCCTGGGCGGCAAGTTCGTCACCAACCCGGGCACCGAGAGCGCCATCCCCGGCGGGTCGGCCATCATCTCGGGCGGGTTCACCCAGGACACCGCTAAGCAGCTGGCGGCGAACCTCAACGCGGGCGCCCTGCCGGCCAACATCGTCGTGCTCCAGTCGACCGACGTCGGCGCGACGCTGGGCGCGGACTCGGTGAAGCGCAGCCTGATCGCGGGCCTGCTCGGCCTCATCGTGGTCATCCTCTTCATGGCGGTCTACTACCGCCTGCCCGGCTTCATCGCGAGCCTGGCGCTCCTCTTCTATGCGGGCGTTGTGCTGGCGGTGTTCAAGCTGTTCGGCGTCACGCTCTCACTCGCCGGGATGGCCGGCTTCGTGCTCAGCGTGGGGATGGCCGTCGACGCGAACGTGCTGATCTTCGAGCGCTTCAAGGAGGAGCTGCGCGCCGGTCGCACCGTTGGGGCAGCCGTCGAGGCAGCGGTCCGCCGCGCGTGGCCGGCGATCCGAGACTCGAATATCTCGACCGCGATCACCAGCGCGCTGCTCGCCTTCTTCGGCAGCGGGCCGGTCAAGGGCTTCGCGTTCACCCTGCTGATCGGTGTCGGCGTCAGCATGCTGTCGTCGATCGTCGTCACGCACAACCTGCTCGGGATCGTGCTCGCGGATCGCCGGTTCCGCCGGCCCGCGCTGCTGGGAGTGGCCCGTGGCAGCGCCTGACATCACCCAGGAGGCGCCGCCCGCGTTGGAGGCGGCGGGAGTCACTGCGCCGCCGCGCCGGCTCGACTTCATCAAGCACCGCAACTGGTTCTTCGGCTTCTCGCTGCTGATCATCATCCCGGGGATCATCTCGATGATCACCAAGGGGTTCCTGCTCGGGATCGACTTCCAGGGCGGCACCGAGTTCTTCATCCACTTCAACGGCAGCCCGTCCCTGGCGGCCGTGTCGACGGCGGCGGGACCGGCGACGACCGTGGAGCAGACCGCGGCCGGCGATTTCGTGATCCGCACCTCGGCCATCGCGCCGCTGCAGCAGCGCCAGTTCGAGGACCAGCTGGCGTCGCGCCTCAACCTCACGATCGACCAGAGCCGCACGCAGGTGAACGAGGTCGGTCCGACGATCGCGTCCGAGATCGTGACCGGGGGCCTGATCGCGATCGTCGTCGCGGCGCTGCTGATCCTCGCCTACCTGAGCTTCAGGTTCCGCAAGGTGCCGGGCGGCTTCCGCGCCGGCTTCCAGTTCGGTGGCTCAGCGCTCCTCGCGCTGCTGCACGACATCTTCCTGCTCACCGGCGTGTTCTCGATCCTGGGCGCGGTGCTGAACCTGCGCATCGGCGAGATCGACAGCTTCTTCCTGACCGCGGTGCTGACGGTGGTCGGCTTCTCGGTCCACGACACGATCGTGGTCTTCGACCGGATCCGCGAGAACCTCATCGTGTCGCGGCGCCTCTCCTTCGAGCAGGTCGCGAACCTCTCGATCATGCAGACGGCCGCCCGATCGATCATCACGAGCTTCACCGTCGTGATCGTCCTGCTCTCGCTGCTGCTGTTCGGCGGAGACTCGCTGCGCGGCTTCGCGCTCGCGCTGCTGATCGGCATCGTGTCCGGGACCTACAGCTCGATCTTCAACGCCACGCCGCTCCTCGCCGTGTGGCGGAGGCTCCAGCCGGTCACGTAGGCCCGCCCGATGTCCGCCTGGCCAATTGAACAGATCCGCGAGCTCCTCGAGCCGACGATCAAGCACATGGGTTACGAGCTCTACGGCCTCCGCCAGATGGGGCCGGGAGGCAGGACTCTCCAGATCGCCATCGACAGCCCGGAAGGCATCACCCTCGACGACTGCGAGCGCGTGAGCCACGTCGCCGGCCCCCTGCTCGATCAGGCCGACCTGATCGACGACGGGCGCTACCACCTCGAGGTCTCTTCGCCCGGCGCCGAGCGAGCGCTGCGCAACCGCGCCGAGTACGACCGCTTCATGGGACAGCGGGTCAACGTGAAGTACCGGTCAGGGGACGGGGAGGCGGTGATCGAGGGCACGCTGGTGACGGTCGACGACACGGGCGTGGCGGTGCTCGGCCGCACGCTCGACGAGGTCCGGATCGCCTGGGACGACGTCCTCGCCGCGAGGCTCGCGATCGCCTTTTGAGCACCGATCTGCAGGTCGCCCTCGAGGAGCTCAACCGCCAGTTCGAGATCCCGCTCGACGACCTGGTGCGCGCTCTCGAGGAAGGCCTCGCCGCCGCTTACCGGCGCGCGTTCGACCCGGATGGGGAGGTGGATGTCACGCTCGACCCGACGACAGGCGCCGTGGCGGGGCGCCTCCGCACCCGCCAGCCCGATGGCTCGGTGGTCGTCACCGAGCTGCCCGGCGACGAGTTCCGCCGCCTGGCGCCGCAGGCCGCGCGGCACGTGGTGCTGCGCCGGCTGCGCGAGCTGGAGCGCGACCAGGTCCTGAAAGACGCGGCGGAGCACCAGGGCGAGCTGGCGGTCGGCACCGTCGATCGGACCGAGGGCGCGGTCGTGCATGTCGACCTCGGCAAGGCAGAGGGACTGATGGAGCTGGAGGACCAGGTTCCTGGAGAGGCGCTGGTCCCGGGCCGGCCGATCACGGTCGTGATCCTCGAGGGCCGGAGAGCGGGCCCGTCGGCAGTCGTGCGAGTGTCCCGCTCCACCAAGCTCTTCGTCCAGCGCCTGCTCGAGCGCGAGGTCCCCGAGATCCGCTCGGGCGCCGTCGAGGTCAAGGGAATCGCTCGCGAGCCGGGCCTGCGGACGAAGGTGGCGGTGGCCGCGACGGAGCCCGGTCTGGACCCGGTCGGCGCCTGCATCGGTCCGCGCGGCATCCGCCACCGCGCGATCCTGGCGGAGCTGGGCTCGGAGCACGTGGACATCGTCGAGTGGTTCGACGACCGGGAGCAGTTCATCGCTCGGGCGCTCGGCCCCGCGGAGGTCAGCAGCGTCGAGCTCGACACCGGCGCCGGGACCGCCAAGGTGCACGTGCCCGCCGGCCAGCTGTCGCTCGCCATCGGGCGCGACGGCCAGAACGCGCGGCTGGCCGCCAAGCTGACCGGCTGGCGTATCGACATCCGCCCGGACGAAACCCCTCCGTCCGGCTTCCAGCCGGACACCTCCCCGCCAAGCGGGGAGGAGACTTCTCATCCCGGGTAGGACCTGCGTCGGCTGCCGGACGACCGCCGAGCAGGCGGAGCTGACGCGCTACGTCCGCCTGCGCTCGGGCGAGATCGTGGCCGATCCCGAGCGTCGCGAGCCGGGCCGAGGGGCGTACCTGCACCGTCGACAGGAGTGTGAGGAGGCGGCGCGGAAGCGGCGTTCGCTGGAACGGGCCCTCAAGAGTGACCCTGCCAAGCCCGGGGTAAACTCAGGTGTCCCCGAATGAAAGCACAGGAACTCGCGCGCGAACTCAACGTCAATCCCAGGGAGCTGGTCAACTTCCTGCAGCAGCGAAGGCTGACGCGGAACGTCAACGGCCCACTGCCGCCGAAGGCGATCGACGCCGCGCGCTCTCAGTTCGGTGCCAGCGCCGTCGCGGTCAAGGTTCCGGAGGGCGACCGCAAGGCGCAGCTGCCGCCGAACCTCACCGTCGAGGACCTGGCGCTGCGGCTCGAGCTGCCGACCGTCGAGATCATCAAGAAGCTGATGCAAAACGGCGTGATGGCCACGAAGAACCACGTCATCGACTTCGACACGGCGGCCATCGTGGCGGACGAGTTCGGCGTCCAGGTGGAGCCGCTCAACCGCGACGAGATGGTCACCATCGAATCCACCGACGGGAACCAGGGCTCGGTCATCACCACCTCGCGCGAAGAGCTCTTCTCGCTGGTCAAAGAGGACAAGAGCAAGCTCAAGCCCCGCCCGCCGATCGTGACGGTGCTCGGTCACGTCGACCACGGCAAGACGTCGATCCTCGACGCGATCCGCAGCACGAAGGTCGCGGCCGGCGAGGCCGGCGGCATCACGCAGCGGATCGGCGCCTACCGCGTCACGACGCCGGACGGAAGCCCGGTGGTCTTCATCGACACCCCCGGCCACGAAGCGTTCACCGCCATGCGCGCCCGCGGTGCACAGGTCACCGACGTAGCCGTGCTCGTGGTCGCAGCCGACGACGGAGTGATGCCGCAGACGGTCGAGGCGATCCAGCACGCGAAGGCGGCGCAGGTGCCGATCGTCGTGGCGATCAACAAGATCGACAAGGACAACGCCAACGTCGACCGCGTCCACCAGGAGCTGGCCGAGAACGACGTAGTCACCCGCCACTACGGCGGTGAGTACGAGTGCGTGCACGTGTCGGCCCGCACCGGCCAGGGTCTCGAAGACCTGCTCACCACGATCGTGCTGGTCTCCGAGATCCTCGAGCTGCGCGCCAATCCGGACCGGCCCGCGCTGGGCACCGTCGTCGACGCGCACATGGAGCGCGGCCGCGGACCGGTCGCGACGGTGCTGGTCCAGGCGGGCACGCTGCGCGTGGGCGACGACTTCGTCTGCGGCCACATCTCAGGCCGCGTTCGCGCGCTCACCGACGACCGCGGCGAGCGCGTGACCGAGGCGGGTCCGGCCACCCCGGTGGTCGTCAGCGGCCTCGACGAGGTCCCGGTCGCCGGCGAGATCTTCCAGGTCGTGCAGTCGGAGCAGGCCGCCCGCCAGATCGCCCTCACGCGCCGCCAGGAGATGCGGACGGCGGAGAGCGCTCGCGGGGCCGCGCCTCGGCTCACCCTGGAAGAGCTGGCCCGCCGCTCACGCGAGGGCGAGTCCAAAGAGCTCGACCTCGTCGTCAAGGCGGACGCCCAAGGCACGCTCGAAGCTGTCATCAACGCCCTCGGCAAGGTCGAGGCCGGCGAGGTGGCGGTCAAGATCGTCGGCCAGGGCGTGGGCGCGGTCAACGACTCGGACGTGCTGCTGGCGTCGGTCTCGAACGCGATCATCGTCTGCTTCAACCTCAAGTCGACCCCGGCCTCCGAGAAAGCCGCGGAGAAGGAGAAGGTCGAGGTTCGCTACTACGACGTCATCTACAAGCTGACGGAGGACGTAGAGCGCGCCGCGAAGGGCCTGCGCGAGCCTGTGTACCGCGAGGTCTTCAACGGTCGCGTCGAGGTGGTGATGGCCATCAAGATCCCGGGCCGTCTGATCGCCGGCAGCCGCGTCACCGAGGGGCGCGTCGGGCGCAACGACGTCGTCTCCCTGCAGCGCGGCGGGCGCGAGATCTACCGCGGCCCGATCGACTCCCTCAAGCACTACAAGGAGGACGTCCGCGAGATGCGTGAGGGGGAGGAGTGCGGCGTCGGCCTGCAGGGCTTCGAGGAGTTCGAGCCCGGCGACATCATGGAGTGCTACCGCCTAGAGCGAGAGGAACCGTAGGGCTCCCGCCCGGAGACATGCGACGGATCTGCGGCGCAGATGCGGCCGATTCCGGCGTCAGGGGGCCCGGCCCTCGTCGTCGCGCACGACAGTGCGCTCCTCCTCCGTCCACCCCTTCCTTGGACTCGGGACACCTCTGCGCCGCATCTCTCGCCGCCCGCCCCGGGCAGGAGCCCTAGGTACTGCCCGTCGCCATGCCGAGCTACCGCACCGGCCAGGTCGCGGGTCAGGTCCAGCGCGAGATCATGGCGATCATCCAGCGCGAGCTGAAAGACCCGCGGATCGGCTTCGTGAGCATCACCGAGGTCCGCATGTCGCCCGACCTCCGACTGGCCCGCGTGCGCCTCTCTGTGCTGGGTGATGAGGACGCCCAGCAGGACACTCTGAAGGGTCTCGAGAGCGCTCGCGGCCTGATCCGCCACGAGCTCGGCCGGCGGCTGCAGAACCTCAAGTTCTCGCCCGACCTCGTCTTCGAACTCGATCCCTCGATCGAGTACAGCGTGCGCATCTCCAAGCAGCTGAAAGAGCTGCTACCCGAAGATCAGGACCCAGAGTGAACCGCGACAAGCTGGTCGAGCTGGGACAGAAAGTCCTCGAGCTCATCGAGGCGAACGACTGCATCCTGATCTTCGGGCACAAGGACGCGGACGGCGACACGCTCGGCTGCAGCCTGGCGTTCGAGGAGGCCCTGCGCGCCCGGGGCAAGTCCGTCAGCGTCGTGATCCCGCCCCCGCTGCCGCAGCAGTACGGGTGGCTGCCCGGGTTCGACCGGATCACGGACCGGCCGCGCGACGGCATCGAACCCGGGCTGGTGCTCTTCTTCGACGCCGCCAACCTGGAGCGCTCGGGGTCGGCCGCCGACTCCATCCCTGACCGCGCGACGATCGTCAACGTCGACCACCACCCGTCGAACGACCGCTTCGGCGACGTCAACATCATCGACCCCGACGCCGCGGCCGTCGCCGAGATGGTCGTGGCCATCCTGGAGTCGTGGAAGTGGGAGATCACCCCCGAAATGGCGACCAACCTGTACACAGCGCTGGTCACCGACACCGGTGGCTTCCGCCACGAGAACACGGACGCCGACGCGCTCGAGACCGCGGCCAGGCTGGCGCGGTACGGAGTCGAGCCGAGCTTCGTGACCACGATGGTCTACAAATCGCGGCCGCTGACCACGCTGCGGCTCAACGCCCTTTGCATGGCCGCGATGCAGGTCGAGTTCGACGGCCGGCTGGCCTGGACCAAGGTCACGCGGCGCATGCTCCAGGACGCCGGCGCCGTGATGGCTGAGACGGAGGACCTCATCGACACTCTGAACACGATCGCGGACCTCGACATGGCCATCGTGTTCAAAGAGGTGCGCGACAACCAGACGAAGATCAGCGTCCGCTCGCGGGGCCGCGTGGACGCGGCCCGTTTCTGCTCACAGTTCGGCGGCGGCGGCCACTCGCGGGCCGCGGGCGCTGAGGTCGACGCGTCGATGCACGAGGCGATCGATCTCGTCTTGGCGGCAGCGCGTCAGGCTATTGCTGGGAATTCGGATGCGGTCGGGAGTCCTCAACCTCAATAAGCCGGCCGGCGCAACCTCGTTCAGCGCCGTCCGCCGCCTGCGCGAGCTCACGGGAGCCAAGCGCGTCGGCCATGCCGGCACGCTGGACCCGCTGGCCACGGGCGTGTTGCCGATCCTTTTCGAGTCCGCCACCCGCCTCGCCGACTTCGCGCACCGGCTGCCGAAGGAGTACGTCGCGGACGTCCACCTCGGCTTCACGACGGAGACCGACGATGCCGAGGCCGAGCCGCAGCCCGTCGCCAGCCCTGCCCACCTCGCCGCGGACGATGTAAGCCGAGCGCTGGCAGGCTTCGTGGGCCGCATCCACCAGGAGCCGCCGGCCTTCTCGGCGGTGAAGGTGGAGGGAGAACGAGCCTACCGGCGGGCAAGGCGCGGAGAGCTGGAGCGGCCGCCGGCGCGCGAGGTCGAGATCATTGCCGCCGAGGTGATGGACTACACGCCCGGGGAGAGGCCGGTTGCGCGGATCCGCGTGGTCTGCGGGTCGGGAACTTACCTGCGCTCGCTGGCGCGAGACCTCGGTCTCGCGCTCGGCGTCGGCGGCTATCTCGGTGAGCTGGTGCGCTCCGCTTACGGTCCACTGCGCATCGAGGAGGCCGTCGAGATGGAAGCGCTGGACGGTCCTGAGGACGTCGAGCGCCGCCTGCTGTCGGCCGAGGTGGTGCTCCCGGACATGGAGGCCGTGCGCCTGACGATCGAGCAGGAGGCGATGGTGCGCCAGGGCCGAGCCGTGCGCGTCCTGCCGGAGCCGGGCGGAGGACCGCTGCGGGCCCACAACGCGGAGGGCAGGCTGGTGGCGCTCGGCCACTGCGACCCGCTGCGGCGGACGTTCGTCCCCGAAAAGGTCCTCAACTGAAACGACCTTCACGCGGCATGAAGGTCCACCACGGCTTTCCGGAGACCAGGCTCGGGCCGACCGCACTGACGATCGGCAGCTTCGACGGGCTCCATCTCGGCCACCAGGCCTTGATCAACCGGGTCGCCGACGGCGAGCTTGGGCGCGCTCTGGTCACGTTCGAGCCCCATCCGCGCTGTGTCCTGGATCCCGAGAACTGCCCCAAGACCATCACCTCCCTCGAAGAGAAGCTGCATCTGCTCGACGAGCTGGGGGTCGACGACGCGATCGTGCTGCTGTTCACGCGCGAGCTGGCGAACGTTCCCGCCGACGAATTCATGGCCCGCCTCCTCAGCTCGGTGCAGCTGAAGCTCTTGGTCACCGGTCCGGACTTCGCGCTCGGCCGCGGGCGGGAGGGGAACGTGGAATGGCTGCGCCACCACGGCGCCGAGCATGGCTACGACGTCGAGACGATCGAGCCGGTGCTGGTCGAAGGCAAGGAGCTGCACAGCTCCGAGATCCGCCGCCTGGTCACGCTTGGTGACGTCGATGCCGCCAACCGTCTGCTGGGGCGGGAGTTCGCCCTGCTCGGCACCGTGGAGCACGGCCACCAGGTGGGGAGGGGGCTGGGCTTCCCCACCGTGAACGTCTCCATCGCGCCCAACAAGCTGGTGCCGGGCGCCGGCGTGTACGCCGGTCGGGCGCGGGTCGGTGGCGACGTGTACCAGGCCGCCATCGGCGTCGGCTACCGGCCGACCTTCGGCGGCACGGATCTCACCGTCGAGGCGTATCTCCTCGACTTCGAGGGCGACCTCTACCAGCAGCGGGTGGAGATCGCTTTCACCGCGCACCTGCGGGACGAGGTGAAGTTCACGTCGCCGGCCGAGCTTGCCGAGCAGATGCGGCGGGACGTCGACGACACCCGCCGGCTGCTGTCGTGAGCAAGGTGGCCGTGATCGGCGGCGGCCTGGCCGGCTTCTCGGCCGCGCTCGCTGCTGCGGCCGAAGGCGCAGAGGTGACGCTGATCGCGAAGGCGCCGGGCGCCACCTCGCTATACGCGGGAGGCATGGAGATCGCGCCCGAGCTCGGCGTGCTCGCGCAGCTTGCGCACCACCCCTTCCACCGTCTGGGCATGGACGAGGCGCGCTTGGGGGCGGAGCTGGAGGAAGCGTGCGCCTGGCTGACCGCTGCGCTGGCCAGGGCCGGCCTGCCGCTCCGGGGCGGCCTGCGGGAGCGCGGCGTCTACGCGGACATCTGCGGCGTTCCGCACGAGGCGAACTTCGTGCCGGAGGCAGTGGCTCCCGGCGAGCTCGGAGCCCTCCGCGGCAAGCGGGTGGTTGTGGTCGGCGTCCCCAGCGTCTCGGAATACGACGCCGAGTCCACGGCGGCCGCCCTCCGGGAGCTGGCCGGGATCGAGGCCACCGCCGAGGAGCTCCCGATCGAAGACCTCGGTCCGGGCGCGTCGATCACCGATCTGTTCGGCCGGCCCGCGCCAGAACCGCACGTTCGAGCACAGGCAATCGCCTACCCGCCCGGCTTCATCGGCCTCCCCGCCAACGGCTTCGAGCTGCTGGCCGCCGCTCCGTCACCGCACGGCTGGCGCCTGCAACAGGCACTACAGAGGGCCCTGGCGGCGACGAGCGTCAAGGTGGTGACGGGCGAAGCCACCGGGTTCCACGTCGAGGGGGGCCGGCTGCGCGCGGCAGCCGTGGGCGCGGACCAGGTGACTGCGGACGCCTTCGTGATGGCCACCGGCCGCTACCTCGGCGGCGGGCTGCGCAAAGGCCGAGCTGTGACCGAGCCGCTGGCCGGGCTCCAGGTCTTCTTCGACGGTCGACCGGCTCCTGAGCAGGCCGTCGCGCTGCATCACCTGGAGTACCTGTCGCCAGAGCCCGCTTTCCGGGCGGGGCTGCTGACCGACGCTCAGCTGCGTCCGCTCGACGCCGCCGGCAAGCCGCACTTCGACAACCTCCGCGCCGCCGGCTCCCTGCTCGGCGGCCGCGACTACGCGGACGGCTTCGGCTTCGGCGTCCCGCTCCTCACCGGGCGGCTGGCCGGCCGCTGGAGCGCGCGCAGCTGATGCAGATCACGCGGCGGCCGGTGCGGGACCTCTGGCCGCTCGGGGTGATGCGCGAGCGCGCAGGCGCGCCGCCACCGGAGGTGCTGGTGGTCCGTCCCGAAACCTACGACCAGGTCGCCGAGCTGCTGCGCTGGGCCTCGAGCGAGAAGGTGACGATCGTCCCCGTCGGCGCGGCGACCGGCGTCTGCGGGGGCGCGACGCCTGACCAGGGCGAGGTGGCGCTCGACCTCACCGGCTTCGATCGCGTGCTCGAGATCGACGAGCACAACCTGACCTGCCACGTCCAGGCCGGTGTGCTCGGCCTGCGCCTGGAGGAGCAGCTGCTGGAACGGGGCCTCACTCTCGGCCACTATCCGTCATCCCTTCCGGTGAGCTCGGTCGGCGGCCTGGTGGTCACACGGTCGTCCGGTCAGGAGTCGAGCCGCCACGGGAGCATCGAGGACATGCTGCTCGGGCTCACGGTCGCGCTTCCCGACGGCACGATCGCGCACCCTCGGCCGGGCCCTCGGTCAGCCGTCGGGCCCGCGCTGCACGAGCTGTTCGTCGGCTCGGAAGGTGCGCTGGGCGTGGTCCTGGACGTGGTCCTGCGCGTGCACCGCAAGCCAGCGGCGGTGATGGGGGGCGGCTGGCTGTTCCCGGACCTCCGGGCGGGGTTGGAGGCGGCGCGCGAGATCATCCAGCGCGACCTCCGGCCGCTGGTCCTGCGCCTCTACGACGCCGACGACACCGCGTTCCAGGGCGTGGCGCAGCCGGGCTGCCTGCTCGTCTGCGCGGCGGCCGGCGAGCCGGCGGTTGCGGTGGCCGAGGCAGAGGTGATCGCCGGGATCTGCGCCGCCGCGACCGACCTCGGCCCAACCGCCTTCGAGCACTGGCGCGACCACCGCTTCGGCCTCTCGGCCGAGCGAATGCTGCAATTTCTCGAGCCGGCGGGCTCGTTCGTGGACACGATCGAGGTGGCGGCGCCGTGGACGGCTATTGAGCAGGTCCACGCCGAGGTCAAGGCGGCGCTGCAGGCGGCCGCGGACCTGGCGCTGTGCCACTTCAGCCACGCCTACGGCCAGGGTGTCTGCGCCTACTTCACCTTCGGCGGGTCGGCGCCCAGCGAGGCCGAGGCCGAGAAGCGCTACCAGCAGGCGTGGGATGGGGCGATGGAGGTCTGCGTGCGCCTCGGGGCGACGATCTCGCACCACCACGGGGTGGGCCGGGTGCGGGCGCGGTGGGCCCGCGGCGAGCTGGATGGCTGGTGGGGCGTGTGGCAGAAGCTGCGCGATGCGCTCGACCCGGCGTCCGTCATGAATCCCCGCGCGGGCGGCGGCCGCTAGCCCTTAGGGTTCGAGATCGTGAACGAGATCCTCGTGATCGTCAACCCGGCTTCCAGCGGCGGCAGGACGCGGGAGCGATGGCAGGTGCTGTCGGGCAAGCTCGGCCTGGCGGGCCTCAAGTTCGACACGGCCTTCACCACCCGGCCGCTCGAGGCCACGGGTTTGGCTCGGCAGGCGGTGCGAGAAGGCCGGCGCGTCGTCGCTGCCGCTGGTGGCGACGGCACGTTGAACGAGGTGGCCAACGGGTTCTTCGAGGAAGGCGAGCCGATCTCGACCGAGACCGCGCTGGCGCTGATCCCGCTCGGCACCGGCGGCGATTTCAGACGCACCTTCGACATGCCGTTGGAACCGATGGGCATCGCAGGCATGCTGGCCGGCGGCGCCACGAAGGTGATCGACGCCGGAATCGCGCGCTACCGCAACCACGACGGGAAGGAGGAGGTCCGAGCCTTCGCGAACATCGCGGACGCGGGCGTCGGCGGCGAGGTCGTCGATCGCGTCAACCGCTCGTCCAAGCGTCTGGGCGGGGATCTCACGTTCATGCTGGCCTCGATCACCAGCCTGCTCGCCTGGCGCAACAAGCCGATGACCGTCGTGGTCGACGGCGAGCGGCGCGAGCTGAAGGCGCAGCAGGTCGTCGCGGCCAACTGCCGCTACTTCGGGAGCGGGATGAAGGTCGCGCCGATGGCGGACCCGTCCGACGGGCTCCTGGACTTCCTGCTCATCGGGGATCTCAGTGCGATGGAGAACGTGCGCGGCCTGTCCAAGATCAAGGCCGGCCGCCACCTGGACGAGCCCAACCCGAAGTGGGAGGTGATGCGCGGGCGCCGCGCCGAGGTCAGCTCACCGGAGCAGGTGCGGCTGGACCTTGACGGCGAGCAGCCCGGCTGGCTGCCGGCCACGTTCGAGGTGGTGCCCGGCGCCCTGCGGCTGGCCCTGCCCCGGCGATGAGAGGCGTCGTCGCCACCCCGCACCGCCAGGCTTCGGAGGCCGGGGTCGAGGTGCTCCGCGACGGCGGCAACGCCTTCGACGCCATCGTCGCGGCCAATGCGGTCCTCTGCGTCGTGTACCCGCACATGACCTCAATCGGCGGCGACCTGTTCGCGCTCTGCTGGGCGGCGGGCGAGAGGGAGCCGATCGGCATCGCGGGCGCGGGGCGCTCCGGGTCGGGGGCGACGATCGACGCCGTCCGCGAGCGCGGCCACGAGAGGATGCCCGAACGGGGGGCCCTCGCCGTCACCGTGCCCGGCACCGTCCAGGCCTGGGGCCGCATCCTCGACCGCTTCGGGCGCATGGGCCTGGGCCGTGTCCTCGAGCCTGCGGTGAGCGCCGCGCGCGACGGGTTCGTCATCACTCCCGGCCTGGCCGCCTCGTTGATCGAGACGGCGGAGTGGCGTCTGCGCGAGAGCGAGCAGCAGCGCCTCTATCCGCCTCTACAGGCCGGCATGCTCCTGCGAAACCCCGATCTGGCGGCCGTCCTCGCCGAGATCGGCCGCGCGGGCTGGCTCGGCTTCTACCGCGGCGACGTCGGGGCTGCGATTGCGGCGGCCGTGCAGAAGCGCGACGGCTTCGTGACCCACGAGGACATGGCCTCACACCGGGGCGCCGAGGTCGAGCCGCTGCGCATGCGCTACCGCGATCTCGACATCTACGAGCTCCCGCCGCCCACGCAGGGTCTCGCCGCGATGGGCATGCTGGCGCGGTTCCAGCAGCTACGCCCGGACCAGCTCACGCCTGGGCCTGGATTCGCGCGGGAGCTGCTGCGGATCCGCAACGAGGTCTACCCGCTGCGCGACGCCTATGTCACCGACCCAGACTTCTTCGAAGCCCCGCTCGACCCGTTTCTGCAGCCCGTAGTCGAAGCAACGGAAGCGGCGCCCGTCCCGGACGGCGGCGACACCGTCTATCTGTGCGCGGCCGACGAGGAGGGCAACCTCGTCTCGCTGATCCAGAGCGTCGCCTACGAGTTCGGCTCGGGCGTGATCGCCGAGGGCACCGGGATCAACCTCCAGAACCGGGGCTGCTACTTCAGCCTCGACCCAGCGCACGTGAACCGCCTCGAGCCGCGCAAGCGGACCATGCACACGCTGATCCCGGCGCTCGCCGGCCGGGAGGGCCGGCCCTGGGCGGCCTTCGGCAGCATGGGAGGCGACGGCCAGCCACAGCTGCAGTCCCAGGTGCTCCTGCAGCTGGTCGACCACGGGCTCGACCCGGCGGACGCCGTCGCCGCTCCGCGGCTGCGCGTCGCGGCGGGAGGGGCGCCCTTGATCGTGGAGGCGAGCTACCCGGGCGCCGGCGAGCTCGCCCGTTCGGAGCTGGAGGTCAAGCTGATGCCGAGCAGCTCCCTGACGCTCGGCCACGCCCACGCGATCGTGGTTGACGGCCCCGGTCGGTGGCGGGGTGGGGCAGACCCTCGCTCTGATGGGGCTGTGCTGGAATCCGCGCACTGAGCACGCTGCGCCGCGCCATGACGCGAATTTCCCGGGAAATCAACCGCACAGCGCCGGATTGGCGCGAATCTCCCGGGAAATTCGGGGCCGAGAAAGGCCGCGGGTATACTTACCGATCGGTTTGGCAGTCGAGAACGAGCTGAAGACGAGGCTGGTCACGGAGAACCGCCTGCACGAGAAGGACACCGGGTCGACCGAGGTCCAGGTCGCTATCTTCTCCGAGCGCATCAGGCAGCTCACCGAGCACCTGAAGGTGAACCAGAAGGACCACCACTCCCGCCGCGGCCTGCTGCTGCTGGTGGGCAAGCGTCGCCGACTGCTGGACTACCTGGATCGAACCGACGTGGAGCGCGCCCGCAGGCTGCGCGCCAAGCTCGGAATCCGGAAATAACAGCGGGGGACGCTTAGGTCTCATCGGCCTTGGGCAAGTCAGGCCCAAAGCTTCCGGCTGTCAGCCCTTGAGGTTGACCGGTGGCAGCTTTCGACCTGGCCCGTCCGGGGCCCAGACCACCGGCGCCTCCCCCATGGAGGTACAACGTGACAGTAGTCACAAAAGAAGCTGAGATTGCGGGCAGCCGCATCTCGATCGAGTCCGGCCGGGTGGCCGAGCAGGCCAACGGAGCCGTCCTGATCCGCCGTGGAGACACGGTCGTGCTCAGCACGGCCACGATGTCGAAGGAGCCCCGCGAGGGCATCGACTTCTTCCCCCTGACCTGCGACTACGAGGAGAAGCTCTACGCGGCAGGCCGGATCCCAGGGGCGTTCATGCGCCGCGAGGGCCGGCCGAGCGAGGGCGCCATCCTGGCCAGCCGGCTCACCGACCGGCCGATCCGGCCCCTCTTTCCGGAGGGCTTCCGGAACGACGTCCAGGTGGTTTCGACCGTCCTGAGCGTCGACATGGAGAACGACCCCACGATCCTCGCGATCAACGGGGCTTCGGCCGCCTTGACCATCTCGAACGTGCCCTTCCAGGGACCCATCGGCGCGGTCCGCATGGGCTACATCGACGGGCGGCTGGTGGTGAACCCGCTGATGGCCGACATGGAGCGCTCTGACCTCGACCTCGTCGTGGCGGGGACTGCGGACGCGATCCTGATGGTCGAAGCCGGCGCCAAGGGCGTGACCGAGGAGCTGGTGCTCCAGGCCCTCGACATGGCCCACGAGGCCATCCGCGAGCTCTGCCGCCTGCAGGAAGAGCTGCGCTCTGACACCGGCAGCGTGGCGAAGCTGGAGACAGCCGCGCCGAGCTACCCGGAGGATGTCGCCCACGCGGTCGACGAGTGGGTCTCCCAGCGCATCGACGGAGCCTTATACAACCCCGACAAGGCCGGCCGCGAGGACGCGGTGGACGAGCTGAAGAGGGAGATGGTCGCGGAGCTCACCGAGCGTCACGCCGAGCACGCGGACATCCTCGCCAAGCTCTTCGAGAAGAAGGTCAAGGACCGGGTCAGGCAGCGGACGATCGAGGACGGCGTGCGGCCCGATGGCCGCGGTCTCAAAGACATCCGGCCGATCTCCGTCGAGGTCGGTGTGCTGCCGCGGACGCACGGCTCCGGGCTTTTCACCCGCGGCCAGACGCAGGCGCTGACGATCCTCACCCTGGGCACGATGTCCGACCAGCAGAAGC
>DASUWK010000059.1:0-265466 GCA_036378435.1 Candidatus Dormiibacterota bacterium | reverse complement strand
TCTATCGCATCGAGGGCGGCGGGCACGGCTGGCCCGGCGGTCCTCAGTACGCTCCGCCGTTCCTCGTCGGCCGGATCTCCCGCGACTTCGATGCGACGGGGGCCATCCTAGACTTCGCCGCCGCGAGTTCCTGAGCCATCGCCGACGCCCAGCCCCCATCCCGCAGGGGATGCACCTTCAGCCACACGCGGTCCGCGGTCGCGGAGAGCTCGAGTGTCCCCGCGCGATCGGCGAGGGCAAGATGCCAGTGGCGTCCTCCGGCCTGGCCGGCCAGTGGCCGCTCACTTCTGACCGTCAGGCCGCGCCGGCGGCACTCTGCCAGGGCTTGCTCGGCTGTGATAGTGAGGTCGATCTCAAACACGCTCTCGCGCCGGCGTTCAGTGATGCGGGATCTGCTGCGGCTCCATCAGCAGCCTGCGACCCATCTCGATGAAGAAGACGGCGAGGAGCACAGAAGGCACGGCTCCGAGCAGGCTGAGCAGCCGATTGGCGGACATTCCTGAGCCGGGGATCACGACGCTGAGGACTCCTATCACCGCGGCGAGCGCGAGGGCGGCTCCTGCCCAACGTGGCTGCAGTCGTCCCCTCAACAGCGGCACCGACAGGGCCAGCAGGCCGAGCGCTTCGATGACACCTGTAACGATGTAGAAGCCGGTGAAAGTCGCGGGCGTCGGCGCGGACGCGCTCAGCATCGACGGATCGTTGGAGGCGATCCAAGGCACGATCAGCGCCTGCATGAAGCTGCCGAAAAATCCGAGGCCCATGCCCGCGATCGCGATCAGGACCAGGCCGGCTTGGGCCATCCAGCCGCCTGGTCCGGCGATGCGCGAATAGAGCACCGGCGCGCCGAACAGCAACATCATGGTGCCGATCACCAGCGCTACGAAGGCTGGCGTCCAGAGCGGCTCTTCAGCCTGCGCCGGCGTGTCGCCGGGAAAGGCGAGCGCGGTGAAAACGTTCATCACGGCCAGCACCAACCCGCCCACCAAGAGCAGGGTCCCGCTGGTCCTCACCAGCCTGGCTCCGACCATAGCAACGGCCCTCCTTCGGCCGAGAGGGGGCTCGGCACCCGTGAACGGCGCGGGATCCTCGCATGACCTGGCTGCAATTCGACGACGGGCCCAGGTCCGCCTAGAGGCCGTAGGTCTTGGGTGTGGACGGACGTGCGCTCTGCTAACGGGCCTCGGTGATCTGATCGGGCTCCAACGAGAATGCTCGAGTTATCGTCTGTCGCCGACTAGGCCGGCCTGGGCCAGCCACTGGTCGGGCTGGCCGCTCCGCCCGGGCGCCGCGACCCGACCGCCGCCTCGTTACGGGGTGTACGCCTCGACCGTGCTCAGGTCGCTGCCGTTGTTGCCGCCGATGGCGTAGACGCGGCCGTCGCCCCCGGCGGCGGCCCCGAGGCCACGCCTCCCGGTGGGCATGGAGGCCACCGTTGTCCAGGTGTCCGTTCCAGCGGTGTAGGCCTCAACCGTGCTGAGGGCACTCCCGCCCAGATCGCCGCCTATCGCGTAGATGCGACCGTCCGGGCCGGTCGCGGCAGCGAGCGCATATCGTCCGGTCGGCATCGGAGACACCGTCTTCCAGCTGCCAGTGCCGGGGTCGTAAGCCTCCGCGGTGCTGAGGTCCGTGTCCCCGCCGAGGGCGTAGATACGCCCGTCGGGACCGGTGGCTGCGGCAAGGCCATCCCGGGTGGTGGGCATGGATGCCAGAGTCGCCCAGCTGTTGTTGCTCGGCGTGTAGGCCTCGACGGTGCTGAGGTAGCCGCCGGCGCTGTCGCTGTAGCCGCCCATGGCGTAGATGCGGCCGTCGGGCCCGGTGGTTGCAGCCAGAATGCGCCGCGCGGTCGGCATCGGGGCCAGCGTCGTCCAGTTGTTGGTTGTGGGCGTATAAGCCTCCACAGTGCTCAGGTCAGTGCCGTTGTTGCCGCCGATGGCATAGATGCGGCCGTCCTGTCCTGTGGCCGCGGCGAGGCCGTAGCGCGCGGTCGGCATCGAGGCGGCGCTCGCCCAGGTGTTGCTCTTGGGCGAGTAGACCTCTACTGAGTTGAGGATGGTGCCGTTGCTGAAGCCGAAGCCGCCTAATGCGTAGATTCGTCCATCCGGCCCGGCCGCTGTGGCAAACGCCGATCGCGCCGTGGACATTGGTGCCGCGGAGGCCCAGCCCGGCGTGGTAGCTGTCTTCATCACGATCTGCGCCGAGGCGGCGTTGAGGTCGATCTCGGTGCCGTTGAGGGTGCCGTGCATCACAAACGTGAAGACGTACTTGCCGTTGGGCTCCGTCGATCCGTGCGACCAACCGATGAACAACCCGACAGTGGTTTCCCCCGGCAAGATGGCCGGGTTCTGGACGGTTGTGCAGGGCGCCGGACCCGTCGGTGGCGAGCAGACGACCGTCGAGGGCCACCTTCCTGACGCCGAGGGGGGCTGGGCCGATGGCGGGGGAGTAAAGGTCTCGGCAGAGCCCGCCAGCGGGGCGCCGTCAACCGTGATGGTCAGATCGACGCTTGAGATGACGTAGGAGTTCGGCACATTGTCCCGATCGGGGCTGGGAGGGGCGACGAAGTTGGAGAGTGGGTTGGCGTTCTGCACGTACAGCATGAACTGCGTGGTCGATGGCAGCCCGCAGGACCCGGTCTCGCACGACACGAGCGGTCCCCGATTTGTAAGGCCAACGCTCAGTGTCAGACCGGACGTGCTGGTCGGGTGTCCGGACGCCGAGGCGACTGCGCCGGTGGCGAGGCCGACGACCCCAAGCAAGCCGACCGCGAGGACACCAAAGCCCAGCCTTGCGGCACGCGTTGACCTGCGCCAGAGCATAAGGCGGGCGATACTGCCCAAGCGGGCCGGACATTGCGAGGCTCAAGCCGTGTGGAAATGTTTTTTTCCTGGCGCATTCCGGGTGGCACAGTTATGCGCGACCTCTAATGGACGGGCAGGACCAGCAACTGCTGTGGCCGCGGTGCCGGCCGGACGGGCGGGATTCATCTGCCCACCACAGCGATCGCGCCTGCGTCCGAGTTGTCCAGACCAGTCGGGTGACGATGTATCGGTCAGCTTCCCGTCCCTGCACCGGACCGGAGTTGTCGTCTGTCGAGACGCTCTGCGGTGCAGTCGGGACGCCGCCAACACCCTCTTTGAGTTCGACTTTGGGCGTTCGATCGGGTTAGATCAGAGGCCGTAGGTCTTCGCGATGATCTCCTTCATGATCTCGTCGGTCCCGGCCCCGATCCGCGCGAGGCGAGCGTCTCGCCAGGCCCGCTCGACCGGGAACTCGCGCATGTACCCATGCCCACCCAGGATCTGGATCGCCTCGTCCGCCACGTCCACGGCCAGCTTCGTCGCCAGCAGCTTCGCCTGCGAGATCTCGCGCACCGGGTACTCGCCCGCGTCCCAGCGCTTGGCCGTCTCGTAGACGAAGGCGCGGATCGCCGCGATCTGCGTGCCCATGTCGACGAGCTTGTGCTTGATGACCTGGAACTTGGAGATCGGGCGGCCGAACGCCTCACGGTTCTGCGCGTACTCCAGCGTGTACTCGAAGGTGCGCTGCGCGCCTGCCACCGCGCCGACGGCCGCAATCAGCCGCTCACCCTGGAGCTCCCACATGAGGTTCTGGAACCCGCGGCCGTCGTCCCCGATCATGTTCTTGACCGGAACGCGGCAGTCGTCGAACACCAGCTCGGCGGTGTCCGAGGAGTGCATGCCGAGCTTCTGCAGGGTGCGTGCCACCTCGAAGCCGGGGGTTCCTTTCTCGACCACGAACAGCGCGAAGCCGTCGTGGCCGGCGTCCTTGTCGGTCCGCGTGACGACCAGCGCCCACTGACACCTGGCGCCGTTGGTGATGAAGATCTTGCGGCCGTTGATCGCGTACTCGTCGCCGTAGCGCTTCGCCGCCGTCTGGATGCCGGCGACATCTGACCCCGCATCGGGCTCCGTGATCGCGAGGGCGGCGATGGCCTCCCCACTGATCGCGGGGACGAGCCAGCGTCGTTTCTGCTCCTCGGTGCCGAACTTGTAAACGGGCGGCGTCGCCATCTCGGCCTGCACCGCAACCGCCATTCCGAGGCCCCCGCAGCCGGCGCGGGCCATCTCCTCCGACAGGACGATGGCGCTGAAGTAGTCGCCGTCCTGCCCGCCGTACTCCGCCGGGTAGCGCAAGCCGAGGAAGCCCAGCTCCCCGAACCGGCGCATGATCGAATCCGGGAAGGTCGTCTCTTCCCACTCTTCGAGATGCGGCTGCACCTCTTTCTCGAGGAATCGCCGAATGTGGAGCCGCAGCTCCTCGTGAGCGTCGGTGAAGTACATGTACGCTATGATGCCGTCGGCCCGTGGGCCGAAGTTCCCCCTGTTCGTTCGAGCATGCACGCCTGGCTAACCAGCCATTTGAGGAGTCCGTTTGGGTTCGGTAATCAAGAAGCGGCGCAAGAAGATGCGCAAGCACAAGCACAAGAAGATGCTCAAGAAGACCCGGTGGCAGCGCCGGGCTCACGCCTAGCTTCTGTGCGCCCCGCTTTAGCAAGCTAGACCGAGCCACCACTTCCACCAGGGCCGGGCCAGCGCCCAGTCGGCCTCGAACCAGGCACCGAACGCCGTCGTCTGCGACGGCGCGCGGGTGTCGATATCGAGCTCGTGGTTGCTGCTGAGGCCGCTCACGCTCCAGTTGGCGGACCCCAGCAGCAGCACGCTGTCGAAGAGGCCTGCCTTGGCGTGCAGCTTCTGGCCCGGCGCGACGGGAAACCAGGCCACGTCGACACCGGCTGCCCGCAACGCGGAGCAGCTGGCGAGGTTGGAATCCTGGTTGGGGTCGAGCAACACGCGGACCCTCACCCCTCTCAGGTGCGCCAGGCCCAAAGCGGCGATCACATCCGGGTCGCTGAGCACGAAGACCTCGGCCGAGATCGAGCGTGTGGCGCCGTCGATCAGTCCCAGCAGACGCATCCTGATCTCATCGCCAGGCGCGGTCTGATAAAGCGGGCCGCCTGGATCGACCGCCAGTGGTTGAGGATGTCCTCCGGCCAGCGCCCAGTCCTGGGCGTAGATGGTGGCAAGTCGCTGGACATCTGCGGGCTCGCCGACGTCGAGGGCGTAGTCGTGGTTGCGCCAGGACGTCGCGCCCCAGTTCATGCCTCCGACCAGGGCGGCCCCGTCGGCGATGAGCAGCTTGACGTGGTCGATCTGATGAACCGAGTCGTCGATCGGGTAGTAGCGCACCGGGACGCCTCCGGCAACCAGGACCGCCGCGGCACCGCGGCTGACGTCCACAGAGGGATCGGTGATCACCCGAACGTCGCAGCCGGCCTCGTGCAGCTGGATCAACCGCGCCTCCAGGTCCGCCCGCCCGAACTCGTACATCTCGACCCAGACCCGTCCCGGCCGGCCGGCGAGCAGGGCGTCAACCCGGTTGAAGATCTCGGCGTCGCGGTGCAGTCCGGGCGCGGTCGGAGTGAGGCCGGCGGCAGCGGCCGGTACGCAGGCGCCCGCCGTGAACAGGAGCAGAAGGCCGAGGGCGAGGCGTCGCATGCGGGCGAACATACGTGCGCCGAAAGCGCGCGCCAACCCAGGTTGTTAAGAGGTCTCGGAATCCTCCACCCGGGCGCCGACTCCAACTCCGATGACGGAGTCGGCGCGTCCGTTCCGGACTCCGATCTCGAGCCGTCCCATCGAGCCCTCGTAGCAGAAGGGGATGCCTGGCGGCGCTTCACCGAAGGTTCGCGCGAGCTCCTCGACCAATACCCCGCCAAGACGCAGCGGACGGACGGGCGGGCGCAGGCTGAGCACGAGATTGCCGAAACGGTCGACCCAGACGACCCGCGGCCCGGACGCCACGGCCGGCGCCAGGGCGGAGATCTCCACCTTGCTGCCCAGCGACTCCAGCGCTTCACCGCGGGACAGCCGCGCGGCGGACGGCGCAAAGAGGTCGCGGCCCTCGAACGTCGGGGACGCGCCGGGAGGGCGTTGCAGCTCCACCGCGCTGATGGACTGTGCCTCTTCGACGACCACCGCGAACAGACCGTTGTCCGGGCCGACGTAGAAGCGGCCGTCGGCGCTCAGCGCCAGCGCCCTGCGAGCGGTGCCGACGCCGGGGTCGACCACCGCGAGGTGCACCGATCCAGGCTCGAAGTGACGCGTGCCCGCCCAAAGGACGAACGACGCGGAGTCGATCGCAAATGGTTCCAGGCTGTGCGTGACGTCGACCAGCACGGCATCTGGACAGCTCGCCAGGACCGCAGCTTTCAGCGCGGCGACGTACGGGGAGCCCTCGCCGAAGTCACTCGTGAGAGTGACTACCAGTACCGCGTCTCCTTCCAGGGGTCGGCTTCGTCGTGGTACCCGCGCTGCTCCCAGAACCCCAGCCGGTTGCGCTCGAGAAATTCCAGCCCGCGCAGCCACTTCGCAGACTTCCAGAAGTACTTCTTAGGCACGAAGAGGCGCAGCGGCCAGCCGTGGTCCGGCGACAGGTCCTCGCTGTTCCAGCCGTAGCAGAGCAGCACGTCGTCGCCGGCCAGAACCTCGATTGGCACGCTCGTGGTGTAGCCGTACTCGCAGTGCGCCATGACGTACCTGGCCTCGGGCAGCGGCTTGACCCGGTCCAGGATCTCGCGGATGGCAACGCCCTGCCACGTGTCGCCCAGACGGCTCCAACCGGTGACGCAGTGGATGTCGGCCGTGACCTCCGCCTGCGGCAGGGCGCGAAGCTCGCCGTAGTCGAGCTTGAGCGGGTTCTCCACAGCCCCGAAGACCTGGAAATCCCAGGTGGCGATGTCGGTCTTCGGCACCGGGCCGAAATGGAGGAGCGGCCAGCGGTCAGGCGCGGTCAGCGTCTGCCCGGGCGGCACGCGCGCCGGGTCGACACCGTCCGGCACGCGCTTGCGTCCGAAGGGAAAGATCGACATCAGCCGGGCCGAGTATAGGCGCGGGCTATTCGGCCACCTGGAATGACCATGTGGCTGACCACGGGCGGCCGTCGAGCTGCCCCTGCAGCCGCACCTCATAGATGGTGCCGGGCTGCAGCGGAGACATCGGCAGCACTGCGAGCTCGTTCGCGTTGAGGCCGGCCTGGCCTGGGCGATCGATGATCACCGGCACGCCCGCCCCGCCCAGCGGGGCCAACGTGGCGCTCTTGAGGCTAAGGGCGTCGGCGCCGCCGACCGCAACGGTGATCGGATAGCCCAGCGGGTACTGCGCGCCGGGCGCGGGGTCGGGCACCTCGTTGCCCAGAAAGAACGCCGGGACCTGCGTCTGGCCGTTGTGCGGGTAAAGGATCGCCGTGCTCGTCTGCGGCACCCCGATGCCGACGTCCATCACGTTCACGGCGAGGCTGCCTACTTGCGCCTCGCCATAGCCGAAGTCGGCCGACTCCCGGCCGACCAGGGGGTAGCGATGGTAGACGGAATCGATCCAGACCTCGACCGCCGCAGCCGACGTCAGGGTGTGGTTGATGACCTCGGCGCTCTGGTAGCCCGGATACCCGAAGTGGAGGTCGCGATCGATGCTGGTCGCTCCGGTAAAGCCGGGAGCGCCGGAGTCTTCTGAGTGGATCCCGAGCCCCGAAAGGTCGGATCTGCCCCAATTGAAAAGGACATAGTAGGCGTGCGCTCGGGCTGCTTCCGCTAGAGCCGTGTTGACCTTGATCGGCATGAGCCCGAGCTCGGCGCGCTGTGAGTTGACCGCCTGGTAGGCCGACTGCTCCTCGCCGGAGACCAGCGGGGTGGGCACCACAGGCGAATCGCGCGCGGGATCGATGTGGAGCACGAGAGAGTCGAGCTCGTCGAGGTATTGGTAGACGGCCTCGGCGCTCGGGTGCGCTCTCAGCGACGCCAGCAGCTCGCTGCGCGCGCCGGTCGGATCGTGGTCCTGCGCCACCAGGACCTCCGCCAAGCCCAGAGAGGCCATCGGATCGCCCGGCGCGCGGGCCAGCGCGGCCCGGTAGTAGCGCTCGGCATCGGCCGTCTGGTCGGCGTTGAACGCGGCGTCGCCCGCAGTCGCCAGCACCTCGGGCTCCGCCGGATAGCGCTTCACCAGGGAGTCCAGCTGCGTCCTTGCGTCGACGAGACGTCCAGGGCCGGCCCCGAAGTACTCATTCGCCAGCTCGACCGTGCGCGACGGAAAGGCGGGCTCGTATTTGGCTGCGATCTCGACGTAGTTCAGCTCGTCGACGCTCGAGCCTCGGTCGCGGTAGTAGTTCGACCACTCTCGAGCCGCTTCGGCGCGCTCGTGAGCATTGCGCGCGGCCGCCTCGGCGCGGCGCAGGACCGGCTCGGCGTCAGTGAACCGCGCCGTGTCCGACAGCACCTCGCCATAGAAATCGAGCGCCATCGGATCGGCGGGCGAAGCGGCGACCGCCTTGGCGCCACAGGCCAGCGCGGCAGGGAGATCGTTCGACCAATCGAGGGCACGCGTCAGCCGCGCGTAAGTGTCGGAATCCGGCTCCTCGCGCACCGCCTCCTGGGCTTCGGCAACGGCCTCGACCAGGCGCGACTCGTAGGTCAGAAGCAGTGCCAGATGGCTGTGACCGTGAGCGTCCCCGGCGCCGGCGAGGCGGCGATAGTCGCGCTCAGCCTCCGACCATCTGCCGGACCACACCTCCGCGTCGGCAGCCGCGAGCGCGGCGCCGGGGCGGGGACTGGCGGCCTGAGCAGGCAGATGGAGGGCCGGCGCAGGGCTGCAGGCGGCGACCAGCAGGGCCGCGAAAGCTGCCGCGGCTCGCACGGCCGGGATTATAGGAAGGCGTGGGTATACTCCCGGGAGTTCCAGGCGTGGGGCGATAGCTCAGCTGGGAGAGCGCCTCCCTCGCACGGAGGAGGTCGGGAGTTCGAATCTCCTTCGCTCCACCATCTACCCTCACCTCGAATGAGCGCATTGGTGACGCCGGAGCTCGAGCGCCTGCGCCGCGGGCCTGGTGATGCGCCGGCTCCGCCGGACCTGGTCAGCCTCAACGCGAGGTGTAAGGGCGGCACCGCCGGCGACGTGTTGCAGCGGGTCCGCGCCGTGCTCGAGCCCATCGCCGAAGCGCCCAAACCGTGGCCGTCGCTCGACGAGTGGCGGCAGCAGCTGCCGCGGTGGTTCGTAGACGCGACGTCGGACGACGAGAGGGTCACCACCTGCGTCGTCGACAAGTGGTCGCTGCGTGCGTGGATCTGGTGGTTCCAGCCTGACCAGCGGCGCTGGCTGTGGTGGGATGCGGCTCTCGACGGGGATACGCTGCGGATCCGCTTAGTGCCCACCGGGACCGGCTCGCTTCTGCTTGGTGCGCTCGACTTCTTGCTGAGGGCGGCGGGCGCGACCAGCTCGGAAGGCGGCTGATCCGCCCGGCCGGGAAGCGTCTCGCGATCGGGGTCTTGACGGCCTCCCTGCACTTCTAGAGACAATCGGTACCATGCAGTACCGAATCGTCGACTTGGGCGGGCCGGTCGGCTACGCCGATTACGGTGGCGAGGGTCCGACGCTCGTGCTCATCCACGGCCTGGCCGGCGCCCACATCAACTGGATGGCGGTTGCCCCCAAGCTGGCTGAGAGCTACCACGTCCTGGCCATCGACCTGATCGGCTTCGGCCGCACGCCGCTGGCCGGCCGCAGGGCCGACGTCGAGACCAACCTGGAGCTCGCCGGTCGGTTTGTCGAGGAGATCGCCGGCGGTCCGTCTTTGGTGATCGGCCACTCGATGGGGGGCTTTTTGACCCTCGCCCTGGCGGCGAGTCGGCCTTCGTTGGTGACCGCTGCGGTCGCGGTGAGCGCTGCCTCGCCTCCGGGCGACTCGGCCCACCCCATGCCGCCCGAAGAGGATGCGCTGATCCAGCTCCTGATCGCGGATCCCGAGAACGGCGCGCAGGTGGCGCATTCACACATCAGCTCAGTCGGCGCGGAGGCGCTGGTCGAAGGGGCGTTCGACTACATGTGCTCCCGGACAGTGGCCCGCGAGATCCTGGACGCCCACATCGAGCTCGAGTCCGAGCGCATGCAGACGTCTGAGTCGACGCTCGCGTACCTCCAGGCCTACAAGTCGCTGAAATCGCGCGGCGACGAGTTCGAGGCGTTCGACGAGATCGTGCGAGCGATCACGGCGCCAATGCTCGTAGTGCACGGACTGCAGGATCCCGTGGTCCCCGCGGACAACATGCTGCGCGCGGTGCGCAGCCGGCCCGATTGGGAGGCCGCGTGGCTGGACGGGGTCGGGCACAACGTGCAGATGGAGGCCCCGGAGGAGTTCCTCGCCGTGGTCGAGCCCTTCCTGGCCGCGCACGCGGCGGTGGCGCCGGCGCGGCGCGCATGGGCGCGTTCGCCTAGTTAGCCGCGTTCGCTGCCTTCATAGGCGCATTCGCCGGCGAACGAGGGTGTCCGGGGCTCCTCGATAGGCGCGTTCGCCGGCGAACGCGGACTTAACAACCGGGGTTGACGCCTCCCGCGGCCCCCCAATACGCTCCGCCCAACACCCCCCGGGTGGGTGGCTTCGGCGGAGGGTCTTTAGGGCGTGGGGACCTTAGGGCGGCCGACGCCGGCGAAGCGGGGCGGGCGCTTTTCCATGTAGCTGGCTACGCCCTCGCGGAAGTCGTCGTGCTTCATCGACTCGACCATGAGGTTCGAAGCCTCCTCCAACGCGTCAGGCAGGTCCTTGTCGAGGTGCGACCAGACCTCTCGCTTGATCACGCTCAGGGAGCGCGGCGAGCAGTTCTCAGCGATGTCGCGCGCGTACGCGTAGGTCTCCTCGGCCAACGCCTCCGGCTCAAACACCCTGTTGACCAGGCCCAGCGTCGCCGCCTCATCGGTCAGGAACGTCCGGCCGGACAGCAGCAGGTCGAGCGCCCTGGCCGGGCCCAGCAGGCGCGGCAGCAGCCAGGAGACGCCGTGCTCCGCGATCAGCCCCCGCCGCGCAAACGCCGTCGTCACCTTGGCGCCCGTCGCCGCAAACCGGATGTCGCACATCAGCGCCATGATCAGGCCGATTCCGGCCACCGGGCCGTTGATCATGGCGATCACCGGCTTCGGGATCGACAGCGTGTACGTCTGGCGCCGCACGTCGCGCGAGCGCTCCTCCTCCCCCACGCCGATGGCGCGCAAGACCTCCATGTCGGCGCCGGCGCAGAAGGCGCGGCCCGTGCCCGTCACCACGATGACGCGCACGTCCGGGTCCTCGGCTGCGCGGTCCAGCAGATCGAAGTAAAGGCTGCCCATCTCCGGCGTCCAGGCGTTCAGCCTGTCGGGCCGGTTGAGCGTGAGGGTCGCGATGGGCCCGTCCTGTGCGTAGAGGACCGTCTCTTCCATGAGACATACGATAGTTCGCGTCTTGGACGAGCTCCGCACCGGTTTGGAAGCACACCTGCGCGAGCTCTGGTCCGCACCCGAGCTGCGTGTCGCCCGTGTCGAGTCGATCCCCGAGGGACACTCGGGGTTCACGTACTACGTCGACATCGAGGACGGAAAGCGCGCGGGCGCCTACGTGATGCGCATGCCGCCGCCCGGGGCGAAGATCCGCGGCACCGCCGATGTGCTGCGGCAGGGTCGCATCATGCAGGCGCTGAACGAGGCTGGCCTGCCGGCTCCGGCCGTCCCCGTGCTGCAGGACGAGCCGGTGCTCGACGAGCGCCCCTTCATCCTCATGGAGCGCACGGCGGGGGAACGCATCGAGACGACCGCCCAGCACGAGGACCCCGACGCCATCGCGCGCTCGGCGATCGCGACCCTGCGGCGCCTGCAGGAGCTGCCGTTGGAGCGCACCGGTTTGGCCGGAGAAGAGCCCGTCGGCCTGGACTTCGAGATGATGCGCTGGGCCTGGCTGATGGAGCGCGCGCCCGAGGAGCTGACCGGCGCCGCGGGCGAGCTCGGCGGGCTCCTCGCCGAACGCAAGCCGGCGGAGGGCGCTCCGACCCTCGTGCACGGCGACTACCACTACGGAAACATGCTGTTTCGCGGGCCGGACGTAGTGGCGGTGCTCGACTGGGAGATCGCGCAGCTGGGCCAGCCTCTGATCGACCTCGGCTGCCTCTGCCTGGTGTCGCAGCGGCGCAGCTTCGAAGGGGCGCCCAACCCCGGTGGCGGCGTCGACGTTTCCATCGAGCGGCTGATCGAGCTCTACGGCGCCGACCCGGACGAGTTCCGGTGGTACCTGGCTCTGAGCTGCTACAAGTACGCGTCCATCTTTGGCTACAACCTGATGCTGCATCGCCGCGGCAAGCGGCCTGATCCGATGTATGAGGGCATGACCGGCACGATCACGGGACTGATCGATCGAGGCCGGGAACTGCTGGAGGGCGTGAAGCTATGAGCTGGGATTTCGAGACCGAGCCCGAGTTCGAAGAGAAGCTCGCGTGGATGCGCGAGTTCGTGAAAGAGGAGATCTACCCGCTCGAAGTCTTCGAGACCGAGGACGAGGCGACCTTCCGCCGCCTGATCAGGGAGCGGCAGCAGGAGGTCAAGAAGCGCGGCCTTTGGGCGGCACACCTGCCGCCGGACCTCGGCGGGCAGGGCTTCGGCCAGGTGAAGCTCGGGCTGATGCACGAGATCCTCGGCGCCAGCATGTGGGCCCCGATCTGCTTCGGCAACCAGGCTCCCGACTCCGGCAACTCAGAGATCCTCGCCCTCGCCGGCACGCCTGAGCAGAAGGAGCGCTGGCTCTACCCGCTCCTGGAGGGAAAGCTGCGCAGCGCGTTCTCGATGACGGAGCCCGAAACCGCGGGCTCAGACCCCACGCTGCTGCAGACGCACGCGGAGCTGGAGGGTGACCAGTGGGTCATCAACGGCCACAAGTGGTTCACGTCGAACGGCGTGATCGCCGACTTCCTGATCGCGATGGTCGTCACCGAGCCAGACGCCGGCGTCTACGAGCGCGCGTCGATGATCATCGTGCCCAAGGACGCGCCCGGGCTCGAGGTCGTCCGGAACGTGCCCACCATGGCCGGGAGCCACGAGAAGTGGGGCTACGGCCACGCCGAGGTGTACTACCACGGGGTCACCGTCCCGGCTGAGAACATCCTAGGCAAGCGCGGGCAGGGCTTCCTGCTCGCCCAGCAGCGGCTCGGCCCGGGCCGCATCCATCACTGCATGCGCTGGCTCGGCCAGGCTCGGCGGGCTTTCGACATGCTCTGCGAGCGTGCGCTGCAGCGCGAAGCGTTCGGCGGACCGCTGGCCAAGAAGCAGACGATCCAGAACTGGATCGCCGACTCGGCCGCGGAGATGCAGGCAGCGCGCCTGATGACGCTGCAGGCCGCCTGGACGATGGACACCAAGGGCGTCGAGGCCGCGCGCAAAGAGATCTCGATGATCAAGTTCTTCGGCGCCAAGGTCCTTCACGACGTCATCGACCGTGCCATCCAGATCCACGGCTCGTTGGGCTACTCGTCGGATCTGCCGTTGGAGGAGATGTACCGGCATGCGCGCGCCGCTCGGATCTACGACGGTCCGGACGAGGTGCATCGCGTCACCGTCTCCCGGCTGACTCTGCGTGAGTACTCCGCGCCCGACGGAACCTGGCCGCGAGAGCACGTGCCGACTCGCAGGGAGGCCGCGCAGCGCAAGTTCGCACGGGAGCTCGAAGGCCTCACCGCCAACCTCTGAACGACCCTTGATAGGGGCGCGTCAAGGCGCTTGACAGTGCCCTACGACTGCGCCTATGGTGGGTCGCGAACCTCCCGCGGTTCGCCCTCGCGACGGTCCCCCAGGACCGATCCGAGGGCTTTTCTTTTGACTTGACGAAGTCAGAGGATTGACTTGAACCGTCAAGCGAGCCGAGACTTGCTGTACGGCCATGAGGAGAATCCTCGTTCTGCTCGCGCTCGCGACCATGCTGGTGGTCATCACCGCTACGGCCGCGCACGCCGACTACTGGCCTCCGGATCTGACCCCAGCCTTCCACCTGCCGGTCACTCCCGCGGGCCCCTAAGGTGAGCGAGCACCTGCCCTCGCAGGTCTCGCGACCCCGCCGGAAGGGCGTCGACGTCCGCGTCGGGTCGGTTCGCGAAGCCCGCCTGGACGCCGGTCTCAGCCTCGCCCAGGTCGCCGGCCAGGACGTGAGCCGGGCTGCGATCCATCTGATCGAGACCGGGCGCGCACGGCCCTCGTTCCCAATCCTGGAGCTGATCGCGCGCCGCACCGGCAAGCCTCTGTCGTACTTCATGCCCGAGGGCTCGACCCCGCGCGTGGCGGCGGCGGCGCCGGACATGCACCTGAAGGTCGCCGAGCTGGAACGCATGGCGCAGCGGCGCGACGACGAAGCGGTGATCAAGACCGCGGACGAGCTCATCGAACACGGCCTCGGTCGCGCGGAGGAGGCGCAGGTCCGGTTTCTGGCCGGACAGGCGCGGGTGCTCACAAGCCGTCGCCAGAGCGCATTGGTGCATCTGCGCCGGGCGCGCACCCTGTTCGAAGACCTCGGCGACGACTGGATGGTCGTCGAGTGCATGGACTGGGAGTCGGCGGCGCTGGGCGAGGACGCCTCCTCGCTGGACGTCTCGCGCGAGGCCCTCGAGCGCTGCCGCGAGCTGGAGCCGATCCCGGTCGACCTCGAGGCGCGAATCCTGACCCGCATCGCCGCGCAGCACCTGCAGCGGCACGAGTGGCAGGACGCGATCGAGGCCTACGAGGCTGCCCTTGAGGTCAGCCGGTCCATGCGGGACCTCGACCGCATGGCGCGCCTGCACGACGGGCTGTCAGACGCCTACCGCCAGATCGGCCAGCTCGAGCAGGCCAACAAGCACGCGCAGCGCGCGATCGCGTTGCATGGCGTGGCTCGTGACCGCACCATGCTGGCCCGCAGCGAGAACAACCTGGGGGTGTTGCTCACGCAGCAGGGCCGTTTCGACGAAGCCGCCGACCACCTGGGACGCGCGCTCGAGCTCTGCGGCGAGCTGGGCATCGAAGGCGGCCGGGCGCACGTCGTGCTGAGCCTGGCGGAGCTCGAGATCGCCCGCGGCCGCGGCGACGACGCCCGCTCGTTCCTGGCCGAGGCACGTGTCCTCGCCGGCAGGCTGGGTGAGGAGCTCACCCTGGCCTTCGCCCACCAGCTGGCCGGCCGGCTGGCCGCGTCGGAAGGCGAGGACGAGACGGCCGACGAGGAGTACGGGCGCGCGCTCGAGCTCATGTCCGGCGCCCGGGCCGGCGATCGCATCGTCCAGTGCCACTCCGAGTACGCGCAGGTCCTCGAGCAGCGCGGCAACGTGGCCGGCGCGGCCGAGCAGTGGCGAGCGGCCGTCGAGGCCGGACGCTCCCGCTCGAGCGCCGCCGCTGCGGCCGACCTGCAGGGCGGCTGGCAGCCGGCGCTGGGAGTTTCGGGCTAAGCCGAACCAGGCCGGCGCCGGCGCGCGCCGGGTCGGAGACCACCAAGTACCAGGCCGCCGCCGGCGCCGGCCTGGGAGTGAGGCCTCATCCGCCGGAGTACCAGTTGCTCTGGTCCGCCCACTGGCCCTGGTGAAGCACGTAGAACCGGCAGGCCGTGGCCACCGAGTGGTCGCCCTGGCGGAACTGGACCGGCTGCATCAACCCGTTCTGGATGGGCGAGCTGTAGAGCGAGTTCAGGAATGACTGCCGGCTGACCGGGCCCTGGACGTGCCCGATCGACTGGGCGAAGGACACCGCGGCGAGGTAGCCGACAAGCGCGTCGTTCAGGTCGCGCTCGCCGGGCTCGTACGTGGCCATCGCCTGCTGGAACTGCTGCAGCGCCGGCACGGGGTCGACCCGCGGCATGTACTGCGCGAAGTAGGTCACGAGACCGTCGCTGTAAGAGCCGGCGTGGTCGACGACGGTCTGATCGAAGGCGGTGAGGCCGATGATCTTCGGGTGATAGCCGTAGCGCTGGGCTGACTGCATCCAGCTCAAGGTGCGTGCAGGGTCGAGGTTCAGGATCACCCCGTCGCAGTTGTTCGAGCGCTCGTTGAGCACAACCGTGTCGTAGGAGGCCTGCGTGATGGGCACTTTCTCCGCGTCGCACGGCTTCCCCTTCTTCGCGTCGATGCCGGCGACGGCCCCGTCGTAGCTCTGGTCGAGCACGTTGACGTCGAGGCTGACCACCGCCGGCGCGTTCGAGCCCATCTCGCCGATCAGGTAGTCGGCCATCAGCTGCCCTGAGAGGTACGGCTTGACGACCAGCGGGAACATATAGGGGTCCGCGTACTGCTGATTGGACGCGAAGCAGGAGCCGAAGACGGGGATCTGCTGCTGGTCGAAGTAAGGGCTGGCGTCGATGTCAGTCAGCGGCGCGCACTCGCCGACCAGAGCGAAGACATGGTCCTGCTCGACCAACCGGCGCAGCGCGGCCTGGCCGCGGTTGGGATCGCTGCCGTCGTCGAGCACCTCGAGGTTGAACGTGATCCCGTGGGCTCCGCCCTCGGCGTTGACGGCCTTGATGCCCGCGTCGAGGCCGTGGTAGATCGGCGTTTCATCGCCGAGTCCGGATTGGGTTATGACCGCCCCGATCTTGATCTGCCCGCCCGACACGGCCGCGGTTGACGCCTGCGCCGCCCCGGCGGTTCCACCACCGGCCTGGCCGGGCTTGAAGCTCGTGCTGCCCTGCTTCGTCACCGTCGTCGGCCCGGTCCCCTTGATGACCTGCCGGGAGGCGACCAGCCCTCGCGGCAGCGCGAGGTCGCGGGCCAGCAGCCAGCCCAACAGGGCGCTGACTCCGAGGAAAAGGGCTGCGAAGACGGCGAGCAGCTGGCTGCGCGAAAGCCGGTAGGCGAGCTGATCCATCGCTAGAGGCTCGTCAGGGTTGGCCGCGGGACGTCAACAGGCCGGGGCCAGAGGACCGTCGTCCCTCCGGCCAGGAGCAGCAGCTCCAGCAGCGCGGCTAGTGCCAGCAGGAGCTGGAGCGGCGTCAGGGTGAAGCCGGCGAAGCGGAGGATGACCTGGCCCTGGGCGCCGGCGATCGTGGACGTCGATGGACCGATTGCGCTCGGCAGGCCCCCCGGGGGCGGCGGCGCGGCCTGACCAAGGCTCGAAGCTGTCGCCTGAGGTAGCAGCTGGAAGGGCACGGCCACGGTCGACGCGCGGGCGCCGCCGAGCAGCACCGAGATCGACGAGCCGTCCTGCGCCGAGGTGAGGGTGACCTGGATCGTGGAGCCCGAGTAGGAGGAATCGCCTTTGGCGACATGCTTGGCCGGAGCCAGCAGGCGCACGGCGATGCCTGCCTGCTGAAGCTGCTGGAGCGCCTGGTCCGCCGGGTCCAAGGGCAGCGGCAGCGTCTGCCCGGCGAGGTGGATCCCCTCCTGGTCGATCGAGGCCGGTACGCCGGCCACCGTTACGCCGCTCACGGCCAGGGTGCCGGTCGCGGTCGCGGGGCTCCCCGAGATGGCGGCCGTCGTCACCCGCGAGTCGATGGCCCCGATGTCGAGGACGCCGCCGATCACGACGCCCTGCAGCCGCGTCTCGACGGTCGACACGACCTCCGCCCCGGCGACGTGCACGTTGGCATGAGCAGACCCGTTCGCGATCTCCAATGGCGCGCCCTGGAGGGCCGCGCGGCCGCCGTACACGACGGCGTCGGCCAGCCCCTGCCCCGCGTTGAGGTCATATTCCCCGGCCGCGATCGTCAGCGGTCCGTACGTCCCGCCCTGGACCGTGCCGGCGTTGTGAGGCCGTCCGGAGTCGGCGTCCGCCCCGAATGGGTAGGCGGGAAACGGCGGGCAGCCGCCGGGTGGGGTGATGTGCGGGAACGGCGCCGGCGGCGGGCAGTTGCTGTTGATCTCATACGGCAGCGTCTGCACCAGCGCGCCGGGATCGAGGATGCTGCCGTGCGCCGTCGCTTGCACGCTCGAGGCGACGTCCGCCTGGGCGTGCGGGTACTGGGCGTCGACGATCGGGGTCGTCGACACCGTCGTCGCCAGCATGGTCGTCTCGACGGGGCTCGAGTTGGCGTCGCCGCTCAGCGACACCCCGCTGACCGCGGGAGACGCCGCGAGGGCCGCGGTGACGGCCGGGATCGCGACCAGCGCGCCCGCGAGCGGTCCCAGCAGCAGGCGCCGTCTCACGTCGAACGCCTCCGGGCCTGCACCTCGCGCGTCACCGCCTCGGTGAAGAGCTCGTTGGGATCGACCCCGCGCTCCCTCGCCTCGAGCTGGAGCCGCCGCTTGAGGCTGACCGGAAGCCGGACCTGCACCAGGTCGGTCACCTCGGCCCGCGTCGGCACCGCGGTGGCGTCCTCCTGCCTGCCGAGATAGCCCTCGACCAGGCTGTCGAAGTCACCGCGGGTCTCCGACGCGGCGCTGTCCAACACGGTCCGGCCGGAGCGGATCACGAGCACGCGGTCGCACAGCTCCAGAGCGCGCTTGGCGTGCTGCTCGGCCAGCAGCAGCGCGAGGCCGGCCTCGGAACGCAGCCGCGCCAGCGTGGCGAAGAGCTCATCAACCACCTGTGGCGCGAGGCCGAAGCTGGGCTCGTCCAGCAGCAGGACCTTGGGCTCGGCGACCAGCCCCATCGCCAGCGCCAGCATCTGCTGCTCGCCGCCGGAGAGCTGGCCTGCGGCGGTGCGCCAGCGGCTGCGAAGGCGAGGAAAGAGCTCTGTGATCGCGTCTGGCAGCGGCCGGCCACCGGCGCCCAACCGCGCGAGGTCGAGATTCTCCTGGACGCTCACCTGCGGGACCACTCGCCGGCCTTCGCCAACCAGGCGCAGACCCGCGTGCGCCCGCCGGTGGGCCGGCAGGCCGTTGAGGCGGCGGCCGTCGAGGACCACCGAACCTGAGGTCTGCGGCAGCAGGCCGGCAATGGCTTCGAGCAGCGTGGTCTTGCCGGAGCCGTTGGGGCCGAGTACGCCCAGGGCAGCCCCTTCGGGCACCACGAAGCTAAGACCGTCCAGGACCAGCCGGCCCTCGCGATGAACTGTGAGATCAGCGACCTGCAGCATCTAGGCGCGCACCTCTACGCGACTCCCAGGTAGGAGCGGCGAACCTCGGGATGGGAGCGCACCTCGGCGGGCAGGCCGGCGGCCACCACGCGCCCCGCGTCGAGCGCATAGATGAAATCGCAGGTTCCGAAGACCAGCGCGGGATCGTGCTCGACCAGCAGGATGCCGATGCCGCGCTCGTCCCGCAGGCGCAGGAGCAGCTTCGGCAGATCGAGCGACTCTGCCTCGAGGCCGGCGCCGGGCTCGTCCAGGAGCAGCGCCCGCGGCGCACTACAGATGGCGCGCGCGAGCTCGACGCGCCGGCGGTCCGCGCCTTTGAGCTCAGCCATGGGCGAGCCCCAGAGGTGTTCGCCATCGACCATCGCAAGGGCTGTGCGTGCTCGCTTCATCGACTCGCTCGCCGCCTTCGCCGACCACGGCAAATTGAGCGCGTCGGAGAGGAAGCCGCCGCCCCTGACGCACGCGCCGGCGGCGACGTTGAGCTCGACTGGGAGCGACGCGAACGAACGTCCCTCCTGGAACGTGCGGCCGAGGCCGTGCCAGGGGCGCCAGAACACGGGCGCCGCCGTGATGTCGCGGTCGTCCAGGTAGACCCGGCCGCGCTCCGGCTTCTGCATCCCGCTGAGCACGTCGAGAAGGACCGATTTCCCCGCTCCGTTCGGCCCCACCAGCCCGACCAGCTCCCCGGGATTGACCTCCAGGCTGACGGCGTCCAGCGCCAGAACGCTGCCGAATCGAACCGTGATCTGCTCCGCCCTAAGCAGTCCCAAGGCGAAGCTCCTTGAGGCGGAAGCGGCCGCTGGTGAAGAAGACGCCGACGATCAGCAGTAGCGGCAGGACGATGGGGAGCGCCTGCGAGGCGCTCCGGCTGAAGCCCTCGGCGACCTGCGGGATCACCACCCAGAGCGCCCCTCCGGCGAGCGCGCCGGCCAGGCTGCGCCGCCCCACGACGACGACGAGCGCGAGGTACGAGACGGAGCTGAGGGCGTTGAAGTCGAGCGGGTTCAGGTGCAGCGACAGGTAGCCGAGCAGGGCGCCGCCGAGCGCCGCGGCCGCTCCCGAGTAGCCGAAGACCAGGAGCTTGTAGACCGAGACGTCCACCCCGGCCATCTCCGCCGCGCGCTCGTCATCGCGGATCGCCTGCAGCCACCAGCCGGTGCGGCCGTCGCGCAGGCGCCACAGCGTCAGCAGCAAGATGAGAAGGAAGGCAAGGCACGCGTACGCCATCGCCTCGTTCGAGGTGAGGTTGACCGGGGCCGTCGGTCGCTGCAGCGACAAGCCGTTGAGGCCGCCGAGCTGCGGAAGCTGGAAGACGAGGCGGTCGGCCACGACGGCGAGGCCCAGGGTCGAGATGGCCAGGTAGATGCCGCGCAGCCGCAGTGCGGGGATGCCGACGAGCACACCGAGCGCAAACCCGATGATCACCGCCACGGGCAGCGCCTCGAAGAAGTTCCAGCCGAGGCGAAGCGCGAGCTGCGCGCACGTGTAGGCGCCGGCGCCGACGAAGGCTGACTGCGCCAGCGACACCTGTCCCGCGAAGCCGGTGAGCAGCGTAAGGCTGAGCACGATGATGCTGACGACCGCGGCCTGACCGATGACGAAGGCCCAATACGGGCCGAGGGCGGCGGGCAGGATCGCCGCCGCGATCGCGAGCAGAGCCCAGAGCGTGGCGCCGCTCAGCAGCCGGCGCAGGCGCTCATCGGTTCGCCGCAGCTGGGCGGCGGCCGTGCTCATAGGGACGCCGCGGCTCCGACCGCGCCACGCACCGGCCGCGGCGGCAGCAGCGTGAGCAGGATGATCATCGCGGCGAAGACGGCCGCTTCGCCGGCCCCGGGGACGCCCAGACCGAGCTCTGCCGCCTGCTGGAGGATCCCGATCACGAGCCCCCCGATCAATGCGCCGGGCAGTGACACGAGGCGACCGACCAGGGCGGCGGCGAAGGAGTCGATCACCGTCAGCGTCAGCGATACGGTGTCCGGGGCGGGCTGCACGGTCAGCAGGAAGAGCCCCGCCGCCGCGGCGAGCACCGAGGCGACAACCCAGCTCACGATCAGCACGGGCCGCTCGTCCAGCCCAAGCGTCGCCACCACCTGCGGCCTCGACGCGACCGCGCGCGCGATCAACCCGATCGGCGTGCGCGAGACCAGCGCGATGACTCCGCCGCAGATCGCGAGGGCCAGAGCTGCCGCGATGACCTCGTCCTTCCCGATGAAGGCGCCCGCGATCTGCAGCGCGCCCGTCGGAAAGAGGTTGGTCGCGACCGCGACCGGACGGCCGCCGAAGATCACTTGCGCCAGGGCTTGGAGCAGGCCGAGCGCCCCGAGGGTCAGGACGGTCGCCTCCAGGCGGTGCTCGGCGAGGATGCCGGTGAGCAGCCCGAGCACGACCCCCAGCACGCCGGCGACGATCAGCGCGTAGACCAGCGCCAGCACGACCGGCTGGTGGCCGGCGGCTGATATGAAAGTGAAGGTGGCCAGCATGCCGACCGAGCCCTGGGCGAAGTTCAGCACACCTGTGGCTCGGTACACGATCACCAGCGCTACGGCGGACAGGCTGTAGATGGAGCCCGCGACCAGGCCCAGCAGAAGGATCCGCATCGCTACCGCGGCGGCTCGTAGTAAAACGCGTGACCGAGGACGCCGGGCCCGGTGTGCACGCCCATCGCGGGCGTGAACTGGGAGATCGAGACGCTGGCGGCCGGGTAGCGCTCCGCCAGCTCGTGCTCCAGCGCCTCCGCCTGCTCCAGCGCGTCCGCATGGAACACGGTCGCCACGACGCCGGTGCCGTCCTTGCCCGCCCCGTCACGCTTGGCGCGCTTCAGCAGCGTGGCCAGCAGCGCGCGCCGCCCGGCGACCGATCCGCGGACCAGCGTGACGAGCTTGCCGGAGCCCCCGGTCAGCTCGACCACCGGCTTGACGCCCAGCTTGCCCGCGGTCCACGACGCCACCTGTGGCACGCGGCCGCTGCGGGCCAGGTACTCGATCGAGTCGAGCATCCCGAACATGCGCACCCGGGTTGCCAGCCGGCCGACCTCGGCCGCCAGCTCGTCGAGGGTCGCGCCCGCGCGCGACCTTTCGGCCGCACGCAGCGCCAAAAGACGCAGGCCGCCGGCGGCGGTCCCCGAGTCGACCACGCGCACCTGCTTGCCTTCGACCGACTCGGCCGCCAGCGTGGCGGACTGCATCATGCTGCTGAGCCTCCCGGTCACCGTCAGGCAGAGCACGTCTCCGGGCGCTTCGCTGAAGGCGCGCGCGTACTCGCCGACGTTGGGTGCAGCGGTCGAATGCTGTGCGGTGCCGTTGTTGCGCAAGGACCGGTAGAAATCCACGGGCGTGATCTCGACCAGGTCGCGGAAGCCGCGACCGTCGATCACGATGTGCATCGGCACGACGGTTATTCCGAGCTCACCAGCGGCGGAGGGATCGAGGCAGGTGCTGCTGTCAACGACGACGCTCACCGCCGGCGCCGCCGAGGAGCCACCCTCGGCAACGGACACGGGTTGATTATAGAAACTCATAACTTGTGAGGTTCCTGCTGGTAGGTTCAGCGTTTTTCGAGCGAGGGCCGTCCGTCTGAGTTTGAATTGGGGCGATGGGGACAGCCGAACTCGCGGGCCTCTGCCTGATCGGCTACTTGATCGGCAGCATCCCGATTGGATGGCTCGCGGTCAAGTGGCGAGATCGCCGCGACCTGCGCGTCCTGGGAACCGGGAACGTCGGCACCGCCAACATCTACCGCAACGTCGGCGGCGCCCTGGCCGTGCTCGTGGGACCCGTGCAGTTTGCCCAAGGCCTGGTACCGGTGGTACTCGCGCATGTGCTTGGCGCAGGGCTGCTGGCGCAGGCGCTCGTCGGCCTGTGCGCGTTGCTGGGCAACGGGTGGCCCGTCTGGCTGAAGTTCAACGGCGGGCGCGGCATCGCGGTGTCGACAGGGGTCGTAGCAGGCTTGGACGTCAGGCTGCTGCTGGTCCTGCTCGCCCTTTATCTGGCCGGGCTGCTGGTCCGTAAGATCGCCGTCGGAGTGCTGTTGGGCTTCGTGGCGCTGCCGGTGGTTGACGCGGGATGGCTTGGTGGCACGCTCGTCGTGCCGCTGCTGGTCCTCATCTTCATGATCTTGTTGCGCCGCCTGGAGGGCATCTCCGCCGATGCGCGTGCGTACGGCGACCTGCCCACCCTGGCGGCTCGGCGACTGCTCCTCGACGAGCGCCCCGGACGGCCCCTCATCGGCCCTCGGAGCGACCTCGGTCTCTAGGGAAAGCTCGCCGGGATACAGCGGGCCGCGACGCCCGGCTCTTCGCCCTTACCCGCCGATCGGCGACTACGCGCTGATAGGCGACTGCCACTCGGCGGCGCTCGTCAGCCGGTCCGGGTCGATCGACTGGTGCTGCATGCCGCGGCTCGATTCCGACAGCTGCTTCGGGCGCCTACTGGACTGGGATGACGGCGGTCACTTCTCGGTCGCGCCATCGGCGCGCGGCTACACCTCGTACCGCCGCTACCTGGACAGCACGATGGTGCTGACGACAAATTTTGTGACGCGCGCGGGCGAAGCGATCGCCTATGACTTCTTCGCCATGCGGCGCGGCGGCCGGGAATCTCCACGCCGGCAGCTGATCCGGGTGGTCGAAGGCGTGCGCGGGAAGATCGACTTCAAGGCCGAGATCAAGCCTGTCTTCGACTACGGCCAGGTCAAGCCCTGGCTGCGGCAGGCCGCGACCAACGTCTATGCGGCCATCGGCGGCGACAGCGGGCTGCTGATCACCGCTGACGAAGACCTGGAGGCGAAAGCTCATGAGCTGCACTGCTCGTTCTCGGTCCGCGCGCAGGAGCGGGTTCGCTTGTCGATCACCTACCTGGACCCGGCGCTGCTCGATCGGGAGGCGCCGCAACCACCGAGCCACGAAGAGCTGGACAAGCGCCTCGACGAGACGGTCGACTGGTGGGAGCGCTGGTCTCGCCAGGCCGACTTCCACGGCTCGAGCGAGGTGGACGCGCTGCGCTCCGCGCTGGTCTTGAAGGCGTTGAGCCACGCCCCCACGGGGGCGATCGCCGCGGCGGCCACGACGTCTCTGCCAGAACAGCCGGGCGGCGCCCGGAACTGGGACTATCGTTTCAGCTGGATCCGGGACTCGAGCTTCAGCGTGCGGGCGCTCGGCGAAGTCGGATTCGAGAAGGAGGCGGAGGGATTCCGGCGCTTCATCCAGCGGAGCGCGGCGGGCTCAGCCCACCAGCTGCAGATCATGTACGGCCTGCACGGCGAGCGCCGCCTGACGGAGGTCGAGCTCGACTACCTGGACGGCTACCGCGAGTCCCGCCCGGTCCGCATCGGCAACGAGGCCGCCAAGCAGCTCCAGCTCGACGCCTACGGCGAGCTCGTGCTCCTGAGCTGGGAATGGCACCTCCGCGGACACTCGCCGGATGACGATTACTGGCGCTTCCTCGCCGACCTCATCGACACCGCCGCCGAGCGCTGGGCAGAACCCGATCGCGGCATCTGGGAGATCCGCGGCCGGCCGCGCCACTTCGTCCACTCCAAGGTCATGTGCTGGGCGGCCCTCGACCGCGGCAGCGCGCTCGCGTCGGACGTGATGCGGCGCGCCCCGCTGGCGCGCTGGCGGAAGGTCGCGCGGCAGATCAAGGAGGAGGTCGAGTCGAAGGGCTACGACAAGCGCCGAGGCTGCTTCGTCCAGGACTTCGATGGCAAGCAGATGGACGCGGCCCTTCTGCTGCTGCCTTCGACGGGCTTCGTCGCCTGGGACGACGAGCGGATGGTTCGCACCACCGACGCCGTCCGCGCCGACCTCGATAGCGACGGCCTCCTGCTCCGCTACCGGCCGCGCGTCTCGCTGGACGGGCAGCGCGGAGCCGAAGGGACCTTTCTGCCCTGCACTTTCTGGCTGGCCGAGTGCCTGGCCCGGCAGGGACGTGTCGAGGATGCGCGCACCGTCTTCGACAGGGCTGCGGGCGCCGGCAACGACCTCGGCCTGTTTTCAGAGGAGTTCGATTCCGCGAACGGTCTGATGCTCGGCAACTTCCCCCAAGCCCTGACGCATCTGTCGCACCTGACCGCCGCCGTCGCCCTGCGCGACGCCGTGGCCGGAAAACGCGTCTAAAAGGGCCATCCGCCGGCGGATCGCCGTGTCCGAGGCCAAAAAGTGTGCCATCCGCCGGCGGATGGCACGGACCGCTTAGCGCGGCCAGGCCAGGTAGACGACCATCACCGCCACGAAGAGGCACAGGAAGCCGACCGGCAAGAGCCTGGTCACGATGGTCGGCTGGTGCCGCTGCACGGCCGGCGTGGTCGGAAGCTGCGCCGGCGCCGGACGCGGCTTGGCGGGCTGGTCGGCAGGGTTGCGCCAGGGCGTGACCTTGGCGGGCTCGGCGGCCAGCTGAGTGGCTCCGGCGGGGATCGGCTCGTCAGTCCACCACGGGGAGTCCATCACTCTGCTTAACGACGCCAGCGCCGAAAGCCAGCGCGCCGCGAGCGATCGAAAGGCGCGGGTACGATTGATCTCGGAATGATCGACACGCGAGCGAAGCTGGAAGGTACCGACCTCGAGTACCACAGCCTCGACCGCGTGAGAGAGCAGGGCGCCGGCGACCCCGCGCAGCTGCCGATGACGGTCAAGGTGCTGCTCGAAGGCCTGCTGCGGGCGGGCGCCTCGGGCACGGTCACCGACGAGAGCATCGCCGCCCTCGCCTCCTGGCCGCGGAAGCCGCCTGCCGAGGCGGAGCTGCCCTACACGCCGGCTCGCGTGCTGCTGCAGGACTTCACCGGCGTGCCCGCCGTCGTCGATCTGGCCGCCATGCGTGCCGCGCTGGAGCGTGCCGGCAAGGACCCCAGCAAGATCGACCCGCGCGTCCCGGCTGACCTCGTGATCGACCACTCCGTGCAGGTCGACGCGTTCCGGTCCGACGGCGCCTACCAGGTCAACCTGGAGCGCGAGTACGAGCGCAACGGCGAGCGGTACGCCCTGCTGCGCTGGGCGCAGCAGGCCTTCAACAACTTCACCGTCGTGCCGCCCGGGATGGGCATCTGCCACCAGGTCAACCTCGAGCGCCTCGCGCGCGTCGTGCAGGTGCGAGACGGGGTCGCTATCCCGGACACGCTGGTCGGGACCGATTCGCACACGACGATGGTCAACGGGCTCGGCGTGCTCGGTTGGGGCGTCGGCGGCATCGAGGCCGAGGCCGCGCTGCTCGGCCAGCCCATGTACCTGTCGACGCCGATCGTCGTCGGGGTGAAGTTCTCCGGTGCGCTGCCGACCGGCAGCACGGCCACCGACCTTGTCCTGACCCTCACCGAGATGCTGCGCAAGCACGGCGTGGTCAACAAGTTCGTCGAGTTCTGCGGCGACGGGCTGTCCAGCCTGAGCGTCCCGGACCGCGCGACGCTCTCCAACATGTGCCCCGAGTACGGGGCCACCTCCGCCCTCTTCCCCGTCGACGACCAGACGCTGCGCTACCTGAAAGTGACGGGCCGCGAGCGCGAGCACATCGAGCTGGTCGAGCGCTACTGCCGCCGGCAGGGGCTCTACCGCTCCGACGGCGACGCCACGCCGGTGTTCAGCGAGCTGCTGGAGCTGGACCTGGCTTCGGTCGTGCCGAGCGTGGCCGGGCCGAAGCGGCCCCAGGACCGCGTCGCCCTGCCCGACGTCTGGCAGAGCTTCACCAGCGCCTTCCACGTCGACGGCGATGACAACGGCGAGGTCGGTCGCTTCCACGAAGAGGGCGGCCAGCCGAACCCCGAGCTCGGGCACTTCGACGGTCACGGCGTCGCCGCGGTTGCGGAGAAGGTCGGTGTCCGCAACGGATCGGTCGTGATCGCGGCCATCACCAGCTGCACGAACACGTCCAACCCGTCGGTCATGGTCGGCGCCGCGCTGCTGGCCAAGAAGGCGGTCGAGGCGGGGCTGGAGGTCGGGCCGACGGTCAAGACCAGCCTGGCGCCCGGCTCCCGCGTCGTCACCGACTATCTGGAGCGCGCCGGGCTGCAGGAGTACCTGGAGAAGCTGGGGTTCTACCTGGTCGGCTACGGCTGCACGACCTGCATCGGCAACTCCGGCCCGCTCGCCTCACCGGAGGTCGAGAAGGCTGTCGAGGACGGCGACCTCAAGGTGGTGGCGGTGCTGTCCGGCAACCGCAACTTCGAGGCCCGGATCCACCCGCTCGTGCGCGCGTCATACCTGGCCTCGCCACCGCTGGTGGTGGCGTTCGCACTGGCCGGGAGAATCGACATCGATCTCTCGAAAGATCCGCTGGGACGCACCCGCGACGGTCGCGAAGTGTTCCTGCGCGACATCTGGCCGTCACCCGAGGAGGTGGCGAGCGTCGTCCAGGATGCGGTTCGCGCCGACATGTTCGAGCACGAGTACGCGCGGATCTTCGACGGCGACGAGCACTGGCAGGAGATGGCGGCGCCGACCGGCGCGGCCTTCGACTGGGACCCGGATTCGACGTACGTCAGGGAGCCGCCCTACTTCATCGACCTCGGCCCGGAGCCGGCGCCGCTCACGGACATCGAGAACGCGCGCGTCCTGGTGAAGGTCGGCGACTCGGTCACGACAGACCACATCTCGCCGGCCGGCTCTATCCCGCAGGCCAGCCCCGCGGGGCAGTACCTGGTCGAGCACGGCGTCGAGCGCGTCGACTTCAACAGCTACGGGTCGCGGCGCGGCAACCACGAGGTGATGGTGCGCGGCACCTTCGCCAACATCCGGCTGCGCAACGAGCTCGTCGAGAAGGAGGGCTACTGGACCCGCGTCCTGCCGTCCGGCGACGAGGCGACGATCTATGACGCGTCCGAGCGCTACCGCGCCGACGGTGTGCCGCTGATCGTGCTGGCGGGCAAGGAGTATGGGAGCGGCTCATCGCGCGACTGGGCGGCAAAGGGCCCGCTGCTGCTCGGCGTGCGAGCTGTCATCGCCGAGTCGTTCGAGCGCATCCACAGGTCGAATCTGGTCGGGATGGGCGTCCTGCCGCTGCAGTACGCAGGCGACGTCCCGGAGCTGAGCGGCGAGGAGTCGTTCACGATCCACGGCCTTGCCGCGGGTCTGTCGCCACGCCAGGAGCTCGAGGTGGAGGCGAAGTCGGAGGGCGGCGAGACGAAGACTTTCAAGGTGCTCGCGCGGCTCGACAACCAGACCGACGTCGAGTACCTGCGTCACGGCGGCGTGCTGAACATGGTCCTGCGCGAGCTGCTGGACTAGCCCGCCAACTCCGGCGCTCGCCGCGCGTGTCAGGCCTGTGCACAATCGAGTGCGCTACCCAAGCGAAGAGGAGGACGCGCCCCATGGCCGTAGAGACCCCACCCGGAACGTTGACCGGCGTACCGCCGCTCATCCCCCGCGACGTGCTTTTCGGCGACCCCGAGCGGGCCGCGGCGAAGCTGTCGCCAGACGGCAAGAAGCTCTCGTATCTGGCACCGGTGAACGGGATCCTCAACATCTTCGCCGGCGACGTCGACGGCGAAGCCAGGCAGGTCACCCGGGAGACGGTGCGCTCGATCCGCGCCTACCAGTGGGCCGCCGATTCGCGGCATCTCCTCTATTTGCAGGACACGGGCGGCGACGAGAACTGGCACGTGTTCACGATCGACCTGGAGACGGGCGAGATCGCCGACCGCACCCCCTTCGCCGGCGTCATGGCGCAGATCTCGGAGATCGAGCGGCGTCATCCGGACGAGGTGCTGCTGGCGCTCAACAAGGACAACCCGCAGCTGCACGACATCTACAAGCTGCGGCTGAGCACGGGCGAGCTCGAGCTGCTCGAGAAGAACGAGGGCTACCTCGGCTACTCGGCCGACCACGACCTCGACGTCCGCCTTGCGATCCGCATGAACGGGGACGGCAGCCTGGACCTGGTGACGCGCGACGAGCCCGGCCAGGAATGGCGTCTCTTCCTGCACGTGCCGTTCGAGGACACCGGCGGGTTCACGGGTGAGGCCGGCGGCGGCTTCAGCGCCGACGGCACGAAGCTCGTGATTCCGCACGCGATCGGCGCGAACGCGGCGCGGCTCTGCCGGATCGACATCGCGTCGGGCGAGCAGGAGGTGCTCTTCGAAGATCCGCAGTACGACGTGACGGCCGTCAGGGTGAACCCGGTCACCCTCGAGCCCGACCTGGTGGCGGTGCTGCGCGAGCGACTTCACTGGCACGCCCTTGATCCCGCCCTTGAGGGGGACCTCGCCAAGCTGCGTGCGCTGGCGCCGGGAGACCTCGTGATCAACAGCCGGAGCGACGATGACAGCCGCTGGCTGGTCGCCTTCAACAACGACACCGGCCCCGTCCAGTACTTCCTCTACGACCGCGTCAGTGGTGACGCGAGGCTCCTTTTCAAGGACCGCCCCGAGCTCGAAAAGTACACGCTGGCGCCGATGGAGCCGTTCAGCTTCCAGGCCCGCGATGGGCTCACCATTCACGGCTACCTGACTTTCCCGCCGAACCTCGAGCGCAAGAACCTGATGACGGTGTTCTGGGTGCACGGCGGTCCCTGGGCGCGCGACGTCTGGGGCTTCGACCCCTTCGCCCAGCTGTTCGCCAACCGCGGCTACCTCTGTGTGGAGGTCAACTACCGGGGCTCGACTGGCTACGGCAAGGACTTCGTCTCGGCTTCCAACCGCGAGTGGGCGGGCAAGATGCACACCGATCTGATCGACGCCCTGGACCACCTGGTTGAACTCGGCTACGTCGACCGTTCGAAGGTGGCGATATCCGGCGGCTCCTACGGGGGCTACGCCACCCTGGTCGGCGTCACCTTCACCCCGGACGTGTTCTGTTGCGGCGTCGACATCGTCGGGCCTTCCAACCTGAACACGCTGATCCGTTCCATCCCCGAGTACTGGAAGCCCGCGCTCGCGCTCTGGACGCAGCGCGTCGGTGACCCGAACACGGAGGAGGACTTCCTCTGGTCGCGCTCGCCGCTGTCGCGTGTCGACCAGATCCGGGTGCCGCTGCTCATCGTGCAGGGCGAGAACGACCCGCGCGTCAAAAAGGCCGAATCAGATCAGATCGTCGCGGCCATGGAGGAGCGCGGAATCCCGCACGAGTACGTGGTCGTCGAAGGCGAGGGCCACGGGTTCGCAAACTCCGAGAACTGGATCCGCTTCACCGAGCTCTTCGAGACGTTCCTCGCCGAGCACGTGGGAGGCCGCACCCAGGGGTAAGCACTAGGCTCTCCCCCACCTGGTGGGGGAGTCCGGCCGCCAGGCCGGGAGGGGGCGGGGCTCGGTTAGCCCCGCCTCCCCTGGTACGGGTGGTTGTAAGCCCGGACCAGGTTGAGCATCACCGACTCCTGGGCCAGCGCGGCGTGCGCCTCGGCCCCGGCGGCGGTGCGCTCCTCCGCCCGCTTGCGCGCGGCGTCGTCCAGCTCCGGAAAGGCCTGGCTGGCCTTGGCGAACTCTTCCGTCTGCTCTTGGGTCATCGGATTGCTTCCTCCCTAAAAAAACAAAATCCCGCCCCCTCAACGGGGCGGGGCTTGACGTCTTGCTCTTCTGAGCGCGCCTTACCCCGCCCGACTAAGGGCGAGGCCGAGAATCAAGCCGGTTGGCGAGACGGGCCGCACTCAGGCCGCCTCGGGGCTCAGCGGCTGCCGCCGCTCGTAGCCGCACTCAGGGCACTCGAAATGCCCGATCACCTCGCCCGGACGCGAGGCGTCGGTGTGGATCGTGCGGAGATCCATCGTGATCTCGTGGTCATGCCGGGCGCACTTGGGCGCGTGGTCGACAGTCACGTCGGGGAGTTTAGAGAAGCGGTTTCGATTCAACTAGTACGTGGCTCACAAGCCTGGTCAGCGGAGCTTGGTTCCCGCCCATAATTCACGGGTGGCCCAGACCGAGCTCAAGTCCGGCGTCGAGGAACCCCTCGCCGACCGCGGTCCGACCGTCCGCGAGGCGATGTCCTTTCCCGGCTTCAGCTCGGCGACGCTGCTGGGCGGCGAGGCGGGGCTCGACCGCCGCATCGAGTGGGTCCGGATCATGGAGACGCCGGACACCGCGCGTTTCCTCCAGCCGGGCGACCTCCTGCTGACGACCGCCTTCCCGATCAAGGACGATCGCGCGGCCCAGATCGACCTGCTACGCAGCCTCGCCGAGGCCGGGGCAGCCGGCCTCGTGGTGAAGCCCGAGCGCTACCTGCGCGAGCTGCCGGAGGAGATGGCGAAGGAGGCCGACCGCCACGAGGTCCCGCTCTTCACCCTGCCCACCGAGGTGACCTGGGTGGACCTGATGAACCCGCTGCTGGAGCGGATCATCAACGCCGAGCACAGCCGGCTCAAGCGCTCGTTCGACATCCACCACCGCTTTACGGAGCTCGTCCTGGACGGCAAGGGCATGAACGAGATCTGCCGCACGCTCTCCGAGCTGCTCGATGCGGCGGTCGTGGTCGAAGACGCCTCCTTCCATCTGCTGGCCCACGCCGGCGGCAGCGGCGACCCCCACCGCAAGGAGACGATCGCGCGGCACGGCACTCCGCAGCGAGTGCTGTTCGATCCCGGCATCCAGGCTGTCCTGCGCGAGGTGGCGGCCAATCGAGGACCGATGAAAGTGCCTCCCTTCCCCCACCTGGGGATGCACCGCGAGCGCATCATCGCGCCGATCACAGCGGCCAACCAGACCCTCGGCTTCATCTCGATCGTCGACCCGCCGCCGGCCCAGGAGGAGCTCGCCTTCATGGCCGTGGAGCAGGCCGCGATCGTGATCGCGCTCGCCATGAGCAAGGAGCGCGAGGTGGCCGAGGTCGAAGGGCGCGTCAAAGGCGAGTTCCTCGACGACCTCACCCACGCGACCTTCGGCGACGACGCGGCGGCGCAGCGGCGAGCGCGCCACCTCGGCTATCCGCTGGCCGGCCTGCACGTCCTGATCGCCATCGACATCGACGCCTTCCGCGACTACATCCGAGCCCGGCAGCTGTCCGAGGACACGATCCAGGCGGTCAAGCGCGACTTCCACCGCCGGGTGACGGCCGCGATCAAGACGGCCTTTCCGCGGCACCTGCTCTCGACGCGGTCGGACACCGTCTATGCGCTCCTGCCGCTGGGCGCCGAAGCCGGCGACTACCGGCGGCGGGTGGGCTCGCTCGGCGAGCAGATCCGCGACGTGATCAACCAGTGGCAGCCCGGCTTCACGGTGTCAGTCGCGTTCAGCGGACCGGTCGAAGCGCCGGCGGGCGCGGCCACCGCGCACCGCGAGGTCACCGCGGTCCTGGAGACGCTGGCCCGATTCGAGCGCCGCGAGCAGGTTGTGGCCGTGCCTGAGCTGGGCTTGACCGGACTGCTGGCGGCGGTGAACGACGACCGCCTCGTGGACTACGCCCAGCGGCACCTCGGCCGCATCGCCGAGCACGACCGGAACCGGTCCGGCCAGCTGCTGGAGACGCTGCGCGCCTACCTCGAGAGCGGGGAGCAGCAGGCCGCGGCCAAACACCTAGGGGTTCACCCCAACACGCTTCGCTACAGGCTCGATCGCATTCGCGAGGTCTCAGAGCTCGAGCTGGACGATCCCGAGACGAGGCTCAACCTTTCGGTCGCCTTGCGCATCTACGCCCTTCTGGGCTTGTAGGTCCAGCACCAAGTTCTCACGGTTGGTTTGAGGGTGGCGCACTAGTAGTACGCGCACGAGGCCAGTAGCCTTCGACTCGTGCCCTCCAGCCAAACGTCTTCGCGCACCCACGCCGCCTGGGCAGGCAGCGTTCGCGAGTTCCGCGCGGCCTGCGGCATGGGCTTCGTCGCCGATTCGCAGGCCTCGCCATCTCATCGAGTAGTCGAGCTCGGCGTCGGCGCACTCGCGCGCCTATCACATCGCGGCGGCCTCGACGCCGACGGCAAAAGCGGTGACGGCGCCGGCCTGCTGATCCAGGTCCCGCACGATCTCCTCGGCGCTCGCGTCGGCGTGGCGGCGCTCTTCGCCTGGGACCGCGGCGCCCGCGCCATCCTTGCCGACGCGCTGGAGTCCCTGGGCCTGCGCATCGCAGACTGGCGCCGGGTGCCGGTCGATCCAGACGCGCTCGGCGAGAAGGCGCGGCGCGACATGCCCGAGATCTGGCAGGCGCTGATCGAGCAGCCGCAGGGCTCGTCGCCAGACGAGTGGGAGGGCCGTTTGTACCTGGCCCGGCGGCGAGCCGAGCGCGCGGCCGAGGCGGCGAAGGTCCGCATGTACGTGCCGTCCTGCTCGGCTCGCACCGTCGTCTACAAGGGCCTGATGGCCGGGACCCACCTCGCCGACTTCTACCTCGACCTCCAGGACGAGGCCTGCCGGTCGCAGCTGGCCGTGTTCCACCAGCGGTACTCGACCAACACCGCGCCGGACTGGCGCAACGCGCAACCATTCCGGATGCTCGCGCACAACGGCGAGATCAACACCTGGGACGGCAACCGCGCCTGGATGCGAGCGCGCGAGGTCGAGCTCGATCCGGAGCTCCGCGGCGCCATCTGGAGCGAGGGATCCGACTCGGCGTCATTGGACAACGTGCTCGAGCTCCTGGTGCAGCGCGGCTTCCACCTCGGCGAAGCCCTGATGACGTTGGTGCCCGACGCCTGGGAAGGCCGCGGCGACATCTCACCCAACGTGCGGGACTTCTACCGCTACCAGTCGATCCGATTCGAGCCTTGGGACGGTCCCGCCGCCCTCTCCTTCTCCGACGGCGTCGTCGTCGGCGCGGCGCTGGACCGGAACGGCCTGCGGCCGCTGCGCTACCACGTGACCCGAGAGGGCCTGGTGGTCGCGGCTTCGGAGGCCGGCGTGGTGCCCCTCGACCCGGCCGACGTCGTCGAGCGCGGCCGTCTCGGACCGGGCCAGCTGCTGCTGGTCGACACCCGTGAGGGTGTGATCCTGCGCGACCAGGCGGCCAAGGAGCGCGTGGCGACCGGCCACGCGTACGGGCTGCTGGCTGACCGCGTCCTCGTCCCGGTCGAGAAGCGGCCGATCGACCCCGAGCCGCTGGCCGAGCTCAGCCGCTTCCAGAAGCTGCACGGCTGGGGCTCCGAGGACGTCAAGATGGTCGTCGCCCAGATGGCCGAGTCGGGCGCTGAGCCCGTGTACTCGATGGGCGACGACATCCCGATCGCGACCCTCGGCCGGACCCCCAGGCGGGTCTACGGCTATCTCCGGCAGCGCTTCGCGCAGGTCACCAACCCCGCCATCGATCCGCTGCGCGAGAAGTCGGTGATGTCGTTGCGAACCCTCCTCGGTCCGCGCGGAGTGACGCTGGACCCAGAGGGCGGCGCGCTCGGCCAGCTCGCCAAGCGGACCCACCCGGCCATCGCGGCTCACGGCCACCCTGTGCTCGAGCTGGCTTCGCCGGTGCTCAGCGAGGGCGAGCTCGCCCGCGTGCTCGGGTCGGCCACGGTGGTGGACTGCACGTTCGCGCTCGACGAGACCCTGGCGACCGCCATCAGCCGGATCGCGGCGGAGGCAGAGGCGGCACAGGCCGCGATCGTGATGCTCAGCGACCGCCGCTCCGGGCCCGACCGGCTGCCCATCCCGATGGTGCTGGCGGTCGGCGCCGTGCACGAGCGGCTGCTGGAGTCCGGCCAGCGCTTCCGCAAGGACCTGGTCGCCCTCGCGGGCGACGCGGTCGACGTCCACGACCTCGCTTGCCTGGTCACCGCGGGCGCCAACGCCGTTTCGCCGTACCTCGGCGTGGCCACCGCGCGCGACGTCCTTGAGGAAGGGCCGGCCGAGGCGGAGACGCGCTACCGCAAAGCTCTCGAGGCAGGGCTGCTGAAGGTGATGTCCAAGATGGGGATCTCCTGCGTCGCCAGCTATTGCGGCGCCCACATCCTGGAAGCGCTCGGCCTCGGCGCCGAGGTCATGGCCGCGTGTCTGCCTGGCGTGCCGTCCCGCATCGGCGGCGCCGACTTCGCCGACCTCGAGGCCGGCATCCGCGATCGGCACGAGCAGGCCTGGGGCGAGGACGCGAGCCTGACCGACCACGGCCGCATCCGCTTCCGCAAGGCAGGCGAGTTCCACGCTCACAACCCGCTCGCCGTCCGTGCCCTCCAGAAGGCGACGCAGACCGGCGACCCCGCCGACTTCGGCGCCTACAAAGACCTGGCGTCGATGGGCCAGCCGGCCACGCTGCGCGAGCTGCTGCGGACCAAAGAGGCCGCGCGCCCAACACCGCTCGACGAGGTCGAAGCGGCGGGCGAGATCCGCAAGCGCTTCGTCTCCACGGCGATGTCGCTGGGCGCGCTCTCGCCGGAGGCGCACGAGACGCTCTCGGTGGCGATGAACGAGATCGGCGCCCGCTCCAACTCCGGAGAGGGCGGCGAAGACCCCGAGCTGTACACGCGCAGCGTCCGGCGCCGGGACAATCGGATCAAGCAGGTGGCATCGGGCCGCTTTGGGGTCACGCCTGCTTATCTGCGGCGCGCCGACGAGCTCGAGATCAAGATCGCGCAGGGCTCGAAGCCCGGCGAGGGCGGCCAGCTGCCCGGCATGAAGGTGACGAGCCTGATCGCCCGGCTGCGCCACGCCCAGCCCGGCATGCAGCTGATCTCGCCGCCGCCCCACCACGACATCTACTCCATCGAGGACCTGGCCCAGCTGATCCACGACCTGAAGGCCGTGAACCCGGCGGCGCGGGTCGGCGTGAAGCTGGTCTCGGAGGCGGGCGTCGGGACGATCGCAGCGGGCGTCGCCAAAGCGCGCGCCGACTATGTGCTGATCAGCGGCTCGGACGGCGGCACGGGCGCGTCCCCCCTGGCGTCGATCAAGAACGCGGGCGTGCCCTGGGAGCTCGGTCTCGCCGAGACCCAGCAGGCGCTGGTCGCCAACCGGCTGCGGGAGCGCCTGACGGTCCGGACGGACGGCGGTCTGAAGAACGGCCGGGACATCGTGCTCGCCGCGCTGCTGGGCGCCGAGGAGTTCGGCTTCGGCACCGGCCTGCTCGTCGCGCTCGGCTGCGACATGGCCCGGCAGTGCCACCTCAACACCTGCCCGACGGGGATCGCCACTCAGCGCGAGGACCTGCGCGCCAAGTACGACGGCCGGCCCGAGTGGGTCATCAATTACGTGACGCTCATCGCGGAAGAGGTCCGCGAGCAGCTGGCTCTGCTCGGCGCGCGGTCGCTGGACGAGATCGTCGGTCGCGTCGAGCTACTGGAGCAGATACCCGAGGAGGTCGCCGCGCGCGGCCTCGACCTGAGCTTCATCCTGCGCCCGCCCGCCGATCCCGACGCGCCGCGCCGGCGTCTTTGGGAGCGTAACGGCGCGCCGGCCGATCCCTCACCGGCGTCGGGCGCCATCGACAACTCGCGGCGGACCGTCGGCGCCGACCTGCGCTCCGGCCATCGTCGCGACTACACCGGCTCCGCGGGCCAGAGTTTCGGCGCCTGGCTGGAAGGCGGCGCCGAGCTCGTCCTCGAGGGCGAGGCGAACGACTACGTGGGCAAGGGGCTGGGCGGCGGGGTCATCGTGATCAAGCCGTTTGCCGACGACGCCTCCGCCGAGGGCCAGGGATCGTCCGCGGCTCCGGTGCTGGCGGGCAACACCTGCCTGTACGGGGCCACGGGTGGCCGCCTCTTCGTGGCCGGCCGGGTGGGCGAGCGGTTCTGTGTGCGCAACTCCGGTGCCGTGGCTGTCGTCGAGGGCGCCGGCGACCACTTCTGCGAGTACATGACGGGCGGTGTCGCGGTGGCGCTCGGCGAGGTCGGCTGGAACGTCGGCGCCGGGATGACCGGCGGCGTGGCGTACGTCGTCGACTGGCGTCAGCTGAACGACGACAGCGTGGTGGCGAGGCCGGTGCCGCACGAGGACGCCGGCGAGCTGCGCGCCCTGGTTGAGGAGCACCTGCAGCGCACCGGGAGCGCCCGCGCCGAGGCTCTCCTCGCCGATTGGGACGGCGCCGTGAACCGGTTCAGGCAGATCGTGCCGGTCGCGTCGCTGGCGCCGCTCCCTGAACCCGAGCCCGTTCGCGCGGACGAGTCCGCATCGTCCAAGTTGCGCCCACCCACGGCTTAGTTCACACTGCGGGCGGGTCCTCGCTCGCGTTGCAGCAATTTTTGTCCCGTTTCGAATCCGCACTGGTCGTAGTCGCGCTGGGAGTGCTCGTGGTCGGCGTCAGCCTGATCGCGGTGCCCACTGACGTGCCGACCCGGGTCGTCACGCGCGTCGAGGGCATCCACCGCACGGCCAGTCCCCGGCCGAGCTCCAGCCCGGATCTGCTCGCGCTCGCGCCATCGCCGGTGCCCGTATCCAGCCCCTCAACGCCGACGAGCCCACCCGCGCCCGTCACCCCGCTGGTGCAGGCGGGCGGGCCCGCCCACCTCAACCTCTGGCAGGAAGGCGTCTACGACATCACTTTCACGGTGCCCGGGACGCAGCCGGCGGCGGTTTGGTGGTCGGGCGTGAAGATGCAGGATTGGACCTGGTCGCTCGTGGACGGCCACGCCGAGATGACGCCCTCGAACGACCGGTTGGAGGGCACGATCGTGGGCGGCCGGGCGGTGATCGAGCTCGACCTGACGCCCATGCGGACAGGGCAGCTGGTGATCGAGGGCAGCGTCAACGGCGGGCAGCCGCTCGGGCTGGCCGTCGTCCAGGTCAGCTGATCTGGGCGCGAATCGCGTCGAGAACGCGTAGGCCGGCGATCGAGTCTTCGAGGGAGATCGGCGCCGGGGTACCGCTCAGCGCGGCGTCTGCGAACTCCTCGACCATGATCTGGTAGGGGTCGTCCGGGTCGTGCCAGGACGTAAACGGCTGGTTCACCCGCTGAGTGCCGGCCGGCGAGACCAGGGTGAGCTCCTGGTCTTCGGGGGATTCGAAGCTGCCCCAGACGGTCGCAGTGGCTCCCCCTGCAAAGCCGAGGACGACGGCCACGCTCATGTCCACGCCGTCCACATGAGCCGCAGCTGAGATCCGCTCGGGCTCCCCGAGGAACCACCGAGCCACGTTGACCCCGTAGCAGCCGACGTCCATGAGAGCGCCGCCGCCGAGCGCCGGGTCGAGGCGGTAGTTGCCCGGCGCTTGGAGCGGGAAGCCAAATCGCGCGGCCAGGTGCGCGACGTCCACGGCCCCGGCCCGCAGAGCCCGCATGCGCGGGTGAAAGCGGTACATGAACCCCTCCATCAGCAGCCGGCCGGCTGCCTCGGCCGCCGCCGCCATCTCCTCACCCTCCGCGGCGTTCAGCGCCAGCGGCTTCTCGCAGAGGACGTGCTTGCCCGCACGCAGGGCGGCGACGCACCACCTGCGGTGCAGCGAGTTGACCAGCGGCACGTAGACCGCGTCGATCTCGGGGTCGGCGAGGAGCGCTTCATACGAGCCGTGTACGCGCGGGATCTCGAACTTGGAGGCCAGGTCCCGGGCGCGATCGGCGGATCGCGAGGCGATGGCTACGGCCTGACCGTTGCGCGAGGCGCCGATGGCGGGCAGGACCGCCCGCTCGGCGATCCAGGCGGCGCCGAGGGCTCCCCAGCGCAGAGAACGCGTCAGATGCGCAGCTTGATCGGCCGCCCGCCGGCCGCTATCGACTTCGTCGCGGCCTCCATCACACCGACCACGCGCCTCGACTCCTGTGGCAGCACGGCCAGAGGCTCCTCGAGCAGCATGTGGTCCGCCAGGTTGCGGTAGAAGCCGAAGGGCGTCCGGGCGGACAGCGCCAGCGTCTCCTCGTGGCTGACACCGCTGGCCGAAGGCCGGTGCACGGTGACCACCGCCGGCGCCTCGGGCGGGTTCAGCCGCTCCTCGACCAGGTCCCCCGTCCAGGCGCGGGACTTGACCGACTCCTGGCGCCAGTCGCCGGTGATCGCGCCCTCGGTGCCGAGCAGGTACCACTTGCGCTTGAGCGCCGCCGCCACGTCCGACTGCATGAACATTCCCTGCCGCCCGTCCTGGAAGCTGACGTCGACGCGGACCTGGTCGGAGTTGGTGACGTCGTGCCAGACGCGCTTGTGCGCGACGGCCGACACGCTCGCGACCTGCCCCGGGATGACCTGGAGCATCCAGTCGAAGTAGTGCGAGCCCCAGTCGTAGATCGTCCCACCCGAAACCGGCTCGTGACTGTGCCAGTAGCTGCACGGGTGGCCGTAACCGCCGATGAAAGACTCGTAGTAGAAGAGGTCGCCGACGGCGCCACGCCGCACAGCGTCCCGCATGGCCACGAAGTCCGGGTCCCACCGGCGGCTCTGGTAGACGGTGATCATGCGGCTGCCGGCCGAGGCCGCCTCGAGCATGGCGTCGACCTCGTCGACCCGCAGCGCGAACGGCTTCTCGCAGACAACGTGCTTGCCGGCCGCCAGGGCCTGGAGGACCACATCGGCATGGGTGGCCGGGGGCGTCCCGACGACCACCAGGTCGACGTCGGGGTCGGCCAGCAGGTCCGCCGGTTCGAGATAGCCGCGGGCGTCGAACTCTGCCCGAGCCGCATCGAGACGGCTCTGGGCGCGGTCGCAGACGGCCGTGAGCTCGAAGCCGGGCACCGCCGAGACGGCCTCGCCATGCTCGCGGCCGATGGCGCCGAAGCCGATCATGCCCACCCGGACCGCCCGCGATGGGGCCTCGCCCGCGGCGTGTCGCAGCGCGCGGTGAACCAGCTGGTGGAGCGCGGGATGGGCTTGCGCGGCGGCGGTCCAGCCGAGACCGAGGTTCAAGAACCGGCCCTTCTCGTAGGCGAGCACCACGTCTCGGTAGTGCCAGGACACCGTCAGCAGCGGCGTGCCGTCCACCTGGTCGCTCAGCGGCAGGCGATCCGGGATCGGGATCTCGGGGTCCAGCCGGTCGGTGACCGGATGTCCGGGCTGGGGCCGCACGAGCAGCTCGCTCTCGGGGGACAGGTCGTGAGCCGGCACCCCGAGAATTGACGTCAGCTCCGGGTGCTCAGCCCAGGCCGCTGCCGCTCCCCCTAAGGTGACCAGGCCGCCGCCGCGGCGCAGGAAGCCGCCCAGGGCTTCCGCCTGGTCGTCCCGGAGGGGGCGGTCCGTGGCCCCCAGCACCACCTTGGCGCCGTTGAGGGTCGCGAGCGCCTCAGGCCCGGCGACAGTCAGCTCGAAGACGCCGCTCTCCGAGAGGGATCGGAAAAGTGTGCGCAGCCCTGGGCCGGGGCGGCTGGCCACCGCGAGGACCGGGATCACGTCGGCTGAATCCTACCTGGGACGCAGTTTCGGGCCGGCCGCAGTGTCCTCCACCGACCAACCTTTCTCGGCCATCTCGTCGCGCAGCCGGTCGGCAGCCTCCCACTGCCGGTCGGCACGGGCCTGCTCGCGCCGGTCGGCCAGCGCCTGCACCTCGGCGGGGACCTCGATCGCCTCGGCCTCACGCGTGAGGTCGAGCTGCAGGACCGAGTCCCAGCGCTCCAGCAGCGCCCTCTTCTCGCCACCGGGGATGTCGGCGCGCAGCACGTCCTGGATCAGGCCCGGGACACGCGGGAGATTGAGGTCGTCACGCAGGGCGGCGCGGAACTCCTGCTCCAGCCGCTCGGCCTCCGGCGAGCTCGGTACCACTGCCGGTGGCAGCGCCGAAGCTCGCTGCCGGATCGACCGCAGGCCGGTCGCGGCGGCTTCCAGTGATTCGTCGCTGAAGCTCAGCTTCGCCCGGTACTTGGCGAGCAGGTACAGGTAGCGGAAAGCGAGCGGGTCGTAGCCCATCTCCTCGAGCTCGGGCACGCGCAGGATGTTCCCGGTCGACTTGGCCATCTTCTTGCCGCGGAATTCGAGAAACTCGCCGTGGACCCAGTAGTTGACGAAGCCTTCGCCCGCCACGGGCTCCGACTGCGCGATCTCGTCCTCGTGGTGCGGGAAGACCAGGTCGACGCCTCCGGTGTGCATGTCGAAGCCCTGTGGGAAGTAGTGCAGCGACATCGCCGAGCACTCGATGTGCCAGCCCGGGTACCCCTTCCCCCAGGGTGAGTCCCAGACCTGCAAGCGCCGTGGGCCGGCCGCCTTCCACAAGCTGAAGTCGGCTGGGTGCCGCTTCAGCGGGTCGACCTCCATGCGGTAGCCCGACTGCAGCTGCTCGAGGGTGTTGCCCGAGAGCTTGGGGTAGTCGTCCTTGCTCTGCACGTCGTAGTAGACGTTGCCTTCGACGTCGTAGGCGTGTCCCTTCTCGACCAGCTTCGCGACCAGCTCGACCATCTGGGGCACGAATTCGGTGGCCCGGGGGCTCTCGTCCGCCGGCCGGATGTTCAGCAGCGCCGCGTCGTCGATGAACGCGCGCGTGTAGTGCTCGGCGATCTCCTCCGGGCTCTTGTTCTCGGCGCGGGCGGCTTCGAGCACCTTGTCCTGCCCAGTGTCCGCATCCGCCACCAGGTGTCCGACGTCGGTGATGTTGCGCACCTGCATGACCTCGTAGCCGAGGTATTCGAGCGCACGGATCCAGAAGTCGGACATCAGGTTGGTCCTGAAATTGCCGATGTGCGCGTACTTGTAGACCGTCGGGCCGCACGTGTACATCGAGACCTTGCCCGGCTCGCGCGGCGTGAAGACCTCGCGATGGCGGCCCATCGTGTTGAAGACCTCTAGTTCCGTCTCGCTCATCGTGGAGGCGTTAGTTTGCCAAGAACGTCCTCGACCCGTGCGGCCGCTGCGTCCCACGAGAACTCGGCAGCGCGCCGCCTGCCTCTCTCAGACAGCTGCGTCCGCAGCGTTTCGTCGGTGAGGGCCCGCTCCAGGGCGGAGGCGAGGGCACCGATGTCTTCAGGGTCGACCTCGAGCGCTGCGCCGCCGGCGAGCTCGGGGAGGGCGCCGGCGCGCCCGATGACGGCGGGGACGCCAAATGTCATCGCCTCCAGCAGCGGGAGGCCGAAACCCTCGTAGAGGCTCGGGAAGGCGAGGACGCCGGCGTGCTCGTAGAGGCTGCCGAGGGCCGCGTCGTCCACTTCGGCCAGGTGCACGACGCCGGGCTCGGCGCGCAGCCTCTCGGGCAGGCCGTCGACGTTCCAGCCGACCCGACCCGCGATCACCAGCGGCGGCGCATCGCCCACGCGGCGCCGGACGGCGCGATAGGCCTCGAGCAGCCGGTCGTAGTTCTTCCGAGGCTCCACGGTTCCCACGGCCAGCACGAACCCGGGCTGCAGGCCGCCGGGCAGAGACGCGCCGGCAGGCAGCTCGGGGGCGCCCTCACCGACGACCGTGACCCGATCTTCGAGGCCTGGAACCGGGAACTCGCGGACGACGTCGTCGCGCGTGGTCATGGAGGGCACCAGGACCGCGGCCGACTTGCGCAGGGCGCCGGGGAGAAGGCTGCCGAGGTACAGGCGCTGCTGCCACGGGACCTCGTCGGGGCGGATGCGGAAGGCCAGGTCGTGGACGAAGGTCAGCGCGGGCGGAGCGTTTCGGCGCCGCCGGGGCGGCGGCGGCCAGTACGGGTAGAGCATGGCGTCGACGCCGGCGTCAGCCTCGACAGCCGGCAGCCAGAGCAGCTTGTTGGCCAGCTCGTGCCGGTGGGTCGAGATGACCGCTGGATGGCCTTCAAAGCCCGGCACCCTCTGCCGGCTGCAGAAGATGAGCAGCGGAACGCCGCGAGCGGCGAGAGCGCGTGTCAGCTCGACCGCGACCGTGACCATGCCCACCCGAGGCCGCCAGCAGGCCGTGAGATCCACGCCGAGCATGGGCCGAATCTACAGGAGGCCGGGCCGGAGAAGATAGAAGGTCCCCGACCCAGGGCCGGGGACCCTCAAGAAAGGAGGGAGGGCAATACGAAAACCGCCCGCTTACCTCATTTTAGTAACGACTGGACAAGATTGGTCAAGCGCCGCACTTCGAAATTCTGACAGTGAGGCCTTCAGCCGGCTCTCGTTCAGATGATCTCCGAGTACCTCTGGAAGACTTCCGTGAGGTCGGTCGGAGGCTCGAGGCCGCGCTTGCTCATCGCGTCGAACAAGGACAGGATGTGCCGCACCCCCGCCAGGTTCACGCCCTTCTCGCGGGTGAGGTGCTGGATGACCTGGAGCTTGCGAATGTCCCGCTGCGAGTAGCGCCGGCGGTTGGTCGCCGTCCGGAACGGCTCGATCAAGCCGACGTCCTCGTAGAGCATCAACGTCCGCGGGTGCGTCTCGAGGATCTCGGAAGCAACGCTGATCGTGTAAAGGGGCTTGTCGAGATCGAAACCGGGCTGGAGCGAGCCCCGAGCCGTCGCCATAGCTACTCCTTCAACCATCCCTCGACGCCCTTGGAGAGGTTCGCCGGCGTGGTCTGGCTCTTGATCAAGTACTCCAAGGCGCCCAGCTTCAGGCCGCGCTCGACCAGCTCGCGCTCGCCGTAGTTCGAGAGGATGACGACCGGGACGTGCTTGGTGCTCTCGTTGCCGCGCAGCCCTTCAAGCACGGCGAAGCCGTCCATCTTGGGCAGCCGGATGTCGAGAAAGATGATGTCCGGCGGCTCGGCGGTGGCCGACTGCAGCCCCTCCTCCCCGTCCTTGGCCATCACGACGTGGTAGCCGTCGAGCTCGAGCTTCAGCTTGTACATCTGCGCAACGGTCGGATCGTCCTCGATGAACAGGACGTTTACGTCTTCGCTCAACGGATACCGTCTCCTACCAACATCTGAGGGCCATCCTATCAGGATTTAATCCAAAATCTTGCAGGGACCGCCCCGCGGCGGCAGGTCAGGACGCGCTGCTGCGGCGCCTCCGGGCGGCCTCCGTCCAGAGCCCTTCCAGATCGTAGTAGGCGCGTTCGCCCGGCAGGAAGATGTGCGCCACGACGGCGTCGAAGTCAAGCAGGATCCAGGTCGCGTCCTCGTAGCCGCTGACGTGCAGGGGTCGCGTCTCCAGCTCCTTGGCCCGCTTGAGCATCGCGTCGGCGATCGCCCTCAGCTGGCGGTCGGTCTCTCCCTCACAGACCACGAAGAAGTCGGCGATCGTGGTCTTGCCGCGGACGTCGAGCATGACCGCGTCCCAGGCCTTCCTGTCCTCAGCGACCGCAAGCAGCGCCTGCGACAGCTCCTGGGGATCGATCTCGCTCAATGCGGCGAATTATGCCCAGCCGCGCCGGCGTACAACCCTCGGTCCCGTATGTAATCGGCGACGGGCTGTGGCACAAGCCCGGCGAGATTCTCTCCGGCGGCGGCGCGGCGGCGGATGTCGGTGGCGTCGACGTCCGGGGTGTCCGCGTCACAGACGGTGACCCGCTCCGGGTCGATCCCGGCCGATTCCAGGTCCTGACCAGACGGACCGGCCACGCCAGGGCGCCGGAAGATCGCGGGCCTGGCCAGCTCCAGCACACGCCAGGGCTCGTGCCACTCCGAGAGCAGGCGTGCGGCGTCCCAGCCGAGGATCAGGCGCAGGTCGGCGCCGGGGTTGGCCTCGCTCAGCTCCTCCAGCGTCTCGGCCGTGTACGACGGTCCTTCGCGGCGGACCTCGATGTCGACCACCTCGGTCCGAGGCAGATCGGCCACGGCCAGGCGGCACATCTCGAGCCGGTCGGACACCTCGGCAGAGGCCGCGGCCTTGTGCGGAGGGACTCGCGCCGGCACGACGAGCAGCCGGTCGAGGTCAAGGCAATCGAGGGCCGCCCGGGCGACGGCAACGTGGCCGACATGGATCGGGTCGAAGGTCCCGCCCAGGACACCGAGCCTCACGGCTGGTACTCGAACTCGAGCTCGCCGATGCGGACGGTGTCGCCGGGCTGCACGCCGGCCTCGACGAGGGCGCGGTCGACGCCAAGCCTGCGGAGGCGCCCCTGGAAGCGCTCGAGCCCCTCGGCGGAGTCGAAGTCCGTGCGTTGGAGCAGGCGCTCGACGGCCTCGCCACGCACGTCGAAACCCCAGGCCTGCCGAAGCACTGTCGGCGCCACAGCTCGCGCCCGCCCCGCCGGGAGCCTGGTCACGACCTCCGGCGAGCTCGGCGCCGGCGCCGTGGACGCGAGCGCGATGAGGGCCTGCTGGAGCTCGTCCAGTCCTTCACCGCTGAGAGCCGAGACGAAGACGGCGTCGCGAGGATCGGTGTCTCGCAGCCGGCGAGCGGGCTCGAGGTCGAGCTTGTTCATCACCGTGAGCGCCGGCCGGCTCGCCAGCTGGGCTGAGTAGCTCGCCACCTCGGCGCGAACCGCGTCGAGGTCGCCCCAGGGGTCGGCAGCCGACGCGTCGACCACGAACGCCAGGGCGCGCGTGCGCTCCACGTGCCGCAGGAAGCGAATCCCGAGGCCCGCTCCCGTGGAGGCTCCTTCGATCAGCCCCGGGATGTCGGCGAGCACGAGGCGGCCGCCTTCGCCCTCCATCACCCCGAGCTCGGGCTCGAGCGTCGTGAACGGATAGTCGCCGACCTTGGGGTTGGCCGCCGAGAGCGAGGCGAGGAGCGACGACTTGCCGGCATTGGGCTGGCCGACCAGGCCGACGTCCGCGATGAGCTTGAGCTCCAGCTGGAGGCCGCGCTCCTCGCCCGGAAGGCCTGGTTCGGCCAGGCGTGGGGCCTGGTTGGCCGGGGTCGCGAATCGCGCGTTGCCGCGCCCTCCGGCGCCGCCTTTGGCGACCACGAGCGTGGCGTCGGGCACGTCGAGGTCGCCCAGCACGTCGCCGCCGGCGGCGTCGATGACCTGCGTGCCTACCGGCACGCGGAGCTCGATGTCCGCGCCCCTGCTGCCATGCTTGCGACCTCCGGCGCCGGCCGTCCCGTTCTCGGCATGCCAGGTGCGGCGCCGGGCGAACTCGGCCAGGCTGGCCACGCTCCGGTCGGCGATCACGAGGACCGAGCCGCCGCGGCCGCCGTCCCCGCCGTCAGGACCGCCGCGCGGCACATATGGCTCACGCCGGAAGGAGGAGGCTCCGCGCCCGCCGCGGCCGGCACGCACGTGCACGCGGGCGGAGTCGACGAAGGATTGGCGCGGGGGCGCGCTAGTCGCTTGAGATCGAGACACGCCGGCGGTCCTTGCCGACGCGCTCGAAGACGACGCGGCCGCCCTGGAGGGCGAACAGAGTGTGGTCGCGGCCTTCGCCCACGCCGCGGCCGGCCAGGATGTGCGTCCCTCGCTGGCGAACGATGATCGCGCCGGCCAGCACGGACTGCCCGCCGAACGTCTTGACTCCGAGCATCTGGGGATTGGAGTCGCGGCCGTTGCGCGACGATCCGCCGCCCTTCTTGTGCGCCATCTAGCTCTCCGTCTCTTCCTCGGCCGAAGGCTCCTCGACCTTCGGCTTGGCTGCACGCTTGCGCGGCTTGGCTTCGGTTTTCTCGGTCTTTTCGATTTTTGCGGTTTTGGCCCGGCTGCGGCCGGCGGACGGGTCGAGGATCTCGAGCGCCGTCAGGTCCGCGCGCGCGCCCCTGTGCACGCGCACGCGCTTCTTCGACTTGTAGCGGAGGACCTCGATCTTCGGGCCTCGCTCGTGGCCGAGGACCCGGGCCGCGAGGCTCGCGCCTTCGACCAGCGGCCTGCCGACCTGGACCTCGTCGCCGTCGTCGAGCAGGAGGACGTGCTCGAGCTTCACCTCGGCGCCGGGCTCCACCTGGAGCCGGTCGACGAGGATGCGATCGCCGGGGGCGACCCTGTACTGCTTGCCGCCGCTCACGATGACGGCAGACATCCGCTGCTGGGGCACGAAGCGTGATTGTACCCCCGAGCGAACGTTCAGGCGCTCAATCTGACGCCCGCGGCTTCGTGTAGCAGGAACTCGTTCGGCCGGGTCTGGGAGTGGACGACCATTCTCCGCCGCAGCATCAAGCCCTGGACCAGGCCGAGCGCCGTGAGATCGGTGACCAGCGCGGAGCCGCCGTAGGAGATGAATGGCAAGGGGATGCCGGTGATCGGGAGCAGGCCGATGTTCATGCCGATGTTCTCGACCACCTGCGAAAAGAGCATCACGGCGACCCCGGCCACCAAGAGGCGGGTGAAGCGGTCGGGGGCGATCGACGCCGAGCGGAGGAGCGAGAGCAGCAGCAGGACGAAGAGGGCGAGCAGCGCGATGCAGCCGATGAGGCCGAATTCCTCGGCGAACACCGCGAAGATGAAGTCCGTGGCCCGTTCGGGGACGTAGCCGAGGCTGCCCTGGAGTCCGTGCAGCCAGCCGGTGCCGAGCGCGCCGCCCGACCCGATCGCGATCCGCGCCTGCAGCAGGTTGTAGCCGGCGCCGAGCGGGTCCTTCGAGGGGTCGAGGAAGATCTCCAGGCGCTGGCGTTGATAGGCGTGCAGGAAGTGCGGCGCCAGCGGGACTGCGGCCACCGCCGCGACTCCCAGCCCGACGAGTTGGATGCGCGGCGCGCCCGCGATGAAGAGCAGCCCGCCGAGGACGCAGCCGTAGACGATGGCGGTCCCGAGGTCGGGCTGCGAGAGGATCAGGAGCATCGGTGGGGCGGCGAGCGCGCAAGCCGTGAGAACGCGCCGCAGGGTGACGCGTCCGGGCTCGGCCAGGTGCTTCGCCAGCACGATCACCATCACGAGCTTGGACAGCTCCGACGGCTCGACCTGGAATCCCGCCACCGAGATCCAGCGCTGGGAGCCGAGGGCGGAGTGGCCGTGCACCTTCACGAAGAGGAGCAGCAGCAAGCAGCCGATATAGAGCGCGGTGCTGGCGCGGACGAGCCGCTTGGGGTCGAGCAGCGCCGCCGCGCCGAGCGCGAGCAGGCCGAGGATCGCGGACAGCAGCTGCTTGCGGAGGTCGGATGCGGTGGCGGAGTAGACCGTGGCCAGCCCGATCACCAGGAGGGCCGCCGTCAGCACCAGCTGCGACTGGGACAGCCGCCGGTACCAGGGCAGGCGGACCACCCTCATGAGCGGCCTGCCTGGATCTGCGCCTGGTGGGCGTCGTAGTACTGCGCCACCTGGAGGGCCACCGGCTCGGCGACCTGGTCACCCTCGCCACCCCCCTCGACCAGCACGATGATCACCACCTGCGGGTTCTTGAACGGCGTGAAGAAGGTGAACCACGCGTGGGTGGGCTGCGTCGGCCCGCTGCCGAACTGCGCAGTCCCCGTCTTGCAGCCGCCATCGGCGGGGAAGTGCGCCAGCCGGAACCAGTAGCCCGTGCCATGAGGGTCCTCGAGGCACATCCACATCCCGTGCTGGACGGTCGCGAGGTTGTCGGGCGAGACCGGCACGTGGTGCACGACCTGGGCGTGCGCGTTGCTCACCACCTGGCCGGTCGCGCTGTCGACCTCATGGACCAGCGTCGGCTGCAGCAGGTCGCCCCCGTTGGCGACGGCGCTGATGTACATCGCCTGGATCAGCGGCGTGGTGAGGACGTCGGACTGCCCGATCCCGTAGGTGATCGTCTCGCCGAGGCTCCACTGGCAGCTCCAATCCGTCGGCGGCGCGTTGCAGCTCGCCGCCTTCCAGCCGGGCGTCGGAGCAAGCCCGGCTGAGACGTTGGGCAGCTGGATCGCCGGCGCCGTGCCGTAGCCGAAGGCGGCGGCGTACTTGGCGAGCCGGTCGGGGCCGAGGGCGTTCGCGACCTGGTAGAAGAACGTGTCGCAGGACTCGGAGATCGCCTTGCCGACGTTCATCAGCCCCATGTCGTAGCCAGACCAGTTCTGGTATGTCCAGCCCCCGAAGCTGAGGTACTCGGGGCAGTTGAGCATCGTGTCGGCCTGGATCACGCCCTCTTGCAGGCCGGCCGCGGCGGCGATCATCTTGAAGGTCGAGCCGGGCGGGTACTCGCCCTGGGTGGCGTGGTCGTAGAGCGGGTGGCCTGGGTCGTTCAGCAGCTGCTTGTACTGCGTGTTCGAGATGCCCTTGCTGAAGAGGTTGCTGTCGTAGCCCGGAAAGGAATCCAGGGCCAGGATCTCTCCGTCGCGCGGATCGGCGACCACCACCGCGCCGGCCGCGACCTTCACCTTCTTGATCTCGGCCTGCAGGTATTGGTCGGCAGCCTGCTGGAGCCCCATGTCGATCGAGAGGTAGACGTCGTCGCCGTTGACCGCGGGTTTTTGACGCAGCACCTTCACCGCGCGTCCCTGTGCGTCAAAAACGGTGTCGGCCCAACCGTCCGTGCCGCGCAGAGTCGATTCCAGCGACTGCTCGACGCCGGCGCGGCCCAATGTCTCGTCGGGCTGGTAGCCCTGCGCTGCGAGCTTGGCGTACTGCTCGCCGTCGATGGGCCCCGTGTAGCCGAGGACGTGCGAGAGCAGGACCGGGTCGAGGTACGACCGCTGCGGCACCTGCTGCAGAGACACGCCCGGGAGCTGCGGCATCCGCTCGGTGAGAACCTCGGCCTCCTGGTCGGGCAGGTCACGCTGCAGCACGATCGGTGTGAGCCCGTCGGAGTGGTCGACCTGGCGCTCGATCGAACTTGCGGGCTGGCCGACCAGGTGCGCCAGCCAGGCCAGCTCCGCATTACGCTGGCCGTCGGAGACGGGCAGGTCGTAGGGGATCAGCTCGAGGGTCCACGCCGGCCGGTTGATCACCAGCTGCTGCCCGTGCCGGTCGTAGATGATCCCGCGCTCGGCGCGCAGGACCACGCGGTGCACCCGGCTTTGCTTCGCCAGCGCGGCCAGGTGCCGGCCATCCTCCACCTGGAGCTGGAACAGGCGGCTGACCAGGACCACGGCCGCCGCCACGACGAGCAGACCGAAGGCGATCATGCGCGCCGACCAGCGGGGACGCGGCTCCAGGCCGCCGAGGTCGATCCAGCGGCCTAGCTGAACCGGGACGAAGGGCTCGTCATTCACCAGCGGACTGCCGCGACGGCTCGATCCAGCCGGCGGACGACGAGCACCGCCAGCGGCGCCAGGACGGCGGACCAGATGCTCGTCCCGAAGATCCAGCCGGCGTTGGCGTGCACGTGGAGCGAGCTCTCGCGAAGGACGGCGCCGATCACCAGGAGCGCCGCTCCGTAGGCGACCGTGGCCAGCCCGGCCGAGGCCGGCAGCGTCAGCAGCCCGCCATCGATCGTGGTGGTGACGAGGCCGGCGACGTATGCCGCCGCCAGGAGGGCCAGCGCGTGCGGCCCGAGCGCGCCGCCCGAGCCCAGGTCGAGCACGAGGCCGGCGGCCACCGCCCACCAGAGCCCGGCGCGCGTGCCGCGCGACCACGTCCAGGCGGCCACCGTCACGACAGCCAGGTTCGGGTAGGCGGCCCAGGGCAAGCGCGGCATCCAGGTGAGCTGGGCCAGGGCGGCGAGCACCGGGATCGCGTAGAGGAGGTAGGCGGTGCGTGGCGCCGGCGGGGCGGCGTCGGCCATCGAGCTCAAGGCGAAGGCCTCCAGTCAGCGCAAACCAGGCCGCCGCCGGCGCAGACGTGATCGCAAAGGCAATCCAACCAGGCCGCCGCCGGCGCCGGACGGCGCGAGCGGGCGCTCACGGAGCCACGGGGCTCTGGAAGTCGGTGATGACCAGGACGAGGTCGAGCGACGAGTAGTCGTCGGGCCAGGCGAGCGTCGCGTACTGCAGCGTCGCCGCGGCCTGGGGCTGGAAGCTCACCACCTGCCCGACGACCAGCCCCCGCGGGTAGGTGCCGCCGACGCCCGAGCTCAGCACCCACTCGCCGGGCTTCAGCCCGCTGTCCGGGCGCGCGGGCACCTGCATCGTCAGCTGGACGCCGTCGCCGAGCACCGTGCCTTCCAGGCCGGAGAGAGCGCCGTAGCCGTTGACGCGGCTCTGCGGATCCGCGATGGTCTGGATCAGCGCCGAGTGAGATGACGTCTCCACGATGCGGCCGACGAGACCGGCCGGGCTGGCCACCACCATGCCGGCGCTCAGGCCGTCGCTGGAGCCCTTGTCGATCGTCAAAGAGCGGCTGAGCGGCTCGGGGCTGCGCGCGATCACGCTCGCCGCCACCACCTTGTGGCCGTAGGTCTTCTCAAACGCGAGCGCGCGCCGCAGCTGGTCGTTCTCTCGCGCGGCGGCCGAGCCCAGCGCTACCTGCCGGCGCAGGTCGGCGTTTTCCGCTCGCAGCCTGCCGTTCGCGGAGCGCAGGGAGGCGATGTCCCCGAAGACGCCGGCCACGTCGCCGGCCCCGGCGGCGAGCGCCGACATCACCGCCTCCGGCGGGGCGAGGATGCCGCGCAGGGCGCCCCGCGGGCCGGCCATGGCCGGCAGGTCGGTGATCAGCGCGAGCGCGATGAGCGCGGAGGCGGCGAGTAGGAAAGCGCCGGTGGAACGTTCGCCGGTCCGGGCGCGAACGCCTCCTCGCAAGCCCGAGACCTAGGCGCGGAGCGCGCGCATGCGCCGGGGCTTCACGAGGACTCGACCGAGGGTCTCGATGTCCTCCAGCACGATGCCCGCGCCGCGCGCGACGCACGTCAGCGGCTCGTCGGCGACGACGACGGGGAGCAGCATCTCGTGCGCGATCAGCTCGTCGAGACCGCCGAGCAGCGCGCCGCCCCCGCACAGCACGACACCGCGCTCGAGGATGTCCTGGACCAGCTCCGGCGGCGTTGCGTCGAGGGTGGCCCGGATGGCGGCGACGATCTCGACGAGGACTCCAGTCAACGCCTCGCGCACATGGGCGGTCGACATCTCGACGATCTTCGGCAGTCCGGTCACGAGGTCGCGGCCGCGCACGTTGAACGTGCGCTCCTCGGGCGGCGGGAAAGCGCAGCCCATGGCGATCTTGATGTCTTCGGCCGTCCGCTCCCCGATCAGCAGATTGAACGTGCGCCGCACGTACTGGGCGATGGCGTCGTCCATCTCGTCCCCGCCGACGCGTATCGATTGGGCGGCCACGATGCCGCCGAGGGAGATGACCGCCACCTCGGTCGTCCCGCCGCCGATGTCGATCACCATCGAGCCGCCCGCCTCCTGGATGGGAAGCCCGGCGCCGATCGCCGCGGCCATCGACTCCTCCAGCAGGTGCGACTCGCGGGCCCCGGCGCTGCCCGCCGCGTCCAGCACGGCGCGGCGCTCGACCTCTGTCACGCCCGACGGGATGCCGAGCACGACGCGCGGCCGTGAGACGTGGAAGTCGCGCTCGTGGACCTTCGCGATGAAGTGCTTGATCATTTGCTCGGTGTGATCGAAGTCGGCGATCACACCGTCCTTCAGCGGCCGCATCGCGACGATGTCTGCGGGCGTGCGGCCGAGCATCCGGCGGGCGTCGTGGCCGACGCTCAGGACCTGGCCCGTGCGTTTGCTGATGGCGACGACCGACGGCTCGTCGAGGACGATGCCGCGCCCACGGACGTGAACGAGGGTGTTCGCCGTGCCCAGGTCGATGCCCATGTCCGTCGACCAAAGGCCCAGCACCGAGGTAATTACGTTCAAGCTCTCTAAGACGCGTTCAGGACGTTGGTGGGATCGGCGGGACGTGCAGATGATACACCCCAGAACTTGGGTGGGAGAGCCCAAGGACCCGCAAAATGTGGCGGTCGTCTACTCGCTAATGCATGAATGACGCGACCGCGGCAAGCGACGCGGTGACCAGGGCCAGGGCCACGATGACCACCGGGTACGCGCGGCTCGAGCCGGCCACGCGGCCGAGCCCGAGCGCGACGGCGACGACCAGCGCGCCGGCCCCGAAGAAGCGGGCCAGGTCGAGCGCGTCGTCGCCGGCGGGCGGCATGAAAACCGAGGCGAACAGCCCGCCCGCCGGCAGCCAGAGCCAGAGGCGTTGCGGCCGCGAGCCCTTCGCCACATCCAGGACCGCGGGCAGGCTGACCACATAGAGGACCGCCGCGGCGAGCTTGGCGGGGACGGCGGCGGAGACGGTCAGCGCGGCCAGCGCGGCGGGGTGAAGGTCCTGCGCCACCACGGCCGGCGCGAGCACGGCCACCGCCCAGCCGCTGACACCGGCCATCACGACCGAGCCCGCTTCGCCAGGCGTCCAAGCCCACCCCAACCACGCGATCGCAGCGCCGCAGGCGATGGCGACGAGCACGTTGCGGTCGAGCGCATCGAGAGGGCTGAAAGGGGCTCCCAGCTGGGCCGCCGCCAGGGCGCCGGCGACCGCGGCGGCAACCGCCGTCGCGGGCGGCCTGCTGAAGAGCGGCCGGATGATCGTCCGCGCGCGCACCCTGCCGGCAAACAGGCGCGCCTGGGCCAGCTCGCCGAGCACGCCGGCGGCGGCGGCCGTGAGCAGGCCCGGATAGAGGAGCAGCGCCACAGCGTCGACCAGGACCGTCCTCATAGACCGAGGGGACGGAGAAAGCCGGCGGGATAGATCCCGGCGGCCAGGGTGACGCCGAGGGGCGCGAGCTGAGCGATGAGCGCCCTCCCCCTCGCCCGGCTCCCGGGCTGAAGCTGGCGCCGGGTGGCCGGGAGCCACAGCACCAGCGCCAAACCGAGGGCCAGGGCCAGCGGCCAGGCGACGGCCGTGGCCGCGCGGAGGATGAGGAGCCGGGCGACGAAGCCGCCGAACGGCGCCAGCCCCGCCAGGGCCGCGGCGGCCAGCCAGTTCGAGGGCCTGAAAAGCAGCGGGAGGCGCAGCAGCAGCACCGACAGCAGCATCAGGAAGGCCCCCGCCGACCCGTCCGGCGAAAGGAGGCCCAGGCCGATCAGCGCCAACCCCCAATCCGCGCTGTAGGCGTAGCGCCACGCGCGCTCCTCGTCATCGGTCAGAGCGCCAGCCAGGCCCCAGAGGACGTTGGCGCAGCCGAGCGCGAGCAGCACGCCGCCGAAGACCCGGAAAGAGCCCGGTGGCAGCGCCGCGTGCACCCGCTCGAACAGCGCGAATGCGACGCTCGGCATCACGAACGCCCGCATCGCGACGGCGGTGCGGCCCGTGTCGCCCTCCTCCGCCTCCGCCAGGTGGGGAACCAATCCCACCGCACCCGCCAAGGCCAGCGCCGCCACCAGGGCGGCCAGCCGCCCCGACCGGGGATCCGGCGTCGCGGCCAGCATGGCGACTGCCAGCAGGCCGGCCGCAAGGCCCGCTGATCGCACCGGCCCGAGGTCGCCGGTCGCGCGCAGCTGCGCCGCGGCGAGGAGCAGCAGGACGAGGGCGATGACCCCCAAGTCCGGCGCGATGCTGACCGCCGCTACCGCGAGGACGGCGGTCGCCACTGACAGCGGCGCTGGCCGGAAGTCCCGCGCGGTGGCAGCCAGGAGCAGAGCGCTCAGGGCCGCGAGCACGCCGAGAGCGACGCTTGGCTCGGAGATCGTCATGACGCGGACGCGGGCACACGCGCAAGCACGCCCGCGAGGGCGGCGGTGCCACCCGCCGCTGCGGCGGCAGCCAGCCCCACCGGCGCCAGAGCGGCCGCCGCACCCAGGCCGAGCGCGGTGAGGATCGCCGGCCCGGCCACGCGATCTGGCTCGCGGTTGGCCACCAGGCGCATTGCGCCAAGGCCGATCAGGACCAGGGCCGCCGTGCGGCCGCCCGCGCCGCCGGGCCCGCTGAGGACAGAGCCGCCGATCCAGGCCGAGAGGGCGCCCACCACGACGCAGAGGGTGAGCACCGGCGCCGACCCCGCCGGCAGCAGACCACCGCGCCCGGGCGGGCGGCCCATCGAGGCGATGACGGCGCCAACGAAGCCGCCGGCGCCCAAGAAGGCCGCGGCCACTGGCGCTCCGAGCAGCGCGAGCAGAGCCGCGAGCGCCAGTGCCGCCAGCGCCACACCGGCCGTCCAGATCGCCCGCCGGCGGCTGAGAACGGCGGAGGAGGCGCCCACCCAGAGGCAGGCGATGACGACCACCTCGGCCGCGGTCCTCACAGCGCCACTCGGGTGACGACGATCGCCAGCGCTGCCACGAGCAGAGCCCAGAAAAGAGGTCGCCGGCCCGTCAGCATCGCCTCGGCGGCGCCCGAGCCGAGGGCGAAGCGCGACGGCAGCTGCAGCCGCAGCGCGAGACGTGGCGCCGGCAGCGGCTGCGGCGCCGCGGAGGCCGGCGGCTGGACTCGAGCTCCGAGCGGCACCCACGCCGCGATGGCGACGAGCACGATCAGGCCGCCCAACCCGAGCGCGGGCCAACCGGCCGACGCCGGCTGGAGCCCGAGGATCGAGATGCCGACGCGCGGCCCGGCCTGTCCGAGCCCGGCAGCGGCTGCTGCAGGCTGCGCCACCTCAAGCGCGAGGGGCCCGGCCAAGGCCCCCAGGGCGAGGGCCGCGACCCCGACAGAGCGCGTCACCAGAGTTCTCGGCGCGCGCGGGCCTTCGGCGCTGCCGGTGAGGCCGGCAGCCCGTGCACCCGCCCCGAGCCACAGCAACCAACCGAGCGCGGCGGGCAGCGCCGCGAAGGCCACCGCCTGCTGCGCTTCGAACGCGGACTGGAGAGCGAGAAGCCTGGCCGCGAAGCCGATGGTCGGTGGGAAGCCCGCCACGATGGCGGCGGCCAGCAGGCCGTCCTCGCGCCGTCGCTCCGACAGCAGCGGCAGAAGCAGGGCGACGAGCGCCGTGGCGAACAACGTGAACGTCAGCGCCACCAAGCCGAGCTGGACGGAGGCGGCGGCTGCGAGAAGGCCGGGCGCGGCGGTGCCCTGGATCGAGTAAGCCAGATAGGATCGGCGATCCGGGGCCGCCTGGGCGAGCCAGGCTGCCTCGAGCATCGAGATGGCGCCGAGGAAGGCGAGGCCGACGTTCATCGCCGGGTGAGGGAGGTGTCCGGCGCCGAGCGTGTAGACGCGGAAAAGCAGGCAGAAGCCGATCGGCGGCAGCGCGATCGAGCAGGCGTGCAGGCCTTGGCGCCAGGCTTCCGCCGGCCAGGCGAAGCGCGGAACCGCGCCGATCAGGAGCGCGCCCGCCACCAGCACCAGGCCGGCGATGCCGGCGTTGAGGGCGGCGGGCGGGGCGGCGCCATAGCCGGCCGTGCCGCCGACGACCTGCAGCGAAACGCCCGCCCACGCGGCCAGGAGGACGGCCAGCCAGAGCACGCGGGGAGGCGCCCCCCAGTCAGAGGCGGCGCTCGCACAGAGTAGGGCGGCGCCGGCCGCGAAGGCCGTGAGCACGAGGTCGGCGGAGTTGACCGCGACCAACCCGGCCGCCAGGGCCGCCAGCAGCCAACCCGCCGGCGCTCGGCCGAAGGTCAGCCAGGCTGCGCCTGGGACCAGCAGGGCCAGCGAGCACACGAACCCGATGGCGTCGAGGCGGATCGCGAAGGACAGGCCGCCCCCCAGGTTGGGGCCGGACAGCTCGAGCGACCCGCGGGTGGCGGCCCAAAGAGCCACGAGCGCCCCGGCTCCGCCCCACGCCACGACGAGGGCGGCGAGCCGGCCGGGGCGGGCTAGGGACAAAGGCGGGCTATCGCCGCCTGGAGCTCCGCCGCTCTCGCCTCCTGCTTGGCGACGACCTCTGCGGGCGCGCGGCTGCGGAAGTCCGGGTTGGCGAGCCGGTCCTGGACGCTGCCCAGCTCCGCTCTGAGCCGCCGGCACTCGGCCTCGGCGCTGGCGGGCTCGACCACCTTCTTCGGCCGGATTCGGACGCCCGCCGCCAGCTCTGAGTACAGCCGGCCCTCGGTCGAGTCGTCGGACCAGGAAGGGGTGAACGTCCGCGAAGGGCCTTCGTATGCGCGCACGCTCTCGATGTAATCGCGCACCCGCTCGAACGCCTCGTCGCGCTCAGCGTTGACAAACCTCTCGTCAGCCTCCGGCCACCGCGCGTGCAGCAGGTAGTCGCGCTCTCCGGGCAGCCGGTGCCAGAGCTCCTCGGTCACGAAGGGCATCAACGGATGCAGGAGACGCAGGGACGTGTCGAGGCAGTGGACGGCCACGGCCTTGGCGGCGGGGTCGCCGTCGCGCAGGCGCGGCTTGACCGCTTCCAGGTACCAGTCGCAGAGCTCGTGCCAGGTGAAGTCGTAGATGGCGCCGATCGCCGTGTGGAAGTTGAATGCGTCGATGCCGGCCGTCGCTGTCGCCACGGTCTCCTGCAGCCGGCCCAGGATCCAGCGATCGACGAGCTGCAGCTCGCCGTCCGGGTCCGGATTGGGAGGCGTCTCGTCGCCGACCGCGGTCGTGACCAATCGCGTCGCGTTCCAGAGCTTGTTGGCGTAACGGCGGTAGCCCTCGATACGGCTCTCGTCGAAGCGGACGTCCTGGCCGGACATGGCGACCTGGGCCGACCACGCGCGGAGGGCGTCGGCGCCGTAGCGATCGATGATCTCGCGAGGGTCGACGCCGGTGCCCAGCGACTTGCTCATGCGGCCGCCTTCCGCGGCGTGCACGGTGCAGTGGATCAGCTCGTTGCGGAATGGGACATCGCCCATGAACTCGAGGCCGGACATGATCATGCGGCTGACCCAGAGCCAGATGATGTCGCGCGCGGTGCAGTTGACATCGGTCGGGTAGAAGACACGCAGGTCTTCGGTGTCGTCCGGCCAGCCGAGCGTGGCGAACGGCCAGAGAGCCGACGAGAACCACGTGTCGAGAACGTCCGGGTCCTGGGTGAGGCCTGTGTCGCCGCACCGCGGGCAGGCCGCCGGCGGCTCGATCGTCACCGTCAGGTGGCCGTTGCCGCAGGTGTAGGCGGGGATGCGGTGGCCGAGCCACAGCTGGCGGCTGACACACCAGTCGCGAAGGTTGCGCTGCCAGTCGAGGAAGGTCCGCTCCCAGCGCTCGGGGTGCCAGCTCAGCTTGCCCTGCTCCTGGGCCGCGATCGCCTGGCCGCTGAGCTGCGCCATGTTGAGGAACCACTGCTCCGAGATCAGCGGCTCGATGATCGCGTCGCAGCGGTAGCAGTGCCCGACCTCGTGGGTGTAGGGCTCGGTCGTGACCAGGTAGCCCTGCTGCTCAAGATCGCGCACGACCGCGGCGCGCGCCTCCAGCGCCGGCAGGCCGTCGTAGGGAAGGCCGGGCACGTTCATGCGCCCGTCAAGGTGCATTCCGTTGACGATCTCGAGCCCATGGCGCTGGCCGATGTCGTAGTCCATCGGGTCGTGGCCGGGCGTGACCTTCAGGGCGCCGGTGCCGAACTCCATCTCGACCGCCTCGTCGGCCACCACGGGCAGCCGGCGGCCGACCAGGGGCAGGATCGCCGTCTTGCCGACGATGTCCTTGTAACGCGCGTCGGCGGGGTTCACCGCCACGCCGGTGTCGGCCAGCATCGTCTCCGGCCGGACTGTCGCGATCACCACCTCGCCGCCCCCCTCGATCGGGTAGCGGATGTGGAAGAGCTGGTCCTGGTGCGCGCGCCAGACGACCTCCAGGTCCGAGATGACGCTGAGGTTCTTGGGGCACCAGTTGACGATGCGCGGGCCGCGATAGAGCCAGCCCTTCTCGTAGTAGCGGACGAAGCTGGTCAGGACCGCCCGGATGTAGTTCTGGTCCATCGTGAACCGCAGGCGGCTCCAGTCCATGGACGCGCCCAGCAGCCGGAGCTGGTTGATGATCGTGGCGCCGGTGTCGCGGTACCACCTCTCGACGAGCTCGTCGAAGGCCTCGCGCCCGATCTCCTCCTTGCTGGTGCCCTCGCGAGCCAGCTGCTTCTCGAGCACGTTCTGGGTCGCGATCGCGGCGTGGTCGTAGCCCGGCAGGAAGAGCACCTCGTGCCCGGTCATCCGCTTGTAGCGGGCGAGGAGGTCGTAGACGGCCGTCTGCAGCGCGTGACCCATGTGCAGCTCGCCCGTGACGTTAGGCGGCGGAAAGCACATCGTGAACTTCGGCTTGGCGCTGTCGGCGTCGGCTCGGAAGAGGCCGCCCTGCTCCCAGCGGACGTACCAGCTGGCCTCGATGGCCTCGGGGTTATAGGCGGTTTCCATCTGGGGTTTGGTCTTCATGCGGCGATCTGCTAAAGGATGCGGGAATGCAGCCCTACGAGGGACTGGCTCCCTACTACGACCTGCTCTACGAGCAGAGCCGGCAGATCGACTTCGGCGCGGAGGACGCCCAGCTCGTCGCGGAGATCCGCCGCCTGGCGCCCGACGCTCGAACTCTGCTCGAGGTCGGGTGCGGCACCGGCATCCGGCTGGCCAACCTGCGCGCCCAGTTCTCGGTCGAGGGTGTGGACCTGAGCCCGGCGATGCTCCGGGTCGCCCGACGACGCCTGCCCGGCGTCCGGCTGCACCAGGGCGACTTCACCGCTTTCAAGCTCCGGCGGCGCTTTGACGTGGTGGCCTGCCTGTTCAGCGGCATCGCGTACGCTCGCACGGTCGCGCGGCTGCGCCGCGCGATCCGCAACCTGGCCGACCATCTGGCGCCGGGTGGCGTGCTCGTCCTCGACGGGTGGGTGGAGCCCGGGCGGTGGAAGGCCGGGACGTTAAGCGTGGATGACGCGTCGGATGGCGAGGTCGCGATCGTCCGCCTCAGCCGGTCGAGCCGCCGCGGACGGCTGGCTGTGATGGAGTGGGACTTCCTCCTCGCGCGCCGGGGCCGCGTGGAGCACTTCACCGAGCGCCACGAGGTGGGGCTCTTCGAGCGGCGCCAGTTCGTCGAGGCCTTGGAGGCCGCCGGGCTGGAGGTCGTGGTGGACCCCGAAGGCTGCTTCGGCCGCGGGCGCTACTTCGGCGTCAAACCCTAGGAAACCCGGCCGCAGCCGGCGCGGGCCTGGTCGCGGCGTACCAAACACCAGGCCGCCGCCGGCGCGGGCCTAAGCGGCCCTGTTCGCGAGGAGGCTGCGGACTTCGTTTACGACACGAGTTGGCGCGCCATAGACATCGCCGGCCGTGAAGTGGAGCAGCCTGACCCCTCCCGCCAGCAGGCGATTGTGACGACGGCTGTCCTCTGCAAGGGTCTCCTTGTGCGTCTCGCCGTCGTACTCCACTCCAAGACGGTGGTCGGGGTAATAGAGATCGGGCCGGCCCAGGAACCGGCCCGAGCCGTCGTACAGGGGGATCTGGGCCATGGGCCGGGGCAGGCCGGCCAGGACCAGGAGCATGCGGAGGCGGGACTCCATCGGGGATTCGGCAGCCGGCTCCGCGTGCGCCAAAGCTCGTCGAAGGCGTCCGACCGCCCGGTCGTCCTGCCGGCTGTCCAACCAAGCTGTCAAAGTCTCCAACTCGACCAAGCGCTGGTTTAGTGCCGAGTCCACAAGCACTACCGCTTCGGTCAGAGTCAGCCTCCGGGCGAGGTCGCGAAGGGTGCGCGGCAAAGTGGTGGCGCTAAAACCGCGAGTCGGTTCAACGTCGCCGACGCTCAGCAGAGCTCGGCTGACTCGCATGGAAACTTTGCCGGAGACGCCGTGGCCCTCGGGCACCGTCACCTCGATCGGGCGACACGGCTCCACATCCAGGCCATGAAGCCAAGCAGCCGTGAGGCCCGAGAACACCGCCGACTCCGGCAGCCTGAGCACGGCCGCCGATAGAAGGACCGTCGGATCGAGCCGCAACTTCGACCAGACATAGGTCCTCGGAGCGATCCGGCGCCACGGACCGAACTCGAGATGCCATTTGGTCAGTCCAGCCGCGCGTGCCTCCTCGAGCGTGAAAGGGCCTGCCTTGAGGTGATCTGAAACGACGATTCGCGCCACGCGAACGATGTTGGCCGCGGCCGCGTGGCGCCGCAAGGCAGCCTGTTAAGCGCTCGCCCTCCAGGCCCGCGCCGGCGCCGGCCGGGAGAAAGTGGCTCAACTACCAGGCCGGCGCCGGCGGCGGCCGGGTCTGCTTAGGCCGAGGCGTCCTGCAGGAGCGTCGGCTGGTCGCCCTCGTCGACGAGCTCGAACTCGGGCTCGGTCTCCTCGCGGATGGCGCCTTCCGAGATGATGCAGCGCTTGATGTCCGAGCGAGACGGCACCTCGAACATCGAGTTGAGGAGCACCTCCTCGATGATCGACTTGAGGCCACGGGCGCCGGTGCCGCGCGACAGCGCCTTCTCGGCGATCGCCTGCAGCGACCCGGGCTCGAAGACCAGCTCGACGTTGTCGAGCGCGAAGAAGCGCTGGTACTGCTTGACGAGCGCGTTCTTGGGCTCGGTGAGGATCCGCACGATGTCGCTCTCGTCCAGGTAGTGCAGGGTCACCGTGATCGGCAGCCGGCCGATGAACTCGGGGATGAACCCGTACTTCAGGAGGTCCTGCGGCTGCAGGTGCTCGAGCAGGGCCGAGATGTCCTTCTTCGAGCGCTCGTGCGCGTCGGCCGGGGCGCCGAAGCCGATCGTCTTGCGGCCGATCCGCTGCTCGATGATCCGCTCCAGCCCGTCGAAGGCGCCGCCGCAGACGAACAGGATGTTGGTCGTGTTGATCTGGATGAAGTCCTGGTGGGGGTGCTTGCGACCGCCCTGAGGCGGCACGTTCGCCACCGTCCCCTCGAGGATCTTCAGCAGCGCTTGCTGGACGCCCTCACCGGAGACGTCGCGCGTGATCGACGGGTTGTCCGACTTCCGCGCGATCTTGTCGATCTCGTCGATGTAGATGATTCCGCGCTCGGCGCGGGAGATGTCGAAGTCCGCGGCCTGGATCAGCCGCAGGAGGATGTTCTCGACATCCTCGCCGACATAGCCTGCCTCGGTCAGCGAGGTGGCGTCGGCGATCGCGAAGGGGACGTCGAGGATTTTCGCCAGCGTCTGCGCCAGGTACGTCTTGCCGCAGCCGGTCGGCCCGACCAGCAGCACGTTCGACTTCTGGAGCTCGACGTCGCCGACCATCTTCGACGACTGGATTCGCTTGTAGTGGTTGTAGACCTGGACGGAGAGCACCTTCTTGGCGTGCTCCTGGCCGATCACATACTGGTCGAGCGCGGAGCAGATCGTCTTGGGGTTCGGGATGAACCCGCTCTTCTGCTTCTTCGGCCCGGTCGAGCGGCTGTCCTCTTCGAGGACCTCCTGGCAGAGATCGATGCACTGGTCGCAGATGTAGACGCCAGGACCGGCGACCAGCTTTCGGACCTGGTCCTGCCCCTTCCCACAGAAGGAGCACCTCGTGTAACGCCTGCGGTCTTCCCTTTCGCTCATGGATTCAAGCGGTCCCCGATCCTACGCCTCACTGCGCCGCCGGAGCCGGCCCATTATTCGCGCGCAGGATCTGCATTGCAAGCGATACGCATTCACTGCAGATGTAAACGCCGGGGCCGGCCACCATTCGCACGCCGCCTTGACCCTGCTCATTGCCACAGAAGGAGCAAACCGGCCGGTGCTTGACAACCTTTCCGTCCTGGCGGTCGCGCCGGCGGAAGATCATTACTTTTCCTTGCCGTCCCCGCTGTTGTTGTTGCCGCCGGAGGCCGCGCCGGCGGCCACCAGTCCGGCCTTCTCAGGCGTGAGGATGATCTCGTCGATCAAGCCGTAGGCCTTCGCCTGCTCAGGGGTCTGGAAGAAGTCGCGGTCGGTGTCCTGCTGCACCCGCTCGATCGGCTGGCCAGTGTGCCGCGCGAGGATGCCGTTGAGCACCTCACGCGTGCGCAGGATCTCCTTGGCGTGGATCTGGATGTCCGACGCCTGGCCCTGCATGCCGCCCATCGGCTGGTGGATGAGGATGTTCGCGTGCGGGAGGGCGAAGCGCTTGTTCGCCGCGCCGCCGGCCAGCAGCACCGCGCCCATCGAGTACGCCATGCCGATGCAGATGGTGGAGACGTCCGGCTTGATGTACTGCATGGTGTCGTAGATCGCGAGGCCCGCGGACACGACGCCGCCCGGGCTGTTGATGTAGAGGAAGACGTCCTTCTCGGCGTCCTCGCTCTGCAGGAACAGCAGCTGGGCGATGACGAGGTTCGCCACCTGGTCGTCGATCGGCGTGCCGATGAAAACGATCCGGTCCTTCAGCAGCCTCGAATAGATGTCGAACGCTCGCTCCCCGCGGTTGGTGCTCTCCACCACCATGGGTACGAGGTAGCTCGAGGTCCGCTCCGACCCGGTCATGCGGCCATTGTAAGCACGGTTCTCCAGCATCCCTCTCCCCTTAACTAGTCTTGGGCGAAGCCATTTCCACGAGGCGCTCCAGCGTACGCAGCCTGCGCAGCCGCCGCTCGAAATAGCGGCGGGCGGAGCTGGATCCCATGAGCTCGCCGAGCTGGTGCTGCAGCTCCGGGTCTCGCTCCAGCTCTGATTGCATGTACGAGCGGACGTCCGCCTCGGCCGGTTGGATGCTCTCCTGACGCGCGACGGCGTCGAGCACGAGGTCGGTGCGAACGCGCGCCTCTGCGTCATCGCGCTGGCGCGCGCGCCAATCCTCGACGTTGGTCTGCTGGTAGCTCAGGTAGGCGTCGAGGCGCAGCCCCTGGTGGCCGAGAGCGTGCTCGAGCTCCTCCTGGCGCCGGTCCAGCTCGAGGTCGATCAGCGCGTCAGGGATCTCGGCCTCCGAGCCCTCGACGGCGGCCTTCACCACTCCCTGCTCGAAGGCCAGGCGCTCCACCTGCTTCGCCGTCTCCTCGAGGTCCTCGCGGACCGCGGCGCGGAAGGCGTCGACCGTGTCCTGCTTGCCGTCGGAGAGCTCCTTGGCCAGCTCGTCGTCCAGCTCGGGCAGGTGCTTCTCCTTGACGCCGCGGACCGTCGCGCGGACGACGGCCGCCGTGCCCGCTCGAGGGTGTTCGTCGGGCAGCGTGATCTCCGCTTCCTTGGTCTCGTCGACGGCCGTGCCCGGCAGGACGGCGAGCAGCTCGGGGATGAGCACGCCCTCGCGAACCTCGATCTCCGACGCGCGCCGCTCCTCGTCCGGCAGCGCCTCGCCGTCGACCACCACGTCGAGGTCGAGGACGACCACGTCGCCGACCTGGACCGCCCGCTCGACCGGCTCCAGGATCGCCTTCTGCTCCCTCAGCTCGTCCACGCGCCGGTCGACCAGCTGGTCGTCGACCGTAGTCGACGGCCGCGTCACGTTCAGCGCGGTCAGATCCGGCAGCTTCACCTCCGGCAGCACCGTGAGCGTCGCCACGAAGCGGCCGGGCCGGCCGCGCTCGAGCTCCGCCACCTCGACCTGCGGCCGGTCGACAGGCTCGATCTCACGTTCTGTCAGGGCCTCGGCCACGAGATTCGGGACCAGCGCGTCGATGACCTCTTCCCGCAGGGTCGTCGGGCCCAGCCGAGCCTCGAGGACCGCGCGCGGAGCCTTGCCCGGCCGGAAGCCCTCGATCTTCACGCGCTGGGCGAGGCGGTTCAGGACGCGGTCGTAGGTCGCGTCGACCCGCTCCGCGGGCACGTCGAAAGTCAGCTCGAGGCGGCTCTTGGGGAGAGTCTTGACGTCGACGGCGACTTGCGGCGAAGAGGCGGTATCCGGCACCGGCCGGATTGTACCGAGGGCTCGGACTAGCCCCCGAGGCGCCCCTGGCCTGGGCTCGGGGTCGGACTGACGTCCGGCGAGGGCGACGGCTGGTACGGCTGAATCGGCTGCGAGGGCGGCGACGGGATCGTGTAGCCCGGAGACACCACGACGACGGTCGGCCCCGTCGGCGTGGGCTGCGGCAGCGGCGAAGGCCTGGGGCCGCGCAGCGTCGGGATGTCCTGGGCGTCCAGCAGGAAGTAGTCGTTGCCCTTCTTCACCACGTCGGGCGGCGCCGTGTACCACTGGTCGGGCACGCCCTTCAGAGCCTGCTCCATGAAGTCGTGCCAGGCTGGCGCGGCCACGTACACGCCGTCTGAGTTGTTCGACATCGTCGAGTTGAGAGGGCCGATGTCGCCGACCCAGAAGACGGACGCGAGGGTCGGCGTGAAGCCGATGGTCAGCGCGTCCTTGAAGTTGTCGTTGGTCCCCGTCTTCGCCGCCGCGTGGCGGTCGTCGAGGTGCAGCGGGGTGCCGGTGCCGAAGACCAGCCGCCGGTTGTTGTCGTTGGACAGGATCTGGGCCTCGATGTACGCGGCGCCCGCGTCATACGCCTGGCGGCGGGTTTTGTTGGGGTCGGCCGAGTAGATCGTCTTCCCGCGCGCGTCCTGTATCTGGAGGACGCCCTCGGGCGCGTGGTAGACGCCCAGGTCGGCGGCCGCCGAGAGGCCGTTGACCTCCTCCAGGAGCGTGATGGGGTAGCTGCCCAGCGTCAGCGGGGGCGTGTAGCCGTTCGGGTTCCCGTTGGGGTTGCCCTGCGAGTCGCGCGGGAAGATGCCGATGTTGCGGTCGAACTGCACGACGTTGGGGATGCCGGTGGCCTGCTCGACCTTGACGGCGGAGATGTTGAGCGAATTCGGCAGGGTGTACTTGACCGGCTGGTCGCCATAGGCTCGCGGGATGTAATTGGTGACGTAGTAGTTGCCCCACGGGCCGGGCCAGTAGTACCGGCTCGGCCCGTCGTAGACGATCGTGTCCATCGTGACCTTGCGCAGGTTCAAGGCCGCGGCGTAGGTGAACAGCTTCACCGAGGACCCCGGGTTGCGGGCCACGTCGGCGGCGAAGTTGTACTGACCACCGGGGGAGTTGTTGTAGTCGGAGGAACCGACCATCGCGATGACCTGGCCGGTGCGCGGGTCCATCGCGACCATCGCCGACTGCAGCTTGCCGCTCGGATCCCGGTACTTGTTCGCCTTCAGGTTGTCGCGCACGACCTTCTCGGCGATCTGCTGCGTCTTGAGGTCGAGCGACGTCGTCACGGTGATCTGCTGGCCGTTCATGAAGCCGAGCTTCGTCAGCTCGCCCTGGACCCAGTCGACGAAGTGCGGCGCCAGGAAGCTGCTCTGCTTCGTCTTGATGTTGAGATCCTGTTTGTAGGCGGCGTCCGAAGTCGCCTGCGTGATGTAGCCGTTGCGGACCATCGAATCGAGCACGACCGCCTGCCGGGCCTTCGCGGAGTCCGGGTGCTGGAAGGGGTCGTAGTCGGAAGGAGCCCGCGGCAGCCCCGCGATCATGCTGGCCTGCGCCAGGTCCAGGTCGGCCGCGTCCTTCTGGAAGTAGGTCAGGGCGGCGGCCTCGACGCCGTACGCCTGGGCTCCGTAGTAGGTCCGGTTGAGGTAGAGCTCGAGGATCTGGTTCTTCGAGTAGGTCTGCGTCAGCTCGTAGGCCAGCGCGATCTCCTTGACCTTCCGCTGCCACGTCTGCTCGGGCGTCAGGAAGAGCTGCTTGGCCAGCTGCTGGGTGATGGTGCTGCCACCGCTGACCGTCCCGTGCTGGCGGTAGTCCGTCAGCGCCGCGCGCAGGATGCCGGCGAGGTCGAAGCCCTGGTTCTTGTAGAAGTTCTTGTCCTCGACCGCGACTGTCGCCTTGACCAACCAGGGCGAGATCTTGGCGAGCGGCTCGTACTGGCGGTGGTTGCCGCCGCCGTAGCCGAGGTCGGCCAGGACGATGCCGTGGCGGTCGGTGAGGATGACGTCGCCGCCGAAGCTCGCCGAATCCAGGCCGCGCACGGACGGCAGACCGGCGACGAACTGCTGCGCATAGGCGCCGCCGGTAAGCGTGACCGCGATGAGCACACCGACGACCACGAGCAGGTTCCGCACCCAGGCCCGTCTGCGAGCCCGGTGCCAGAAAGGTCCACCCTCGCCGTGAAGCCGTGCCCGGGGCCGGTGCCCGCTCCTGGTCCGGTAGCGGCGGCTAGGCCGATTCCCCATGGACCGGCGGGATTATAGGCAACCCCACAGGTGGTCTAACGGACATAAACCGCGCTCGGTTCCGCCCCTTTTGGGCGATTTGCCGACAAATGGCCTCAGCGCGCCTCGCCGACCGGGCGATTTGCCGACAAATCGCCTTTGCCTGGGGCCGGCTTTAGGCGCTCACGAGGTTGATGACCGCGGCGACGCCCTCGACCTGCTGGGCCCGCTCGACCGCCGCGTCCACGTAGCCGCGGTCGGGAAGGTGCCCGCGGAGGTACACGGTGCGGCCCTCGACGTCCACCTTGAGGTCGCCTGGGGGTGTGCCGCCCGACTCGATCGCGCGCTCGACCTCGGTCCGCAGCTGCGACTCCTCGACGCTGAACGACTTGCCGTTCACACCGTGGCCGTTGCCGCGAGACTTGCCGACCAGCTGCGGCAGCCGCCGCTGGGCCGGACCGGTGAGCTCGGTGAAGCGCTCGCGCACCTCCTGCCGGCGGCCGAGGAAGTAGGCCGCCAGACCGGCGCCGACCACCACGCCGCCGATCGCGATCAGCGCCACCGGGGGGCGCTGCTTCGGTCGCGGACGGATGCGGTCGCGGACGGAGTCCAATCCGTCGACGATGGCGTCGGTCACGGAGTCGGTCACCTGGTTCGACAGCCGCTGCGAGCGGCGCTTGACGTCCTTGGTGTCGATCTCGTCAAGCCGCTGCGACGCCAGCCGGCGTACCAGCTCGAGGTAGTTGGCGATCTCGGACTGCGCTTCGCCGAAGATCGCTTCGCCGCGCGCTCGAAGTTCCTTTTTCATGTCATCCAGACTATCAACTCGCATCTCGGTAGCCAACCTCCTCAAACCTGGTCCCGGATAGGTGTTGCGAAGACGTCAGTGGCTTCGACGAGACGCTCCTGGCGCGTCCCCGGGAAGTGTATGCGGACACCGGGACGGCCGGGGGCGCCGAGCTCCCAGCCGGCCGCATAGAGCTCCGCCGCCTCGGCCAGGTTTCGAGCCTGGACCGTTTTCACCCCGTCGGTGAAGGCCACCGTCGCCTCTCTCGCGCCCGGGAAGCCCAATGCCACCTCACCGCCAGTCTTGAGCGAATACGAGTAGTCGGCGAAGGCGCCCTCGTCCGAGCCGGCGATCAGCTCCGCGATCGACGGCAGCTCGCCGCCGGCCATGGCGGAGCGCAAACGCGCCCGCGACTCGCGGCGATCCAGGCGCTCGCGGCGGCGGCGCTCGGTCAGCACGAGGTCGCGCTGCGCGCGCAGCTCGGCCAGCTGCTGCTCGACAGGCCGCATCGCCACCTTCAGGGCGTCGAGGCGCTGGTCGAGGTCTTCCGCTGTGAGTGCGGTCAGATCGTCGGTCATCGGTCGAGCACAGCCATCAGGCCGAGGTTACTTCGTGCTCTCCGCGTACCCGTCGAAAGGCGCCGAAGAGCGCCAGGTCATAAGCCGCCTTCAGAGCTCCCGCCAGAACGAACGGCACACCGTAGGCCGCTGCCTGAATCGCAACGCCGGCTACGTACGGCCCGAGTGCCTGGCCTGCGCCCCGCACCGTGCCGGTTACCGCCAGCGCGCCGGCGCGCTGGCCGGCAGGGACGATCGACACGACGTAGGCCTGGCGGGCGGGCACGTCCATCTGTGAGATTGAGAACCTCACGAGCAGCAGCCCGATGGCGGCCGGCAGCGTCGGACTGAGTGGGACCAGGGCCAGGAGCAGGTTGCTGGGCAGGTGCGTGAACACCATCGTGTTCACCAGACCGATCCGATCTCCTAGGCGCCCCGCCACCTCATACGACCCGGCCTGCAGGAGCGACATGACAGCGAACAGCGGGCCGAGCAGCTGCGCCGAGGCGCCGAACCGAACGTGAAGCCAGTACGCGATCACAGCCTGGGCGACGAGCCCGCCACCGATGGAATCGACCAGGAACAGGCTGCTCAGCCCTACGAGCCGCCGGTTGAGCGGCAGACCGGTCGCCGTGGCGTCGGTGGCTTCGACGGCCGGTGAGAGGGCGAGCGCGAGCGCAGTCGTCGCCAGACCGAGCAGTCCATATCCGGCAAAGAACAGCTCGGTGCGGGCGGGCGTGGTGCCGGCGGTGGCGGCAAGCCCGCCGGCCGCCGTCGCCAGGGCGCCGAACAGCGCGTAGCGGCCGAAGGCCCGGTTGCGTCGCTGAGAGGGCACCGAACCGGTCAGCACCGCCTGCTCGAGAGCCGAGAAAGGCCCGTAGTCGGAGCCGGCGCTGGCGACCATCCCGGTCAAGCCGGCGAGCACCGCCTCCCACGCGCTCGTCGCCAGCGCCAGGTCGAGTCCGGCCAGCCCCATGAGCAGGCCGGTCAGCGCCAGCCCGCGCCGCCGCCCGATCGGCGCCGACCACCGCGCCAGCACGAGTCCATACAAGGCGGCCGCCCCGAGCCCGACGCTGAGAACCGTCCCGACGACCACGGGAGGAAAGCCCTTTCGGTCCAGGTGGATCCCGATGAGGACGGCCCCGAAACCGAAGCCGAAGGCGCGCAGCGATCGCGCGGTCAGGAGGACGAGATAGTCCCGGCGGCTATTTATCAACGGGCGCGTTGATCAAATCGGTAGAATCGTCTCCGCATGAGCTCCCGCCAGGAGGACATCCTCGCCTATCTGAAGTCGGAGGGACCGGCCACGCTCGCCGAGCTGGCGACGGCCCTCGGGCTGACGAAGCAGGGCGCCCTCCGACACATCGCCTCCCTCGAAGCTTCGGCGCTGGTGATCACCAGCTCCCGCAAGGCGGCGCGCGGCCGGCCGGCGCACGTCTACGCGCTGGCGGCGGCAGCCGACGAGCGCTTTCCGCAGGGTCACAGAGAGCTGGCGCGTGAGCTGGTCGACTTCATCCCGCAGGACGAGCTGAAGAGGTTCTTCAAGCGTCGCGCGCGCGCGATGCAGGCGGAATACGGCGGCCGCATGCGAGGATTGGACCTCGAGGGGCGCGTGCGGGAGCTCGCCCAGCTGGCCTCCGAGCACGGTCACATGGCCGACGTGGTTCCGGCTGGCGAGGGCGCCTACGCGATCCGGCAGCACAACTGTCCGATCGCGGACGTGGCCGGGCTGACGGGTCATCCGTGCCAGGCCGAGCAGGAGCTTTACCGGCGCCTTCTGGGCGTCAACGTGAAACGAGACAGCTGGATCCCGGAGGGGAGCCCCAGCTGCACATATCTGATCAAGGAGAAGGGCTGAGGTAGTGGCAGATTTCGAGATCCGGGACCTGAAAGTCGGAGTCGAGGGCCGCGAGATCCTGAAGGGCATCTCGCTCGGCATCTCGAAAGGCGAGGTGCACGCGGTGATGGGCCCGAACGGGTCCGGCAAGTCGACGTTGTCGCACACGCTGATGGGACATCCTGGATACGAGGTCCTCGGCGGGGACGTGCAGTTCAAGGGGCAGAACCTGCTCGACCTGGAACCCGACGAGCGCGCTCGCCTCGGCCTCTACCTGGCGTTCCAGTACCCGGTCGTCGTTCCGGGCATCACCATGGCGAACTTCCTGCGCACAGCGCTCAACGCGCGCCGGGATCCGACCGGCAAGGACCGCGCCAAGCAGATCACGCCCAAGGAATTCCGGGCGCTCCTGCGCGATCAGCTTGATGTGCTGCGCATGGACGACTCCTTCCTCTCCCGCTATATCAACGACGGCTTCTCGGGCGGTGAGAAGAAGCGCGCCGAGATCCTGCAGATGGCCATGTTGAAGCCCGAGATCGCGATTCTCGACGAGACCGACTCGGGGCTCGACATCGACTCGATCAAGTTCGTCAGCGAGGCGGTCAACCGCTTGCGCGGTCCCGACCTGGGCGTGCTGATCATCACGCACTACACGCGGATCCTGCAGTTCATCAAGCCGGACTTCGTGCACGTGCTCGTCAACGGCAGATTCGTGCTCTCGGGCGGCTCGGAGGTCGCCGACAGGTTGGAAGAGACCGGTTACGCGGAATGGGGTGCTTCGGAGGTAGCCACCGTCGGTGCCTCGGAGGTGGAGGAGTAAATGGCAACCGCACCGAAGATCGACATCGGCAAGGACTACAAGGAGAAGTACGGGTTCTTCGTGCCCGAGGAGTACGTCTTCAAGGCCAAGCGCGGCCTCAACGAGGACGTCGTGCGCGAGATCTCGTTCATGAAGCAAGAGCCGGAATGGATGACGAAGTTCCGGCTGCGCTCGCTCGGGATCTTCAACAAGAAGTCGATGCCGACGTGGGGCGCCGATCTGTCGAAGATCGACTTCGACAACATCTTCTATTACGTCAAGGCGTCTGAGAAGCAGGGCAAGTCGTGGGACGAGATCCCCGACGACATCAAGAAGACGTTCGACCGCCTGGGCGTGCCGGAGGCGGAGCGCAAGTTCCTCGCCGGCGTCGCTGCTCAGTACGAGTCAGAGGTCGTCTATCACTCGCTGCACGAGGAGCTGGAGAAGAAGGGCGTCGTCTTCCTGGACACCGACACCGCGCTGCGGGAACACCCGGATCTCTTCAAGGAGTACTTCGGGACCGTAATTCCGCCGGGCGACAACAAGTTCTCGGCGCTGAACAGCGCTGTGTGGTCCGGCGGCTCGTTCATCTACGTGCCGAAGGGCGTGAAGGTGGACATCCCGCTGCAGGCCTACTTCCGCATCAACGCGGAGAACATGGGCCAGTTCGAGCGCACCTTGATCATCTGTGACGAGGACTCCTTCGTCCACTACATCGAGGGCTGCACCGCGCCCATCTACACAACGGACTCGCTGCACTCCGCGGTGGTCGAGATCATCGTCAAGAAGGGCGCGCGCTGCCGCTACACGACGATCCAGAACTGGTCGACGAATGTCTACAACCTCGTCACCAAGCGCGCCATGGCGTACGAGAACGCGACCATGGAATGGGTCGACGGCAACCTCGGGTCGCAGATCACGATGAAGTACCCGAGCGTCTACCTGATGGAGCCCGGCGCCAAGGGCGACGTGCTCTCGGTCGCGTTCGCGGGCCAGGGCCAGCACCAGGACGCCGGCGGCAAGATGGTGCACGTCGCGCCGAACACGACGTCGACCATCACGTCGAAGTCGATCAGCAAGGCGGGCGGCCGCACCTCATATCGAGGCCTGGTGAAGGTCTATCCGGGCGCCCACGACGTGAAGTCGTTTGTGAAGTGCGACGCGCTGCTGCTGGACGACGACTCGATCAGCGACACCTACCCGTACATCGAGTGCGATGAGAACGAGGTGACGATCGGCCACGAGGCCACCGTCAGCAAGGTCTCGGACGAGCAGCTCTTCTACCTGATGAGCCGCGGCATCCCGCTGAACGAGGTCGAGACGATGATCGTCAACGGCTTCATCGAGCCGTTCACCAAGGAGCTGCCGCTCGAGTACGCGGTCGAGCTCAACCGGCTGATCCAGCTGGAGATGGAGGGCTCGGTCGGGTGATCGGCCCCCAATTGGACCCCCGGCCGGCCGCGAGCCCATTCAGCCCGCGGCGTAGGGGCCCCGGGCCGGCCGCGGGCCGGCCGGAGGGGGGCTCGGTCGGGTAGATGGCGTTCACAAAGAACGCCGTGGAGGAGGTCGCCTCCCTCCACGGTGATCCAGAGTGGCTCCGCGCCCGGCGGCGCGAGGCGTTCGAGATCTTCGACCGGCTGCCGCTGCCTTCGAAGTCGGACGAGGAGTGGCGCCGCAGCGACATCTCGGGCCTGAGTCTCGACGAGTTCGAGCCCTTCGAATCCGCCGATGGAGCCGCGCCGAGCGACCCCATCGAGGACGCGGCCGCGGTGCTGCGCCAGCGCGGGTCGGAGCCCGGCCAGGTCGAGCTGCCCGAGGAGCTCAGCAGCCGCGGCGTGGTCTTCATGCCGCTCAGCCAGGCGGTCAGGGAGCACGGCGACTGGCTGCAGCGCCACCTCTTCGCCGCCACGCCCGCCGACCGCGACAAGTTCTCCGCGCTGCATTCCGCCTTCTTCAGCGGCGGGACCTTCCTCTACGTGCCCGACGGGGTGACGATCGACAAGCCTCTCGTCTCGCAGTTCTGGTCCAGCGGCGGCGGAGCGGCGGTGCTGCCGCACACGCTGATCCTGGCGGGCAAGGGCGCGACCTTCAACTATGTCGACGAGTTCCTCTCGCCGGACCTCGACAAGCCGGCGCTCACCAGCGGGTCGGCCGAGATCATGGCCGACGACGGCGCCAACGTCGGCTACCTCGCGCTCCAGCGCTGGGGCAAGCACGCGTGGCAGTTCGCCAACCGCCGCGCGATCATCCGCCGCGACGCGTCGGTCCGCATCGTCGACGTCGGGCTGGGCGGCCGCTTCGCGAAGACACGCGTCGAGGCGCGGCTCGAGGGCCCGGGCGCCAGCGCCGAGCTGAAGGGGCTCTTCTTCGGCTCCGAAGGCCAGTTCTTCGACTACCACACGCTCCAGTCGCACCAGGTCGGCAACACGACGTCCGACCTGCTGTTCAAGGGCGCGCTTCGCGACCAGGCACGCAGCGTCTACGCGGGCCTCATCCGCATCGAGAAGGGCGCTCAGCGCTCTGACGCGTACCAGGCCAACCGCAACCTGCTGCTGTCCAAGCAGGCGAACGCGTACTCGATCCCGATGCTCGAGATCCTCAACAACGACGTGCGGTGCACGCACGGCGCCACCGTCGCGCCCGTCGACCCGGAGCACCTCTTCTATCTGGAGAGCCGCGGCATACCCCGGTCGACGGCCGAGCGGATGATCGTCCACGGCTTCTTCGGCGAGGTGCTCGACCGCATCCCTGTGCAGCAGGCGCGCGACCTGGTGGAGCAGGAGCTGGAAGCCCGGATTGGGTAGGTATCGGGTGGCTTCCGTAAGCGACGTCCCGGAGGATTCCCTGAAGCGAGTCGAGGCGCAGGGCGTGGAGATCTGCCTCGCCCACGCGGAGGACGGCAACTTCTACGCGATCGGCGACGTCTGCACGCACGAGGAGTTCTCGCTCAGCGAGGGCGAGATCTGGGACCTGGCCGTCGAGTGCCCGCAGCATGGGTCGCGCTTCGACCTGCGCGACGGCCACGTCACAGGACTGCCGGCCGTGATCCCAGCCACGACATACCCCGTGACCGTCGAGGGCGACGATGTCTATATCGACGTTTAGCGCCGAGAAGGTCCGCGAGGACTTCCCGATCTTCCGCAACGAGGGCCTCACCTATCTCGACTCGGCCAACACGTCGCAGAAGCCGCGGCAGGTGGTCGACGCGATGGTCGGCTACCTGACCGAGTACACCGCCAACATCCATCGGTCCGCGTACCACATCTCCGAGGTCGCGACTGAGCGCTACGAAGGCACGCGGGAGATCGTGAAGCGCTATCTCAACGCGGCGTCGACCAAAGAGATCATCTACACCAAGGGCACGACCGAGGGCATCAACCTGGTCGCTTATTCATGGGGCCGCACTCACATCGGCGAGGGCGATCTGATCGTGCTCACGGTCATCGACCATCACTCGAACATCGTGCCCTGGCAGATCCTCGCGGCCGAGAAAGGCGCGCGCATCGAGTACGTCGACATCGATGAGCGCGGCGAGCTGCGGCAGGACCAGTTCCGCGCCCTGCTCGAGCAGAAGCCGAAGCTCGTCGGCTTCAACCAGGTCTCCAACGCGCTGGGCACCATCAACCCGTTCGGTGAGATGGTGCGCGAGGCCAAGGCGGCGGGCGCCACGGTGCTGGTCGACGGCGCGCAGGGCGCTCCGCACCTCGGCGTGGACGTGCAGGCGCTGGGCGCCGATTTCTACGCGTTCAGCGGGCACAAGATCTGCGGGCCGACCGGGATCGGGATCCTCTGGGGACGCCGCGAGCTGCTCGAGGAGATGCCGCCCTTCCTGGGTGGCGGCGACATGATCAAGGCCGTCCGGCTCGACGGCACGACCTACAACGACCTGCCCTGGAAGTTCGAAGCCGGCACGATGCAGATCGCCGAGGTGATCGGTCTCGGCGCCGCCATCGAGTACGTCAGCGGCCTCGGCCTGAGCGCGATCCACGCGCATGAGCAGGCGCTGACCGAGTACGCGCTGGAGGCGATGAGCGAGGTCGACGGCATCACTCTCTACGGGCCGCCCGCCGAGCGCCGCGCCGGCGTCGTCTCCTTCAACCTTGCGGGCATCCACCCGCACGATCTCTCGACGATCTGCGACCGCGACGGCATCTGCATCCGCGCGGGACACCACTGCGCGATGCCGCTGATGACCCGGCTCGACGTCGCCGCCACGGCGCGGGCGTCGTTCTACGTCTACACGCTGCGAGAAGAAATCGACCGGCTGGTCGGTTCTCTCAACGAGGCCAATCGGATCTTCAATGGCTAACCCTATGGATGACCAGTTCTACCGCGAGCACATCCTCGACCACTACAAGAACCCGCGCAACTTCGGGAGGATCGAGAACGCGGACATCTCGCACGAGGAGGAGAACCCCCTCTGTGGCGACGTCGTCGGGCTGGACCTCAAGCTGCGCGACGGCGTGATCGACGAGGTCCGCTTCCACGGTCGCGGCTGCGCCATCTCACAGGCGTCGGCGTCGCTGCTGACAGAGAAGATCGAGGGCAAGCCGCTCGACGAGGCGAGACAGCTGACCAAGGACGACATCCTCGACGAGCTTGGGATCGAGATCTCGGCGGCGCGACTCAAGTGCGCGCTGCTGTCACTCAAGGTGCTGAAGGCCGGGGCTTACGGCACGGCCGATTGGGAAGAATAGGAGTCAGACATGGCAACCGAGCAGGAGTCCCCGTTCCGCGAGGTGCGGGTCGACGGAATCAAGGAGCTGATCGACGCGGGCTACGAGGTCGTGGACGTCCGCGAGAACGACGAATGGGCGCGCGGTCACATCCCCGGTGCGCGGCACGCGGTGCTGGCCTCGATCCTGGCCAACCCCGGCGGGCAGAAGTTCCGGGACCGCTCGATCTTCGTCTGCGAGGTCGGTGAGCGCTCGGCGGTCGCGTCGGAGATGGCCGCCGCGCTGGGAGTGCAGGACGTCGTGAACTTCCGCGGCGGCACTCGCGCCTGGCGCGAAGCCGGCCTGCCGCTGGAGCGACCTTGAGCGACACCGCGACGCTGACCGAGGACCAGGTGATCGAGGTTCTCCGGGAGTGCTACGACCCCGAGATCCCGGTCAACATCGTCGACCTCGGCCTGATCTACGAGATCGGCATCCACCCTCAGCGGGTCGACGTCAAGATGACGCTGACCGCCCTCGGCTGCCCGATGGCGGGCGAGGTCATGACCGACGTGCGCGACCACCTGCTGACGCTGCCCGGCATCGAGGACGCGGGCGTGGAGCTCGTCTACGAGCCGCCGTGGACGCCGGACCGGATGACCGAGGAGGCTCGCTGGGAGCTCGGGATGGTCTAAGCGCGGGGGCCGGAACCCCGCCGCCGCGCCGTTAGACTACGGCGCCGTGACTCGCCTGGGCCGTCCTTCTCTGCCGGCCTGGGCGGCGCTCGTCGCCTCCGCTATAGTCGCCGCCGGGCTGGTCGGCACGCTCGCCGGCACCATCCAGTCTTGGGGCTTCGACTTCGGCGGGTACTGGAGCGCCGCGCACATCCCCCTCGCCCAGGGCTGGGCGCACCTCTACGACCGCCAGGTGCAGGCGCTCGCTTACCGAGGTCTCGGGTTGGCCAAGCCCGGCGACAGCTACGTGAACTTCTACATCGCGCCGCCGCCGCTGGTCTGGCTGGTGCTGCCCCTGGTGCGGCTGCCGTTCCACGCGGCCGCGATCACCTGGTCGCTGCTGCAGCTGGTGGCGATCCTCGCGGCCTGGTGGCTGGCGGCCCCGGCAGGCCGCCTGCGCCGCGCGATCACCCTCCTGGCGTTGCTCGGCGCCTTCCCCGTCGCCTACACCCTCTTCTGGGGTCAGGCGGCCGGGTTCATCCTCCTCGGCCTCGCCGGCGCCTACGTGCTCATCAAGCACGGACAGCCGGTCGCCGCCGGTCTCGCGCTGTGCGTGCTCGTGCTCAAGCCGCAAGACATGTTCCTGGTGCCGTTCGTTCTGCTGGCGGCCGGCTACTGGCGGGTCTTCGCGGCCTGGCTGGCCGGGTCGGCCGTGCTGGCGGCCGCGAGCGTCATTTTGGTGGGCACAAGCGGCATCGGGCAGCTTCTCCAGCTGCAGCGCGGCTTCATCGGCAGCGGCTACAGCGAAGGCCCGCTGCTGACGGTCGGCGGGCTGCCTACCGCAATAGCCGGAGCCGCGGTCATAGCCGTCGCTGCGCTGGCCTGGGCCTGGCACACGCGCGACCTGGCCACCGCCTTCTGGGTCGGCATCACCGGGTCGCTGGCGAGCACGCCCTACATCCACGACGTCGACCTCGCCCTTGTGCTCGCCGCCGGGTGGATCGCGCTCCGTGAGCGCGAAGCCGGCTGGACGCCGTGGCTGGTGGCGGCGATGTGGGTCGCGGCCGAGCTGTTCCTGGTCGGCTACCCGGTCCTGGCCTTCGTGGGGATCCTGACCTGGGCCGCCGGCACCGTGATGCTGGGTCGCTCGCGCCGCGCCGCCGGACCCCAGCCCGTTCGGGGTTCCGCGCTCGCAGCCTCCAGTGCCTGACCGGCAAGGCGGCAGGGCCCAGGCCCTGCTCCCTTTGATCGGCATCGCCTTCGGCGCGGAGCTGGTCGCCGGCGCTGCGGTCGGCTGGGTGCGATTCCTGTTCGGCCCGACGCTCCGGCTGGGACACGGGTTCCCCGATTTCCTTCTCTATTACGCGCTGGCGCGGCTGGAGGCGGCGCGCGGCTTCGCCCACATCTACGACCAGTCGGCCGTCCTCGACTTCGAGCGCCGCGTCACCGGCGTCGCGCTCGGTCAGCCCCTGCCGCTGACCAGCCCCCCGTACGTCGCGATCCTGGTGAGGCCGCTTGCCGCCCTCGACTTCAAGACCGCCTACGTTCTCTGGGCGCTGCTGTCCGCGGTCTTCCTGGCCGTGGCGATCGTCGCCTTGGTGCGGGCCTCACGCCTGCGGGGCCGGTCCGCGTGGGCCGTCGGGCTGCTCGCCGCCGCCTGGGCTCCGACTTTGGTGGCCGGCCTCCAGGCTCAGCTGGCGGGATTGGTCTTGCTCGGAGCGGCACTGGCCGCGCTGGCCTGGACGCGAGGCCGGGAAGGCCGGGCGGGGTTCGCCTCGATCCTCACCCTCGCCCGGCCCCACCTGGTGCTCCTGCTGCCCGTCCTGTTCCTGGTCCGGCGCAGCGGCCGGGCCTTCGGAGCTCTGCTGGCCGGGGCCGTCGTGCTGTTCGCGGTCACGCTGCCGGTCACGGGTCTGCGTGCCTGGTCCGACTACGTCGCTGTCCTGACGCCCGGCGTCCTGCGCGGCAACCAGGGCTTCGCCAACGCGGAGCAGGCCCCATTCGCGCTCCGGGGGGTGGTCGAAGCCGTGGCGGGTGCTTCGGTCCTGGACGTCGCGATCCCATTCATCCTGCTGATCGCGGTGGCCGTGATCGTCGCCCGCACGCCCTCGCGGCCCCTGCTCGACTTCGCGCTGGTGACCGTGGCCTCCTTCGACGCGAGCCTGCACCAGAACCTGCACGACCTGACGCTGCTGCTCGTGGGGCTGATCCCGACCGCGGGACTGCTCCTGGCCGGCGAGCTGCGGCATCGCGCCACGGGCTGGCTCGCGATCGGCGTCTGCTACGTCTGCGCCGACGTCGGGCTGGTCAACCAGCTGCTGGCTGCGGCAGGCGTTCAGGTGCTGCTTGCGTACCTGGTCTGGGAGCGTCTGGCGCCGGTTGCCAGCCCAGCCAGGTCAGATAGCCGCCAAGCGCAGCCATCGACAGGGTGATCAGCCACCCCAGGTCGCCTCCCGCGCTGACGAAGCTCGCCGCGTAGATCACGGCGAAGGCCGCGAGGGGCACGATCGGCGCCCGCAGCCCGCCATCCAGCGCCCTTCGCCAGAGGACGAGGCCGGGAATCAGCAGGAGGGCCAGGTCCTGGAGCCCCTGGTGGGGGCTGACCAGGATCGACAGCACCACCGCCAGGGCGAACTCGAGCGCGGCATCGCGCCTGGCCGCCCGAATGTGAGCCACGAAGGCGACGATCAGCAGGACGGCCAGCACCAGGCCGGCGACGTGCGGCAGCCCGACCGAGCTCGCCAACCCGTAGACCGAATAGCTGATGGCCTGGGCACGCGCGAAGACCTGGCTCCCCGCCGACGCGGCCGGCAGCAGGAGCTGGACGTAGCGCAGCCAGATCGCCGGTCCGAACGCCACGCTGGCGGCGGCCACGGCGACGGCTGCCACCACGGCCAGCGCCCCAATCGCGCGCGCACGCAGCCGCGCAAGGTACAGCAGGGGCACGCCGGCGATCACGTGGAACTTCAGGAGCGCCACCCCCACCCAAGCGCCGGCGGCGCCGTCGCGACCGGTACGCCACGCCACGAAAGAAGCCACGAGGACCGCGAAGAGCACACCGTCCACCTGGCCCCGGATGACGCTGACGAAAACAGGGAAGAACGTCAGCGAGACGAGCACCACGATCGCGCCGGTGCGCGGCTGGAACTCAAGGACGCGCGTCAAGGCGACCAATCCCACGATGAAGAGCACGAGGCTGAAGCCGACCCAGATCGCATAGGCGGTGCTGTACGGCAGCGCCGTCAGCGGCGCCATCAGCAGCGCCATGTGGGGCGGGTTGTCGTAAGGGAGCGGAATCAGCCGGCTCAGCGGCACGCCGCTCAGCTGAGACTCGATGCGGTACTGGCTCGGCAGGTCGTAGAGCTGCGCCCCATGCCCGGTCCACACCAGCCGACCGCCCGTGTAGTAGGCGATGAAGTCCGGCCACCAGCGGTGCGAGCCGGTGGCCAGCGCCCAGCCGTAGAAGAAGTAACCGCCGATCATCAGGATCGCCGCCCAGGCGGCGGCGACCGGCCCTAGCCGCCGAAACTTGGTCACGCCGTGCCTTGGGCCGGCGCCGGCGTCAAGCGGGCCTGCAATCGCGGCAGCGTCGTCGCCAGTACGGCCAGCAGGACTGCCACCTCGACCAGCGGCACCGGCGACGGGAGGTTGAGGAAGGTGAGCGTCAGGCCGGCGTACAGCAGCACCAGGGCCAAGCCGACCGCCGGCCGCGGCCAGACTCGCCACAGCAGCCAGCCGGCGATCAGTAACGCGCTGAACTCCTGCGGATCGGCGTAGGGCGTGGCGAGGAGCGAGGCGACGATGCCGACGGCGAACGCGGCTTCGAGCGCTTTCGGCGAGCGCCGGAAGCGCCAGCCGGCCCAGGCGGCGGCGGCCGCGCCGAGCAGGATCAGCACGGGCAGCAGGGGCCTCGGCAGGTAGTAGGCCGCGGTGTTGAGCTCGGTCCAGATGCGGTTGCTCTGACCGGCGCTGCCGCCGAGCTCCTGCACCCAGAGGCTGAAAGTGCGGGGCCCGGTCACCAGCAAGGTCGCCAGCACCAGCCCGACCGACGTCAGCGCGCTCGCCGCCACCAGTCGCCAGCGCCCGGCGGCAAGGAGCGCGACGGGCGCCAGGAACATCATCTGCGGCTTGAAGAGGGCGAGGGCCAGCGCGGCGCCGGCTGCTTTCTCCCGCCCATCGGACGCGAGCCGGTAGGCGAGGGCGACGCCGAAGAAGGCGATGGCGGTGTCGTTGCCCTGCCCCAACGCAACGAACACCGGGAAGAAGCCGAAGCAGGCCGCGAGCAGCGCCACCCGGCGGCTCGGCGCGGCGTCGCGGCTGATCAGCAGCACGCCGGCGGCGAACAGCACCGCGCTGACGGCCAGCCACAGGTACGCCGCCGCCGGCCAGGGCACCAGGGACAGCGGCGTCAGCACCAGCGCGACCACGGGAGGCTCGCGCACCGGCGTGTCCGCCGGACCGCCCCAGGCCGCCAGCGCGGGCATGAAGTGCGCCGGCTGATACACCCAGTCCCAGCCGTGCCGCACGCCTGAGATCCCGGCGAAGACCATTATGCGCAGGTCGCCGGCGGCCGGCAGCCTGAGCCGCTGGTAGTAGATGACGAGCACCCACCAGCGAATCGCCGCCCAGACCAGCGCCAGGCTGAGCCACCCCAGGAAGCCGTAACGCAGGAGGCGCGCATTCACGGGGCGTAGAGAATAGCCCGGTGACCGCGGGCCACTCCCACTCTCACGGCGCCAGCGCCTACGACGACCGCGACGCCGTGAGGGCGGTCGTCGTCAGCGCCGCAGGCCTGGCGATCGCCTCTGCCGTCGAGTTCGCCGCCGGCCTGGGCGGCCACTCGGCCGGCGTCGTCGCGGATGCGCTTCACAACGCGGGCGACGTGCTGACCACGGGTGTCTTGCTCGTGTCGTTCCGCCTGGCGCGCCGCCCGGCGAACGTCCGCTTCACCTCCGGCTTCGGCCGCATCGAGGACGTCGCGACGCTGCTGATCGTGCTCGTCATCGTCGTCACCGCGGCCGCTGCCGGGTTCGAGTCGATCCGGCGCCTCCTCGTCACCGAGCCTTACGGCAACGTCGGGTTCAGCATGGCGGCGGCCGGCGTCGGGATCGTCGCCAACGTGGGCGTGTCGCAGTACAAGCTGCGGGTCGGCCGCCGAATCCGGTCGACGGCCCTCGAGGCCGACGGTCAGCACTCCCGCATCGACGCGCTGGTGTCGGCGGGCGCGCTCGTCGGCATCGGCTTGTCCGGCCTCGCCGGCATCCGGCTGGCCGACCCCATCGCCGGCCTCGCCATCACCGTCGGCATCCTCTACATCTTGGCCGGGACGGTCCGCGAGCTCTTCTACCGCATGATGGACGCGGTCGACCCGGACATCGTGGGCAAGCTGGTCCACGCCGCCGAGTCCGTGGACGGAGTGCTCGGCGTGCACGACGTCAGCGCCCGCTGGGTGGGCCGGGACCTCGTCGCCGTCCTGCACATCGACTGCAATCCAGACGCCACGCTGCAGGACGCCCACACCCTGGCGCTGCGCGTCGAGCACCAGATCCAGCACCACGCGCCGGTCGCCAGGATCGACGTGCACATGGATCCGGGGACCGATCCGCACCAGCACTGATCGCCCCCCGACCAGTCCGGAGCCGGCTCCGAACGAGGGGGACGCCGAGCCGCCAGTGGTACAGGCGAGTACCGCCTCCGCCGTAGACTAGTCGGCGATGTCAGGAGAGTTCAGCCCAGGGTTGGAGGGCGTCCTCGCAGCCCGCACCGAGATCAGCATGGTCGACGGCCAGAACGGCCGTCTCGTCTACCGCGGTTACACCATCGCGGACCTCTACGAGAACTGTTCGTTCGAGGAAGTCGCCTACCTCCTCTGGTACGGCGATCTCCCGACCGAGGAGGAGCTCGCCGACCTGAAACGCAAGCTCGCGGCGCGGCGCACGCTCAACGCTCCCGCCCGCAAGGCGCTGGAGGCGCTCCCCCGCGACACCGACCCCATGGACGTGCTCCGGACGGTCATCTCGGCCCAGGCGGCCGCGCCCGGGCTGCAGCCGCCAGACCAGGAGCAGGCCCTCGCCCTGACCGCCGTGATGGGAACCGCGCTCGCGGCGGCCTACCGCCACGCCGACGGCGCGCCGCCGATCGAGCCGCGCGACGACCTCGACCACGCGGCGAACGTCGTCTACATGATGTCCGGCACCGTCGACGAGCAGCGCGCCAAGTACCTCGACAGCTACCTCGTGCTCCTGGCGGACCACGGCATGAACGCGTCGACGTTCACGGCGCGCGTCGTCGCCTCAACGAACTCGGACCTCGGCTCGGCCGTGGTGGCCGCCATCGGCGCGCTCAAGGGCCCGGCGCACGGCGCCGCGGCGCTCGAGGCGATGAACATGCTCGAGAAGATCGGCTCGCCGGACAACGTCGAGCCCTGGATGCGGTCGGCGCTGGACCGGAAGGAGAAGCTGTTCGGCTTCGGCCACCGGATCTACCGCACCGACGACCCCCGCGCCAAGATCCTGCGCCCGCTGACGCAGCAGGCGAACCCGGACTTCTACGCCATCGCGTCGAAGGGCGAGGAGGTCGCGCTGCGACTCCTGCACGAACGCCACCCGGAGCGCCCGCAGGCGACGAACGTCGACTACTACTCGGCCGGCCTCCTGCAGGCCGCCGGGCTGCCCAAGCAGTTCTTCACGCTGGCGTTCGCCTCATCCCGCGTGGCCGGCTGGACCGCTCACGTCCTGGAGCAGGTCAAGCTCAACCGGATCATCCGCCCGGACTCGGAGTATGTCGGACCGGAACCGCACCCGGTCCGCCCGATTCGCGACCGGGCCAAGGCGCCGGCAGCAGGCTGAGCAGCAGCCCGGCCGCAACGAGCAGCTCGGGCCAGATGATCCCCTGCGAGGCGGGCGTGGCCGTCAGCACGAGCGCGAAAGCGAGCACGTTCGGCAGCGGGCCGAGGCCCAGGCGCAGCAGCAGCATCGCCGCGGGCAACAGCAGTACGAAATCCTCGACGTTCAGGTAGGGCGACAGCAGCACCGAGCCCAGCAGACCCAGCGCCACCGGCACCGCCGGCCCACGCCTGCGCAGCCGCCAGGCAGCGCCCACGAGCAGCGCAGCGAAGCCGGCCGTGAGGAGAGCGTTGGCCCACGGCATTCCTGACGCCTGCAGCGCCGACAGGTGCTGCTCGCCAGGGAACGAGGCGACGACCCGTAGGAGCTTCAGGTAGTCCTGCACACCCGAGATGCCGAGGATGAGCAGGGCCGCCGCAGCGATCACCGCTCCCGTCGCCACCATGGTGAGCACGGTGCGCCAGTAGCCGAGCACGAGCAGCAGCACAGGCACCCCAATGATCAGCTGAGGCTTCAGGGCAGCCAGCCCGAGCGCGACCCCGGCCCACGCCGTCCGGCCGCCCTCGAGCAGGCGCCAGCTCAAGATGACGCCGAGGCCGACCAAGGGGGTCACGTTGGCCGAGACGACGGCCAGCGTCGTGACCCAGCTGATCACCAGGAGCAGCAGATAGCCGGCCAGGTCGCGAGGGCGCCGGGCGATGAGCGCCGCGGTGACCACGACCGCGACCGCCATGAGCGACATCCAGAGGCCGACCGCGGCCGCGGTCGGGATCGCGTCGAAGGGCGCGGCCAGCCAGGCCACCTGCGGTGGGCTGACGAAGGGCGTCCAGAACGCATCCGGCGACGTCCACCAGCTCGGCCAGCCCGCGCGCGGCCAGAGGGGGACGATCGCGGCCCGCTGCAGGCCCTCGTCATAGATGCGCCCCCAGCCGTGTCGCAGGCCGATCTCGGCCGTGACCCGGTACACGCGGTAGTCGATCGCGTTCGCCCCGGGCCGGTTGAGGAGGCTCATCAGCAGCCCGAGCTGCACCCAGATGGCGGCCGCGGCGACCGGAACGGCTCCGACCCAGGCCAGTCGAGTGAGATACGGGAGCCGGCCGCGCACCGGCCGGGAGCTTAGCGTCTGAAGAGCTTGGACCGTCCGACGTGCAGCCGGTTGGCCAGGTGCTTGGCCATGATCCAGAGGGTCTTGAACCCATAGGTCAGGCTCTGCCGCAGGTTGGCCGACGACGCCTCGGGGAAGTAGCGCGTCTCCACCGGGACCTCGGCCACCTTGAACCCGAACGTGACGGCCTGCGCGATCACCTCGGTGTCGAAGACGAAGTCGTTGGAGTTGCGCAGGAAAGGCACGGTCTCGAGGAAGCGCCGGCTGTACGCCCGGTAGCCGGTGTGGAGCTCGGAGAAGTGGGAGCCGAGCGCCAGGTTCTCGCACATGGTGAGGAAGCGGTTGGCCAGCCGCTTGTACAGCGGCATCCCGCCTTTCTTGGGCCCGTCCTTGGCCGCAAAGCGCGACCCGAGCACGAAGTCCGCGTCGCCGGCCAGGATCGGCTTGACCAGGTCGGGAAGCAGCGTCGGGTCGTACTGACCGTCCGGGTGGAGCATGACCACGACGTCGGCGCCGAGGCGCAGCGCCTCCATGTAGCAGGTCTTCTGGTTGCCGCCGTAGCCGACGTTGTGCGGGTGGCGGATGACGTGAAGGTGGAGCTGTTCCGCGACCTGGACGGTCTCGTCGCGCGAGCCGTCGTCCACGAGAATCACGCGGTCGATCCACTCCTTCGGAATCGCCTGCCACGTCTGGGCCAGCGTCTTGGCCGCGTTGTAGGCGGGCATGACGACCATCACGGTGCGGCCGGCGAGCTCAGGAGTGCCCGGGACTGCGGGCGGTGGGTCCAGCACAGGCTGAATTCGATCTACTCCATGAACCAGCGCGGATGCCAGGAAGATGGGCATTGCTCTGCCGAACCTAACGAGAGGGCCCCCACGATCTGGCTCGTGGTGCGTGAACTTTAGTGCAGCAAAGCGGGTTGGACGCGAAGGGCCTCGCCTTCGGGCTCTGTCGCCGGTGGCCGCTCCGGCGCCTCCGCGATCGCCAGCAGGAGCCAGACGACGACCACGAAGTAGTAGTTCAGGAAGGACTGCTTGGAGAGCAGCAGGGCCGCGAGCATGAACGCGACGGCCGTCAGGAGCTGCAGCTCTTTCCGCTGAGGCCGCCAGAGCGCCGCGACCGGCATCGAGGCCAAGAGCACGAGAATCGAGACGACGTCCGGTATCGTCGCCAGGTGCGCCTTGAGCAGCAGGGCGTTGAACGTCACCGAGGTCGGCCAGATCTCGTTGAGGACCTGCACGTGCACTCCGGCCACCGCATAGACGAAGTTCACGGGACCGGTCCAGACCAAGAACGGGAGGCAGAGGACGATCCCGGTTGCGGCGGCCACGGCCACGTCTCGCCGCACGGAGCGGTCCCAGACGAGCAGAGGCAGCAGGCCGACGAGCATGACGGGCTTGGCGGCGGCGCCGATTCCGAGCGCGATGGCGGCGGCCGGCCAATGGCGGTGGCGCAGCGCCCACCAGATGGCCAGCCCCGCCGCCGTGTACACGTCCACCCAGGCGTCGACGATCAACGGGATCCACAGAGGCAGGCTGGCGGCAAGGTAGGCCACACGCTGGAATTGGTCTCTGCCATGCTTGCGGGCCGCAACGAGCAGAGCAACGATCGTGCCGGCAACCGCGATCGCGGCCAGCAGGCGGACATCGCCCAGCAGCCTGCCGGGGACACCGAGGTAGAGGGCGGCGGGGCCGTACTGGAAAGGCGCCTGGACGTAGTGCCATTTCGGTAGCGGCGCAAGATCGCGGTACCGGAAGACGTAGGGGTTGGCGCCCTGCAGCAGGTGCTCGGTGCCCGTCTGGAGGGTGGTGAACACGTCGATTGCCGCCCGGCCCCAATGCCAGCGCTGCTTGAGCGCGGCGATCTGGAGGCCCCACAGCGGAACCGTTCCGACCCACCACCAGCGGTTCGCGCGCGCGAACCAGTAGACGCCGCCGGCGACCGCCGCGAGCAGCGCCAGCCAGAGCGGGAGGCCGCCGAGCAAGACGACGAATGCGCCGAACAGGACGACCGCAATCAGCATCCAGATGTCCGGCCGGCCAAACACTGAGCCTCGCAGTGCAGCCACTACGCCCGCCAACGCCAGCGCCACGAAGAACACTCCCACCGCGGGGCTCCCATACCCGAGAGTCGCACCCAGAACGAGAGTGAGCATGACCGCGAGGCTCAAGCCTCGGGCCGTGCTCCTGTCGTTAACTGGGGGCGCCACCAATCGGGTGGCGCTCAATCCCTGGCTCAGCCGACGTGCTGAAGAGGGTAATCGACCTGGTCGGTCGCAAGGGCGAGCTTGACCCGCTCCTCGATCCACGCGTATGTCACACGCAATCCCGCTTTGAGGTTCGTCGGGGGCTCCCATCCGAGCACGTCGCGCATGAGAGTATTGTCCGAGTTGCGGCCTCTGACGCCCTGCGGGCCGTCGATATGGCGCTTGGTAATTTGGACGCCGGCGATGTCAGCCACTAGATCGACCAGCTGGTTGATGCTGACCATCTCGTCACTTCCCAGATTGAGCGGCTCGTGATGACCCGAATTCATGATCCGGTAAATACCCTCGACACAGTCGTCGATGTAACAGAAGGACCTCGTCTGCTCTCCATCGCCCCAGATCTCCACCACAGCGTCGCCGGTCAGCTTCGCGGTCGCAACCTTCCTACACATGGCCGCGGGTGCTTTTTCCCGGCCGCCGCGCCAGGTCCCCAGTGGACCGAACACGTTATGGAAACGAGCCACCGTCGACTCCAAACGATGCTCATGTCGATAGTACATCGCCATGCGCTCGGTCATCAGTTTCTGCCAGCCGCAAGCGTCCTGCGGCTGGGCGGGATAGGCGTCCGACTCCTTCAAGCCAGCTTGCATGTCCGCGTGCTCCTGCAGGCCCTCCGGATAGATGCACGCGGAGGACGAATAGAAGATTCGCTGGACACTTGCTGAGTGAGCGGCTGCGAACATATTCAGGTCGATCATGGAGTTGTTGTGCAGGATTTGAGTGTGATGAGAGGAGATGAAGCCCATGCCACCCATGTCAGCCGCCAGGTGGTAGATCTCGTCGACGCCATCCACTGCCTCGCGACAAGCCTGAGCGTCGCGAAGATCGGCGACCCGAAAGTCGTCGGCGTGAGAGCCCTCGAATTCGGGTTCCTTGATATCGACGCCGCGGACCCAGTCACCGCTGCGGACCAGCCGAGCGGCGAGGTGATGGCCAATGAAGCCGCCCGCGCCGGTAACGAGAACCTTCTTTGACAAAGCTATCCCTCCTAAGCTGGCTCCAGAATGGAGATGAGTGGTTGCCAAGGTCAGCTGTCTGGTTTCCAAGGTCAGCTGTCTGACGGCAACAGCTGCGAGTAATAGGTTGGCGTGCCTGACCGTGTCAGCAGGATGTACAGGTCAGATGCCGACTCGTAGTGATATATCGGCGCGATCTGCGGGATCGTCAGCACCATGGGAAGCGCTGGGGTCGAAGTCGCTCTCTTGTCAAGAATGCTCGCCGTTATCGCGACCCAACCCTGCTCGCTCGCGCCGGGCGCAAGTCTCTCCGCGAACTGACGGGATTCTGGGTAATATGCTGACCCAAAGGACGTCAACACGGAGTGCTTCTCGAGACTTCGCACGTTGCTGAGATCGTCGCCGGGATACGACTCCAGCCCGATGCCTGCGGGCGCCCACTCGATGGGCTCTGAGCCGACATTCACCACATCGAGCCAAACCCACGCGCGATCGTGCGAGGGGTCTGCCCAGACCTGCGTTACGCGAACGTTCAGATCGTTCGCGATACCCAATCCTCCGGCAGGGAGCCTTACAGCCGTGGGAGCCGGAGCGAACTCCTGTACGCGGGGTCGGCTGGCCTGTGTTCCGAGAGTCGGCACCAGAGCGACCAGAGCAAACACGGCGTAGAGCACTAACGCGCCGACACGAACACATCTGATTCGAAGCTCGCGCCAGAGGGCTGCGACGACTAGGACGGCGAAAGGTGGAAGAGCGGCGTACAGGAATCGTCCAGGAAACCACCCAGCGTTTCCAGCAACCGCGATGGGCGCTGAGACAGCAAACTGACTGACGCATGTGATGATGCAGATGATTGCCAGGGACCTTTCAGTTCCGCGAGCTCCCGTGATGAGTCGCCGCGTTCCGACAATCACGGGAAGCGTGAGAAGGCTGGCTAGCAGGACAATTAGTGCGTCCCGCGCCGTGGATAGAATCTGGTCTTCGCCGCCCCAGAAAGTGAAGATGTTGGCGACCATGGAGTTTAGCACTCCACTCAAATCGGTGGGAGGCGCTCCAAATCTTCCGACGCCCAACCCGGACGGCGCACCGTACAGGGCGCGGTGAAGCAGCAGCCATGCAGCCCCCAGTAGTGCGACAGGGCCCAGAATTGCGATCCCCGCACTAATCCGATCTCGCCACGGAAACGTACTCGCGGCGAGAGGCGCCAACACTACCCCCACGCATACAGCGGCGGCCGTGAACTTGGTCAACGTCGCTAGCGCCAGGATTGTCCCGACAAGAAGTCCCGTCGTTACTGCCGGTCGTCGTGCTAAGTGGCGGAAGGCTAGGAACAGGGCCAGAGCCGCCAGAACCTCCGACAGTGTGTCATTTGTAACCTGCGAACCGTTAATTAAGAGCCCCGGCATGAGCGCCAAGAGAGCGCCTGTCGCTAACACAATCGAGCGTCGCCCGGGTACTACGGTTGCTGCAATTAGCATCGTCAGTAGGATGAGTAGGCCAATCAGTAGGGCGTTAAAGACCCGCAGGGCAAACACGGCACCCATCGGGCCGTGGAGCGCGTAGCCAGCCCACCAAACCGGAACGGCCACCAAATAGTAAACGGGAGGCTGGTTGGCCTCGTTGGAGAATTGCCAGATGTGGCGCCACCACCAGACGTGGTCGGCCGGCGCGGGCAAGTTTGCGGGATGCGGAGCCCAGCCGATGCTGGGCGCAGGCTCGAGGAAGGCTCGCCAGCGATAGACGCCTGTCCATTGCGAAACCTGGAAGGTCTCAGGCCGGATAGGAGTCCGGTCCGGTACGGCGAGGGTGCCGTGTGCGTACTGCGCGACCAGATCGAAGTGAGATGCTTCGTCGGCGCGTGACCAAATCGGAAACAAAAAGGCGGCGATGCAGGCGAGGGTGAGGCCTGCTGCGATAATCGCTCCCCCGATGCCCACCAGGGACCGGTCTCGGACGACAATCATCGGCCTGGTCCGCTTGGACGCGGGCGCAGACGGGAACCCCAGGCTGGGGCCGACGGCGGTGTCCGACGCTGCGTAAACGGCGTATTCGTCCATTGGTCCTAACCGACTTCACTCCGAGGAGTTCAACTGTTGAGACGTTCGCTCACTTGCGGTTACGGGGCGCACTCAAGTGGGCTTAGGGGACAGGATGTAGGTGCCCGTGCGCTGGCCTACTGCGCGCCTGTAAAGAGAAGAAAAGGACGCGCTTCTGCGCGGCATCTCCATGGCGCAGCGGGTTCAGGTGCGTCCTGTGACCGTGGCCATGGCAACTGACGCCAAAGGACCGGGCCGCTCGTCGATTTGGCTGCTTCTCGCCATCCTTGGACTCGCTTCAGTGCTTGCCGGCTCCGTCCTCCTCGTCCACGCCCGCGCTGCCGTCGGCCCCCACTCCCCGTCCGGCCTGCCCCTCGATTGGGACTTCCGCCCCGCCTTCGACGCCTGCCGGGCCATTCTCACCGGCACTGCTCTGCCCACCAACTCGCAGGCCTATCCACTCCCTTACGAGCTCGTGTTCATCCCGCTGTCCCTCGGCTCGGCGGCGTTCGCCCAGGTCAGCTCGGCCCTCGTCACCGCGATCCTCCTGGTCGCGGCGCTGCTGGTTTGGCAGGGGCTCGACGGCATCCGCAGACCTGGCTTCTGGGTGGCGCTGCTCTCGCTGCCGGCGGTCGAGGTGGTGCAGGGCGATCACCCGTTCAGCGTCCTCGGCCTGCTGGCGGTGGGCGTCGCCCTGCGGGCAGAGCACGGCCGGCGCTGGGTGATCATGGGCCTGGCGGCCGCGCTCAGCCTCATCCGGCCTTTCAACGCCATCCCCGTCCTGATCGGGCTCCTGCGGACGATGCCCCGGCGCGCCTGGGCCCCCGCGGCGGCCGGCTTCGCCGGCCTCGGCGCGATCCTGCTCGGGCTCAGCTTTCTCGTCGATCGGATCTGGGTGTCGCAGTACGAGACCATCTCCAGCGCGTACGGCTGGGCCGGACTCATCCAGCCGCTCGTACTCCATTTCGGCGTCGGCGCGCTGCTGGCGCTCGAGGCGGCGGTCGCCCTGCTCGGCCTGGCCCTGGCCAGGCGCGGCCCGGAAGGACCGATGGACATGGATCGCGCCGCCGGGATCATGGCGATCACCGTCTTCGTGACGCCGCTGGCCGGCCTCTATGTCGGCATCTTCGCGCTGCCCGCCCTCGCGCGGCTGGCCGACAGGCGCGAAACTTGCCTGATCGCGTTCGTCACCAGCGGCCTCGCCTGGCTGGCGGTCCTGCTCCTGGCCCGCTCGCTGCTGGGTCCGAATCCGCGGCTCGTGCTCGCCGAGCTCGGCGCGCTGGTCTACTGGTTCGGGCTGAACGCGTATCCGCTCTTTCGTGCCAGGGTGGCCCCGGCCGCCTGAGCGCCCTCCCGCCGGCGCCAGGACTCGACCACGCAACCCGCGCTCACCACGAGCACCCCTACCAGGCCGAGCAGATAAAACCACTGGCCGCCGGGCAGGGCCGAGACGTTCCCTGGCAGGGCGCCCGAGAAGATCAGCGAATAGAAGCCGACCATGAGTGCTGTGCCGGCGATCGTGAAGGCGAGGGCCAGCCGCCGAAATGCCAGCACAAAGAAGGGAAGGCCCCAGACGAGGTACTGGATGCTCCCGCGGGGGGTGACGAGGTAGAACATCGCGAAGAGGGCCGCCGCACCCAGCTCCGCCCGTGATGGATGGAGCCGCGACTGTGTCAGCGCCCAGAAGACGAACAGGTCGGCGGCAACCACGGTCAAGACGAGCTGCCCGGTCCGCGACAGCGTGATCGGCGTGAAGTTATGGAGCACCGCCGACAAGCCCAGGTCCTGGACGCTCTGGTAGCCGACGACGTGCGTGATCATGGCGGGGCTGAAGCCGGCCGCCAGCACATAGACGGCCATCGCCGCCAGCACCGGCGCCAGGGCCAGGCCGGTGGCGGCCAGCCTCCGGCCGCGCGGAGTCGTGAACACGAGGTACGGCAGCAGGACCACCGGGTAGCCCTTCAGCGCGATCGCGAGGCCGAGAGCGAGCGACGCGAGCATCCGGCTGCGCATGTCTCCGCGTGCAATCAGCAGCACCGCCAGGACCATGAAGAAGATCGGCACCGCATCGAACTGGCCGTGGCCCGCGGCGATCACCGCCGCGATCGGGTTCAACGCCCAGAGCGCCGCCGCGGCCAAGGCGCCCGACTGCCACCCGTGCAGCCGCACCTCGTGCCAGAAGAGCAGCACGATGATCCCCAGGTCGGCGACAGTCGCCGGCAGCTTCACCGCGATGGCGAAGGGGACCCCGTGGTGGCTGAGCCCGGCCAGGAGCCACATGATCCAGATCCAGACCGGCGGGTATGGGTACCCGTTGGGCACGAAGCGGTAGACGTTGACCGCGTGAGTCACGGCGAACGCTTGCGAGTGATAGTTGTCGAGGTCGGCTGACGCTCCCGTCGTCGTGAGCAGTAGCGCCACATGAAGGGAGGCGCTCAGGACGAGGAGGGCAGCCAGCCCGCCCAGGAGAGCGCGCCGCGAACGGGTCACGCCGCGGGACGCCAGTGGATGAGCTCCGGCCGCCGCAGGGTCACCTCGTGGTCCTCGCCCGCACCCAGGCACAGGCGCTCGGCGCACTCCCAGCCCTGCATGAAGGAGTGGTCCTGGTTGCTGACCTCGTACTTCCAGGCCCCGAAGCGGCCCCGGCTGTAGATGTCCATGCTCTCGAGCGCGGGCAGCACCTCGGCCAGGATGTCATCTCGCCCCAGAGTGGGCGTCGGGTAGCCGTAGTCGAGGCGCCGGTGCCAGCGGCTCAGGATCCGCGGCGATGTCCCGCTGAGCCCGCTCGAAGCCATCCCGGCGAGGACCTCGTCCACGACCGTGGCGGCGTCGACAGGAGCGTAACGGCTCTCCGCGACCTCGGCCATCAGCGACCAGGCGCCTGGCGCCGGCACGTTGTTCGGGCTGTAGTTGCTGAAGGCGGTGACCCGGTAGAAGGGCAGCGCCGGGTCGGGGAAGTACATCCAGGTCGCCGCCGCGATCGCGTCCGGCGGCGCGCCTTCCAAGCCGATACCGACCACGTGGGTCGACGAATGGCGCAGCTCGCCGGCTGCATCGGCCAGCGCTGGGTCGCCCACTAGCAACGTGAGGCGGTCGAGCGGCATGGTCGAGATCAGGGCGCCGTATTCGACTTCGACTCCGCTCTGGAGGCGCGCGACGCGCCGGGCCGCGTCGATTGCGACGACCCCGTTGCCGAGACGAACGGACGCCGCGGGTAGGGCTCCGGCAAGCGCCCGCCAGACCGCGCCGGTCCCGCCTCGCTCCGGGAACCGAAACGTGCGGTTGGGACCCCATCCCGAGCCGCCACCGGCCCGCGGCAGGGCGACTCGTTCGGCCACCCAATCGCAGCTCATCGAGTCGAGCGGGTGCGCCCAGACCTTGGAGTTGTATGGGCGCATGAAGATCTCGGCCAGCCTCTCGCCGAAGGTCCGGTCGATCCAGTCGCTGTAGTTGGCAGGCGCTGCTGGAGCGGAAGTCCGAGTCGCGAGCAGATCCCTCTCGCAGAGGGCGCGCTCGTCGCCGGGCAGGCATTCGAGGTTGGCCTGCAGCGGATAGGGGACGAAGCGATCGCAGATCCAGACGGTGCTGCGGCGCTCGTGCTCGATCCAGCCGGCCGGCCCGAGGGCACGGTCCATGTAGCGGTCGAAGTGCTCGTAGTGCGAGAACTGGACGTGACCGCCGAAGTCCCAGGTGAAGCCCGCCTCGTCCACGACCGAGCCCGCGAGGCCACCGGCCACCGGCTGCGAGTCGACGACCAGGAACTCCGCGCTGCGTTCGAGGAGGCAGTGCGCCGCGCCGAGGCCGGTCGGCCCGGCGCCGACGATCAGGTAACGAACCCTCACCAGGCTTCGGCGAGGGCCTCCACGTCGGCCGGCTTCGAGCGGATCAGCGCCAGCTGAACCGAGAGGCGGAGCAGCTGGATTGTCGCTCGGGAGCAGAAACTGATCAGCTTCCAGCCCAGCAGCGAGCCGGTGCCTCCCACTCGCGGGCGGTGGCCGACGGCGACGGTGTCGTAGCGCCAGCCATGGCGCTGGATGCAGACCGCGAGGAAGACCGATGGAATCGGACAGTCGTCGGCGATGAAGCGCCGGCTGTCCTGCCAGACCGGCCGCCGGAGCAGCTTGAAGGGGGCGTTGGCGTCGGCCAGCCTCGCTCCCAGCGCGACGCGCAGGATCGTGCGCAGCGACGTCGTGACGAAGCGCCGAACTGTCGAGTCCACGCGGCGAGCGCGCCGGCCCAGTACAGCGTCCTTGCCGGCTCGGCTCGCCCAGGCTGAGCGGAAGCCGTCGAGCGGGATCTGTCGGTCGCTGTCGACGAGCAGCAGCCACCCGCCCTGAGCTCGCTTGATGCCCTCCACGAGCGCCGGGCCGTGGCCGCCGTTGCGCTTGTGCACCAGCGTCACACGCGGTTCGCTAGCGGCGATCTCGAGGACGATGTCGGCGGTGCGGTCGCGGCTGCCGTCGTCCACGACGACCAACTCGGAGCCGGGTACGGCGTCGAGGCATTCGGTCACCACCTCCGCGACGGCGGCGGCGATCGACTCCTCCTCGTTGTACGCAGGCATAACCACGCTCAAAGGGACCGCAGGCGACCGGCGGGCGCTCATGAAGAAGGAAATGTAGGTTCGCCGCGCGAACAGGGCGAACCTGATCCGGTGAAGATCGTGGCAGGCATCTCCTCCGGTCCAACGCCGCGCCGGACCGGTTCCAGCCCCCCGCGAACGTAGACTGGCGCCGTGCCCGCTGACTCGTATGACGTGGTGGTTCTCGGCGGCGGGACCGGCGGCTACACCGCCGCCATCCGCGCCTCCCAGCTCGGCCTCAAGACGGCGATCGTGGAGAAAGGCAAGCTCGGCGGCGTCTGCCTGCACATCGGTTGCATCCCGACCAAGGCGCTGCTGGAGTCGAGTCATCTCTACCACCAGGTGCACGACCGCGGTCCCGAGTTCGGCCTGCACGCAACTAACGTCAAATACGACTTCCCGCGGATCGCCGAGCGCAGGGACGGCGTGGTGGCCCAGCTCTACAAGGGCGTCCAGGGCTTGATGCGCAAGAACAAGATCGATGTCATCGAGGGCTCGGGACGCCTTCGCGACAAGACCACGGTCGAGGTCGACGGCCGGCGCGTGAAGGCCAAGAACCTGATCGTCGCCACGGGGTCCAGCCCGCGGGGCCTGCCCGGAGTCGAGTTCGACGGCAAGACGATCATCAACTCGGACCACGCCACGATGGCGAAGGACGTCCCCGACTCGATCTGCATCGTGGGCGCCGGCGCGGTCGGCGTGGAGTTCGCGACCTTCTACCGTGACCTCGGCGTGAAGGTGACTCTGGTCGAGGCGCTGGACCGCGTGGTGCCGCTCGAGGACGCGGAGGTGTCCAAGCAGCTGCAGCGGTCCTTCGAGCAGCGCGACATCGAGATCCGGCTCAAGGCCAAGGTCGAAGGCATCAAGAAGGCGCGGGGCGGCGTCTCGGTTGACCTCGGCGGCGAGGAGATCTGGGCCCGCCGGCTGCTGGTCGCCATCGGACGCGCGCCCTACAGCCAGGACATCGGCCTCGATCGCGCGGGGGTCCAGACCGACCAGCGTGGCTTCATCACGGTCGACGAGTGGCTGCAGACCAGCAGCGACACGGTCCACGCGATCGGGGACGTCGTCGGCGGCTTCCTCCTCGCCCATGCCGCCGCCCACGAGGGGACCACGGCGGCCGAGGACATCGCCGGCAAGCGCATCGTGCCGTTCGAGCAGGAGCTGGTGACGCGCTGCACTTTCTGCTCGCCGGAGATCGCCTCGGTCGGCCTGACGGAGCAGGAGGCCAAGGACCAAGGTCACGAGGTGAAGACGGGCCGCTTCCCCTTCGCGGCCGACGGCCGGGCCATCATCCACGGCGAGACGGAGGGCTTCGCCAAGGTCGTGGCCGACGCCAAGACCGGCCAGCTGCTGGGCTGCCACATCATCGGGATCCAGGCGACCGAGCTGGTCGCCGAGGCGGCGCTCACCCGCCTCTTCCAAGGCGACGCCTGGGAGCTCGGCCGCAACATCCACCCGCACCCGACGCTGAGCGAGGCGGTCGGCGAGGCCGCTTCGGCCGTGGCCGGCGAAGCGATCAACATCTGAGCGCTCGCAAGATCTCAGGGCTTCGCGAGCTCGTCGCGAGCCTCTTCGTCGTCTCCGGCGTCGCCAGCCTGATCTACCAGGTCGTCTGGACGCGAGAGCTCGTCCTCGTCTTCGGCAACACGTCGCAGGCGGTCTCGACGACCGTCGCGGCCTTCCTCGCCGGCCTCGGGTTGGGCGGCCTGATCGGAGGCAAGGTCTCCCAGCGCCTGTCGCGGCCCCTGGTCGGCTACGCGGTCGCCGAGGCGCTCACCGGCGGGCTGGCCCTCCTGGTGCCGGTCGCGATCGGCGGGCTGACCTCGCGGTACGGCCCGGCCTACCTCACCTGGAACCCGGTCGCCGCCGGCCTGCTCCGGTTCGCCCTCTGCTTCATCGTCATCGGCCCGGTCACCGCGCTGATGGGGACGACCCTGCCGCTGCTGGTGTCGTTCAGCGTGCGGCAGGTCGAGGAAGCCGGTGTCAACCTGAGCCAGCTGTACACGGCCAACACGCTCGGGGCGGTGATCGGAACCCTGGCCGCGGCCTTCGTCCTCATCGAGCTGCTCGGCCTGAGAGGCACCGCCTGGGTGGCGGTCGGCTGCAACCTCCTGGCGGCGGCCGGCGCCCTCTACATCCACACCCGGCGTGCTGACCGGTACCGCGAGCTGCCGCCCGCCCCCGGGCGCAGCCCCTGGCCGCGCGGCGAGGCCGCCCTGGTCCTGGTCTATGCCTTCTTCTCAGGGTTCGTCGCGCTCGCCCTCGAGGTGCTGTGGACACGGCTGTTCTCGGAGGGCACCGGCGGCTTCATCTATGTCTTCGCCGCCATCCTCGCGCTGTACCTGCTGGGCATCGCGCTCGGCAGCGAGCTCTATTACCGCCGCGGCACCTCAGACCTGCGCGTGCTCGGCGCCTGTGCGGCGGTCGTCGCGCTGGCCTGCCTCGTCACGGCTGGCATCGGCAGCGCGGGGCTGGTGGTCATGCCCATCCCGGGCCAGCTGCTGCTGCTCTTGCCGGCGACGCTGGCCATGGGCTACGCGTTCCCGCTGGCCGGTCGCCTGGTGACCGACAGCCCGAGGCTGGCCGGCGCGCAGGTGGGCCGCATGTACGCGGTGAACACCGCCGGCGCGATCCTGGGCGCGTTTGCCGGCGTGTTCGTCCTGGCTCCGACTTTGGGCACCCCACGAGCCATCTACCTGCTGGGGGCGCTGAGCGGGGCCTTCGCGATCGTGCTCCTGAGCCGGCGCCGGCCGGCGCGCCTCGGCTGGAGCCGCGCGGCCGTGGCGACGATCCTCGCCATGGACCTCGCCTTGGGGCTGTCGGGGACCGCGCTCGGCCAGACCTCGACATTCAACGCGTTGACGCGTGGAGGCCGCTCGGCCCGTCACTTCGAGGACGTGGTCTCGACGGTGGACGGCGTCGGCCCGCCGCAGAACGGCAGGCTGTATTCGTCGGGCGTGGGGCTCACCGAGCAGACCGTCATGACCAAGCTCATCGCCTACTACCCGCTGGCCCTGCGGCCCGGCGCGCGGAACATGCTCGTGATCGGCCTGGGCATGGGCTCGACGTACCGCTCCTCGCTCATCCTCGGCCTGCGCACGGACGTGGTCGAGCTGTCGCCGAGCGTCCCGAAGGAGATGGACCTCTACTACCCGGACGCCGCCACCTACCTGCACAGCCCGCGCGGCCGCGTCTACATCTCCGACGGCCGCAACTTCGTCAAGGTGACGCCGAATCGGTACGACCTGGTCGTCGCCGACCCACCGCCACCAGTGAACGCGAGCGGCGTCGTCCTGCTCTATTCGCGAGAGTTCTTCGATCAGATCCGTGCCGACTTGACGCCAGGTGGCGCGTTCGTCCTCTGGCTGCCGTACGGCGGTCTCTGGTCGGACTTCCAGGACGAGCTGATGACGTTTCGCGAGGCTTGGCCGCACGAGGTGCTGGTCGGCGGAGGGAGCCTTGGCGTGTTCATGATCGGGTCGGCCGCGCCGCTGAGCTTCGATGCGGACGCGCTCCGCGATGTGTTCTCCCGGCCGACGACCGCCCCCGACATGGCGCAGTCGATGGACGATCCACACCGGGACGCCGCCGCCTGGATGCGGTTCGCACGGAGCAGCGTGCTGGCGACGGACGGCCAGTTCGCGACTCTCGCGGGCACCGCGCCCGCGATCACCGACGACCGGCCGCGGACCGAGTACTTCCTGCTCGGCTGGATCTTCGGCGATCACCGCCCGGCCACGGAGGGGGTGCTGGACGGTCAGGTCGAGAGCAGGCTCGGCCGTAGACTGGCCTGAGGGGAACCGATTGGCCGAGGCAAGATCGAGCAGGCACCGAGCCCGCGCCCAGAGCCGGAACGGTAACGGCCGCCGGCGGGCGCTGAAGCACGACTTCACACCCGACTGGCACTACCAGGATCCGGTCGACTGGCGGGACACAGACCTCGACGAGAAGACCCTCAAAGAGTGGTTCCACTGGATCCTGCTGGGGCGCCAGATCGACTACCGCTGCCAGGTCCTGAACCGCCAGGGCCGCGCGCCCTTCATCATCTCGTGCGCCGGCCACGAGGCCGCTCAGATCGGCGTCGCGTGGCCGCTCAAGCCGCGGCATGACTGGATCTCGCCCTACTACCGCGACGTCGTGCTCTGCTTCCGGATGGGCCTCACGCCGCTCGACCTCATGCTCAGCGTGCTGGCCAAGCCCGACGACCCCGCCAGCGGCGGCAAGCAGACGCCGGGCCACTTCTCCGACACCCACCTGAACATCATCTCGGGCGGTTCCCCCGTGTCGACCCAGATGGTCCACGGCGCCGGCGCGGCCTACGCGCTGAAGATGGACGGCTCCGACGCCGTCGTGATGACCTGCTACGGCGAGGGCGCGGGCTCGGAGGGCGACACCCACGAGGCCTTCAACTTCGCCGCCATCCACAAGCTGCCCGAGATCTTCGTCTGCCAGAACAACGGTTTCGCGATCTCCGTGCCGTTCCGCAAGCAGTACGCGGTCGACTTCGCGGCTCAGCGCGCGGCGGGCTACGGCATGCCGGGCGTGACGCTCGACGGCCGCGACCCGGTCACCGCTTACCACGTCGGTCAGCAAGCTGTAGCGCGCGCCCGCGCGGGCGACGGGCCGACGCTCATCGAGGCCATCGTCGACCGCCTCGGCGCCCACTCGTCCGAGGACGACCAACGGCGCTATCGGACCCAGGAAGAGATCGACCAGCTGGCGCAGAACGACTGCCTCGAGCAGTTCAAGCGACGGCTGCTCGAAGAAGGGATCCTCAAGCCGGCCGACGTGGAGGCGATGGAGGAGGAGGTCAAAGAGCAGGTCAACAAGGCCACGCGCGAGGCGATGGATTCCCGCGACGCGGACCCGGAGGACGCGCTGACGAACGTCTACGGCACCGGTGTGCCGACCGCCATCGAGCCCGCAGAGGACGCCGAGACCGAGGAGATGAACATGGTCCAGGCGCTCCGCTCCGCGCTCACCGAGGAGATGGAGCGCGACGAGCGCGTCATGGTGCTGGGCGAGGACGTCGGTCCGAAGGGCGGCGTGTTCCTGGTCACGGACGGGCTTTTCAAGCGGTTCGGCGAGGACCGCGTCATCGACACGCCGCTGGCCGAGTCGTCCATCGCGGGCATCGCGCTCGGGCTGGCGCTGGGCGGCAAACGACCGGTGGCTGAGATGCAGTTCACCGACTTCGCCCACATGGCCTTCAACCAGATCACCAACGAGATCGCTAAGTTCCGCTACCGCACGGATGGCGACTGGGGCGTGCCGCTGGTCGTCCGCGCGCCGATGGGCGGCCACGTGCACGGCGCGCTGTACCACTCGCAGTCGATCGAGGCGCGGTTCGCGACGCCCGGCTTGAAGATTGTGATCCCGGCGACGCCGATCGAGGCCAAGGGACTGCTGCTGGCCGCCATCCGCGACCCCGACCCGGTGCTCTTCTTCGAGCACAAGCGGCTCTACCGCATGTTCAAGGAGCAGGTCCCGCTGGGCGATTACCTGATCCCGCTGGGGCAGGCGCGGGTGGTCCGGCCGGGCGACGACCTGAGCGTCTTCTGCTACGGGCTGATGGTCCAGTACGCGCTGGAGGCCGCGACGCGGCTGGAGGCCGAGGGCGTGAGCGTCGAGATCGTCGACCTCCGCACGGTCTACCCGCTGGATCGGGCGACGATCCTGGAGTCGGCTCGCAAGACCGGCAAGAACCTCGTGCTCTACGAGGACAACTTCTCGGTCTCGATCGGCTCCGAGGTTGCGGCGCTGATCGCCGACGAGGCCTGGCAGTGGCTCGACGCGCCGGTGAAGAGGCTCGGGGGGCTCGACGTGCCGGCCATGCCCTACGCCCAGCCCATGGAGGACTACTTCATGCCGAACCCGGACAAGGTCTATAACGCGTTGAAGGAGCTGGCTGAGTTCTAGTGTCGACCACGCGCATCACGATGCCGCAGCTCGGCGAGTCGGTCCACGAGGGCACGATCTCGCGGTGGCTGGTGCAGCCGGGCGGCCAGCTCACTGAGTTCGAGCCGATGCTCGAGGTGGACACGGACAAGGTCAACGCTGAGGTGCCGGCGCCCGTCACGGGGACGCTCAAGGAGATCCTGGCCCAGGAGGGTGAGACGGTGAAGGCCGGCGCCGAGATCGCGGTAGTCGAGGTGGGGGTCGAGCCCCCTCCGGCCGCTGACGCGGCCACCTCCCCGCCAAGCGGGGAGGACCCATCTCAGGCTCTCCCCAGCTCGGCGGAGGAGTCCGGGCTGCCAGGCGGGGAGGACCCATCTGAGGCTCTCCCCCGCTCAGCGGGGGAGTCCGGCCGCAGGCCGGGAGGGGGTGACGCCGAGCACCGGTACTCGCCCGCCGTGATGATGCTGGCCGGCGAGCACGGCGTCGACCTCGCGAACATCCGCGGCACGGGTCTGGGCGGCCGCGTGACCAAGAAGGACGTGCTGCGCGCGGTCCAAGGCGACCGGCCCGGCGCGGCCCCACCCCTAGCCCCTCCCGCAAGCGGGGAGGGGGACACCAAGATCCCCCTCACGCGCATCCGCCGGCTGATCGCGGAAAACATGACACGCAGCAAGCAGACGATCCCGCACGCCTGGCAGACCCAGGAGGTCGACATGAGCGGTGTCGTCGCAAACCGCGCCGCCAACAAGAAGCGCTTCCAGGAGCAGGAGGGCTACTCGCTGACCTACCTGCCCTACGTGATCAAGGCGGCCGCGACCGCGCTGCGAGAGCACCCGCAGGTCAACGCCACATTCGGCGGCGAAGAGCTCGTCGTCCACCGCGACGTCCACATCGGCGTCTCCGTCGGTCTCGAGGACACCCTCGTCGTGCCGGTCATCCGGCAGGCGGACGGCCTCAGCCTGGCGGGCATCGCGCGGGCGGTGGCCGACGTGGCCCAGAGAGCGCGCGACAAGAAGCTCAAGGCCGACGACCTCGCCGGCGCGACTTTCACCGTGAACAACTCAGGCACGTTCGGGACGCTGTTCAGCTACTCGGTGATCAATCCCGGCCAGGCGGGCATCCTCACCATGGAGGCCATCGTCGACCGTCCCATGGCCGTACAGGGCATGATCGGGATCAAGCCCATGATGTATCTCTGCTTCAGCTTCGACCACCGCGTGCTCGACGGCCTCCAGGCAGCGCGCTTCCTGACCAGTTGCCGCCTGTGGCTTGAGGGCGTCACCGCGGAGACTCCCATCTGGTGACCGCGCAGCGCAAGCAGCCCACCGACGAGCCCCTCGGCTCCCTCCACGGCGTCGACGAGGAAGACCACGAGGCGTGGCAGCACATCCACCGGCGGTCGATCGCGCCTGAGCAGTGGGAGCGCTTCGAGAAGAACGTCGCCGAGATCTTCGCCGCCTTCGGCATGCACCTGAACACGCCGGGCACGGAGCGCACGCCCGCGCGGTTCCTGAAGGCGCTGTATGACGCGACCGAGGGCTACGAGGGCGACGACAAGCTGGTCACTGCGTTTCCAACCGAGTGCTACGGCGGGCCGGACTGCGAGATCAGCCAGGTCATCGAGGGTCCGATCCCCTACCACGCGCTCTGCGAGCACCACGCGTTTCCCTTCTTCGGCCACGCCTACGTGGGCTACATCGCCCACGAGCAGATCATCGGCATCTCCAAGCTGACGCGCCTGGTGCGCCTATTCGCGCGCCGCTTCACGGTTCAGGAACGGATGGGTCGCGAGATAGTCACCACGCTCGAGCGTGTGATGGAAGCGCACGGCGTGGCGGTCTACCTCGACGGCACCCACCTCTGCACCCAGATGCGCGGGGTGCGCGAGGTGGAGTCAAAGACCCGGACGACCTTCTGGCGCGGCGCCTATGCGGACAGCGCCGAGCTGCGGGCCGAGTTCCTGGACATAGCGTCGCGGCGCGCGGGAGAGCCAGGCTAGGCGGCTCAGCCGCATCGAGGGCAGCTCCACGAACCGGTACGTCAGGTAGGTCGCGGCGAAGATCAGGATCCAGCAGAGCGCTGCCGCCTCAAGTGCCGGCATCCGCGGTAGAAGCATGGGCATCAGCGGCCAGAGAACCAGGCCGTGGATGAGGTAGAGGCTGTAACTCATCGCGCCCAGCAGCTGCAGCGGGCGCCGCATCAGGAAGCCTGAGAAGGCGGGCTCGGCCAGGGCCGAGACCAGCAGGAGGCCGCCGCCCACCGTGAGCGGGATCTGCCAGAGGGTGTACGGAAGCCCGAGCTCGCGGGCCGAGGTGCCGTAGAGGCCGACCCCGGCCCCCATCCAGAGCAGCCGCTGCCAAAGCGGGCGGCGTCCGTACCAGGTTCGGATCTGCTCGTGGTGCCGTGCGAGCCACGCGCCGATCAGGAACATCGGCACGTAACCGACGGATCCGAAGAGGTCGTTGCCGGTGAGCTGCGCCAGCCCCGCGGCGCCGGCCGAGAGAAGCAGCAGGGCCGGGAGATGGCCCCACCGGCCCCTGATGAGGGCGAGCAGGGCGGGGAAGACCAGCGAGATCCGTATCTCGTGGATCAGGGTCCAGACAGGCTGGTCGATGATCCCGACGTGGTACGGCCCGACCATCGGGAGATAGAGCGCGAGCACGTCGGTTGTGCTTAACAGCCCCGTGTGAGCGAAGTGCGAGGTCAGCACCGCCGCCCACGCCGCCGAAAGCAGGATCGCGAGGGCATAGACCGGATAGAGGCGGAGGGCCCGCTTCAACACGAAGCGCACGTAGGGCTGGGCGCGGCCCTGGTGAAACGGGAGCGCGAGCACGAAGCCGCTCAGGACGAAGAAGAGCACGACCGCCTGGCGGCCGGCCCAGAAGACGCTGACCGGTGGGACCAGAGTCCAGACCGCGGTCGGCAGCGAGATCTGGAAGAGCGTGTGATAGATGACGACGGTCAAGGCGGCGAGCCCGCGCAGCCCGTCGAGGCTCTCGTAGCGCTTTTGCAAGGGCCAGATTGTGCGCCCGCCGCACCGCCCGTGTCAGCAGCTTGATTCCACCAGTCGCGCTTGGGGAAAAGCCGGGGAAAAGAAGTGACCCCGACGGATCGCCTCTCGGGCAACCGCTCCTGCCTTGCGGCTTCTTCGGTTCCCCTCGAACGTTTCCCTCGGGGCCGAGCGGAAGCTTAAACGGCCCGGTTAAGCCATGGCAAGGCCCGAACTTTGTTTCGCCGCCAGGCTACCGTCGGTGGGCTCTGGATAACTCTGGGATAAGTCAACTGGCCGGGTGCACGAGGTCCACGAAGCTCTGGTACTCCGCCTGCATCAGCGCCCACCACGAGGGATGCCGAACGGCCCCCGGTACCCAGCTGGCGAAGAGCCAGGCCTCCCACTCGCCGTCAGCATCCAGGACTTCGGGAATAAGGAGGTAGACGGTGCTGCTCTCGACATCGCTGACCTGTATCGCGGTGCCCAGATACCGCCCGTCCGCCGTCGCGCCCTCCTGGTTCCAGATGTCGACCCACTCCCGTTCCTCCTCGATGAACGGCTTCACCTCGACCGCCGGGCGGATCCGCCGGATGCTCGGGCCGGCGCCAAGGAACCCATTGCTTGTGGCCAGGAACGAGCGGTAGGAACGCGGTAAGCGCCGGCCGAGGCGAGTCTCGAGCGCGGTCAGCTCGTCCTCGGTGGCGCCCGGCAGCCCGAGCCAGCCGCTCTCCACGACAGCGTCCTCCTGCTCCAGCACGAAGGCATCGACCTGCAGCCACTCGCGGCTCCACCGCCGTAGGAACTCCAGCCAGGGATGGCGATCGTCGAGCTCCGCGACAGGGCTTGGCGACGCTCGCTTGGGGCGAGGGCTCTTGGCCAGCTTCAGCCGGCGCAGGGCGACGGTGGCCGCTCGGGCGACGCCGGCGTCGTCGTCTTCGGTAGCTTCGAGCAGCGCCTCGGCCGTGTCCGGATCGCCGGTCCAATAGTGGCCGATCGCATCGGCGGCGGCGACGCGCACCTCCGCGGGCGACGTCGAGCGGATGACGCCTGCGGCGACGTCGACGCGGCCGAGCGCCGCTAGCTGGAGCACGGCGGCCCGCTGGACCAGCGGGTCGGCATCTTCCAGGGCGCGCCGCAGGACGTCCAGGACTCGCGGCTCGGCTCCGAACGTGAGCGCCAGGTTTACCAGGCCCGCGTAGCTTCGGCCCGCCCCCAGCGTCGCCAAGTCGGCGATGAGGCGGCTCTCGAAGTACTCGGGCAGCGGCTGCTCGCCGATCTCGGTCAACGCTCGCGTCGCCGCCAGCCGCACGGTGGGCGCGTCGGGTGTCGCGTTCGCGACGAGGTTGTTCACCGCCGCCAAGCCCATGTGGCGTCCGGCGAGAGCGGCCGCCTCACGCACGGAGATCGGTTCCCCTTTGTCCAGGACGATCCTGATCAGCTTCGACCAGACGGCGTAGCGCTCTTGTGGGCTGGCGTGCCTCACAGCTGCGGCGGCGGCCTCGGAGGCGGCGACGCGACTCGCCTCGGGCGCGGACTTGTCTGTCGCTACATCTAGGGCTTCGGGCACCGCTAAAAAGAAATGACCCCGACGGACCGCCTCTTCGGCTCCGGTACCAGTCTCACGACCAGTTCCGGCTCCGTCGAACGTGTCCCTCGGGGCCGTGCGGAACTGTAGCCGCCGGGTCCCGCGGGGCGCAAGCCCAAACTTAGGTTCGCAGCCTGGCTACGTTTAGTAGGTCACGTGGACGCCGCCGTCGACGATGACGACCTCACCCGTGACGGCATCCATCGCGAGCAGCCCGAGGATCGCCTGGGCGACGTGGTCGGGCGTGCTGACTTCCCGGAGTGGCGTCCTGCCGACGGTGGCGGCCTCCATGGCGTCTGCGCCTTCGTCGCCGAGCCGGACCCGAAACCAGCGCGTCGACACGAGGCCTGGCGCGACCGCGTTGACGCGCACCTCGGGCGCCAGCGCGACGGCCAGCGCCCGCGTCATCTCGATCACCCCGGCCTTCGAGACCATGTAAGGGATCGAGGAGCCCGAGGCGCGCAGCCCGGCGATGGACGCCACGTTGACGATCGCTCCTCGCACCTTCTTGAGCTCGGCTGCCGCCGCGCGCGAGCAGTAGAAGGTGCCCTTGACGTTGAGACCCAGGATCGAGTCCCAGACCTCGTCGGTGAGCGCGTCGAGGTCGGTGGCCGGGATGAAGCGCGTCGTGCCGGCGTTGTTGACCAGCACGTCGAGACGCCCGAAGTGCTGGACGGTGCCGTGCACGAGCTGGATGACCTCAGCCTCAGCCGCAACGTCCGCCTGGATGGCGATGGCCTCGGCGCCGAGGGCGCTCGCCTCCGCGGCGGTGGCCTCGGCCTCCTCTTTCGATCGCGAGTAGTTGACCGCGATGCCCCGGGCGCCGGCCCGCGCAAGCGCCAGCACCACCGCGCGTCCGATGCCGGTGCCGCCGCCTGTGACCAGGGCGACGCAACCCTTCAAATCCATCGGCTTTGCCAGGTTAGCGAGAATGTGGTCGTGCCCATCTCGCTGACCGACGCTCTCAAGGCAATCGCGGCCGCTCACGCCAAGGCCGGCGAGCTCGGCGTGCTGGTGAGCGCAACCGTCCTGGACGAAGGTGGGCTGCCGGTCGCCATGGGGCGCATGGACGGAGCCATGGCCCTCAGCGCGCAGATCTCGGAGGGCAAGGCCATCGGCGCGGCCCTGCTCGCTCGGGACGGGGATGCCGTCATGGCGATCGCAGAGCAGCGCCTGGTGTTCTTCCAGCAGGTCGCCCAGATGGCCCGGGTGCCGATCGTGCCGGGCCTCGGCTCGCTCGCCATCAAGCGCGGCGGCACCTGCCAGGGCGCCATCGGGATCAGCGGTGCGAAGCCCGAGGAAGATCTCGAGTGCGCCCGCGCCGCCCTGGCCGCCCTCAACCTCTAGGTATTGAGGGTCCTCCCCGCTCCGCGGGGAGGTGGCCGCGCAGCGGCCGGAGGGTCCTCCCCGCTCCGCGGGGAGGTGGCCGCGCAGCGGCCGGAGGGGTCTTAACAGGCTGGGCTGACTCCCGCTAGAAGGCGACCGACCATTTCCGGCCGTGGATCGGCTCTTGCTGCAGCGTGCCCGCCATCTCCGAGCCAACATGACCGGCGTCGAGGCCGCCATGTGGGTGCGGCTGCGCCGCCGCCAGGTATCCGGCCACAAGTTCCGGCGACAGGCCCCGATAGGGCCGTACATCGTCGACTTTGTCTGCCTGCAGGCGAAGCTGATCGTCGAGATCGACGGGCCTCATCACGATTTCACCTCGACCTACGATGCGCGCAGGCAGACCTGGCTCGAGTCCGCAGGATTTCGGGTCATGCGCTTTGCGCCGGCTGACGTGTCGTACCGGATGACCGAGACCGTGGAGGCGGTCGCCGCGGTGCTGACTGAGTTGAACCCCTCCGGCGCCTGTCGGCGCCACCTCCCCGCGAAGCGGGGAGGAGCTTAGGAACCCCTCCGGCGCCTATCGGCGCCACCTCCCCGCCCAGCGGGGAGGACCCTAACCCAACGCGAACTCTTCCAGCGGCACGTAGACCGCCGGGCCCTTGCCAAGGCGGCTCTCGTAGAGCACGAACTTGCCGACAGGCCACGGCTCCAGAGCCGGTGGAGCCGGCAAATCCGGCAGCGCGGCACCGTCACGCGAGGCGGCGCGAGCCAGGGTGAGGTGGGCCCTGAACGGCCGCTCCTCGGGTTCCAGCCCGGCGCGGCGGCAGGCCTGCTCGACCTGCTCGGCCAGCCCCCCCAGCGCCTCCGCGCCGCTCTCCACGCTCAGCCAGACCACACGTGGCCGCCGGCCGCCAAAGGTGCCGAGACCGCCGAGCCCGAGCGCAAACGGATCGACGCGTACCGCCTTCAGCTCATTTCGCAGTCGTCCGAGGATCGCGTCCTCGACGCTGCCGACGAAGCGCAGCGTCAGGTGGAGGTTCGCCGCCGGCGCCCACCGAAAAGCGGGCGCCAGCTGCGGCAGCGTGGTCAGATAGGCGGCCAGCTCCTCACGCTGGTGTTCGCCGATGTCGACGGCGACGAAAGCTCGCGTCAGCGCCAGTGCTGTGGGATCCAGGCCGTCGGCGCCTGCGGGCTGAATCCGAACTGCGACTGCACCACGTCCAGGCTCTGGCCCAGGTTGTCGAGCTGGATGGTCCTAACCTCGTCGGGGGTTGCGATCGGGTCGGACACGACGAGCTCCATCGCGGCCGTACCAGGTTGGAGCAAAGAGCCGGGCACGTGGACACGCCGCTTGGTGACGCCGCGGGTGGTGGCATAGAGGTCGAACAGCCGGTCGTAGGTCAGCACCTCCGGCCCACCCAGATCGAACTCACGCCCGATGAGCTCGCGGCGGCCGACCGTCTCCGCCACGCACCGGGCCGCGTCCTCCCGTATGAGCGGCTGGAACCGTGCCTGGCCGGAGCCGGGGATCACGATGACCGGGCCGAAGTTCGCCGCGCGCTCGAAGTCGGCGAAGACTCCGCCGCCTTCGCCCAGGACGAGGCTGAACCGGAGGATCGTCAGCGGAGCGCCTGACTTTCGCAGCTCCTCCTCCCCCATCCAACGGGAGCTGAGATAGCGGTAATGGCGGTCGAGCCGGCCGCCGATGGCGCTGATGAACACGATGTGGCGCACGCGGCCCGAGGTGCGCGCGGCATGTGCCAGGAGGCGCGGGCCGTCGACGTTGACCTCGAGGTAGGAGCGCGGCCGGTTCCGGCGGACCGCCACCAGCGAGACCACGGTCTCCACGCCGAGGCAGACCTTGCTGAGAGCCTCGGGGTCGACGATGTCTCCCTGCACGAGTTCCGCTCCCCGCTCGGCCCAAGCCTTGGCCTTGGCCGGGTCGCGAACGAGCAGGCGAAGCTCGTGGCCGGCGTCGAGCAGGGCGGGCGTCACCGCGGCGCCGACGAAGCCGGTTGATCCGAGGAGGGCGATCTTCAATGCGCCCGCCAGGTCCGGTTGGAGTTCTTCGGCCGCACTCCTCTAGACCATACTGGCCCCAGTCATGAGCCAACACGCGTTGGGAGGCTTGGTGGTCGGCATCATGGCGCTGCTGGTGGCGGTCGGGATCGTCTTCCAGGCCGTGAGCACCAGGCGGCGCCGGCTGGAGATCGGTGAGAGCTACACGCGCGCCGGCGGGATGGCCTACACCGGCATCCAGCTTGGCTGCGCCGGCATCCTGGGGCTGTTCGGGCTGGCGCTCGTCGTCGTCGTTGCGCTGAACCCCAGCACGTGATCACGGAGGAGCGCAAGCCGAGCGCTGGCTCCGGCGCGCCTCCGCAGCCGCCCTCCGGCATCCCGCCCTGGTGGCCGTGGTGGCGCCTCTGGCCGACGCCACGCGGGCGGCCTCAGCCGGTCAACCGCCGCAGCCTGGTCTTAGGCGCGCTGGTCACCATCCCAGCCCTCTTCTTCATCGACGGCCTGCTCTCGGGGATGGCCTGGTACGCGACGAAGAGCGTGCTGCTGGCCGTGATACTCTTCGCGGTCCTCTTCTGCTTCACGTTCCTCGAGCTGGCGTTGGTGGCCTACGTCACCAAGCGCCGGCAGGAGTACGAGGCGCGCCACGCGCCGCCCGAGGACTAGATCTTCAGCCGCCCTCTTAGGGTGATTTGCCGACAAATGACCCCCGCGGCCGGACGGAGACTGCCGATTTGTCGGCAAATCGCCATTAGGGAGGCCGCGCGCCGCCCGAGCACTAGATCACGTTGCGTTCGGGAACCAGCTGACCGCGCGGGAATCGCTCGTACGAGAACGGCGAGAGATCCAGCTCTGAGCGGCCGTCGACCAGCATCTGCGCGAGCAGGAGCGCCGCCGCCGGCGCCTGCATGAAGCCGTGCCCGCTGAACCCGCACGCGCTCCAGAGGCCCGACACCTCCGGCAGCGGGCCGAGGATCGCCTGGTGGTCGGGCGTGGTCTCGTACAGCCCGGCCCACGCGGTCTTCAAGCCCGCGCGCTGCAGGGCCGGCGCACGGTGCGACGCCGTCTCGATCATCTTCTCGACGAAGTCCCAGCTCACCTCTTCGTTGAATCCCGCCGGCTCCGCGCGGTCGCTCATCCCGAGCAGCACCCCGTCGCCCTCGGGGTGGAAGTACAGCGAGGTGGCGAAGTCGACGGTCATCGGGTTGGACCGCGACACCTCGGGAAATGTGTCGGTGACGAAGATGTGGCGCCGGTACGGCAGGACCGGGATCTCGACGCCGGCCGTCCGGCCGACCTGCGGCGACCAGGCGCCTGCGCAGATGAAGACCAGGCGCGTCGAGACCTCGCCGGCCGACGTTCGCACGCCGGAAACGCGGTCGCCGGTCAGCTCGATCTGCTCGACCCCCACTCCTTCGCGGATGCGCGCGCCGTGGCGCCGCGCGGCGCTCGCGTAGCCCGCCGTCACGTCCGCCGGCGAGGCGATGCCGTCGCTCGGGCAGAAGGTGCAGCCGAGCACGTCCTCGACGTTGAGGATTGGCGAAAGCCGCTTGGCTTCCGCCGGGTCGACCCAGCGCGCATCGGCCAGCCCCACCCGTTGCCACATCTCCATCAAGCCGTGGAAGTCCTCGACGTCCTGCGGCCGCGTGAACACGAACATGTAGCCGATCTGGCGGAAGTCGGCGGGAAACCCGGTCTCGGCCTCGAAGCCCTCGAGCAGCTTCACCGCCAGCATCTGGAGCCGGACGTTGGCCTCGTTCGAGAACTGCTGGCGAACCCCGCCCGCGCACTTTCCGGTCGACTGCGAGCCGAGCTCGGCCCGCTCGAGAAGCAGCACGTCAACATCGCGCCGGGCGAGCTGATAGGCGAGGGCGCAGCCCATGACGCCGCCGCCGGCGATGACTACGTCAGCGGTTTCCAAGCGCCAGGCCCCACGTCTCGAAGATCACTTTCAGGGCGGCGTAGACCGTGATGTCCGAGGGGTCGAGCGGCGGTGAGACCTCGGTCACGTCCAGCCCCACAAGTCTGCTCTGCTCCGTCAAACCTGTCAGCAGGTCGAGGGCCTGCCTGGTGGACAGGCCCGCAGCGGAGGGGATCTCCGTGCCGGGTGCGAAGGCGGGATCGAGCACGTCGATGTCGAAGGAGACGTGGACCGGTCGCCCCGCACTCCAACCCGCGAGCACGCGGCCGGCGCCGAGTGGGTCACGCGCGACCTCCGCGCAGTTGAGGCTGAGCATCTCGTTCGTCCTCGCGAACTCGACCTCTTCATAGTCGAAGTCGCGTAGACCGGCGAAGGCGACGTCGCGCCCCGCCATCCCCGCGCACTCCAGGGCGCGGCGCAGCGCGCAGCCGCAGGTCCAGCGACCTCCGCGCGAGGTGTCGTTGAGGTCAGGGTGCGCGTCGATGAAGACCAGGGCCAGCCCGGGATGGCGGCGCGCCTGGGCGGCCAGCGTCGCGATCAGCGTGCAGTGGTCCCCGCCCAGGACGGTGAGGAAGGCGTCGCGCGGCAGGGCGGCGAGACGGTCGGCGGCAGCCTTCCAGCCACCCTCGACCGATTCACCCAGCTCGACGTCCCCGAAATCGTGCACGCGAAGCGACAAGCGCTCGGCGCGTTCGGTGACCGGTGGCAAGGCCTTGCTGAGCTCGCGCAGGCGCGCCGGCGCGCCGGCCGCGCCCCTCCGGTAGACGGCCGATCCGTCGTATGGAATGCCGACCAGCGCGATGTCCTCGCCCTCCGGGAGGCCGCCCCAAGGCGCGAGGCCCTCGAGGTGCATCACTTGGTGGGGCTGGGCGTGGGCGCCGGCGAGGGCGGTGGCGCTTTCGGGAGGTCGGCCGGACCGATCCGGCCCACCAAGGGGATGTGCGAGCCGGCGCGCAGCACCCAGACAGCCAGGCGCGAGCCGCGCAGTTGCGGCTCCAGGAAGTCGTCGAAGAAAAGCTCCGCCGCCTTGAGCTGCGGCGCCGACGAGAGGGTCGCGCCGTCGGGGGTCTTGGCCTGCGTCTGCAGGTCGTAGATGGAATGGCTGTCTCCCAGCGCGCCGGTGATCGGGTTCTGGTCCAGCTCGGCGCGGAGCTGGTCGACCTGGGCCAGGGTGAGCTTCGTCGCGCTCAGGATCGGCGTGAACGCCTTGTCGGCCACGACCATCGACGCCACTACGAGATAGAGAAAGACGACGGCCAAAAGCGTGTGCAGGAAGAGGCCGAGGAAGCCGTCGACACCCCGCACGACCGGCATCCGGTGGATGCGCGCCCCGATGAAGCCGCCGACGTAGCTGAGGATGATCGCCAGCAGGACCGCGAACACGACCGGGAGCACCGGTGTGTTGGTGTGCGTGACCCGCTCGACCGTGGCCGCGAAAGGCTGGCGGTTGCGCAGGATGACGATCAGGGTCCCGATGAACCCGACCTCAGCCAGGAAGGGCGCGATCACACCACGCTGGAATCCGACCACCACCGCCGCCACGAAGACGACAGCGATGAAGATGTCGAGGATCAAGCGTCTAGGCCGTCTGAGGTCGTAGAGCCGGGCGCTCGGCCTCGAGAACTAGGTACCCGCCGAACATGATCGCGATGCCTATGGCCTCGGAGATCGGGCGCAGTGCGGGCGTGTGGCCCACGGCCGCGCCGCCGTGGAAGGCCGCGATGACAAACGCGCCGGCAGCGATCAACGCCGTGCCAACAACCAGCCCCCAGGGGGCAGACCGGCGGTAGGCCCGCCAAGCCGACCAGAGCGCTCCGAGGACGAGGATCACGGACGCCAGGCTGTTGGTCACAGCCGGCAGCGCCGCCGGGACGTCGAGCGTCTTGCGGTCGTCAGGGAACTGCGCGTGGAGCTGCATCGGGTCGGCGGTGGCGATGACGATGCGGATCAGCGAGACCACAGTGATGATCGCCATCACCAGCGCGGCGCCGTTGCCCCAGCGGCGCGGCGCCAGCAGGTAGACCTCGCCCACAGCGAGCCAGCCCACGTTGAGCAGCGCGCCGAAGAGGTAGTAGGCCTTGTAATCGGCGGCAGACCAGCCCGCCGCCAGGCCGATCGCCTCGAACAGCGCGGCCAGCCCGAACATGAGCAGGGCCGCGCCCCAAACCAGCTGGTAGGGCTTGCGGCGCCCGCGGTACTGATTGAGAAGGGTGAGCCCGAAGACGCCGCCGATCAGCGCCGCGAGGGCGGCGAACACAGGCACCGCGCCATTCTAGGGGCCCGAATTAACAGGTAGACTTCCGACCCGAACCTAGTGGGCCGCACGATCGCAGTAGCCAATCAGAAAGGTGGGGTCGGCAAGACCACCACGGCGGTGAACCTGGGAGCAGCTCTCGCCGAATCAGGTCAGCGCGTGCTGCTGGTGGACCTCGACGCACAGGGCCACCTCACCATCAATATGGGCGTCAAGGCCCCCGACGAGCTCGAGAAAACCGTCTACGACCTGCTCGTGGACAACGGCGTCACCATCGGAGACGTGGTCCAGGTCAACGACCAGATGGACCTCCACTTCGTCCCCGCCAATGTCGAGCTGGCCGGCGCTTCCATCCAGCTGATGAACGAGATCGGCCGTGAAGGCGTGCTCAAAGAGAAGCTGGAGGCAGTCAAGCGGCGCTACGACTACGTGATCATCGACTGCCCGCCCAACCTCGATCTTTTGACGATCAACGCCTTCGTCGCCGCTGACGAGGTGATCATCCCGCTGCAGTGCGAGTACTTCGGCATGAAGGGCATGGAGCAGCTGCTGCAGACGATCAACCGCGTGCGCGCCAAACTGAATCCCAAGCTGAAGATCGGGGGCATCCTCCCCACCATCTACAAGGCCCGGACGCTGCACTCGCAAGAGGTTCTCGGCCTGGTCAAGCAGCACTTCGGAGACACCGTCTATCCCTTCGCGATCAAGGACTCGATCCGGTTCGCGGAGTCGCCCCTTGCGGGCGCCTCGATCCTCCAGTACGCTTCGAGCTCCGACGGGGCTCGAGGGTACCGAGAGCTCGCGAAGGCAGTCATGGAGAACCACAAGTGAGCAAGTTCAAGCGCGTCTCGCTCGCCGGCTCCGAGGAGCTCTTCCGGCCGACCCGGCCGACCGTCGTGGACGACCCCACCGACGAGGTCATCACCGAGGCCGTCCAACGGCCCGCGCCTCGCGAGGATGTGCACCTCAACCGGCTCGCGCTGACCGACGCCGAGCTCAGGCTGCTGCTGGAGGCGATCCAGGCCGCTAAGTACCCGGACCAGAAGCGCGCCAAGCCGTCGCTCGACAAGTTCCAGCAGCTCGACTCGCTCAAGGAGAAGCTGCAGGGCTAGCCGCCGCTGGCCGCCCCGGGGGAGGGACTAGACTCCTTCCTCGCTGTGGAAGCCTCCGCCGTTATTTCAGCGCGCGCCCTGCGCCGTGTCTTCAAGGCGCGCAAGGGCGCCGTAGAGGCCGTGGCAGGGATCGATCTCGACGTCCGCGGCGGCGAGATCTTCGGCTTCCTCGGCCCTAACGGTGCGGGCAAGACCACGACGCTCCGCATGCTCTCGACGCTGCTGCAGCCGACGAGCGGCGAGGCGGTCATCGCCGGCGCCAACCTGCTCACTGAGCCCAACCGGGTGCGCGAGCGGATCGGCTACGTCGGCCAGCGCGGCAGCTCCGACCCCTCCCTCACGGGGCGGGCTGAGCTGATCTTGCAGGCACGCCTCCACGGCGCCGGCAAGGCCGAAGCCGAGGCCAGGGCTGAGGAACTGATCGCCAGCCTGGAGCTGGCCGACTGCGCCGACCGCAAGACCAAGACGTACTCGGGCGGCCAGAAGCGCCGGCTGGACATCGGCGTCGGCCTGGCCCACCGCCCGCTCGTGCTCTTCCTCGACGAGCCGACGACGGGCCTCGATCCCCAGAGCCGCGCTCGGCTGTGGGACGAGGTGAAGCGGCTGCGCGATGGGGGCACAACGGTCTTCATCACCACGCACTACATGGATGAGGCGGACGTGCTCTGCGACCGGCTCGCGATCATCGACCACGGCCGCATCGTCGTCGAGGGCACCCCGATCGAGCTCAAGCGGCAGGTGGCCGGCGACGTCGTCACGATCGGCGTGAGCGACGGGGCCCGCGCCCTTGAGCTGCTGCGCTCGCAGCCTTTCGTGCGCGAGGCCTCGGCCGACGACGGCCAGGTCAGGCTCTACGTCGACCGCGGCGAGGCGGCCATGCCGGCGGTGCTCCGGCTGCTGGACGGCGCGGGGGTCGAGCTGAGCGAGCTCGAGCTGCACCGGCCCAGCCTCGACGATGTCTTTCTGCGCCAGACCGGGCGCTCGCTGCGCGAGGAGTCGAACTGATGAAAGTGCTGCGCGACATATGGCTGGTCTTCGGCCGGTACTTCTCGTTGCTGATCGGCAACCCGGCTTGGGTGATCATCGGCGTGCTCCAGCCCTTCCTGTACGTGGTGCTTTTCGCGCCGCTGCTCAAGCCGCTGGCACAGGTGCAGGGCTTCCCCCGCGGAGGCGCCTACAACGTCTTCGTTCCCGGGCTCCTCATCCAGCTCGGCATGTTCGGCGCCGCCGGCGTCGGCTTCTCGCTGATCGCGGAGCTCCGCGACGGCATCATCGAGCGCTTCCGCGTGACGCCGGTGAGCCGATTCGCCCTGCTGATGGGGCGCGCTCTGCGCGACATCCTGACGCTGATCATCCAGGCGCTCGTCCTGCTCGTCGTCTCGATCCCGTTCGGCCTGCGCTTCGAGGCTATCCCGGTCCTGATCGTGCTTGGGCTGGTGGCGCTGATCGGCCTCACGATCGCGTCGATCGCATACGCCTGCGCGCTCGTCTTGAAGGACGAGAACTCCTACGCGCCGTTGATCTTCACCTCGACCCTGCCCCTGCTCCTGCTTTCCGGCGTGCTGCTGCCGCTGACATTCGCGCCGGACTGGCTGCGCAAGATCGCCGCGATCAACCCGCTTTCGTACGCGGTCGACGCGGCCAGGGCGCTGTTCCTCGAGCACGCCGGCGACCCGAGCGTCATCAAGGGCCTGACGATCATGGTGGTGCTGGCGATCTTGGCCCTGATCCTGGCCGTCAGGCAGTTCGGGCGGGCTGTTGCCTGACCTCGTGAGGCAGCCAGAACCATCGCAGGTGCTCGAAGTCCGGGCCTAGCTCGACCGGCGGGGCCTGCTCGCGCTCGGCGTTGAGGATGCGGCGGGCCGCGTCGATGTAGCCGGGCAGCTCCGACTCCGGCGCCATGTGCCTGTGGGCCGCTGGCGGAGCCGTTCCGAAACTGACGTCGTGGAGGCTCAGCGGCGGCTCGGGCAAGCCGTCCTTGTGCGTCCAGAGTCCGCTGAGCTCGTCGAAGCGATAGTCGGGCAGAAGGCGCCAGCCGTCTGTCGCGACCACGTCGACCGCATCCAGGATCAGTTCGAACACAGGCTCCGAGATGAAGTAGTTGAAATTGACGCGGACCCAGCCCGGCTTGATGCCCTCGCACCCGCGGCTGATCTCCCGCTCGAACTCGTGAGAGCGATCGAGATCGATGCCGAGCAGTCGATGACCGTAAGGGCCGGCGCACGAGCAGCCGCCTCGGGCCTGCACGCCGAAGAGGTCGTTGAGCAGGGCCACTACGAAGTTGTGATGCAGATAGCGGCCGTCATGACGCACCACGAACGACACGATGGACAGGCGGTCGAGGTCGGGGTTGCCGAGGATCTCGAGGTTCGGGTTGCGCTGCCAGCGCTCGATCGCCCGGCGCACGAATGACTCCTCGCGCCGGCGGATCTCGGCGGCGCCGACCTGCTCCTTCAAGCTGAATACCAGCCCCGCCCGGATCGACTCGACGATGCCGGGCGTCCCGCCCTCCTCGCGACGCTCGACGTCGGTCAGGTAGTCGTGCTCGGTCGGGTTCACGTAGGCGACGGTGCCGCCTCCCGGTACCGTCGGCACGGAGTTCTTGAACAGGTCGCGCCGGGCGGCCAGGACGCCTGGCGTGCCCGGCCCGCCGATGAACTTGTGGGGCGAGATGAAGACGGCGTCGAGCTCGTCCTTGGCCATGTCGATGTCCACGTAGGGCGCGGCCGCGGCGAAGTCCCAGAAGCTCAGCGCCCCGTGGGCGTGCAGCAGCCTCGATATGCCCTTCCAGTCGCTGATGATCCCCGTCACGTTCGAGGCGGCGGAGAAGCTGCCGATCTTGAGCGGCCGGGCCGCGAAGCGCTGGAGCTCCGCTTGGAGCTGCGCTGCGTCGATGTGCCCGTCGTGGTCCTCGTGGATCGTGACGACGTCGGCGATCGACTCGCGCCACGGCAGCTCGTTCGAGTGGTGCTCATAGGGGCCGATGAAGACGACCGGCCGCTCGTCGTCGGGAATGCGGTCGCTGAGGTGGTAGCGGTGGTCGAGGTCGGCCGGCAGCCTGAGGTTGAGCACGTCGATCAGGCGGTTGATCGCGGTCGTCGACCCGGTCCCGCAGAAGATCACGACGTGCTCGTCGTTATTCCCGCCGAGAGCGCGCTTGATGATGGCGCGTGCCTCCTCGCGGAACCGGGTGGTCTGCCGGCCGGTGCCACTCGACTCCGTGTGCGTGTTGGCGTAGAGGGGCAGCACCACCTCGCGGATGTAGTCCTCGATGAAGGTCAACGCGCGTCCGGAGGCCGTGTAGTCGGCGTAGGTGACGCGGCGCGGCCCGAAGGGACCGTGGACGGCCTCGTCCTCACCGATCACCGACGCTCGAATGACTTCGATCAGGCTCACGGCGCGAGCTTAGTCCCGGATCACCCCATGCGGCGGCGCAGGTACTGGACGGTCCACACGACGCAGATCACGAGCAGGACGAGGCCGAAGATGATTGCCGCCGCGTGCACGGGGTAATCATCCATCGATGCCCCGGCTCTCCATCGTGAAGGTCCGCTGCGAGCGCGACGTGAACACCTTCGTGCTGACCTGCTCAGACACGAAGGAGGCGGTGGTGATCGACCCCGGCGCGCCGGCCGAGAAGATCGCTGAGCAGCTGGACGGCGCCAAGGTGCGCTGGATCCTGGCCACGCACGGACATCCCGGCCACCTCGCCGGCAAGGACGCGCTGAAGGAGCTGACGGGCGCAGAGGCGGCGATGCACATGGCGGATGCCAAGGCCTTTCTGCGCTCAGCCGACCGCTATCTGCTCGACGGCGACGAGGTTGAGTTCGGCTCCTTCGCGATCCGGGCCCTGCACACCCCGGGGCACACGCCCGGTTCGCTCTGCTTCTCGGTCGGCAACCACCTGTTCACCGGCGACACCCTCCTGGCGGGCGGGCTCGGCAAGCAGATGCCGGAGACCGACCTGCGCCAGCAGCTCATGAGCATCGGGCTGAAATTCCAGAGGCTGCCGCTGTCGACGGCGGTCTATCCGGGGCATGGGCCCGTCACCTCTTTGGAGAACGAGGTCCGGACTAACCCCTACCTGCGCGGGCCAGGCTGACGGTTCGGTGGGCGTAGCCCAGGATGTGCTCGATCTCGCTCCAGTCCGGGTCGTCGTCCAGGTTGACGCCGATCCAACCGCGGTGGCCGACGTACGGCGGTCGGAAGAAGCGGTTCGGCTCGGCGGTGGTGAGGGCTTCCTGCATCCCGATAGGCGCGGCGCACCAGATGCAGTGCCTGCCGTCGCCGTGGTGGTCGTCCCAGTAGTGGACGAACTGCTTTTGTTTCGTAAAGAAGGCCGGCGAGCCGTGGCTGAGCCGCTCCTCGACGTCTGGTAGGGCCAGGCAGAGGGCGCGGACCCGCTCCAGCTCGGGCCGGCTCAATGGGCGATTTGCCGACAAATCACCCAGCCGCTGCGACGCGAACGGGCGATTTGCCCACAAATGACCGGCGGCGGTGGCCGTTCAGCTCGCCCCGCACGAGAGCGACGACCCGTTCCGGGTTCTGCAGGACGTCCGCGGCAGTGAAGCGCAGCACCTGGTAGCCGCTTGCGATCAATTTATTCTGTCGGCGATTGTCCTCGGCTAGCAAAACCCGATGCTGCGCCCCGTCGTACTCGATACAGAGACCAGCCTCCGGATAACAAAGATCGACGCGAGCCACGAAACTGTCCGATTGGTCCCGGATCTCCATTTGCGCCTGGGGGCGGGGCAGGCCGGAGGTGACGAGCAAGAGCCGCAACCGGCTTTCCATTGGGGACTCCGACGCTGCATCCGCGATCGCGATCGCCCTTCTCAAACGCGCGACCCCTTTTCGGCCTCGGCCGGCGTCCACAGCGCCCTGAATCTGGACCGAGGTCGCCAGGCCGGCGTGCAGCGCCGCGTCCAGGGCTACGACTGCCTCAGTGAGTGCCGAGCCCGAGCCCAAGTCAATTGCTGTTCGAAATGCGGTCGTAACGGGGAGCCCGCGGCGGACAGTGATGTCGCTCGGATCGAGCTGCACCCTGCGCAGGACCACCCCAACGCGACGCGAGGCAGGATGGCCCGCGGGGAGGCTGACCTCTACCGGAGTCAATGGCGGGAGGTCTAGGCCGTGCAGCCAGCCTGCGGTCCGCCCGGAGAACACGGCTGCCTTAGGCAGCCGTCGCATGATGCCGGCCAAGACCACCGCAGCGTCAGCTTCGATCCGCGTCCGTGTGTAGACCCCTCGGCAGAGCCGGGCCCACGCTGCCGACTGCAGCTGCTTCCAGTGGAGACCCTGGAGTCGCGCCTCGGCCACTGTGATCGGTTCATCTATGAAGCGGCTGGGTCCCGACGCTCTTGGCACCCAGTCAGCATGGTTTCAGTCGATGGGCGTCGCAAGCCTGGGCGTTAAGACGCCCGACGCTGGGGTGATTTGCCGACAAATCGCCCTCGCTGAGCCATGGCGCTCGACCATTTGTCGGCAAATCTCCCAACGCGGGGCCCTACTGGGCGCCTAGGCCGGGCGCTAGGCCGGCCGCACGGCAGGGCGCACCCAGCGCCCGCGCTCAGGAGCGTGGACCGCGACCACCCGGAAGCCGAACTCCAGGCCATCTAGCGCCGAGCGCGGCTGCCGCGACAGCGCCCCCTCGCCCACGCGCGTCACCGCCGCGTCATCGACCTCCACCTCGCCGTTCGGCGCGAGACCGAAGATGCGCGCCGGGTTGTCGGCCACCCACTTGACCGCGAGCAGCGGGTCGCCGCCAAAGCGGCGCGCGAACTCGAACGCCGCCACGTAGAGCCACTGCACACCCGGGCTGCCCGCATGCGCCTCGGCCAGCGGACGGTCCTTATCAAAACCGGTGTGCGGGGCATGATCCGTCCCAATCGTGTCGATCTCGCCGGCCAGCAGCGCCGAGCGCAGAGCCGACCGGTCCTCCTCGGTCCGCACGAGAGGAAACATCTTCATGAAAGGGCCGACCCGCTCGTAATCGTCCGCCGCCAGCCACAGGTGGTTGGGCGTGACCTCGACCGACATTCGCGTGCCCGCGGCCCGAGCAGCGCGCACCGCCTCCACGCCGGCCGCGGAGGCGAGGTGCACCACGTGGAGATGAAACCCATGGCGCCGCGCCACCCCCGCACAACGCCGGATCGCCACCGCCTCCGCCTCCGCAGGCCGCGAAGCGAGCAGATCTGCGTACGTGGCCACCGGCCGCGCCGCCGCCAACAGCTCCTCGGGGTCCTCCGCGTGCACAGCGACGGGCAGGCCGGCCTCGGCCAGCGCCGGGCCCAGCCGGTCGAGCGTGTCGTACGAGGGCGGCGGCTCGTCGCCGGGGTCGAGCCCGTATGTGACCGTGCCCAACGACGGCCGATAGGAGTAGCCGAGGTAGGCCTTGAACCCGATCGCCCCCGCCGCCGCCAGCTCGCGCACCTGTGCCTCCGTGGACGACGACCGCAGCAGCCCCCATAACCCGAAGTCCACACGGGCGCGGGGCTCCACCGCGGCCGCCTTCGCCGCCAGCAGCTCGCCAGACCAGGGCGCGGGGACGTTGTTGGGCATGTCCAGCACGGTGGTGACGCCACCGGCTCGGGCGGCCGCCGTCAGCGAGCCGAAGTCCTCCTTGTCGGGGAACCCCGGGTCGCGGCCGTGGACGTGCGCGTCGATCGCGCCGGGCAGGCGCAGGCGGCTCAAGAAGGGACCGGCAGGTCAGACCTTCGATAAAGGGCGGCGAACTCGATCCCGGCCTCGGCGAGGTTGCCGGCCGCACCCTCTTCGCGATCCAGCACGGCAATCAGGCGCTCCAGCACTCCGCCCGCCTCGCGCACCTTCTGCGCCGACCGAATCGCCTCGCCGCCGGTAGTCAGCACGTCCTCGATCAGCGTGACGCGGTCGCCGGGCGCCAACACCCCCTCCAGCGCGCGAGCTGTGCCGTAGTCCTTCGCCTCCTTCCGGATCAGGACCAGCGGCAGCTCGAGCTCCAACGAGACCGCCGCCCCGAGCACGACCGCCCCCAGCTCGGGCGCGGCGAGCCGCTGCGTCCCCTCCGGCACCAGCTCCGCGAGCAGCACCGCGACGCGCCGCAGGATGCCCGGCTGGGTCTCGAAGAGGTACTTGTCGAAGTAGTACTTGGAGCGGCGGCCGGAGCGGAGCACGAAGTCGCCTTCCAGCCACGCGGCAGCAACCAGGTCCTGCGCCAGCTCCGCGCGATCAACCGCCACCGAGGATCTCCATCAGCCGCGAAGTGAACTGGGTGCCGCGGTGGAACTGGTCCAGGCTCATGCGCTCGTTGGGTGAGTGCAGCCGGTCGTCCGGCAGGCCGAAACCGCTGACGATCATCTGCGCCCCCAGGGCCTCCTGCAGCTCGACGGTCACCGGAACCGAGCCGCCCTCGCGCGCAAGGACCGGCTCCGCGCCGAACGCGTCGGCAAACGCGCGCTTGGCGGCCGCCGTCGCCGGTGTGTCAGTGCCGAACTCCACGGGCTTGGTGTACGAAACCGGTTCCACCGAAGTCTCGACGCCGGGAGTCGCGAGGTCAGCCACGTATCGCCGCAGCGAAGCCAGGATCTCTTCCGGGTCCTGGTCCGGCACCAACCGCATGCTCACCTTGCCCAGCGCGCGCGCCGGGATCACCGTCTTCTGGCCCTCACCCTGGAAGCCGCCCTGCACGCCGTGGACGTCCAGCGTCGGGCGGGCCCAGATCCGCTCGATCGGGCTGAACTCCGCCTCGCCCTCGAGCACTCGGGCGCCCGTGACCGACCGCAGCTCGCCCTCGTCGCTGAAGGCGAGCTTGTTCCAGCCCTCGACCTCCTCCGCGGTCGGGGCCCGCACGCGGTCGTAGAAACCCGGGATCGTGACGCGGCCGTCGCGGCCCTTGAGCTCGGAGAGGATGTGCGCCAGCGAGTTGAACGGGTTGGGCGCGACGCCGCCGAAGATGCCCGAGTGCAGGTCGTGGGACGGACCCCGCGCCTCGATGTCGACGTACAGGAGGCCCCGCAGCGCGGTGACCAGGCTGGGCATGCCCCGAGCCGGGAAGTAGCCGTCGATGACGCAGATGTGATCGGTCGGCAGGCGGTCGGCGTTGGCCCTCACGAACTCGGGCAGCGACCGGCCGCCTATCTCCTCCTCGCCCTCGATCAGAAAACGGATGTTGAGCGGCGGGCCGCCGTTCGCCATGGCCAGCTCGACCGCGCGCATGCAGGCCATCAGCTGGCCCTTGTTGTCCGTGGCGCCGCGCGCGTAGACGTAGCCGTCGCGCACCGAAGGTTCGAAGGGCGGCGTCTCCCACTCGTCGAGCGGGTCTGGCGGCTGCACGTCGTAGTGGCCGTAGAGCCCCAAGACGCGCGCGCCTGGGCGGCCCATCCACTCGGCGGAGATCACCCCGCCGGGGCCGAGCTCAACTGTGAAGCCGAGTCCGTCGAGCCGGCCGGCTACCCAGTCGCGGGCGCGCTGCACCTCGGCTGCGTACTCGGGCAAGGCGCTGACACTGGGAATCCGGAGGAGCTCGAACAGTGCCTCTTCCCCAGCGTCACCCACCACGACAATGGTGCCATGGCCGCGCTTGGCGTCCTGCGACTCACGCTGCACATCCCGGAGAGCGGTTCGCTCAAATCGAAGCGACAGGTGCTCGGAGGGCTGCTGCGGCGCGTCCGCGACGAGTTCAAGGTCTCCGTCGCGGAGGTCGGGGACCGCGACCGCTGGCAGCTGGCCGAGGTGGCGATCGCCTGCGTGAACGAGGATCGCGACCACACCGCCGAGGTCCTCAGCAAGGTGTTGACGTTCGTCGAGCGGAGCGCCCAGGGAGCGGTCGTCTCCGACGTGGCCACCGAGTTCTTGAGCCTGTGAGGACCGCCAATTTGCTCGATGAGTTCCAGGCCGGCATGCCCTGGCCGCTGGACCCGTTCCAGGCGGAGGCCGTCGAGAAGCTCGAGGGCAGCCGGGGGGTGCTGGTCTGCGCCCCGACATCGAGCGGCAAGACCGTCGTCGCGGACTACGCGATTTTCAGGGCGCTCCGCGACGGTCGCAAGGCGATCTACACGACCCCCCTGAAAGCCCTGTCCAACCAGAAGTACCGGGACTTCCAGCTCGTACACGGCGCCGAGCGCGTGGGGCTGGTCACGGGCGAAAACACGATCAACGACGAGGCGCCGGTGGTCGTGATGACGACCGAGATCCTGCGCAACCTCATCTACGAGGACCCGGCGCGGCTCGACGGAGTGGATTACGTCGTCCTGGACGAGGTCCACTACATCGACGACTTTCCGCGCGGGTCGGTCTGGGAAGAGGTGATCCTCCAGGCGCCCAACCACATCAAGCTGGTGGGACTCTCGGCGACGATCGGGAACTACCAGGAGGTCGCGGATTGGATGACCGCCAACCGCGGCGAGATCGCGACCGTCTTCCACGAGCAGCGGCCGGTCGAGCTGAAGCTCTGGCTCTCGATCCAGAACCACTTCCTGCCGCTCTTCGCGCCCGACGGCGCCATCGACCAGCGCACGTGGGCGCGCGCGTCGCACGACGAGGAGGCGGACTACCGCATTCGCGGCTACAAGCGGCTGCCCTCGAACGACCTGCTGAGAGTGATCGAGGAGCTGGAGCGTCTGAAGATGCTGCCGGCGATCTATTTCATCTTCTCGCGGCGCGGCTGCCGGGAAGCGCTGCAGCGCTGCTCCTACCACGAGATCGACCTCACCGACGAGGCTGAGAAGGCCGAGATCGACCGGGCGGCCAGCGCCCGCCTGGAGTCGCTCCGCGATCCCGACGAAGCCGCGCTCTATCGCCGCATGGTCGACTCGGCGATGCTGCGCCGCGGCCTCGCCGTCCACCACGCCGGCCTGCTCCCGTACCACAAGGAGCTCGTCGAGGAGCTGTTCCAGGCCGGCTTGATCAAGGTCGTCTTCGCGACCGAGACGCTCTCGCTCGGGATCAACATGCCCGCCCGCGCGGTGGCGGTCTCGTCGTTCACCAAGTTCGACGGCGTGAACTTCTCGAACCTGACGACCGGCGAGCTGACCCAGCTGATGGGCCGCGCCGGCCGGCGCGGGATCGACGTGATCGGCCACGGCGTCATCCTCAAAGAGGCCGACGTCGAGATCGGGACGATCTACGAGGTCGCGATGGGCGAGGGCCTCGTCGTCGAGTCCAAGTTCCTCCCCAACTACAACATGGCGCTGAACCTGCTTCGGGTCTACCAGCCCGAGGAGGCCGAGGGCTTGATGCAGCGCTCGTTCGGGCAGTTCCAGAAGGTTCGCGCGGCCGACGCCACCCGCGACCGGCTCGTCAACGTTCGCACCCAGCTCGACGACGCCCGCCGCCTCTGGCCGGGGTGCTGCCGGATCGAAGACGTGGCGGAGTATTTCCGGATCGAGGATCGCCGGCGTGTGATCCGGATCGAGCTCCGGCGCGTGCGCCGTGAGGGCGGATTCCAGGGCCGGCGCCGCCACCGCGGCCAGCGGCCGAAAGGCCACTCGGGGGTGGTGGTCGGTCGCCTCGAGGAGGAGGCTCGCGACCTGCTCCAGCGGCAGCGCCGGCTCAAGCCGCCGCACTGCCGCAACTGGTCCGAGCACATCCACGCTTACGGCGAGATCCGGACGCTCGACCGTGAGCTGGCGGACGGCGAGCGCCAGATCGCCGGCCAGATGGACGAATACGCCCGCAAGCTCAGGCGCCTGCGGTCAATCCTCGCTGAGACCGGATTTCTCCAGGACGACAAGCCATCCGACAAGGGGCTGTTGGCCTCACGGGTCTACGGCGAGAACACGATCCTGGTCGTCGAGGCGATCTGGCTCGGCTGGTTCGAAGGGCTGACGGCGGCCGAGCTGTGCGCGGTCCTGGTGATGCTGACCGCGGAGGATCGGCAGCGCGACCGCGGGCCGCGCCAGCCGCGCCGCTATCCGACGCCGGCGATCAATCAGACTGCGCGACTCGTGCGCTCTCTCTACTTCCGCTTCGCCGACCTCGAGCGCGACCTGGACGAGCCGAACCTGCGCATGCCGTCGCACGACTACATCGACTTCGCCTACCGCTGGGCCTCCGGCGAAGCTCTGGATTCCATCCCGCTGCCGATCAACGTCGACATCGGCGACGCCATCAAGGCCATGAAGGGTCTCTACTCGCTGCTCCGCCAGCTCGAGTGGGCTCTGCGCCAGCAGCGCTGGCCGCTGGGCGAGGTCGCGGCGCAGGCGACGGCCGCGATGGAGCGCGACGTGATCAAAAGAACGTGAGCGCCGAGCGGACAATCTAGCCATGGCCCGAGACCGCCGCATCCTCGTCACCGGCGTGGCCCGCTGGTGGGGCGCGCTCACGGTGCAGCGCCTGCAGGACGACCCGCGCGTCGCCGAGGTGATCGGGATCGACACAGAGGAGCCGCGCTACGACCTCGGCCGGGCGGACTTCCTCGACCTCGACATCCGCCACTCCCTGATCGGCAAGCTGGTTCGCGCGGTCGGCATCGACACCGTCGTGCACACGAGCACGACGATCGACTCCTTCGACCTCAACCGCCAGCGCGCGCACGAGACCAACGTCATCGGCACGCTGAACCTCCTCGCCGGCTGCGCCGGCTCCGACTCGCCGGTGCGGCGCGTCGTGCTGAAGTCTTCAGGCCACGTCTATGGCTGCCGGTACAACCTGCCCTCGTTTGTCACTGAGGATCGGCGGCTGGACGTCAACTCGCCCCACGCCTTCGTCCGCGACATGGTCGAGGTGGAGGCGATGCTGGCGGACTTCGGGGTGCGCAACCCGGAGATCACGCCGCTGGTGCTCCGGTTCAGCAACGCGCTGAACGCAGAGGAGCCGCAGCCATTCGCACGATATCTCGACCTGCCGGTGGTTCCGACGGTGCTCGGCTACGAGCCGATCATGCAGCTGATCCACCGCGATGACTGCGTGCGCGCGCTGTGCCTCGCGGCCCTCGACGGGCCGGCCGGGACGTACAACATCGCGACCCCAGACCCGGCGCCGCTGACGCGAATTCTCGACGCGTCCGGCAAGCCGCACGCTCCGCTGCTGCCGCCGGTCGGGCTCGGCGGGACGGCTCTGGTGCTGCGCAGCATGGGTCTTGCGTTTCTCTCACCGCAGCTGCTCGACCTGCTCCGCTGGGGCCGCTCGCTGAACGTCACGCGCGCATCGCAGCTGCTCGGGTTCGACGCCGAGCGCGGGACGTTCGCGGCGTTCGAAGAGTTTGTCGAGCAGCGCCGGGTGCTGCCGTACATGCCTGAGGTGCACACGTACCTGTATGAGCGCGAGCTCGAGGAGTTCATCCGCAGCCGGCAGGCGCTGTCGGTGCTCGACCCCTCCCCGGCCCTCCCCGCCGAGCGGGGAGGGGAAGATAGCCCGGCCCTCCCCGATGACCGGGGAGGGGGCTCTAGCCCACCTCTCCCCCACCGCCGTCGATCACCAGCACCTGGCCGTTGACGTAGCTGGCGGCGTCTGACGCCAGGAAGGCGACGCACCGCCCCACCTCCGCCGGCTCGCCGATGCGCCCGGCGGGGTTGTTCTCGATGACGCGCTTATAGATCTCCTCATTGCCCCACAGCGCCTCGGCGAAGCGCGTCTTGATCAAACCCGGCGCGACACAGTTGACGCGGATCTTGCCGCCGCGCAGCTCATGTGACAGCTGGCGGGTGAGCATGATCACGCCCGCCTTGCTGACGTTGTAGGCGCCGAGACCCCAGCCCGGGCGGATGCCGCCCACCGAGGCGACGTTGACGATCGCGCCACCGTTCTGTTCCATCCAGCGCTTGACCACGAGCTTGGTGAGGATGAAATAGCCGCGCAGATTGACTTCGAAAACCTTGTCCCAAGCCCCGAGCTCGTGGTCCAGGAGTGGACCGAAGTACGGGTTGGTGCCGGCGTTGTTGACGAGAATGTCGATGCGGCCGAAACGCTCCAGGACTTGTGAGACCAGCCGCTCCAGATCTTCTTCTCTCCCCGCGTGAGCCGCGATCGCCACGGCCCGCTCGTCGCCGTGCGTCGAGTTGATGCGGGCGGCCTCCTCGTCGAGGTCGATCTGCTTGCGGCTCGAGAGGACGACTGTGGCCCCACCCGCGGCCAGCTCGTCGGCGATCGCCGAGCCGATTCCGCGGCTCGCTCCGGTGACCAACGCAACCTTGCCTTTGAATTCAGAATCGGACATCGCTGCTAGGATAAACCGGCCCATGGAGCTGGTCTCTAGCAAGACCGCAGACGACATCCTTGAGCGCATCTTTCAGCCCTCCACCAAGCCGAGCGCGCTCGATCAGGCGGAGGAGACGCTGCGCCATCCGAAGAAGCTCGTCTACGTCGCGATGTCAAACAAGAGCTTCTATTGGCGCGGCCACATACAGAAGTTCGTGCTCGATTCGGGGATGGTCCCGGTCAGCCCTTTCATGCTGTTCGACTACTACTTGATGCACACGGTCCCGAAGGCCGCGGTGCGCGAGGCGATGAACAACCTTCTCGCTCGATGTGACGAAGTCTGGGTGTTCGGGCCTCTGTCGCTGGGCGTGAAAGTGCAGATCGGCGTCGCACGCCGACTGAACAAAGCGGTTCGGTATTTCGACATCTCGGAGCTGCCGGTCGCGGTCATGCCCATCTCAGAAGAGACCGCCGAGCAGGAGCTGCGCGGGGAGTAGCTCCTGCTCGTCAGCCGAGCGCGCTCACGCGCCGGTACCACCGCTCGGAATCGCCGAACTCGGCCATCAGGGGCAGGTGCTCCGCCGACCGCCAGGCGAGGTTCAAGACCTCGATCCCTCGCGACCGGTAGACCTCGTCGCAGAATCGCTCGCCAACCTCGTACTGCCGCAGCTTCAAGCCCAGCCCGGTGACGCGCCAGACGAGCTGTTCCAGCACGCCGCGCCGCGAGCTGCGGGCCGAATACGCCTCCTCCAAACGGGCGAAGTCGGGCAGCAGCTGCCGGCCGACGACGTTCATCACCAGGTTGCTGTAGCCCTCGACGAGCGTCATCGTCGCCTGGAGCCGGCGGTAGATGGCCATCTGGCCCGGCATCCGCTTGACCATCGCGACGGTGCGGCGCACCGGGTCCACGTTCGTCTGGCCGGCGAGCTCGAGGACCTCGCCGATCATCGCGTTCATGTGCTCGCGGAGCCAGGGATGGCCGAGGAACTGCCAGGCGTGGGTGGTCTCGTGGAGGATCAGCCAGCGGCGCAGCTCGTCCGGCTGCAGATCGGCCTTCTCCTGCCAGCGGCGGACGTTCGTCTCGACCAGGTAGAGACCGGTCGAGTCCGCGGTGAGGGGTTCGGCGCCCAGCAGGTCGGGGTCGAACTGCCCCAGGACCCGCCGCGAGAGAAAGCTGAGCAGCAGAGCCAGGTAGCGATCCATGCCGGCCCGGCCCAGGTCCAGCAGGAGCGAGCTGGGCATCGGGTTGGCGGCCACGATCGGATCGACGACCCGCCTCAGGATGCCAAGGTTGAGCTCGATCCAGCCCGCCCGATCAAGTGCCTTGAACGGGGGAAGCTCGACACCGGCGGGCAGCGGGCCGACGAAATCGAACAGCGGCCGCGACACCTCCGAGGCCATCCGGTCATAGTCGCGACCTGCCGCTTCTCGCTCCCTGACCGTGAGGGCCGGATCGCCGGCGGTGTGCCGCACGGTGAGCCGCGAGACCTCGTCCCAGTCAATGGGGGTGCCACCCGGACCGCGCGGACGCGCCGCTTCGGCGACGACCGCGGCCGCTACGCCCGAGAGGACTCCCAGCGCCACCTTGCGTTTCACCTGGCTAGCGTATGCCCGGGTTCCGCTCCCGGGCCCCCCGACCCTTCGGCTAGCCGGCCAGCAGGGTCAGCAGCTGAGCTCGAGTCGGCCCCGCCATCGGCTGGGGCGTCGACCCCGCGAACCTCGCCACCTTTTCGGCGATCTCGGGGCGGCTCAAGACCTCGCTCGGGAGGTTGATGTTGGCGAACACTTCGAACCAGCCGCGGGCCACGTCGGCGTCTTGCCCCACGGCGGCGAACAGTGCGTTCGCGGCTGCGCGCTCAGGCGTTGGAGGCGGCTGAGGGCGGCCGTCGATGACGGCCTGGTGGTCGGCGGCTCGCTGCCGGTCACGGTTCACCTGGTCGCGATACCAGGGCGTCAGCTCACTCTCGGTCAGCTCATCCAGGCGCAGCGCCAGGGCGGCCGGGTCGTCCCCGTGCGCACGCACCGCGTCACGGAGCGCAGTTGCGTGCATGAGGCCTAGCGACAGCCCGCGGCCTGCCTGCGGGTTGGTGCAGGCCCATGCGTCGCCGATCGCGATGAGCCCGGTGACGACGGGCCGGCCATCGACGATCGTCCGCCGGTTGCGATCGAGCACGCCGGCCATGGGGATCACATCGCTCAGCGGCTTGCCATCCAGCCAGTGAGCCGCATGCGGAAATGCCCGCACGACCTTCTCCCAAACCTTCGTGTGACGCAGCGCCTTGAACGGCGCGTCGCCAGCCATCGGGATCAGGGCCACGGTCCAGGCTCCGTTGTCGCCAGGTAGGGTCAGGATGCGCACCGTCGCGAGGTCGACTCCGAAGGGGCCTCGGATCTCCGGCGACCGTCCGTCCGCCGAGCGGTAGTGGCGCGAGTAGTAGGCGAACCCGGCGTCTGACGCCTCTTCAAGCGGCGGCCGGCCGCCGAGGCCCGTGACCCAAGCCGTCAGCGGGGAGCGCCGGCCCATGGCATCGACGACGAGGTCGGCGGGATGGTCCTCGCCGTCCTTGGTGCGGACGCCGCCGACATGCGGGACTCCGTCGAGCACCGATCGGCCTTCGATCGGCTCCGCCACGGCGACCCCCCGCCGGATTTCGACGCCAGACGTCGTCGCGGCGACGTGCGCAAAGGCGGCCTCGAGCACCGGGCGGCGCGCCGTCAGCAGCTCGAAACGGTCGTCACCCGGACGCGGCGACCGATCAGCCACCGACCTCGGCAGCAGCTCCAGCGGGCTCAGGCGGCGTCCGCCGATTGCCTCCAACCGATCGCGCACATCCGGGAGCTCGGCATCGAGGAGGTGGCGGACCCGCGGCAGGGCGAGGTGTGGCTGCCGGAACTGCGCTACGCCAGAACGCTCCCAGTCGGCCCAAGCCTCCCAGGGATCGTCCGGCGGCGGCTGGGGATCCTTGTCGAGCACGGTGACGGTGGCGTCTACGCGCGCGAGCAGCATCGCCGTGGCCAGGCCGATGGGACCTGCCCCGACGACAACGACCCTCATGAGCGGGACATTCTCGATCGACCCCGGCCGGAGCGCAAGCGCCTCGGGCCCGCCACCAGGCCTTAGGCCCGCCTCCTTCCCCCGGTACTCAGAAGTCCAGGGGGCCGGAGTGAACTCGCTTGAAGACCACCTTGCAGTGGTCGCAGCGGAAGACGATCTGCTGGGCCCGGCGCCCGATAGCGCTCGCGTCGCGGGAGCAAACGGGGCACGCCGCCTTCTCGGTCTGGTACTCCGCGGGCAGCGGATCTACAGCGATCTCGATACGACGTCGCCGGCGCGACATATCAGCTCGCTCGCGCGATCAGCTCGGTCAGGGGTCGGTCCAGGTCCCGGAGGATGGAGTGAAGCTCGATCACCTCGTCGACCGTTATCGGCGGCCGGTGGGCAGCCGGCTTCGAGTCGACGTCGAGAGCGACCGGGGACTGTCCGAGCTCGATCAGAAAGCTCCAGAACAGCTGGCACCGAACACACTGGACGCGGACTGTGCCTCCCCCCTGGTTGGGTGCGTCGATGACGATCAGGAGGGTGTCGCCACGGGTCCCGCCGCAGAGCGGACAGGCCAGTCCTGACAGGAGTTCGCGGATCCGGGTCGGGTCCAATTGCCATCTCCTCGTGTCGAAAATCTAACAGTAACGTTATCACATCTAGGGGATGGCCCGTCGCCTGGGTTGGTCTTTCAGCGGCCGTCGGCCGGCTTACGGCCCGCAGTTGTCGCTAAGCGACGGCACCTCCCCGCCGAGCGGGGAGGAGACGAGGAGACTTAGCGCCGGTCAGACGTCGAGCAGGCTGACGTCGAGGTCTTTCAGGCCGTCCGGAGCTTCGATGCCGGCGGTGTCAAGCCGCTTCAGCAAGGTCAGGATGTAGCGCACGCCGGCCAGGTTCACGCCGTGCTTGCGGGTGAGGGTCTGTATGGCCTGCAGCTTCATCAGGTCGCGCTGCGAGTACCGGCGGCGGTTCGTGACCGTCCGCTTCGGCTTGATCATGTTGAGGTGCTCGTACATCATCAGCGTGCGCGGGTGGGTCTCCAGGATCTCGGAAGCGACGCTGAGCGTGTAGATCGGCTTGTCAAGATGGATCGCGTTCTCGCCGCCGGTAGTGGCAACCGGGGCGGCCACGTCTCTCTGCTTCATCTTCATCAGTTCCCGCGCCTCTTCTCCAGGTTCCCAGGAGTCTCCTCCTTGGGATTTATGTGTGTGTCCCGGCCTCACGTTTGGCAGCAAACGGGACTCCGGGATCGTTCTGGCGGGATTGTGGTCCGTCATGGAATCGTCAGCAAGGTTTTTTTGTAAAGGATCGGCGACATCAGAGTCGTCGCCCTGACGCCCCGTGACCGGGGGCGGGGTCAATGTTTGTGGCCGCCACCACCGGGGCCTGGACCGCCAGGCGGCGGCGCTCCACCTTCGCCACCGAAGTAGAAGCCGCCGCTGCCGCTGGTGATGACGCCCGGGGGCATCGGCGGGACGGGCGTGCTCCACGATGTGCCGGGCAGGAAGTAGATCCCGTCGAGCCCGGGCTGCGCGGTGACCACGTCCGGCGGCTGCGTGAACCACGTGTTCGGCGCGTGCATGGCGTGCAGCGCGTCATCCATGTACTGGTGCCAGGCCGGAGCCGCCACGAACACGCCGTCGGCCTGCGTGACCATCGGTGAGCCGTCGGCGTTCCCGGACCACACGGCGCTGACCAGGCTCGGGGTGTAGCCGAGAGTCCAGCCGTCCGTCCACCGGTCGTAGGTGCCGGTCTTGGCGCCGACGCGATAGTCCGGCAGCGTCAACGCCGAGCCGCGGCCGAAGATCATGGCCCGGTTGTTGTCGTTCGACATGATCGTCTCGAGGATCCAGGCGACGCCCGGGTCGATCACCTGCTTCGCCGTCTGGTCCGGGTGCGCCATGTAGAGAAGCGAGCCGTCCTCGCTCAGGATCTTGGTGTAGGCGATGGGCTGGTGCAGCACGCCCTGGGCGGCCAGCACGGAGGCGCCGGTGGCCATCTGCAGCACCGTCTCGCCGTAGCTGCCCAGGGTGAGGGCCGGCCCGTAGTAGTTGAGCGGGTCGTCGTCACGCCAGTCGAGGCAGCCGCCGCTGCCCCACTTGTGGCAGGACCAGGGCGGCGCGCCCATGTCGCGCGCCATCTGGACCACGTTGGCGACGCCGGTGCCGAGCTCCACCTTGACGGCCGGCACGTTCAGCGAGTTGCCCATGCACTGCTGCAGCTCGCACGTCCCGTGGTAGCGCAGGTCGTAGTTCTTCGGCTCCCACCACGAGCCGTCGGGCTGCTGCATGCGCAGCGGCGAGTCGACGATGCGGCTGACCATCGTGAACTTCTTGGACGCAATGGCCGCGGTGTAGTTGTAGATCTTCATGGAGGAGCCCGGGTTGCGCGGCGGCCAGACCGCGAAGTTGTACTGGCCTCCCGCCGAACCGGGGCCCGCCGACCCCACCATCGCGACGATGGCGCCGGTGTGCGGATCGATCGACACCAGGGCGCTCTGCGAGAAGTGCTTGTACGGGCCGTTGATGCGCAGGTTGTCCATGACCGCCTTGTTGGCGGCCGCTTGCAGGGCCGGGTTCAACGTGGTGTAGACGCGCAGGCCTCCGCCAAACGCGGCGCCATCCCCGTACTGCGCCCGCAGCAAGCCGGCGACATAGCTGTCGAAGGCCGGGTAGGAGTCGACCGTGTAGGCGCGGAAGAGGTGTTTGGGCGGGCTGAGGTCCTCGTTGAACGCCTTGGTCGCGTCCGCCTGCGTGATCACGTGGAGCTTTTGGACCATGGCCTGCAGCACCTGGTACTGCCGCGCCTTGGCGCCTTCCCAGTTGACGAACGGGTTGGCGTACGTCGGATCCCGAGGAATGCCCGCCAGCATCGCGGCCTGCGCCAGGTCGAGATGAGCGGTGTCGGTGTGGAAGTAGTTCTTGGCCGCGGCTTCGATGCCGTAGGAGGAGTTCCCGTAGAAGACCGTGTTGAGGTACATCTCCAGGATCTGGTCCTTGGAGTAGGTCTGCGAGACCTGCAGAGCGAGGACCGCCTCCTTCAGCTTCCGGCTGATCGTCGGCGAGGTGTCGTGCAGCAGCCGCAGCTTGACCAGCTGCTGGGTGATGGTCGAGGCGCCCTGCACCGTGCCGTGGGCGCGCCAGTCGACATAGGCGGCGCGGACGATGCCCTGGACGTCGATGCCGGACTCGTTGTAGAAGTTGGCATCCTCGATCGCGACGGTCGCCTGCGGCAGGAACGCGCCCATGTCGCTCAGCTTCTGCTGGTAGTGCTCGTAGCCTGGCTGGTGGATGTCCGCCATGACCGAGCCGTCGCTGGCATAGAGCAGCGTGTCGTCGGCGGGCGGGTTGGCCGCCAGGGTGCGCGCGTCGGGCAGATCCGACGCGAAGGAGATGTAGGTGCTCGACGTCGCCATGAAGACCACGGCCATCACGGCGACGACCGCGAGGCCGCGCAGCGCCAGCCGGCCGGCGCCGCCCTTGGTCGTCTCGTCATAGGACAGTCGCGCGGCGCGTCCGTAAGCGCTGGCACGCCGGCGGCGAGCGCCTGGCTCCAGGTGTCGCGGCGGCCGCATGACGTCCGCCTGCCCGACAGCCCACTGGTGCTGCACGTACCCGGCGGCGCCCGTCACGGCGCGCGCGAACGAGCCGCCGCCTTGCGTTCCAGACTTTCCCTCGGCCTCGAGACGGCGCTGAAGGCTGTCTACGAGATCCCGAAAGATGACCATGGCGATATCATAAATGCCTCCATCGACCCCGCCACATTCTAACGGCTCGGCGGAAGAAACGGTTACACCGGCGGCTGTCGTCGACCGCCTGGTGGAGAGCCTCTGCACCCGCATCCACCCAGGGCGCCTGCTTGTCTCGTCGGACTTCGACGGAACCCTCGCTCCCATCGTGGCACGTCCGGGCGGAGCGGCGGCGCAGCCTGGTTCCCTGGCCGCGCTGGAGCGCCTCGTCCAGCTTGGGGTGATGGTGGCGGTGATCAGCGGCCGCAGCGGCGAGACGCTGCGGCGCGTGGTGCCCGTCGACGGCGTCGAGCTGCTCGGCGACTACGGCCTCGAGGAGGCCACGCCCGAGGAGCTGCTCGCCCTGCACGAGTTCAATGAGCGCGTGCTGGAGCTGTTCGTCGACGTCGACGGCATCGTCGTGGAGCCGAAGCCGGGCTCGACCTCGGTTCACTACCGCGACAATCCCGAGGCCGGACCGCAGGTCTATGACGCGCTGGCGCCCCTCGCCGCCGGCCTCGGACTGCGGGCGGGACGGGGCCGGATGGTGGTGGAGGTGCGCCCGTTCGGGGCGGACAAGGGCCTCGCGCTAGGCCGGTTGATCGAACGCCACCGCCCCGAGGCTGTCGCCTTCGCCGGCGATGACGAGGGCGACCGCTCGGCCTTCGCAGTCGCCGCCCGTTCGGGGCTGCGCCACCTGACCGTCGGCGTGATCTCGCCCGAAGCGCCGCCTGGCCTGTTCAGCGAGTGCGACGCCGTCATCTCAGGCCCGGGCGAGTGGACGCGCATCCTGACGAGGATCGCCGCTCGGCTCGGGGGCGGCTGACCGCACTCCCCTCCCGGCCCTCCCCGCGAGCGGGGCGGGTGTTCAGTCCCTGAGCAGGTCTCTCAGGTCCTGGAGCTGCAGGCTCACCCAGCGCGACAGGTCGTTGGTGCGGACGATCTGCCGCAGGGCCTCGGCCCGCCGGTGCCGCTCGGCCTGGGGGAGCGTCAACGCGCGGTGGAGCGCTTCGGCCGTGTCGTCCACGTCGAACGGGTTGACCGTCAGCGCGTGCTCGCCGAGCTCCTCGTGCGCGCCCGCGTTCTCTGAAAGGACGAGCACGCCGTCGCGCTGGTTGACCAGCGAGCCCTCCTTCGCGACGAGGTTCATGCCGTCGTAGATGGAATTGATCAGCAGGACGTCGTAGGTCTTGTAGAGCGCTGTCGCACGGCGGATGTTCTCGCCGATCTCGAGGCGGATCGGCTCCCAATCGTCCTTGCGCCAGCGGTTGTTGACCGCGTCGGCGGTGCGGCGGATCGCCCTCAGGTACTCGCGATATTCGGCCACGTCCTGGCGCGAGGGCTGGAGGAACGCCCAGAACTGGACCTTCCCGCGGTGCTCGGCGTGGGACGCCAAGAGCCGGTCGTAGGCACGGAAGCCCCGGATGATGTTCTTCGAGGGGTCGGTGCGGTCGACGCGGACGATCACCTGCTTCGCGCGGGCGGCCGCGACGGTTTCCTCCTCGCGCTTGACCGGCCGCGACTCGGCCAGCGTCTCGAGCGCGTCGATGTCGATCGAGATGGGATACGAGCGCACCCAGGTCACCCGCCCGCTGCTGAGGACGGTCCGCTCCCGCATGTCCACGGCCAGGCCGAGGTTCTGCTCGCACGTGAGCAGGAAGTTGTGGGCGTCGATGGTGGATTGAAACGCGACAATGTCGTTGGCCAGCAAGCCGTGCACGATGGCGTCGCGCATGGGCTGCGGCAGGATCTTCCAGTACTGCGGGGTCGGCCACGGGATGTGCACGAAATGCTGCATCGCGGCATCCGGCAAGAGCTCCCTGATCCCGGCCGGCGCCAGGTACAGCTGGTAGTCCTGCGTCAGGATCAAAGGGCGGTTCGGGCTGGACTTCGCGACCTCCGCCACTTCCTCGGCGAACAGCTGGTTGACGCGGACGTAGCCGTGCTCCCACGCGTCATGCACCTCGTCGTCGATGGTCGGCTCATGCGTCAAGTCCCAGAGGTAGTGCTGGATGAACCAGAGCAGCGGGTTGGATATGACCGAGTAGTACTTGTGGTATTCGCTCGGGCTCGGTCTGACGTAGCGGATGTTGAGCAGCTCGCCGTCGAGACGAACGGCCACCGGCTGCTTGCCCTTGGCCAGAGTCCGCTCCGCATCGCTGCGCGCGCAGGCCACCCAGGGCGCGCCGGTGGCTTCGGCGACGGTCAGCATCGCGGTCACCAAACCACCCGCCCCGCGCCGGAAGGCGCCCGTCGGACCGGGCTCGAACGGGGCCCGATTGCTCACCAAAATGGGCGACCAGCCCCTCAGCGCGCGGGCTGCGTAAGAGCGCCACGAAATATGTGCGTTAGACCTTGACAAACCGCCTACCCAATCCTACAGTGGCGCTATCACTTAGCTGGGTGGGTGCCGGCTAGGTGCAAGCTAAGCGGGAGGGGGAACACTTGTTAAGCGACGCAGTTCGCGATATCACGGACGCCGCTCGGAGTGAGGCACGACGCCGTCAGCGTCTCGAACTTCAGCGCCAGGACATCAGGCGACTCGACGGCTGGCTGGAAACGGTCGAGAACATGCTCGAGGAAGAGCGCGAGACCGTTCCGGAGCCGCTGATCCGCGAGATCGCGGCGTTCCTGCGGGAGATCAACCCCAAGCTGCATCGCGCCCTCTTGAGGAACCGCGCGCGCGAGGCTTCGAGGGTGCTCGACGTTCTCTTCGACGCGCAGGAGCTCGTTCTGCCCGGGTTCATCGAACCCACCTACGAGCTGACCGAGACCGCCTAGGCTGTACGGCTCGGCCGCCCCTAGCGGCCGGCCAAACCGGAATAGACGGCGATGACCGCGGCGGTGTTCTGGCACGCGTGCAGCACGAACGTGTTCAGCGTCGATCCCGTCCAGTAATAGAAGAGGGCGGCCGAGAGGCCGAAGACGAACAGGAGCACGAAGCCTGACGGCAGCAGGTGCGCCCCTGCGAACAGCGCCGCGCTGACACCGGCGGCCAGCCCCACGTTCACGTGGCCGCGCAGCCAGCCGAAGATGCCGCCGCGGAAGACGAGTTCTTCGCAGATTGGCGCGACCACGATCACGGTCCCGATGAGGACGGCCGAGGCGAAGGGGTCGTGCACCGACCTGACGAGCGCCTCGGCATTGCCCTTGGCCGGCCCAAGCCACCGCATGAACGGCACGCTCAGGAGCGCGCCGACGACCACCGTCAGCAGCCAGAGCCCGGGCGCAGCCAGGAGGTGGACCCACGACGTGTAGTGGAAGCCGAGCTGATCGCGCAGAGCCCGCCAGCCCCCGAAGGCCAGCCAGAGCGCGGCGAAGAGCATGAGGTAGGCGACCAGCACCAGCAGGGCCGAGAAGTCGTTGGCGTGGGCGCGGTAGTAGGGCCGCGCCAGCACCCGCGCGATCAGCACCACGACCCCGTACAGAGCTCCGGCGCACACCAGCCAGCCACCCAGGGCGGCGAGCAGCCGGCGCCCGGACACGGCGGGCCCGCGCGGTTCGGTCACGCTTTACATGCTGCATGAGAGAACTCGGGGGCCTGCTCGTCATCGCGGTCTCGGTCGGGCTGACGAACTTCGCGGGCGCGATCGGGATCGGCTTGTCCGGCGTCGACGCGCGGACGCGTCTGCGGGTCGGCCTGGCCTTCGGATTCTTCGAAGCCGCCATGCCGATCGCCGGCCTTTTGATCGGCCAGACCGCCGCCGGGGCCATCGGCGGGGCCGGCCGCTATGTCGGCGGAGCCCTCCTGGTGCTCACCGGCGCCTGGGGTATCTACCAGGGGCGGCGCACATCGAGGCAGGAGACCGAGCAGCGCGGCGGGCTCCGCTTGCGGCAGCTGCTGGTCCTGGCAGCCGCGCTGAGCCTCGACAACCTCGTGGTCGGGTTCGCACTCGGCGTTTACCGCGTGCCACTGGCGGAGACCGCAGTCGTGATTGGCGCCGTCAGCGTCGGCCTCTCGCTGCTCGGCCTGGAGCTGGGTCAGCGTCTCGGGGCGCGCATCGAGGAGTGGAGCGAGGAGCTGGGCGGGGCGGTGCTGGTGCTCATCGGCCTCGCGCTTGCGTTCGGACTGCTCAAATAGGATGGCTGTGGGGATGCCGATTCGCGAAAGCCTGCTGCTGAGCCAGCGGTCCGCCCAGGCCAAGGAGGCGGAGCTCTACCCGCTCGTCGGGGACTCGCTCGGCGAGGGCGAGTGGGGCGTCAAGGATCACCTGGCCCACCTCGTGGCCTGGCGCGAATGGGCGAGCGACGCGCTGCGCGGGGAGTTCGTGTCCCTGGGCGAGGTGGACGACTTCAACGCGAAGGTCTACGAGGCGACGAAGGACCAGGCGGCAGCCGAGGTGCTGTCGCGCTCGCATAAATCGTGGGAGCGCCTGATCGGTGAGATCGAGAACCTGACCGAAGAGGAGCTCCATCGCGACATCCCGGACCGCCCCGGCCGCGAGCTCTGGAGCGTCGTACCCGGCAACGCCCATCTGCACCTGGCCGAGCACCTGGCCTTCATCGCTGAGGCGCGAGGCGACCAGGCGGCCGCCGACGCGGCCCAGGTCTGGGCTCGCGACCTCGTCGTGGAGACCTTCGACGACCCGAGCAGCATGGCGCACGCCGAGTACAACCTGGGCTGCTACTACGCGAAGGGAGGACGCGCGGGGCTGGCCCTTCCCTACCTCGAGCGGGCCCTGGCCTTGGAGCCGTCGCTGCGCGACCTCGCCGGCCGCGACCCCGACTTCGACCCGATCCGCGGCGAGGCCGCCTTCGTGGAAGTGCTCGCCGGCTAGTGGCTCCGACTCTCGGAAACGTGCTCGTGGCCGTGGACGGCCACGTGGCCACGGTCACGCTGAACAAGCCAGAGCAGCGCAACCCTCTCTCGGGGGCGATGCTGCTGGATCTGGTCGCCGCCTTCGAGTGGTGCCGGACCGAGGCCGACGTTCGAGTCGTGGTGCTGACGGGCGCGGGAGACCGCGCGTTCTGTGCCGGGGCCGACCTGAGCTCCTTCGAGGCCGACGTCTCCGAGCTCGAACGCCACCACGGCCGGCATCACTTTGTGGAGCTGTTCGAGCTCATGAACGAGCTCGGCAAGCCGATCGTGGGCCGGATCAACGGCCACGCGCTGGCCGGAGGCTTCGGCCTGGCGTGCTCCTGCGACCTGCTCGTCGCGGTCGATGACGCGACCTTCGGCACTCCCGAGATCAACGTCGGCGTCTGGCCGATGATGATCCAGGCGGTGCTCGCCCGCAACCTCCCGCGCAAGCTGCTGCTGGAGATGGTCCTGCTGGGCGACAGATGGAGCGCGCAGCAGCTGAAGGAGGCGGGGCTCGTCAACCGCGTCGTGGCGCGAGCCGACCTCGACGGCGCGATCGCGGAGCTGACCGAGAAGCTGGCCAAGAAATCGCCCGCGATCCTGCGGCTCGGGCGCGACTCCTTCTACCGTCAGCAGGACATGGCCTTCCGCGACGCGCTCGAGTACCTGCAGGCCCAGCTGTCGCTGGTGACGCTGTCCGAGGACGCCAAGGAAGGAGTGCTGGCGTTCTTCGAGAAGCGCGAGCCGAACTTCAAGGGCCGATGAGCACCCAGCACGAGAGGGCCCAGGAGCTCGCGGAGAAGGCGCGGCGCGGCGGCCAGCGTTACCTGCCGAAGCTGCGAGAACAGAACAAGCTCACCGTCCGCGAGCGGCTCGACCTGCTGCTGGACGCAGGGTCCTGGGTGGAGGACGGTCTGTACGCCAACGCGCTGGCGGACGATCTGCCGGCGGACGGCGTGGTCACCGGCCTCGGACAGATCGCCGGCCGGACGGCGGCGATCATGGCCAACGACCCCACCGTCAAGGCGGGATCCTGGGGCGCGCGGACGGTCGAGAAGATCATCCGCATCCAGGAGGCGGCGCTTCGCCTGCGGGTGCCGCTGCTCTACCTCGTCGACTCGGCGGGGGCGCGGATCACCGACCAGATCGAGATGTTCCCCGGCCGCCGTCACGCCGGGCGGATCTTCTTCAACGAGGTGCAGATGTCGGGCGTGGTCCCACAGATCTGCCTCTTGTTCGGTCCGAGCGCGGCCGGCGGCGCCTACATCCCCGCCTTCTGCGACGTCGTGATCATGGTCGAGGGCAACGCCTCGATGTACCTCGGCTCCCCGCGGATGGTCGAGGTCGTCGTCGGTGAGAAGGTGACGCTCGAGGAGCTTGGCGGGGCGCGGATGCACTGCACCGACTCCGGCTGTGGCGACTTCCTGGTCAAGGACGACGGTGAGGCGATCGAGGTCGCCAAGCGCTACTTCGGCTACTTCCCGCAGAACTTCCGCGAGCTGCCGGCGATCGTCGAACCGCGCGACGCCGCGGCGGGCCGGCCGCTGGTCGAGCTGGTGCCGACCGAAGCGAACCGCGGCTACGACATGCGCAAAGTGATCCAGGCGATCGTCGACGAAGGCTCGTGGCTGGAGGTGAAGCAGCTCTTCGCCAAGGAGCTGCTGGTGGGCCTGGCCCGGCTGGGCGGTCGGGCAGTCGGGATCCTCGCGAACCAGCCGATGCAGAAGGGCGGCGTGCTGTTCAACGACTCGTCGGACAAGGCGGCGCGATTCATCTGGCTCTGCGACGCCTTCAACATCCCGCTGCTTTTCCTCGCCGACGTGCCTGGCTTCATGATCGGCACCGACGTCGAGCGGCGCGGCATCATTCGACACGGGGCCAAGATGATCACCGCCGTCTCCGAGGCCACCGTGCCGCGGATCTCCGTGATCGTGCGCAAGGCCTACGGGGCGGGCCTCTACGCGATGTCGGGCCCGGCGTTCGACCCGGACTGCACCCTCGCCCTGCCGTCGGCCCAGATCGCGGTGATGGGACCCGCCCCGGCGGTGAACGCGGTCTTCTACAACAAGCTGATGGAGCTGCCCGAGGGTCCGGATCGCGACGCCCGCCGCGCTGAGCTGGAGGCCGAATACAACCAGGACGTCGACCTCTTCAAGCTGGCGTCGAACCTGATCGTCGACCAGGTGGTCGCGCCGGAGGATCTGCGAGCGGAGCTGATCGCCCGATTCGGCGCCTATGCGACCCGTTACCAGCCGCGCGCCGAGCGAAAGCACGGGGTGCCGCCCGTCTAGGAGGTTTCGCATGAGGCCGCTGCGCTACTACATCAACGTCACCCTCGACGGCTGCGTTGACCACCGGGCGGCGTCGCCGGACGAGGACCTCCACCGCCGCGCGACGGAGAACCTCCAGCGCGCCGACGCCCTCCTCTTCGGGCGGGTGACCTACCAGATGATGGAGTCCGCCTGGCGCGGCCCCGCCCCCGAGGGCTCGATGCCGGCCTGGATGGAGCCGTTCGCAAGGACGATCGACGCAGCCAAGAAATACGTCGTCTCGAGCACGCTCGAGCGCGTCGACTGGAACTCGGAGCTCATTCGCGGCGACCTGGCCGAGGCTGTTCAGCGCCTCAAGCAGGAGCCGGGCAAAGGCGTGCTGGTGGGTGGCGTGACGCTCCCGCAGGCGCTGGCGGAGATGGGCTTGATCGACGAATACGAGTTCATGGTCCTGCCCACGATCGCCGGCCACGGACCGACGCTGTTCTCGGGGCTGTCCAAGCCCCTCGACCTGAAGCTGGTCGCGCGGGATGAGTTCGCCTCGGGCGCGGTCGCGCTCCGCTACGAGCCGCGCTAAGGCGCTGCCCAACCCCGCCGTAAGGTCGATTTGCCGACAAATGGCAGGCCGGTCAGCGCAACGCGCGGAGATTTGTCGGCAAATCGCCTTATCGCCGGCCGCCCAAGCCGCCGTTAGGGTTGGGCCGGCCGCCGGGGACCCTTGTTGCTCTGCGCCGGCGTCTTGGGCAGGTGCAGCAGGTTGCGCACATCGCGGACACCGTCAACCGCGCGGACCTTCGCCTCGATCTCGTCGATCAGCTTCGGCGTCCGGGCCTGGCCGCGGAGCACCACCACGCCGTGCTCTGAGTTCACGTCGATCGTCGACTTGGGCACGTCGGCACCCCCGAAGACCTCGCTCATGACCTTGTCGGTGAGCGTCTGGTCGTCCAGCTCGAGCTGGCCGGTATGGCTGGCATAGCGGCCCTCACGCTCGGCACGGCTTGCCGCGCGGCGGACCATGCCGGCCAGGCGGCCGCCCATCATGTGTCGCCGGCGCGCGCCCTGCCGTGGGTCGAACATCAAGGCGACCAGGGCCCCGCCCAGTCCGGCACCAACTCCCACCGCGGCGAGAGGGAGCGCGATGGACGTTCGCGACCGCCTGCCGGGCGTCAGCTGGGTCAGCCGGGTCAGCCGGTCGAACTGCGATTCGAGTTGCAAACGAAGCATCTCGTCACCTCCACCCGGGTTATTCGCGACCCACGTTACGAAGAGGGACCCGGTCAGTGTCGGAGGAAGTCGACCTCTTCTTCGCGGCCGTCCCACATCACCGTCCGCCGGGCCGGCTCGCAGCGGGCGACCACGCGACCGCCCTTCAAGACGAAGCGCCGAGGCGCGAGCAGCCGGATCGCGTCGGCCTCGCTCGGAGCACCGAAGACGACGATGTCCGCAGCGTCGCCCACATCCAGGCCGTAGCCCGGCAGCCCCAGCGCCTTGGCCGGGTTGACGGTGATCATGTCGACCAGCCGCCGGATCTCCTCCGCACCGGACATCTGGCCGTAGTGGACCAGCACGAACGCCGCCTGGAGCGGGTCGGCACAGCCGAGCGGGTACCAGGGATCCATCACGGAGTCGTTGCCCGCGCAGACGTTCACCCCGGCCGCCATCAGCTCCTTGATGCGGGTGTGCCCGCGCCGAATCGGATAGCCATCGAAGCGGCCCTGGAGCACGGCGTTGTCCAGCGGGTTGGTCACCATGTGCAGCCCGGCGCGCTTCACGTTGTTGACCAGCCGGTACGCGTAGGCCGCGTTGTAGGAGTGCATGGCGGTCGTGTGAGACGCGGTGACGCGGCCCTGCATGCCCAGCCGGATCGTCTCGGCCGCCATCACCTCGAGGAAGCGCGAGTGGTCGTCGTCGGTCTCGTCGCAGTGGACGTCGACCATCAGCCCGTGCTCTGAAGCCAGCTCGAATGCGAACTTGACGGACTGCTCGCCGTATTCGCGCGTCAGCTCGAAATGCGGAATGGCGCCGACGACGTCGCAGCCGAGCTCGACCGCCTTGCGCATGAGCTCCGCACCGCCCTCGAACGACATGATCCCCTGCTGCGGGAAGGCGACAAGCTGCAGGCTGATGAGCCCGGCGAGCTCGTCGCGCAGCCGGACCAGGGCCCTCACCGCCCGCAGGTCCGGGTCGCACACGTCGACGTGGCTGCGCACGTGAAGCACGCCGTTCGCGAGCTGCCAGCGCGCCACCTGGCGCGTCCGGTGGAGGACGTCCTCCTCGCTGAGCTCTCGCACCCGCTCAGCCCAGATCGCGATGCCCTCGAAGAGCGACCCGGTCTGGTTCGAGCGCGGCTGGCCCTCGGTGAGAACCGCGTCTAAGTGGATGTGGGGTTCGACCAGCGCCGGCGTGACCAGGCCGCCGGCGGCGTCGATCGTCTCCCGAGCCTCCGGCTGAGCTTCGGCAACCTTCCCATCGACCACGCCGAGGTCGCGAAGCCCGCTCTCGCCGGCCACTCTTGCGTTCCGCACTAACAGATCAAGCACGTCGGTCAATTACCCTAAGGCCGCCCGCCGCCGGTTTCAGTCTGGGAGGTTGCGCATGTCGGTAGCCACTGAGGACATCGAGGGCCTCGTACCCGTCCGCGAGGGCGACTACGGCGAGCGTGTCGCCAGGGTCGAGCCGGGCGGAATCGAGTTCATCCCGCTCCACGAGCGGCACGGTGTGCCCTGGCGCATGTTCGCCACGTGGCTCTCGCCCAACCTCGAGTTCGCCACCGTCTTCATCGGCATTCTCGGTGTGGCGATCTTCGGGCTGTCCTTCGGCCAGACGGCTCTCGCGATCATCCTCGGCACCGCGCTCGGCTCCCTCACGCACGGCATCCTCTCGAGCTGGGGCCCGAAGTTCGGCGTGCCGATGATGGTCCAGTCGCGTGGGGCCTTCGGCTTCCTCGGCAACATCCTTCCGGCCGGGCTCAACGCCTTCACGGGTGCGGTGGGCTGGTTCATCGTCAACAGCGTCAGCGGCGCCTTCGCCATCCAGGCGCTGAGCGACGGCCGTGTGAGCTTCGCGCTCGCGTTCGCGATCGTAGTGGTCGCGCAGGTCGCGATCGCGACCTTCGGGCACAACCTCATCCACGCCTTCGAGGCGGTGGCGCTGCCGCTCCTCGGGATCGTGTTCCTGGTCGCGTGCGTCTACATCTTCAGCCACACGAGCTTCGGCTTCGCGGCGAACGCCAAGACCGAGTCCTTCGTGGGCGGGGCGACCGGCGCCTTCACGCTCATGTTCACCGCAGCCTTCGGCTACGCGGCCGGCTGGAACCCGTACGCCGCCGACTACACGCGGTACTTCCCGCCGACGGCGAGCCGGCAGGCGATCGGCTGGTGGTCGGCGCTCGGCGTGCTCGTCTCCTGCGTCGTGCTTGAGCTGGCCGGCGCCGGGGTGGCGACGGTGGCCGGCACGAAGTGGGGCCCGACCGACATCCCCACCGCGCAGCTGGCGCTGGCGATGCCCGACGTCGTCTTCAAGCTGACACTCCTCTGCATCGCGATCGGAGCGGTGGCGGCGAACGTGATCAACATTTACAGCGGCGTCATGTCGTTCCTGGCCCTGGGCGTCCGCGAGATGGGCATGACGCTGCGCCAGCGGCGTGCGGCCCTCGCCGTAGTCGCCGGGATCATCGGCCTTGTCATCGGCATCATCGGCCAGGCCAACCTCGGCCCCGGCCAGAAGTACGAGCAGTTCCTGCTTCTCATCAGCTACTGGATCGCCGCCTGGGAGGGGGTGATCTTCACCGACTACCTGTTGACCCGCGGCAAGTACGACGAGCGCCACTTCTTCGACACCCGCTGGAACCGCTGGCAGGGCTTCACGGCGATGTTCATCGCGCTTGCGGTGGCGATCCCGCTGTTCGCGAACGACTACCCGCTCTACGTCGGCAAGGTCCCGACGGCGTCCCCCGGCCTCGGCGACATCACCTTCATCGTCGCCTTCGTCATCTCGGCCGGCCTCTACCTCGTGTTCAGCCTCGGGCGGCGCGCGCCGGTGGCTGAGGATCAGACAGCGGCCGCGTGAGGAGGTTCCTCGTCGGGCTGGTGGCTTTGGCGGCGGTCGCGTGCGGGCCGCTGAACGCCGCATCGCACCCCATCCTGGCCGCGGCGCTGAAGCTGCGGTTCACCCCCGGCGAGACGATCACGTACGACCTGCACCTCGCGCAGAACCTGCTCAGCGGGGGCATCCCGGTGAAGACCGACCTCACCGGGACCGAGGTCATGAAGGTGCTCTCGGTCGCAACCGACGGCACCGCGACGCTCAACGTCACCACGCAGATCACCGGGGGCACCGTCAACGGCAAGCCGCTGCCGAGCTCAATGGCGGGTCAGACGCACTCGATCCAGATGACCATCGCGCCTGACGGCCGCGTTACGGCCGGAGGCGTAACCATCTCCGGCGGCCTGCAGAGCCTCGGTGGCACCCAGCTGACCTCGCTGCTGCCGCCCGGCAAGGTGAAGCCCGGGGACAAGTGGACCAAAGACGTCAGCGAGGCCATGCCCTTCGGCTCGGGGACGCTCTCCATCCACACCACCAACCAGTTCCTGCGCTATGAGACGGTCGCCGGCGTCAAGTACGCCGTGGTCTCGACCACCGGCAAGATCCCCTTGAACACCACCATCGATCTGTCCAAGCTCGCCGCCCTGGCGGGAACGAGCGGTTCGTCCGCCCTCTCGGGTTCCGCGACCCTGGCCGGAACGATCGACCTGAATGTCACCACTTGGCTCAATCCCACCAACGGTGAGCTGCACCAGATGGACGACGAAACGACCATGAACCTCACCATCGAGGTGCCCGAGGTGCCGACACCGATCGATCTCGGCGGCACGCAATCGCTTAGCCTGGTCAGGAAGTAGCCATGATCCGATCTGACGACGACTTTCGCCCGACCTTCTACCTCTTCCTGCTGGCCTGCGGCGTTGCGCTCAGCGTCGCCCTGGGCATCTACATCGTGATCCTGGGCTCCGAGCTGTTCGCCGCCGGCATCGCCTTCTTCGGCGCCGCCGTCATGGTCGCCGGCGCCCTCATCGGTTTCGGACCCTTCAGAGGGAGCCCGCGGTAGGCCAGACCCCGCCCGGCGTCCGCCTCCGGCCGCTGCCGCTCTCGGAGCTGTTCGACGAGGTCTTCCGTCTCTACCGCCGCCGGTTCTGGCTGCTCTTCTCGACGTCGCTCTTCAGCGTCGTCCCGCTCGTGCTGCTCGGCCTGGCCGGGGTGGCCATCGCCGCCGCTTTCGGCCTGTTCGGGGGAGTTGCCGGCCAGTTCAGCGGGGCGCCGAGCACAGCCGAGGTCGCCGTCGGGGGCCTCGGCATCCTCATCGCGATCGTCATGGCGCCGGTCACCGCGTACGCGGTGTGGCGCGCCGCGATGGCGGCCGTCCTGGGCGAACCGGCCAGCGCGCGCTCGGTCCTGCGGGACGTCACCCACGTGTACTGGCGCCTTTGGCTGCTGCTGCTGGGGTACGGCGCGCTGCTTGTGCTTGCCGCGATACCCGTGCTCACCTGCATCGGCATCGCCCTCACCGCCTGGCTGCTGGTGAAGTGGAGCGTCGTGGTGCCCGCCTGGTTCGGCGAGCGCCGCCGGCTGGGCGACGCGCTCTCAAGGAGCTGGAGCCTCACCCGCCTCAACTGGTGGCGGCTGTTCGGGATCCTGCTGCTCTTCTACGTGCTGTACGAGGCGGTCAGCGCGGCACTCGGCAGCTTCAGCCTGGCCGCCGCCTTCGTGCCCCGAGCCTGGATCATCCCGGCGACCGTGGCGAACGTCGCCGTCGAGCTCGCGCTGTCGACCGTCCTGACCCCGCTCTTCCCGCTCGTGCTCACGCTGCTCTACTTCGACCTTCGGGTTCGGCATGAGCACCTCGACCTCGAGGTGATGGCGCGGGAGCTCAGCGGCGGGGGCCCGGGACTGGCCCCGCCACCGCCCGGCCCGGTGCCGACCTGAGTTTCTGGCGAGCCGTCGTTCCCGGCGTGCTGGCGGCCGGCCTGCTCGTCGCCGGCGGCGCGACGGCCCTGGCCGGCTCGGCGTACCTCGACTCCGTGCGCCAGGCGGAGCGCTATCTCGCCGCGGAGCATCCCTCCGCGGGGAGCATCGCCGCCGCCGCCCGCGCGCTCGACGGCGGCACATCCTGCCGGCAGCCTGAGATCGCGGACGACCTGAACGCCAAGCCGCCCGATATCGGCGACGCCCGCGCGCGGCTGCGAGGCCTGGACACGGCGCTCAGCAGGCCGCTGCACCCGGCTTCCGGTGTCGAGACCCAGCTGCGGCGGATGGGCTCGGCGGCGCCATACAACCGCGAGCAGCCCGAGTCCCCGGGCGACCTTCTCTCGGGCTGGATCCAGGCGCGGGAGGCGTCGATTTTCAGCGGCTGCGGTGGCTGGGGCGCGCTGCTGGTGTCCGTCCTCCAGTGGCTCGGCCTGGCGCTGCTGGTTGCCGGGCTCGCGCTGGTGGCGTTTCGCTTTCTGCGGGCGCGCTGGGGGACCCAGCAAGACGCCGGTCAGGCGGTCGAGGCGGACCGGCTTCGAACCGCGGCGGAACGGTTCGCGGCCGCCGACCGGCTGGCCGGCGCCGGCGACTTCGCGGCGGCGCTGCGCGAGCTGGCGAGCGCGGTCGCCACGGCGCTCGGCGGCGAGATGGCGTGGGACGCGAGCCCGCTCACGGTGCGTGAGCTGTTCTCCCGGGCCGGCCGGTTGCCGGAGCTTCGGCCGCTGCTGCGGGGTTTCGAGGACGCGGTCTACGGACACCGCCCCGTTACGCGCGAGGTGTACGAGGCGGCGGCAGCCGCCGCGGCGCCTTACCGCGCCGGCGCAGCGAGGGCCGCGTGAGGCGGGCTCCTGCAGCCGCGTGGCTCCTGCTCGGAGCCGCCCTGGCGGCGCTGCTCGCGCTCTCTCTGTTCGGCGGCCAGACGGCGTCGCCCAGCACGCACAGCTCGACGAGCGACGCCGCCGATGGGACATCAGCCCTCTATAGGGCGACCGGCGCCTCAGGGCGGCCGACCGCCCGGCTCCTGGCCGGCGTCATCGGCAGGCCCCATGAGCTGCTGTTCATCTTCAGCCCGAGCCAGCCGTACTCACTCGAGGAGGCGCGTGCGGTGCGCCGCTTCGTAAGCGGCGGCGGCGTGCTGGTCTACGCGAGCGAGGCGGTCGATCCCGCCCTCGAGGGCGAGCTCGGGCTGGTTCGAGCCGGCGGCTCCGTCCGGGACCTGGTCGCCTACGCGCCCGGGCCTCTTCTGGCAGGCGTGGACGAGGTGAGCGGCGGCAGCGCGGCCGAGCCCTTCAGCGCCGAGCTGCCGGCGCAGGTCCCGATCCTGCGTGGGCCTGTGAAGGAGGTCTTGGCGCTGGAGATGCGCGTCGGCTCCGGATTGGTCATCGCCCTGGCCGACCCCCTGATCCTTTGCAACGGCAACCTGCTGAGATCCGACAACTCCCGCTTCGCGGCGGACCTGCTCGGTCTCGCGCCCGCGGGCGGCTACGTCGCCTTCGACGAGTCTCACCACGCCGCCGTCGCCCCACCCGCGCCGACGCCCCCCAGCGGAGCCGCGCCCTGGATCATCGCGATCATCTGGGCCGTCATAGCCGGCTACATCGCGCTGGCGCTGCGCGGCCGAGGTTTCGGACCGCCGATCCCGCTCGCGCCGCCGCGAGCCCGCTCGTCCGCCGAGTACGTTGATGCGGTGGGCACCCTCTTGCGACGCGCCGGCGGCCGGCACCAGGCGCTGGAGATCCTGGTGAAGTCGACACGGCTTCGAGTCGGGCGGCGATCGCCGGCCCTGAGCAGCGAGCTCGACGCGGTTGCCGCCCAGACGGCCGGCGCGTCGGAGCGGGAGCTCCTCGACGCCGCCCGCACGCTCCATCAGATCGTGGAGCGCGCATGAAAGCCGCCGAGTTCCACGCCCAGCTCGCCGAAGCGGCGAGCCGCACGATCGTGGGCCAGGCCGACGCGGTCAAGCTCTGCGCGGTCGCGCTCGTCGTCCGGGGCCACGTGCTGCTGGAGGGTGTGCCAGGCACAGGCAAGACGCTGCTCGCCAAGACGGTGGCACGCCTGCTCAAGCTCGACTTCCGCCGCATCCAGTTCACGCCTGACCTGATGCCGTCCGACATCGTCGGGACGTCGATCTACGACCTGTCGACGCGTGATTTCAGCATCCGCCAGGGCCCAGTGTTCACCCAGGTCCTGCTGGCGGACGAGATCAACCGCGCGCCCGCCAAGGTGCAGGCGGCGCTGCTGGAGGCCATGGAGGAGCGCGGGGTGAGCCTGGAAGGCGAGCAGCGCCCGCTGCCGGAGCCCTTTTTCGTGCTCGCGACGCAGAACCCCATCGAGTACGAGGGCACGTATCCCCTACCGGAGGCGCAGCAGGACCGCTTCCTGTTCAAGATCGAGATGCCGCTGATGGCGGCCGAGGCCGAGCTGGAGGTCCTCGAGCGCTGGGATGCCGGCATGGAGCTGCGCGACCCGGTGGCCGCGGGGGTCGAGCCGATCTTCGGGCCCGAGGACCTTGCCGGCTGCCGTGAGGAAGCCCGCGCGGTGACCGTCGACGCGGCGCTCAAACGCTACATCGTCGACCTGGCCGCAGCCACGCGGACCGCGCCCGAGCTCGCGCTCGGCGCCAGCACGCGGGCCGAGGTCATGCTGCTGCTGGCCAGCAAGGCCTTGGCCGCGTTCGAAGGCCGCGACTACGCGACGCCGGACGACGTCAAGGCCCTGCTGCGGCCCACCTTCCGGCATCGGTTGGTCCTGAGAGCGGAAGCCGAGGTCGCGGGCCAGACGGCCGACAGCGTGCTCGACGGGATCGCGGCGCGGCTGACCCCTCCGCGGTGAGCCGGCTGCGGCGGCTGCGCTGGACGCTCCTGCCGCAGCGCCAGCTGATCGCGGCGCTGCTGGTCGGAGCGGGGCTGATCGCGTTGACGACGCTGAGCGCCGTCGTCTGGGTCGCCGTCGCGGTCTACCACGCGGCGCTCCTGGTGCTCGCTGCGCGTGACGGGCTCAGCCTCCCACGACCCGGTGACCTAGTCGCGACCCGCCGGACCCCGCGACCGTTCTCGCTCGGAGCGCGTGAGGAGGTCCAGGTCGAGATCCGCGGACGGCGGGCGGCTCAGCTGCCCGGCCGGGTGGCGGACCACGCGCCGGTCGTGCTCGGAGCCGAGCCGCGGGAGGCGGCCGGCACGTTCGACGGCCAGGGCGTGCTCCGCGTGGCCTATGTCACCCGCGCCCGACGCCGCGGCGCCTACCGCTTCGACGCCGTCGACATCCGCTGCTGGCGGCCCGGCGGCTGGTGGGTCCGGCAGGTCCGCCTCCCGCTGCCCGAGACGGTGCCGGTCTACCCGGACGTGCTCGCTGTCCGGCGCCACCAGTTCGCCCTCCGGCGCGGGCTGCGCTCGGCCGCCGGGCTGCGCCGGGCGCGACCGCCTGGCGCCAGCACAGCGTTCGCGGGGCTGCGCGACTACGTCCGCGGCGATGACGCGCGCCGCATCTCGTGGAAGGCGACCGCGCGCCGCGACCACCCCGTAACGGTGGAGGTGGAGGCGGAACGGGGCCAGCAGCTGCTGGTCGCCGTCGACTGCGGGAGGCTCATGAACGCGCAGGCGGGCGTCCTCACCAAGCACGACCACGCCGTCAACGCCGCGCTGCTTCTAGCCCATGTCGGCCAGACCCAGGGCGACCGCGTGGGCCTGCTCGCCTTCTCCGACCGCGTGCTCAACCTCCTGCCACCGCAGCGGGGCGCGGGCCAGGTGGCGCTCATCAACCGGGCCCTGTATTCGCTGCCGGCGGAGCCGGTCGAGCCGGACTTCGGCGCAGCGTTCTCGCTCGCGGCGCGGCGGCTCAACCGGCGCTCGCTGGTGATCGTGCTGACCGATGTCATGGACACCGAGACGTCTCGCGATCTCGTCGCGCACGCTCTACGCCTTGGGCGCCGCCACCTCGTGCTGGTGGTGGCCATGGCGGACCCGACCCTCATCGCCGCGCGCGCCGCCGAGCCCCGCACCGCCGGCGACGCCTACCGCTGGGCGGCGGCCGAAGAGCTGCTCGAAGACCGCGCGCGCTCGTTCGAGATTCTGGCCCGGGGAGGGGTGCTCGGCCTCGACGTCGAGGCCGGCAAGCTCAGCCCGGCGCTGGTGGAACGCTACCTGGAGCTGAAGGAGCGAGCCCTGCTCTAGCGGGCCTTGCCGGGCTCGCGGCCGGCCGCGGGCCCTATCCGGTGGCGCCGAAGGGGCCCTGGGCCGGCCCCGGATCGTTGGGGCGGCGACCCGTGAGCAGCAGGTAGCCGTAGAGCAGGCAGCCGGTCACCAGCCCGATCGCGATCTTCACCCAGGCGGGGGCATCGGAGGGACTGATGTTGCCCTCGATGATCCCGGCGGCGACGAGCGCCGGCCCGACTCCGACCAGCAGCACGAACGAGCGCCGCGCCGCCAGCACGAGCGCGTCACGCCGCCGGCGCGGTCCGGGCTGCAGGATCGCCCAGCCGAGCATCAACCCGGAGGCCCCCGCGGTCACGACCACCGACAGCTCGATGACGCCGTGGCCGACCACGAACTGGAGCAGGCTGCCGGCCACGCCGTAGTCCTGCGTGAAGCCGATCGCCGCGCCGAGGTTGATGCCGTTGAACACGAGCGCGTAGAGCGTGGGCACGGCCGCCAGCACCCCGGTCGCGAAGGCGAGGATCGCGACCTGCAGGTTGTTGGTCATGATCAGGCCGGCCGCCACCGGCCGCTGGTCGGGCGGGATATCCGTCCAGACCCGGTGCTGATGCACGAGGTCGATCAGCTCGCGCGGAAAGAAGTAGGACGCCAGGCCGGGGTCGTGCAGCAGTGCCAGCCAGGCGATGATCGCCGGGCCGAAGAGCAGCGCGGCGCTGGTGACCAGGTACCGCCAGGAGCTGCGATAGGTGTTCGGCAGAGTCCGGCTGTAGAACTCGGCGAGACGCTTGCGGACGCCGCCGCCCTGCCTGTACAGCGCGGCGTGACCGCGTGCGGCCAGGCCGTTGAGGTACAGGGTGACGGGCGCACCAGGCCAGTCGCGCTGCGCGCGCGCCAGGTCGCCGGCGGCACGGCGATAGAGCGCGGCCAGCGCGATGACCTCGCTCGGCGGCAGCGATCCCGGGCCGCCGCTGAGGCCGGCTCGACCCAGCAGCTCCTCCAAGCGCTGCCAGTCGGCTCGGCGCCGCGCCGTGAACTCCTCAGGTGAGGTGACCATCGGTCCCGGAGGATAAGCTCCCGGCCGTGCGGGAGCCCAGACCTGACGAGGACATGGTCGTCGCGACCCCGGAGCTGGTCGCGTTCAGCTACGAGCTGGCAGGCATCGGCAGCCGGTTCGTCGCTGCACTCCTCGATCTCCTGGTCGTGCTCGGCATCTTCCTCGCCCTCACCCTCATCGCCGTCACGGCGACCGCCGTCACCCAGAACGACTCGATCGCCATCCTCGTGCTGGTCCCCGGCGGCTTTGTCACGACCTATGGGTACTTCTGGCTTTGCGAGGCGGCCTTCAACGGCCAGACGCTGGGCAAGAAGGCGACCCGCCTGCGCGTCGTCGGCGAGAACGGCGAGCCGCTCTCGTTCACGCAGGCCGGCATCCGCAACCTCATCCGGTACGTCGACTTCCTGCCTTACGGGTACGCGATCGGCGTCGTCTGCCTCTTCATCAACGGCCGCGGGCGGCGCCTCGGCGACCTGGCGGCCGGAACGGTCGTCGTCAGAGAGCGCCAGCGTGTGCGCCTGCAGGACCTGCCGCTTCCTGCGACAGCCGCGCCGGCGGCGGGCGGCGCCGCCCCCGCACCACCGCCCGCCTCCTGGAGCCCCAACGTCGACGACGCGCTCGCTCGACGTTTTCTCGCGGCGTACGCCGCGCGCCGAGCGTTCATCGACCCGGGCACTCGGCAGCGGCTGGCGGCCGAGCTGGAGCCCCTGCTCCGCAAGTGGGCTCCCGATGTCTACGCCGGCCACGGCGCGGAGGCGGCGCTGGACGCCGTCGCCTTCCGGTCGGCGCCGCCCGCGGGTCCGCCGGCGGCTGGACCTCCCCTGCCTCCGCCGCCCCCCGCGCCGCCCACCTAGAACTCTCTAGAGTTCAAGTTGATGGGCTCTGTGATCGTCGGCGGCGCGCGCACCCCGATCGGCAAGTTCGGCGGCGCGCTCAAGGACTTGCCGGCAGTGCGCCTCGGCGGCATCGCCATTCAGGCCGCGCTCGAACGCTCCCAGGTCGAGGCGGCGGACGTCGACTACGTGATCATGGGCCAGGTCCTCCAGGCCGGCGCCGGCCAGATCACCGCGCGCCAGGCGGCGATCGAGGCGGGCATCCCGCGCGAGGTCCCCGCCCTCACCATCAACAAGGTCTGCCTGAGCGGCCTCAACGCCATCGCGCTCGCCGACCAGCTGATCCGGGCGGGCGAGGTTGAGGTGGTCGTCGCGGGCGGCATGGAGTCGATGTCGCAGACGCCCTACCTGGTCCCGCAGGCGCGTTTCGGCGCGCGCATGGGCAACGCCGAGATGGTGGACTCGATGGTCCACGACGGGCTCTGGTCGACCTTCCTCGACCAGCACATGGGCGAGAGCTCGGACGATGTGAATCGCGAGCTGGAGATCACCCGCGAGGACCAGGACGCGTGGGCGGCCCGGTCTCACCACCGCGCGGCAGAGGGCTGGCAGAGCGGCGCCCTGGGCAACGAGGTGGTCGAGGTCGCAGTGCCCCAGCGCCGGGGCGACCCGGTGCGCGTCGGGCAAGACGAGGGCATCCGCGGCGACACCACAGCGGACGGCCTGGCCAAGCTGCCGCCCGCCTTTCACAAGGATGGGACGATCACGGCCGGCAACGCTTCACAGATCTCGGACGGGGCGGCGGCCGTCGTGGTCATGTCGCGTCAGCAAGCGGAGAAGCGCGGGCTGGAGCCGCTGGCGGAGGTGGTCGCCCACGGCATGAGCGCCGAGCGCTATGCCTGGCTGCACACGGTGCCCGCGCTGGCGCTCGCCAATGCGCTCAACAAGCAGGGGCTGAAGGCGGCGGATCTCGACCTCGTCGAGATCAACGAAGCCTTCGCCTCGGTGGCCTTGAACTCGACGCGCATGCTCGGCCTGGACGAGGACCGCGTCAACGTCAACGGCGGCGCCGTCGCGCTCGGCCACCCGATCGGCATGAGCGGCTGCAGGCTCGTGCTCACGCTCGCGCACGAGATGAAGCGGCGGGGGGCCCACCTGGGCGCCGCGGCGCTGTGCGGCGGCGGCGGCCAGGGCGACGCCCTCGTCATCTCGCGGTAAGGCCGAGAGCGCTCTCTCGCACCTCGAGTGCTCGGGGTGCGGGGCCACGTTCGACTGCGACCAGCTGCACCAGCTCTGCACGCGCTGTGGCGGCATCCTCTATGCCCGCTACGCCCTCGGCTCGATCAGCTTCTCGCCGCGCCGGCTGGCGGCGCGCCCCGCCACGCTCTGGCGCTACACCGAGCTGCTGCCGGTTCGTGACGACCGGCACCGGGTGACGCTCGGCGAGGGCGTGACGCCCCTCATCGACCTCCGCCGAATCGCCGGCGAGCTCCAGGTCGGGCGCCTCACCGTGAAGGACGACGGGCTGCTGCCAACTGCCAGCTTCAAGGCCCGCGGCGCGGCCGTGGGCATGTCGCGCCTGGTCGAGCTCGGTGGCTCCGAGCTCATCCTCCCGACGAACGGCAATGCGGGCGCGGCCTGGGCCGCCTACGGCGCGCGGGCCGGCGTCGCCGTCCACGTCGTAATCCCGCGGGACGCCCCCCTGGTGACGAGGGAAGAGGCGCTCGCGGCCGGGGCCGACGTACGCGTCATCGACGGGCTGATCGGCGACGCGGGCAAGGTTGCCGGGCAGCTCGCCCGAGAGCACGGCTGGTTCGACGCGTCGACTTTCAAGGAGCCCTACCGCCTGGAGGGCAAGAAGACGATCGGGCTGGAGATCGCCGAGCAGCTGCGCTGGCGCCTGCCCGACGCGGTCATCTACCCGACGGGTGGCGGCGTCGGCCTGCTCGGAATGTGGAAAGCCTGGCTGGAGCTGCGCGAGCTCGGTGTGATCGAGCGCCTGCCGCGCCTCGTGGCGGCACAGGCAGCCGGCTGCGCGCCGGTGGTGAAGGCCTTCCAGGCGGGCGCCGTGAAAACCGAGGCCTGGCCCGACGCGCAGACCCACGCCTTCGGCATCAACGTGCCCAGTCCCCTGGCCGGCGACCTGGTGCTGCGCGACCTCCGGGAGAGCGGCGGCTGCGCCGTGGCCGTCGACGAGCAGGCGATCCGCGATGAGCGCGCGCACGCGTTCAAGGCGGAGGGGCTCCACCTTTGCCCCGAAGGCGCCTGCGCGCTGGCGGCGGGCCGGGCGCTGGCGGGTTCGGGCTGGTTCGGCGCGAACGCCCACGTGCTCGTGGTCAACACGGGCAGCGGGCTCAAGTACCCGCCGCTGCCCGGCGCCTGATGTTCACGGACCGAGCGCCGCTCGAAGTCTCCGCGTTCGAAGTGCGGGGCGAGCCCATCCCATTCGAAGAGGCGGTGCGTGGCGAATACCGGCCCATCGCGGCCGGCGATCGCTGGGGCCCGCCCTGGAGCACGACCTGGTTCCACGTGACCGGCCGGGCGCCTGCCGGCGCGAGTCTGGTGGTCCTCATCGATCTCGGCTTCATGGGCCAGACCGGGTTCACCTGCGAAGCGCTGGCCTGGCGGGACGGCCGAGCCTGGCGCGGCGTCGATCCCAATCACCGCTGGCTCCCGCTCGAGGGCGCCGAGATCGACTTCTATCTGGAGGCGGCCGCCAATCCGACCGGCACGGTCGGCGGGCCCGGCAGCGCGCAGTCGATGCTGGCGCTGCGGAGCTCGCCGGAGCCCCTGTTCACGTTCGGATCGATCGAGGCAGCGCTCCTGGATGCCAACGCCTGGGCCGAGTTGGTCGACGCGAAGATCGCCCGCGAGCTGTCCGAGCAGCCACGGGACGCCGATCCCGCCCACCGAGTCACCGCTGTGGGCCACGCCCATATCGACACGGCCTGGCTCTGGCCGTTGCGCGAGGCAAAGCGGAAGGTGGCGCGCAGCTGGTCGACCCAGCTCGAGCTGATGGACGAATACCCCGAGCATCGTTTCGCCGCCTCGCAGCCCGAGCAGTACACCTGGCTGAAGAACCGCCATCCGGAGCTGTACGACCGCGTTCGCAGGCGCGTCGAGGAAGGACGCTGGGAGCCCGTCGGAGCGATGTGGGTGGAGGCCGACTCCAACCTGCCATCGGGCGAAGCCCTTGTGCGGCAGGTGCTCTACGGGCAGCGCTTCTGGCAGCAGGAGTTCGGCCGGATCAGCACGGTCGGCTTCCTGCCGGACGGCTTCGGCTTCCCCGCTTCGCTGCCCCAGATCCTGGCCGGCGCCGGGTGCACGAGCTTTCTCACCCAGAAGCTGAGCTGGAACGAGGTGAACAAGCTGCCTCACAACACTTTCTGGTGGGAGGGCATCGACGGCACGCGCCTGCTGACCCACTTCCCGCCGGCCGACACCTACAACGGCATCTTCGAAGTCCGCGAGGTGCTCGACTGCTCGCGGCGCTTCCGAGACCGCGGCCGCTCGGACCGCTCCCTGTATCTGTTCGGCTGGGGGGACGGCGGCGGCGGCCCGGAGCCGGAGCACCTGGAGATCGCCCGCCGCCTGCGCGGTGTGGAAGGCGTGCCGGCTGTCGAGCTGGGCTCGGTCAAGGCGTTCTTCGCGGCGGTGGCGGCTGAGTCGCCGAGCCTGGCCACCTGGGCCGGCGAGCTTTACTTCGAGCTCCATCGCGGCACGTACACCTCGCAAGCGCGGACGAAGCGGCTGAACCGGCAGGCCGAGGCGGCCCTGCACGCCGCCGAGCTCTGGTCGGTCGTGGCCGGGGGCGAGTACCCGCGCACGGAGCTCGAGGCCGCTTGGAAGACGCTGCTCGTCAACCAGTTTCACGACATCCTGCCGGGATCGTCGGTCGACTGGGTCTACGAGCAAGCCGAACGCGAGCTCGCCGGCGTCGTAGGGGAGGCGGAGGCGCTGGCGGCCGGGGCCATCCACGCCCTGGCCGGCGCGGGTCAGACGCCGACCTGGTTCAACCCCACCGGGACTGCCCGTCGCGAGGTAGTCGAAGACGCCATCGTCGAGGTGCCCGCCTGCGGCTACACGACGGTCACGAGCCGGCCGGAGGAAGGCCTGGTCGAGGCCTCCGAACGCCACCTCGAGAACGAGCTGCTGCGCGTCGAGTGGGACGGCGAGGGCCGCCTCACCAGCGTCTTCGACAGAGAGCATGGACGCGAGGTGCTCGCCGCCGGGGAGCGCGGCAACGTGCTGCGCCTCCATCGGGACGAACCGGCCCTCTGGGACGCCTGGGACCTCGACATCACGTACGAGGACTCCTTCGAAGAGCTTCCCGCTCCCCAGAGCGTCCGCGTCACCGGCGCCGGGCTGCGCGGCGCGGTCGAGATGACGCGGGCGTTCAGCGCGTCATCGCTCACCCAGCGCCTCGTGCTGGACCACGGCTCGCGCGTGCTGCGCTTCGAGACAGAGGTCGACTGGCACGAGAAGCACAAGGTGCTGCGCGCCTATTTCCCGGTCTCGGTGCGCGGGCCGCACGCAACGTACGAGATCCAGTTCGGGCACATCGAGCGGCCGACTCACCGCAACACCAGCTGGGACGAAGCGCGTTTCGAGGTCTGCGCTCACCGTTGGGTCGATCTGGGCGAGGCGGGCTACGGTGTCGCGCTGCTCAACGACTGCAAGTACGGGCACAACGTGCTCGGCAGCGTGATCGGGATCTCGCTGCTGCGCGCGCCGCAGCACCCGGATCCGAGCGCCGACCAGGGCGCCCACCGCTTCACCTATGCGCTGATGCCGCACGCCGGCGACTTTCGCTCGGCGGGCGTGATTGCTGCGGCCGAGAGCCTTAACCCGCCCCTGCTGCGCGCCGACACGGCCTTAGCCGCCGGCACGTCGGCCTCGTTCCTCTCCGTGGACACCCCCCAGGTGGTGGTCAGCGCCGTCAAGCGAGCCGAGGACTCCGGCGCGTTCGTCGTCCGTCTCTACGAGGCTTGGGGCGGCGCCTGCCGCGCGCGCCTGCGAACCTCACTGCCGATTCGACGGGCGACTCTGACCGACTTGCTGGAGCGGGAGAGCGCCGCGGCGGAGCTCGTCGATGGCGAAGTGCGGCTGGACCTGCGGCCGTTCCAGATCCTCACGCTGAAGCTCGAGAAATGAAAGAGGCCGACCCTTAGGTCGGCCTCTGGAACCCCCCGCCTGGTTCGCTCAGAATCGTATGTCAGACAGCGCGAAAACGCAGCCGCTATTTCACAACTCTTTACATAATGCGGGGACTCCGTGGCTTGGTTAGGATCGGCTGCCTTGGACCGGACGATCAGCCTCCGCGAGCTCAACCGGTGGACGCTGGCGCGTCAGCTGCTGCTGGAAAGGGCCGACCTCGACGCCATCGGCGCCATCGAGCACCTGGCCGGGATGCAGGCCCAGTACTCGCCCAGTCCCTACATCGGGCTCTGGTCGCGCCTGCGCGCTTTCGGTCGGGACGAGCTCGAGTCGGCGGTGCTCGAGGACCGCGTGCTGCGCGCGAACTTGATGCGCGGCACCCTGCACCTGGTGAGCGCGCGAGAGTTCCCCGTCTACCGCACCGCCATCCGGTCCGGCTTCACCGTCTACGCCCAGATGGTCCGGCGTCTCCGAGAGGCCGGCGTTGACGTGGAATCGGTCCGCGACGAACTGGTCGCGACGGTGCGGCAGCAGCCGATCGGACGCGGCGAGCTGCGGCGCCTGGCGCGCGGCCTCGTGCCCGACGAGCACCTCGCCGAGTGGGCGGGCTTCAGCGTGCTCGCCGACAGCGGGCTGCTGATGAGCGTGGCGGAGGACGCCCTCTTCAGCCGCCCGAGCATCGGCACCACCTTCCGCCTGGGCCCGCAGGTGCGCGTCGATCTGCTCGAAGCCTGGCGCCACGTTGCCACGGCGTACCTGCGCGCTTTCGGACCCGCCAGCCGTAGCGACCTGGCCCAGTGGAGCGGCGAGCAGGTCGCGCTCTTCAAACCGGTCCTCGACGACCTCGACCTCGAGACCGTGACGACCGAGGACGGGCGGGTGCTCCTGGACCTGCCGGACGCGCCGCGGCCGGATGCGGAAGTGCCTGCGCCGGTGCGGTTCCTCCCCAAGTGGGACAACCTGCTGCTCGCCTACGAGCGCCGTGAGCGGGTGCTTCCCGAGGCTTATCGGAAGGTCGTCATCCGCAAGAACGGCGACGTGCTGCCCACCTTCCTCGTGGACGGGTTGGTGGCCGGCTGCTGGCTGGCGCCGCTGCGAGGAAAAGCCGTGATGACCTTGGAGGCGTACTCACCGCTGAGCGCGCGCCAGCGCCAGGCCGTCGAGGCCGAGGCCGAAGGCCTCCTGGCCTGGCTCCGGCCGGACGCAGGACGGCGAGAGCTGCGCTGGGCAGCCTAGACCGGGATCGCCGGCCCTGTCCGCGCCCGGGCGAACCGTCCTATGCCGGCGACCTGACCGGCCGGCGTCAGCATCCGCTGCACGTCCGAGCCCATCACCAAGAGGCCGCCGAGGAACAGGAGCAGCAGCAAGCCGGCAGCCAGCAGCCGCCCGCGACCGAGCGCGTTGAGGCGCGCGGCGGGGTTTGCCGCCACCGAGGTCGGCACCGAGTAGCCGCCTGGCTTGGCCGAGCCCCCGGCCGGCGGCGCGAACGATGTCGAACCGCCGGGACCGAGCGCCGGTAGGCTGCCCGCGCCGAGGCTCGGGACGGTCGATGCGTTCTGTTGCGGGATCGAGAAACCGCCGCCGGCGCCTGAGACGGGTGTAACCGTGATGTCAGACGCGACGGGCGGCTTCAGGTCCACGGCCCAGGGCGCCTGAGGTGCGGCACTCGGGTTCGGCGCGCAGTTGGTCAGGTTGGTCGGGTCGGTGACATTGCAGCCGAGAGGAACGAATCCGGGCACGATCGCGAGGTCTACAGCGTTCTGGCTGCGGACCATGCCCGCTGTGATGTTGAAGGTGAACACATTGCTGGTCGAGTTGAAGTTGCCCGGCGCGCATGCACCACCCATGTCATAAGTCACACGTGCTTGCCAGTTGCCGCCCTGGGCGGGCGTCCACGGGTTCAGCGCGGCGCAGGCCAGGACTGACGCCTGCGGCGAGACGGCAGGCGTGTAGGCGGTGTCGACCGGCAGGTTGAGGGTCCCGATCTGGACGTCGGAGGGTACCCCGTCCGGCAGCTGGTCGGCCAGGTCGTATTCGATGGCCGAGACCTCGGTGGCGCCGTTGACCACGAGGTTGCTGGTGTCCTGCTTCTCGATGGCGTCCGGGTTGCCGCCATAAGAGACGTGGAGGTCGGCGGCGTCCGGAAGGGGATTGGGCGGGTTCCCGAGCGTGGGGTCGTAGACCACCAGGTTCCACCACGCGTACTGCTTCAGCGTCGGTCCACCCTGCGCGGCGGCCGGCGTTGTGAGCAGTACGCCGGCGGTCACCAGAGCAGCGAAAGAAATGGCAGGGCCGAGGAACAGACGCCGTCTCATGCGGTACCTCCGATGACGCCAGAGCGTTGGATCGCTGTCATGTCGGCCCCGAGGTAAGAGCGAACCACCTCCGGGTCCTCGACGACATCGTCAGGTGAGCCTTGCGCGATCACGCGCCCGAGGTCGAGCGCGAGCATCTCGTCGGCCAGGTATGTGATCAGGGGCATGTCGTGCTCGATGACGAGCATCGCGCACCCGGTTTCGGAGCGAACCCGCTTCAGCAGCGGGCCGAGCGCTTCTGTCTCGCGCTGCGCGATGCCGGACGAAGGCTCGTCGAGCAGGAGCACATCGGGATCGTGAGCGAGAGACATCGCCAGGTCGACGATTCGGCGCGAACCCGTCGACAGCTCGCCCAGGAACTTGTCGCGGTAGGCGCCCAACCCGAAGAGCTCGACCAGGTCGGCGACCGTGTAGGCCACCTGCCGCTCGGACTCCTGGATGGCGGGCAGGGCCAAGAGAGCGGCCAGGTGGTCGCGCACTTTGATGTGGCGTTCGAGCCCGATCGCGAGATTCTCCGCCACGGTCAGGGAGGGGAACAGCTGAGCATCCTGGAACGAGCGGCCAAGCCCGGCGTGAGCCCGGCGTGCGGCCGGCCAGCGGGTGATGTCCTGGCCCTTCAGCGCGATCGTGCCGGCGTTGACTCCGAGCAGTCCGCTGACCATGTCGAAGATCGTGGTCTTGCCGGCGCCATTGGGCCCGATCATGCCCAGGATCTGGTTCGGCTGCAGGCGGAAGCTGACGTCATCGACCGCGAGGATGCCGCCGAAGCGGCGGGTGATGTTTCTCACCTCGAGGATGGGGTCCTCGGCCTCGGCTTCTGCCTTGACCGAAGGCTTGATCTCGACCACCGGACGCGCAGCCTGGCCGGGCATGGCCGCCGCCGCACCTTGCAGGAACACGGACTGCAGCAGGTCCTTTTCCTCCAGGAGCTCGGCGGCCGGCCCGTGGAACCTGATCTCGCCCTTCTCCATGTAGTAGGCGCGGTGCGCCAGGTTCAGCGCCAGGTTGACGGACTGCTCGACGAGGAGGACCGTGGCCCCGTCCTCGTGGATCGCGCGGACCATGTCGAGGAGGATCTCGACGACCGCCGGCGCGAGGCCGAGCGAGAGCTCGTCGATCACCAGCAGCTTGGGCTTGGCGACAAAGGCGAGGCCGAGGCCGAGCATCTGCTGCTCGCCGCCCGAAAGGTTGCCGGCCAGCTCGTGGACCCGACGCTTGATCTGAGGGAACCGCTCGAGCACCTGCTGGGTGCGCGCCCGAACTTCGGCGTCCTTACCGCGATACAGCCAGGCGCCGGCCTTGAAGTGGTCGGCGACCGTCATCGTCGGGAACACCGAGCGGCCGCCGGGCATGTGGACGATGCCCATCGCCGCCGTCTCGTGGGGCTCCGCGCGGGTGATGATCTTGCCGTCGAACACGATCCGGCCCGCCATCGGGTGGACCAGGCCGGACACGGTGCGCAGCAGCGTCGACTTGCCGGCGCCGTTGGTGCCCAGCAGCGCGACGATCTCGCCGCGGTCGACCTCGAAGTCGACGTTGAACAGGACCTGCACACCGGCGTAACCGACGTCGAGACCGTGGCAGCTGAGCAGCTTGCCGCCGTCCAGTTCGGGACCGGACCGCTGGCTGCGGGCAAACGGAAGGCTGAGCATCTTCATGGGGTGTCGGCGCCTCCTCCGACGGGGGCCGGCTGCGGCGCCCGCAGGTGCTCGTGCTGGGCCGCCTGCTGGAGAGTCAGCGGGGCCCCACAGACCGGGCAGACGATTTCGGCACCCTCGTGCTCGGCCTCGAGCTCGTGGGTCGCCTCGCTCAGCGTCGCCTTGAAGCCGAGCTCTTCGGCCGTCGCCTTGCGATCTGCGATCAGCGAGGGAACGACCAGCTTGCGCCGTGCGGCGACGAAGCGGAGGAAGTCGTCGCGCGTCTTGAACAGGCCCTCGGCGAGGCCGCCGGGCCAGATGATCAGCTGGATGATCAGCAGCGGCCCCGTTAGCAGCAGGGGAAGCACGTAGGCCCAGTTGCCGCCGATCAGCTGGTACAGCCGGGGACCGAATGCGACCGAAGCCTCCAGCGACATGGCGCCGAGGACCGCGGTCGGCAGCGAGCCGAGCCCGCCGATGGTCGTGGCCAGGAAGAGCGTGATGCTGCTGAGCACGCTGTAGCTGTCCGGCACCACGTTGTGCTGCGCGTACGCGAACAGGACGCCGGCCAGGCCGGCGATCGCGCCCGAGATGGCGAATGCAGCCAGCCGGGCGCCGATGACGTTGATCCCGTACGCGGCTGCGGCACGCTGGTTGTCGCGGGCCGCCATCAGCACGCGGCCGCTGCGGAAGCGGCGGAACGACATGGCGGCGAGCATCGCCAGGAAGAGGAACGTGATGCAGGCGTAGTAGTAGTTCCGCGCGTCGCTGAGGTCGATGACGCCGTAGAGCAGGGGCTGAGTGACATGGGCGACATAGCCCTGCGGCATGATCCGCTCGCCGATGAAGTAGTGGTTGTTGAGCACGAAGAACTGGACGACGTAGCCAAAGGCGAGGGTCGTGACCGCCAAATACAGGCCCTGCACACGCAGCGCGGGCAGCCCGATCAGCGCCGCCGCGACCGCGCCGGTCGCCATGCCGAGCCCGATCGCCGCGAAGAAGTCGATGCCGTGGTTGGCGACCAGCCCGCCCGCCACCCCGGCGGCAGCGCCGACGATGCCGAACTGGCCGAGTGAGATCTGCCCCGCCCAGCCCGTGAGCACCACGAGCGACACGGCGACGATGCCGTAGAGCGGAACGAGCGTCAGCAGTGAGACGTCGGGCCCGTCGATGAAGAACCCGACGCCGACGAGCAGCGCCACGAAGGCGAACATCAGGCCCCAGCGGGCGATCCGCACCTCGGGCAGGTGCACGAGCTGCGCCGGCACCTTCTTGAACAGCTTCACCTCGCGCCAGGTGGCCACACCTGTGGCGTAGGCCCGAGCCAGCTGGCCGCGGCGGACGATCAGCGCCACCAGGATGATGACGAGCATCAACGTCACCGCAAGGCTGTTGTCGCCATACCGGACGACCGAGCCGAAGATGATCAGGCCGATCGCCATCCCGGCGCCCAGCGCCACGACCACCCCCTCCATGCCGGCGATGACAGCCGCCGCCAGGCCGTAGAGGAGCGGGTCGTAGCCGAGCGTCGCGTCGCGCGGGACGGCGATCAGCGGGCCCTGGGCGTAGACGGCCAATCCAGACAGCAGCCCAGCGAGCGCCCACGCCGCGGTCTGCACGCGCCGCACGGGGATGCCCAGCAGCGCCGCCCGGTCCGCGTTCTCCGACGCCGCGCGTAGAGCGATGCCGACGCGCGTGTAGCGGAGGAAAGCCCAGAGGCCGCCTGCGATCGCGATCACCGCGACCAGGGCGAACAGCTGGTTGCCGGTCAAGATCGGCTGGCCGTTGGAGGCGTTGATGTGCCAGTACGCCCAGGGCGTCGGCACGTAGGGGATCGCGGCCTCGTTGATCCCCAGCCAGATCGGAATGAAGAAGCCGAGGACCGAGAGGCTCTGAGCGATGCCGATCGTCACCACGGTCGCGACCAGGCGCGAGCCGTTCTTGAACCGGCGCATGACAACGAGATCGGCGAGGATGGCCACGAACATGCCGCCGAGCAGCGCGATCGGCAGGGCCTGCCAGTAATTGGCCCAGCCCTTGATGTCGACGATCATGGCCAGGATCGCCGGGACCGCCCCGATCGCCGCGGTGGCGAAGTTGATGATCCGCAGCGTGCGGTACGTGAGGATGAGGCCGACGCCGATGATCCCGTACAGCGCTCCCAGCGAGATGCCCGCGACGAAGTTCGACAAGGACATGTGGAAGTACGACTGGGCGGCGACCACGAAGACGAGCGCCAGTGCGAAATAGCGCGCGAAGACCACCAGGGGCTGGCGGGAGGTCATGACCCCCCGCACGAACTCTGCCAGCGGGCTCGTTCGCGCCAGCTCCGCCGGCGCAAAACGTCTGGGCAGAATCACCGCGTCAGCCCCGGCTCACGACCGTTTGTCCGGTGGCGGGCAGGGCGGACCGCTCGCATCGCTGGCATAAGGGTTGCCGGCGCTGAAGTCCTGCCCACCGCCGAAGGCGATCCAGGTACCGGGCTTGGCGTTGTAGGACGACTTGCGCCAGTGGTCCCAGTAGACCTCGCGCGCCGTCTGAATCCACTGGTAGTTGCCCGGACCGAATTGGAGCACAGGCACGTTGCCGCCTCCGATCGCCGGGATGAGGGGGGCCCGCTTCTGCATCGTCCACGGGTCCAGCTGCGGGCCGGCGTTCTCGATGAGCGCCGCCATCATCACGTACTGGATCAGGGTGCTGGTGGCCGTGGCGCCGCTGTAGACGCTTCCGGAGCCTGCATCCTTCGGCATCGGCTTATCGCCCATGTACTCCTTCCAGACCCGGATGCCGGGATCGTTGCTTTGCGGCTCTTGGTGCTCGATCACGGTCAGGCCGGCCAGGCTGTCAGCTGCGCACTGGCCGGGACCGGGACCGCTGGGCTGGCTGGGACAGGAGAACGAGGCGTCGTAAGGCTGGGCGGCCACGTCGTCGCCCATGCCCTGGACGTCCGCGATCAGCGACTCGGGCCAGTAGTTGGCATTCGCGGATCCTTGGTAGGCGAACTCCGGGGCGACGATGTCGCAGATGCACACCACGCTCGTCGCCGCTGTCGGGCCAGAGTCCTCCTTCGCCGTCCCGGCGTAGGTCTGCTGGGCGGCGGTGTTGATGTCTTGGGCATAGAAGTACGTGTGCGCCTGGATGTAGCTGGAGCTCTCGCCGCAGCCGGAGACCAAGGCCGGGATGAGCACGTTGTTGATCGTGTTCTCGTTGTCCGGTTTGTTCGGGCTCACGATGCCCAGACGTCTGGGCTGTCCGTTGAGCTGTTGAGCGGGATTGTTGTTCCCCGCGAACGACGTCTTGCGTGAGGGGTCGTTGGCGCTCGACATCTCGCTGCACCACCACTTCGCGAAAGCGAGCTCCATGCGGGTCGAGGACATGGTGGCGGAGTAGTAGAAGGGCGCCAGCTGCTGCCCGAAGGAGTCGCTGAAACCAAGCCCTCCGATTGCGATCGCGCCGTCATGGGCGATCTCGGCGAAGCACTCGGGACACACGCTCGTGAGCCAGAAGACCATGTACGGGTGGTACTGCGAGACCACTCGGTCGATCTCCGGGAGGATGCACTGGTCGTCGAGGTAGTTGCAGGTCCCGTTGTACGTGTCGATGTGGATCTTGCGGCCGTAGGTCACGAAGTGATCGTTCAAGAACCTCTGGACGACCGCGTCGTACTGCTGCGCCATCTGGAAGGTGACCAGCGCCTGCTGGGCGGAGAGGATCGCGTTGATCTCGGCGCCGTAGTTGGTGACGTAGTCCACGATCTCGATCTGGTTGCCGCTGACCCCCTGGCGATACGTGGCGCCGCCGTTGGCTGCGTCAACGCCGCCCGGGGTGCCGGGCACGCAGGCCGGCGCGAACCAGGCGATGCTGCGGTCGAACTCGGCGCCGCCGATGCAGTGCGTCGTGTCACCGCTGACCGCGGAGGGCAGGTTGCCGGCGGAGCCGGTAGTACCTCCGCCGCCGGCACCCGTGGTGCCGTTCGCCGCGCCCGCGGCGCCACCGCCGGTCGTGCCCGAAGCCCCGTTGGCGGTGCTGCCGTTCGCGGCTGTGCCCGCGCCCGCCGCGCCCGCCAGGGCCGACGGGGCCACGGAGGGGGCGATCGCGACGATCAACAGCTGGATCGCGATGAGCGCCCCGAGAGGGGCGTAGCGACCGGCGAGGGGGAGCAGCACCTTCATGGCACGTCAACCTCCGGACTGGCGAGGCACAGTGGCCCCCGTGTCTCGATCCGCTGGATCGGCGTGATGGTCATTTAGTTCGACCCCCCGCGTCGAGGTGATAGTCGCGCGCACCTGGTCGGCACATCGCGCGACCCGAGTTAACTTACAGCGGGATCCCCGTATTACGCCAGTCGTTAACTCAAAGAAGGGGCGTCATTCGTCGTCGTCCGGGCCTGATGCGCGAACGAGCAGCACGATGATGATCAAGATCACCGGCAGCAGGAACGCGAGCACGCGCCAGAGGCCTTCGGTGTCGGCCGGGCCGGACGCCCGCCAGACGAACGCCCCGGCCAGGGCGATGCCCGCTAGACCCAGCAGCACCTGCGCCCAAGCCGGCAGCAGGTCGTGGCCGTAGCGGTCGTAGTCGGCGGCGCTGGTCAGGCGCCAGAAACCGCGAGAGCGGCCGACCAGCGGCGCCCGCCGATCCGCTGCATCAGGGGGCGGTAGAGAGCTCTCCTCGCGCGGCTCCGTCGAGCTCATCGGATAGTTCTATACGCGCGGGCGCGAGCGCGTCATCAGCAGTTCCATGATGCAGCGGCAGCATGACCCTGAAAGTGGCTCCGTGGCCGTCGGTGTCGAGGACCTGCACCGTGCCGCGATGCGCGGCGACAACCGCCGCGACGATGGACAATCCGAGGCCCGCGCCGCCCTGGTCGCGACTACGCCCGATGCCGCCCCGATAGAAGGGCTCGAAGATGCGCCGCTTCTCGTCCGAGCCCAGACCGCGACCGTGGTCGATGACGTCCAGGATCGCCTGACCGTCTTCGCCGCGGACAGATACCTCGATCGGCTCGCCAGGGGGCGTGTGCACCAGCGCGTTGCGGACGAGGTTGCCGGTGGCTTGGCGAAGGCGGGCTTCGTCGCCCCGCAGCCACAGCTCGGGCGGCGCCTCCAGCGTGATCAGGCGCGAAGGCGCGACCGCCCGGGCGTCCTCGCATGCGTCCGCCGCCAGGCGGGCGAGGTCGACCCGCTGACTCTCGAGCGGGCGGCCCTGGTCGAGGCGCGCCAGCAGCAGCATGTCGTCGACCAGCCCGGTCATGCGGACGGTCTCCTCCTCGATGCGGCGGCGGGCGACGCCGGCGTCGCGGGCCGAGCCTTCGGCCCCGCGTCGCAGCATCTCGGCATAGCCCCGGATCGAGGTCAGCGGCGTGCGCAGCTCGTGCGACGCGGCGGCCATGAACTGCCGCAGCTGCTGCTCAGAGCGCGTGCGCTCGGCGAACGCGCCCTCGATCTGCGTCAGCATGGCGTTGAGCGCCAGGCCGAGCCTCCCCACCTCGGTGCCGGGCTCGGCGATCTCGACGCGCTGGGCCAGGTCGCCGGCCGCGATCGCCGCGGCGGTGCTCTCGATCCGCGCCAGCGGCCGCAGGCTGGCGCGCACCAGCAGCCACGCCAGCGCGCCACCCGACAGCAAGACGAAACCGCCGACCAGGCCCTCCAGGAGCAGCAGCCGCGTCAGCGTCGCGTTGATGCCGGTCAACGGCTCCGCGAGGACGAACACGTTGCCGCCGGCTTCGTCGAGAGGCGCGATCGCGACGCGGTAGTCGCTCACCGCCCCGGTGCCGCCGGCCGACAGAAGGGCCGGCTGGGCTTCGGACGCGGCGGGGAACTTGTGGGTGATGACCGGCGCCCCGCTTCTGCCGTTGGGCAGCTCGATGGCGAGGGCGGTCCCGATGGCGTCGCCGGACGGCGAGTAGAGGGCCATGTACGAGCCCCCGGGAACCCCGGCCGGCTGCCCGAACCGCCCCGAGTTGTAGTCGCGCCAGAACTGGAAGGCCGGGTGCACGCTCGAGCGCAGCGAGTCGTCGAGCTGCGCCGTCAGGAACTGCTGCAGCGCCGTGTAGGTCGCCACCCCGGCGACGACGAGCGCGACGGTGACGAGGCCGATGACGCTGAGGAGCAGCCGGGCTCGAAGCGAGAGGCTCGCGGCCATCAGAGGCCCCCGTGCCCTCAGTGGACCGGCTGCGGCCGAGGCGCCCTCAGCACGTAGCCGACTCCGCGCACGGTCTGGATGAGCGGCGCGGAGCCGTTGTCGACCTTGCGCCGGAGGTAGCTGACGTACGTCTCCAGCACGCTCGAGTCGCCGCCGAAGTCGTAGCTCCAGACGTGGTCCAGCAGCTGCGAGCGCGTCAGCACGCGCCCCGCGTTGACGAGCAGGTAGCGGAGCAGGCGGTACTCGGTCGGTGTCAGCTCGATCATGCGATCGCCGCGCCGCACCTCATGTGCTTCCTCGTCCATCTCGAGGTCGGCGCAGCGGAGGACGTCGTGCTCCTTGGTGCCGTGCCGCCTCAGCACGACGCGTACGCGGGCCATCAGCTCCTCCACGCTGAAGGGCTTGGTGACATAGTCGTCGCCCCCGACAGTCAGCCCCTTGACCTTGTCTTCGGTCGAGTCGCGGGCAGTGAGGAAGATGACGGGCGGGCGGCGATTCGCATCGCCCAGCCGGCGCAGGACCTCGAGGCCGTCGACGTCCGGCAGCATGATGTCCAGCACGACCAAGGAGGGGCGGAACTCCGCCGCCACGCTGAGAGCGGTGCGGCCATTGCCGGCGGTCCGCACCTCGAAGCCTTCGTAGCGCAGCGCCATGGCGACGAGCTCGGTGATGTTCGGCTCGTCGTCCACCACGAGCACTCGCGTCTTCTCGCCCTGCTCCACGGCGCCATGCTGCGCGCGAGGCCTGGGAGTTTGCTGAGAGGATCCTGGGGGACCGCTCAACCGCTGAGCCCTCTTCCGACTACGCCTTCGGCCACGTCACCGCCATGCCCGCGCCGCCGAGCGCAGACGTGCTCAGCTCCCACCTGCCGCCGGTCGCACGAACCACCGCGTCGGCGATCGCGAGGCCGAGGCCCGCGCCGCCGGCGGCGTCCGTCGCCCGGTGAAAACGATCGAACACCCGCTGGCGCTCGGCCTCCGCGATGCCCGGGCCGGAGTCGTCGACGGCGACGCGCGCTCGTCCGCCGGCCTCGTCAACCCTCACCGCGATGTGCCCGCCCGCCGGCGTGTAGCGGCAGGCGTTGTCCACGAGGACGCCGAGCAGGCGATCGATCCACTCCGCGGGGGCGCCGACGGCCACCGGGATCTCCGCGCTCACGCTCAGCGACTGCTGCTTCACCTCGGCCACGGTCTGGAAGCGATCCGCCGCTTGCTGGGCCAGCACGCCGAGGTCGACCGGCTCCCGCGCGGCGCGGGAGGGATCGTCGACCTCCACCCGTGCCAGCCAGAGCATGTCCTCGACCAGCGTCCGCATCCGCTGCGCCTCGACCTCCACGCGGCCGAAGGCGTCGCGGTACCACTGTGCGTTGCGGCGGCCGGTCAGCGCCAGGCTCGCTTCGGCCTCGATCACGGCGAGCGGCGTCCGCAGCTCGTGCGAGGCGTCGGCCGTCAGCTCCTGCTGCCGGCGCCGGGCGATCTCGATGGGCGCAGCCGCTCTGCGGCCGACGGCGTAAGCGCCGGCGAAGATGCCCAGCAGTAGCACGGGCGCGATCAGCGCCTCCGTGACCAGCAGGGTCGTCTGCGCCTGGGTGACCGGTGTCAGCGTCGAGCCGACGACGACGTGAACGGGACCGACCGGCTGCCCCGCGATGCGCAGCTGCTCGCTGCCGAGCGTGACCGTCGTCGGCGCGCCGACCGCACGATCAGGCGCCGGCAGATCCAGTCCCGTGGCGCTGGCGTTGACCGTGCCGCCGGGCTCGACCGCCCAGACCAGGACCGGCGGCGCGAGCCGCTCAGCGCGGGGTGCTTGCGGGAATGAGGCCGGCCCGAACAGGACCACCACGTGGTCGTAGTCGTAGCGGCGTGCGATCAGCCGGAGCGTGTTGGCGAGCCGGCTGTCGACCGAAGACGTGAGGCGCGCGCTCAGGATGGAGTAAGTGACGGCCGCGACCAGGGTGTAGAGCACCGCCACCACGGCCGTTGCCAACAGCGCGGTTCGGACCGCGGACCTGGCGACGTCCCCCAATCGCAGCCGGGCTAGCACGGCGGCTCCGCCTCCAACCGGTACCCGGCGCCACGCACGGTGACGATTCGCACCCCGGCGCCCACCAGCTTCGCCCGGATCCGGCTCACCTGCACATCGATGGCGTTAGAGCCCAGTGGCTGCGTGTCGTCCTCCCACGCGTGCTGCGCGATCGCGCGTCGCAGGACGACAGCGGGCGAGCGTCGAACCAACAGCTCCAGGATCTGAAACTCGGTCGGCGTCAGCAGCAGGGCCGTGCCGTCGACCGCGAACTCGTGACGGGCCGGGTCCAGGGTGAGTCGCCCTCGCTCGATGACGGGCGCGTCAACCGTGCGCGGGCGCCGCTGCAGGGCGCGAATGCGCGCGAGCAGCTCGCCGAAGTCGAAGGGCTTGACCAGGTAGTCGTCGGCGCCGGCATCGAGGCCTTCGACCCGCTCGGCCGGGGTGTCCTTGGCGGTCAGCATGAGCACGGCCGTCGGCAGATCGCTGCGCCTCAGCCAGTCGACTACCTCGACGCCCGATTTGCCGGGCATGCGCCAATCCAGGACGGCCACGTCGTACTCGTTGAAGCGCAGCATCTCGATCGCGTCATCGCCACGCTCCGCCCCGTCGGCCTGGAAGCCGCTGTCGCGCAGGCCTCGAAGCAGGACGTCACGCAGAGCCGGGTCGTCCTCGGCCACGAGCAGGCGCATTTGAGAGGGAGGCTAGCCCTACCCGCCCCCGCCGCCGAAGAACCCGCCGCCGCCGCCGCCACCGAAGCCACCGAAGAAGCCGCGGCCGCGTGAGCAGGTCCCGTTGGCGCTCGGCGGTGAGATCGTCAGCGCGTTCGCGTGAACGGTGCCGCTCGAGTCACGCTGACCGGCGGCGCTCAGGCACTCGCCGATTTGCAGGTCCGAGGCGCTCGCCCCGACCGTGCGCGACACCTGGACGGTGGTCGGAACCACGATTGCCGAAGCTCCTGTGCCGAGCGGCTTGATCGTGATCTGCGTGCCGTTGACGGCGGTCACCAAGCCCGCGGCGAAGCCAAAGTTCGGGTTGGGCGAAGGCTCTCCGGGCCGCGGCGATCGGAAACCACCGAAGCCGCCAGGCCCCGGCTGGCCGGCGCCACCCCCGCCTGGCCCGGCGCATGAGCCGTTGGTGGACGGCGTCAGCCGCACCGTGGCCGCCGTGATCGCGCCGCTGGCGTCCTTCTGCCCCGTCGCGAGGATGCAGGTCCCGGGTTGGATGTCGCCGAGCGCGGCGGTGGAGTTCTTGAGGAAGCGCGTGCTGGAGTCGTACGTCACTGTCGTGTCGCCATTGGCGCCGCTCAGGATCAGGGTCATGCCCGTGATCTTCACCAGCTGTCCGGAAGCTCCGTTCCGGAACTGGCGGCCCGGACTCGGTGACGCCTTGGGTGTGTTCGCCGCATTGGCGCTGCCGCCGCAGGCGAAGGCCGCGACCAGCAGCGGGAGCAGAAGGGGGGAAAGGGTGCGTTTCATTGAGCCCTCAAAGCCTCGATGGGGGCCAGCCGCGCTGCGCGGACGGCCGGGTAGACGCCGAAGATCAAGCCCACCGAGACCGCGACGACGATCGCGATGACGACGGGGACAAGCGTGATGGACATGGAGATGCCGGCCAGGCGGGGTAGAACCTGGCCGGCGAGCAGACCGGTGCCGACGCCGAGGAGGCCGCCGAGCCCGGTCAACGCGGCGGCCTCGATCACGAACTGGCGGAAGAGGTCGGAGGGCGTCGCGCCCAGCGCCTTGCGCAAGCCGATCTCGCTCGTGCGCTCGGTGACCGAGACCAGCATGATGTTCATCACGCCGATCCCGCCGACGAGGAGCGAGATCGCGGCGACGCTGGCCAGGAGCAGCGTCAACGTCTGAGTCACGGCCTGCGCCGTGCTCAGCACCTGGCTCTGAGAGGTGATCTGAAAGTCCGCCGACGCGGCGTCGGTGATGTGGTGCGTCTGCAGCAGGAGCTGCTGAGCCTCCAGGTACGCCGAGCCCGTCGTGTCGGAGCTCGCCGCGCTGAGCAGGATTCGCTGAACTCCGCCCGGTCCGGTGAGCTCGTCCTGCGCCGTGGTGATCGGGATCACGGCCAGGTCGTCCTGGTTCGCGAAGCCCTGGCCGCCGACGGACTGCAGGATGCCGACCACCTGGAAGGCGATCGCGCGGATCGTCACCGTGTCCCCGAGCGAAGCACCCAGGTCCGAGGCGGTGGTCGCGCCGAGCACGACCTTCTGCGCCGCCGAGCTGACGTCGGCGTTGCTGAGAAACGAGCCCGACCCGATGCTGCGAGCGTTCGTCGCCAGCCAGCTCGGCGTGCTGCCGGTGACGGTCGTCGACCAGTTGCTCTGCCCGTCAACAACGGTCGCCCGCGTCTGGACCACCGGGGCGACGGCCGCGATGTCGGGGGCGTTCTGGTGGTCGGCCAGGCCCTGGGCGTCCGCCATCGACAGCGTGTCCGCGCTGCCGGCGCCGCCGAAGACGCCGCCGCTGACGGTGCTGCCCGGGGTGACCGTGAGCAGGTTGGTGCCGAGCGAGGCGATGCGGGCCTGGACGCTTTGCGACGAGGCCTGGCCGATGCCCACGGTGCAGATGACCGCGGCGACGCCGAACAGGATGCCGAGCGTCGTCAGCACCGAGCGGAGCCGGTGGCCGAGGAGGCTCAAGAGCCCGGTCTGGACGGTGTGCAGCCAGCTCATGCCGCCAGCCGCCCGTCGAGGATGCGCACGATCCGGTTCGCGACCCTGGCGATCTCGGCGTCGTGCGTGATGAGCACGATGGTCCGGCCCTCGCGGTTCAGGTCCTTGAGCATCTCGAGGATCTCGTGACTGGAGCCGGAATCGAGGTTCCCAGTGGGCTCGTCGGCGAGGATCAGGTCGGGGTCGGTGACCAGCGCCCGCGCGATCGCGACCCGCTGCTGCTGCCCTCCCGACAGCTCCGTCGGACGATGCTCGACGCGGTCCGCGAGCCCGACGCGGTCGAGCGCCTGCAGCGAGAGCTCGTGGCGCTGCCGGGCCTCTCTATAAAGAAGGGGCAGCTCGACGTTGCGCCAGGCGGTCATCCGCGGCAGCAGGTGGAACTGCTGGAACACGAAGCCGATGCGCCGGTTGCGCACGAACGCGAGCTGGCTCTCGGAGAGGCGGCTCACGTCCTCACCGCCGAAGTGGTAGGTGCCGTGCGTCGGTGAGTCGAGGCAGCCGAGGATGTGCATGAGCGTCGACTTGCCGGAGCCCGAAGGCCCCATCACCGCCACGAAGTCGCCGGTCGGCACGTCCAAGGAAACGCCGTCCAGCGCGGCCACCGCGGCAGCGCCGCTGCCGTAAACCTTCCGCACCTGGTCCAGGCGGACGAGCGCGGGCTCGCGAGAGCTAACCCCCGCCACCCCCGAACCCTCCCCCGCCGCCGCCGCCGCTGCGGCCGCCGCCGCCAGTCCGCAGGCCGCCGCCGCCGCCGCCGAAGAAACCGAACCCGCCGTTGCCGGAGCTGGGCACCTGGCTCGTCACCACCGCGATGACGATCGTCTCGCCGTCATTGAGACCCGACAGGATTTGCGTTCGGAACGGGTCGGAAGCGCCGACGGTGACCGGGACCGGGACGGCCTTGCCGTTCTGGAGCACGCTGACCGTGCTGCCGACCGCGCTCGTGTGCACAGCGCTGCTGGGCACCGAGAGAACGTGGACGGCCTGGTTCACGATGATGCTCACGGACGCCGATGCGCCCGGCCGCAGCGCGCTGCTCTGGTCCTCGACGGTGACGGTGACCCCGAAGGTGGCCACGCCGGAGCTGACCGTGGCGGACGGGGCGATCGCGGACACCTTGCCGAGCAGCGCCTCAGTGGCACCGGCCGGCGTGACCGAGACGCTCTGACCGAGCGCGACCTCGCCGACCTGGGCGTCGCCGACGGTTCCAGTCACCTGGTAAGCCTCGGGATCGTCAACCACGACCTGCGCCGATGACGCGGAGGTGGACGACGACGAGGACGCCGCCGAGCTCGAGCCGGAGCCTGAACCGCCGCCGCTCACCGACTGCCCAACAGTCAGGTTGAGGGCGGTGATCGTGCCCGCGACCGGGCTGGTCAGCGTCGCCTCGGCCACCTGGCGCTGGGCGTTGTCGACCGCGACCTGCGAGGTCTGCACAGACGCCTGGTCCATCTGGATCTGCTCTGACGTCACACCCGCTTCGAGCGCGGCAAGCGACGCCTGCGCGCTCGCCAGCTGCTGTTTGGCGGAGGCGACCTGGGCCGCGGCCTGGTCGTCGCTCTGCTTGGCGTGCAGCTCAGTCGACTGCAGGTTGTTCTGCGCGCTGTCCAGCGCGCTCTGGTCACGGGTAAGGGTCTGCTGATCCGAAGCGACCTTCTGCTGGTCCTGCTGGCACTGCTGCGATGACGAGCCCGAGCCGGCGCAGTCGGTTTGCTCGGCTGACTGGTCGTGCGACAGCACGTTCTGATCGGCGTTGACGACGTTCTGGTCGTCGGTCACGGTCTGCTGCGCCTGCTGCACCGACTGCTGGTTGACCGCTACCGTGTCCACCTCGGAGGTCTGCGCGTTGGTCACTCCAAGCTGCGCGGAGGCGACCTGGTTGTTGGCGCTGGCCAGGTTCTGGGCGGTCGGGCCGGCCTCGTCGAGCGACAGCCGCGCTTGGGCGGAGGCCAGATTCGCCTGCGCGTCGGTCAGCGTTCCCCGGAGCGAGGTCGCGTCGAGCTTGGCCAGCACCTGGCCCGCGGTGACCTTGGACCCGGCTTGCACGTCGACCTCTGTCACCTGCCCCGCAACCCCGAAGTTGAGGCTGCTCTGCGAAGCCGGAGCCAGATTGCCCGCCATCGACAGCGTCTCGGTGACGGTGCCGAAGCCCACCACGGCTGTCCGGTAGCGGGTTGGAGAGCCGGAAGCGTGCACGTAGCCAACCGTCCCGGCGACCGCGACGACAACCAGACCGAGCACGCCGAACACGTATCGCCGGCTGATGACTCGAGGCACGGTCGCGAGACTAGAGGCGACCACCTTTCAGATCGGTGACAGGATGTGCGGCGAGCGTTAAAGTCGCGCCACCGTGTGGCGGTGGCTCATTCTGGGCGCGCCTCTGGCGCTGGTCGGGCTGACCGCTTGCAGCGCTCCCGCCAGCGTGCGCATCGACCGGATCGACTACGCGAGCCAGGATTACGAGAACGGGCCGAAGTCGGACTTCACCGTCTACTGGTCCGGTAACCCCAAGCTCCCGCTCTCGCTCGAGTACACCCCTGCGCCCGGCTGCTCGCAGGGCAGCCAGACCTGCGCGGCGGGGACGTACCTCTTCCCCCGGCAGGCCAACCCGCTGGTCTGGAGCGGCGCGACCGACTGCGTCGGCAACCTCGGGCCAGGCACACCGCCGTGGACCGGCGGCTCCTACTACACGCTCGTCGACGCCGCCGGCAACCGCAGCGACCGGGTGCTCCTGGTGAACACGTGCTACTACCACCCGGTCGCGACGGTGCTGCGTTCGGCGGTGTTCCACCACCAGCCCTGGCTGACCCAGGTACTGAGACCGGTCACGCAGATCAGCTGGAAAGCGCTCGACGTGAGCAAGAGTCTGGTCATCTCGCTGGGCCTGATCTTCCTCATCGCGTTTCCGTCGCAGCTCTTCAACAGCACGATGCAGTCGCACTACGACGAGGTCATGGGCTGGTTCCGGTGGGTTCCGCGGCCCAGGCCGCGTGACAGCGGCCGCGCGCCGCGCTGGCTGATCGCGGTGGTCTTCCTCCTGGGCGGAGTCCTCGGCTCCCTGCTGGACCCGCGCTGGGGATTCGACGGCACCACACTCGAGGCTGTCGCGGGGATCCTGCTGGCGAGCGCGTTCACCACCATCGTGTACACCTTCGTGCACGCCGCCTTCCTGCGCCGGGTGACCGGGCTCCGCGGTTACTTCCGCGTGTACGGGGGAGGCATCGCGGTCGCCGGCGGCTGCGTGCTGGTGTCGCGCCTGACCCAGGCCGAGCCCGGATACCTCTACGGGGTGCTGCTGGGGTACACGCTGGGAGCCGCCGCACCGCGGCTGGCCAGGCCCCACGAGGGCCGCAACGTGGCCCTCGGCGCCGGCACGATGCTGATCGCCAGCGTGGCCATGTGGCTGCTCTGGACGCCGGTCAAGGCCGCGGCAGACGCGACCGAGGCCTTCCCGCTCGTCGTCTTGAGCACGGCGATGGCGGGAGTTTTCGCTGGCGGGATCACGTCGCTGCTCTTCGGCCTCCTCCCGCTGCGCTGGCTGGACGGCGAGAAGCTGCTGGCGTGGCAGAGGTTCGTCTGGCTGCCGCTGGTTCTCATCGCGATGTTTCTCTTCATCCACGTGGTCATGAACAACGCGGCCAGCACCGAGCACGCCGGCCGCAATCTAGTGGTGACGGTCGCGCTCTTCGTCGCCTTCGGCGCGCTCTCGACGGGCTTTTGGGCCTACTTCCGATTCCGGCCCGAGCCGGTCGCGATCGGAAGCGCGACCGCCACGCCGTAATACTGGGTCCATGGAAGAGAAGAGCCTGGCGGGCAAGGTCGCCGTGGTCACGGGCGCCGGCAGCGGCATCGGCTACGCGATCGCCGAGCTATTCGGCTCGGCGGGCGCCTCGGTGGTCGTCAACTACTTCGGCTACGAGCAAGAGGCTCAGCAGCTGGCCGAGAAGCTGTCGACGGCAGGCGCCAGGTCCATCGCGGTCAAGGCGGACGTCTCTGACTCGGGCCAGGTCGCGGCCATGGTGGCGCAGACCACGGAGACGTTGGGCCGCCTGGATGTGCTGGTCAACAACGCCGGCATCGAGAGCCCGGCCCCCTTCCTCGACGTCACCGAGGAGTCGTGGGACCGCATGGTCCACATCGACCTCAAAGGCGCCTTTTTATGCGCGCAGGCGTGCGGGCGGTTCATGCGCGACCACGGCGGCGGCTCGATCGTCAACATCTCGTCGGTCCACGAGGACGTGCCGTTCCCAGGCTTCGCCCCTTACGCCGCGGCGAAAGGCGGCCTGCGCATGCTGATGCGCAACATGGCGCTCGAGCTGGCCGAGTACGGGATTCGCGTCAACAACATCGCGCCGGGCGCCATCAAGACGCCGATCCAGGTGGCGACGGGCCTCGACGCCGACAAGGAGCGGCAGATCAGCGCCATCGTGCCGCTCGGCCGGATGGGCCGGCCGGACGAGGTCGCCCAGGTCGCCCTGTTCCTCGCCTCCGACCGCGCGTCCTACGTGACCGGCTCGACCTACTACGTGGACGGCGGCATGGTCAGGTACTCGCAGGCCCTTTAGAGATGCCCAACACATTCACCCGGGTGCCAGACCGCCCGGTGCCGGAGCTGCCGCGCTGGGCCCGCGTGCTGCTGCCGGCGGCGGACCTCTTCATGGTCGCGATGGTGTCGCGGCCGCCGACGGGCACCCTCCGGACGACCTGGGTCACCCCGGCGACGCTTCAGCTGTGCGCGGTGCTCGGCGTAGTGGCGCCCGTGATCGGAGTGCTGCTTCTGTTCCGCGGCGGCGTCGCGCTCGCCGTCGGCATTCTGCTGATCCTCTTCGCGGCCGGCTGCCTCTCGGTCGCCCTGGTCGGATTGGCCCAGAGACGCTCTTAGCTCGAGCTTTCCTGGGCGAACAGGCGCCCGTGCACCTGACGCGTCAGTTCTTCAACCCGCGCCGTCAGCTTGGTGTTCTCGTCGATCAGCTGCTTGATCAGGGAAACACCCTCCTCCACCATCTGCTGGCGCTTCAGGCCGGCCTGGGCCACGGCTTCGCGGTGCTTGGCGTCGGCGGCCGCCTGCGCCTTGTCTCGGTCAGCCTGGCGTGTCTGCGCGAGCAAGATGAGCGGCGCCGCGTATGCCGCCTGGAGGCTGAACGCCAGGTTGAGCAGGATGAACGGATAAGGGTCGAAATGCAGGCTGCGCAGGCCGTTGAGGACGATCCATGTGCTGACGATGAGCGTCTGCCCGATCAGAAACCTGGGCGTGCCGAAGAAGCGCGCAAAGGACTCGGCCTTCTGTCCGAAACCGCCTTCACCGAACGGCTTCGCCAGGTGCTCCCACTCCTGGATGAAGCGCAGATGGGCCGGGATCTCGGACTCTGATTGAGCGTGCACGACGACCTCCTAAGCGGGGATGCGACAGCCTAGCTCGGTGAGCAGCGCGCGCACCCGCCGCTCAACGTCATCGCGGATCGGGCGCACGTGCTCCAGCGGCTGCCCTGCGGGATCCGCCACCTCCCAGTCCTCGTACCGCTTGCCGGGATAGAAGGGACAGCTGTCGCCGCAACCCATGGTGATGACCACGTCAGCGGCACGCACCTGGCTGTCGGCCAGGCGCACCGGCTGCGCGCCCGATATGTCTATGCCTTTCTCGCGCATAGCCTCGACCGCCACCGGGTTGATGTCAGCCGCAGGCTCACTTCCCGCGCTCATAACCTGCACCTGATCACCGGCTAACTTGCGCACAAAACCGGCCGCCATCTGCGACCTGCCGGCATTGTGAACACAGACGAAAAGCACCGATTTCTGGCCGATGTCGTGCAATATTGGCCCTCCGTCCACGATTGAACCGCATCGGGAGGACAATTGTTCTGGCAGCTGGGCCGTAAGCCGCGACTCGCCGTCGTTCTGAGCGGCGGAGCGATGCTGGGGGCCTTCGAGGTCGGCGTGATCGACGTCCTCGCGAGACGCGGACTGACACCCGATCTTCTGGTGGGAACGAGCGTCGGAGCCGTCAACGCCGCCTACTGGGCCTTCAACCCCGGACCGGACGTCGGCGAGAAGCTCTACCAGGCTTGGCTGGACATGGACCGGCGCAGGGTCTTTCCCCGCAACCCGTGGCCCGCGGTGCAGGGCCTGCTCCGGGGCCGGGACCACCTGCTGACCAGCAGTGGCTTGCTCCAGGTCCTGGAGCGCAACCTCGGCGTCGAACCCCGCCCCAAGCTGGAGGAAAGCGCCGTCCCAGTCGTCGTCGTCGCGGCGGATGCGGCGTCGGGAGAGAAGGTCCAGCTCAGGCATGGCGACGCCATTACGGCGGTTCTCGCCTCGGCGGCGATCCCCGGCATCTGGCCGCCGGTCGAGCGAGAGGGCAGGCTGCTGATCGACGGCGGCGTGGTCGCCAACCTCGACCTCGAGAGCGCGCTCGACGCCGGCGCCACCGATCTGATCGCGGTGGACCTGATTGGTCCGACGCACGGCCCGGCGGCGACGCATCTGCTGAACGTCGTCCAGCGCACGATCAACTTCACGCTTCGCCGCCAGACCGACCTGGCGCTGCTTGCCTTCCGCGCGCGAGCGCGACTCGCCCTGATGCGGCCGGTCTATCACTGGTCGGCCGGGCTCGGCGCTCCCGGCGAGATAGCCGCGCTCTTCGAGATGGGCCGCGCCGCCGCCGAGCAGCTGGTGGCGCATCACCTGCGCGGCCGCCGCGTGGTCAGCGGGACGCTGACGCCGGACCTCGAGATGCCGCCGGGTCTGCCGCGGCAGCTGCCGGGCCCCGTCGGGGCCCTCGCGATACTGCGTAACCGATAGAGCTAGGCGCCGCCCGGTCCCGCCCAGCCCCAGCGCGGCACCGGCTCCCCGCTCGGTACGACCGACTCCCTCGGACCGTAGGCGAGGAGGTTGTCCACGGCGGCTTCCATGTAAGCGCGCATGGCCGCCCTGAATTCGGGATCGGCGGGCAGGCCGGCGTCGTCGAGCGCGGCGACGAAGCAGTTGACGAAGCGGCGGCCGAGGTCCCCCATGTCCCCGTTGCCCCAGTGGAGCCTCAGCACGTAGGTCTCGTCGCCCATGGCGTCGGAGTAGTAGGTCGGCCCCCCGAGCACCTCGGCCCAGTACGCGGCCAGCCGCTCAACGTGCTCGGGATGCTGGTCCGCGTGCGAGAAGGGATGGTTGAGCTCGGGGTCGGCGAGGCAGCGCGCATGATGCGCGCGCGCAAGCGCGAGAAAGGCGTCCATACCGCCGGCGAACTCGTACAGCGACGGTCGTGGCGGGTCCGTAGTCTCGGTCATCTGAGCTCCTCCATTGGGGAGCGGATTGTATGCGACGCTGCAAGGGGTGGAATGAGCTCTGTCGACGCCGTCGTCTCGAACTCGCGGTCCGCGTTCCTCGACAACAGCACCACGCCCGCGCCGCCCAGGCTCCAGCTGGCGGTCCTGACGTGCATGGACGCGCGCATCGACGTCTTCAAGCTGCTCGGACTTCACCCGGGTGACGCTCACGTGCTGCGCAACGCGGGAGGCCGCGCCACCGAAGACGTGGTCCGGTCACTGGCGATCTCGCAGGCGCTGCTGGGGACGCGCGAGGTGATGGTGATCCACCACACCGACTGCGGGCTGAGCAAGCTGCCCGACTCCGACGTGACGGACCAGGTCGCTCAGATGGCCGGCAGCCGGCCAACGTTCGAACCGCTGACCATTGATGACGAGGCCGCCGCGGTGCGCGCTGACCTGGAGCACCTGCGCCAATCGCCTTACCTTCACCCCGGAACGAGCGCGCGTGGATTCATCTACGACATCGCAGCCGGGCGTCTGGACGAGGTCACCTGACCCGGGCGGCGATGGGCTACGATCCGGCCCGGTTGCATGCCGGACGAGCGCAAGCCGGAGACTGAGCTCGAGCGCGAGCTGCGCAGGCTGTCCCTGCTCGGCCGCGGGCTGAGGGGGCTCGACGACGACGAGTTCCCACGGCGAACCGCCACTCTGCCGGCGGTGGTCGCCTTGGTGCTGCTGCTCTTCGCGCTCCTCTCCATTAGGCGGTCGCTCCTGACGGCAGCCGTGTTCCTTGTTCTCGCCGGGGCTGCCGGCGCGGCGGCGATGTACATGAATAGGAAGGACGCGAGGCGTGCGCGCATGGAGGACGAGGAACGGGGGCACGGCAGCGGATGAAGCCGATCGTGGTGCTCACCGATTACGAGCCGGGGCACCGGTTCCGCCTCGCCACTTTCGAGGCCCTGCGTCACGCGTCTGACTTCACAGGTAGGCCGACGCCGATAAGCGAGGTCGGCACCGACGGCATCGGCGACCCCGGTGCTCTCGTCGCCGAGGCCGCGGCGATTGTCGTCGGCCCGGGCAGCCCCTACCGTGATCCTGAGGCGGTGCTGTCCCTGATCCGCCAAGCGCGGGAGCGGGAAGTCCCGCTCGTCGGTACTTGAGGCGGCTTCCAGCACGTGCTCGTCGAGCACGCCCGCAACCTGGCGGGTATTCATGACGCCCAGCACGACGAATACGGCCGGCCGGGGACGCCGGTGATCTCGCTCCTGGCCTGCTCGCTCGACGACCACACGATCACCGTCGACCTGACGACCGGCTCCCGCCTTGCGCAGCTCCATGGTGCTCAGCAGGCCATCGAGCGCACCACGTGTCGCTACGGCCTGACGCCGGCGGTGCAGCACATCGCTGCAGAGTTCGGCATGCGCGTCGCGGCAGTCGACGACACGGGCGAGGTGCGGGCGGTGGAGCGGCCTGAGCACCCCTTCTTCGTCGGCACCTTGTATCAGCCGCAGCTGACCTCGACGGAGTCGGCGCCGCATCCCGTTTTCCTGGGGCTGCTGAACGCAACCTAGCCAGCAATCCGATCGATCCGCGCGCGTTCTGGCTCGCATCCGCGCCATCCCCGAGGGTCGTGTCAGCACGTATGGCGCAATCGAGCCAGAGGCGCCGCGACTCGTGGGACGCGTGCTCGCGACCACCGCCGAGAAGGTGCCGTGGCACCGCGTGGTGCGGTCGGACGGCAGCGTTGCCAAAGGCGCCAGCCAGCTCGAGCTGCTCCGCCGGGAGGGCGTACCGATCAAGGGCGACCGGGTTGACCTCCGCCGGGCGCGCTACCCGCCTTTCGGCTGGGAGTAGGCGGCGAGGAAGACCTCCACGGCGGCGTCGGCCAGCTTGTCCAGCTCGGCCGGCGACGGCAGCCGGTCGGGCTCGAACATCGCCTGGTCGAGCGGGAGGCCGAGCGCCAGCCACGCGAAGTGGTGGGCGGCCAGCAGCGGGTCGTCGGTCCGCAAGAGGCCCTCCTTGGCAAGCTCGCCGAGCAGCTCTGCCAGCGTTGCGTACGTGCGCTCCAGGACGCCGGCGTAGTAACGGCGCGCCAGCTCCGGGAAGCGCGCCGCCTCACCCAGGATCAAGCGCCGCAGCCGCAGCACCTCGGGCCGGATCACAAAGCGGACGTAGAGCCGGGCCACCGCCCGGAGCCCGGACGCCGCGTCATGGGCGCTTTCGAACGCGGCGCGCAGCGCGGCGGCAAACTCCTCGACCCGGCCTACGTTCCCGAGGACGAGGTCCTCGAAAAGCTCTTCCTTGTTGGCGAAGTGCGTGTAGATCGTCTGCTTGGACACACCCGCGCGCGCCGCGACGTCATCCATGCTCGTGCCCTGGTAGCCGCGCTCCAGGAACAGCGCCGCCGCGGCTTCGCGGATGGCTCCGCCGCTGGCGAGTCTGGGCGCTCGAGGGCGTCGCGCGACTGGCATCGACTCTCGAATAGTACTTGACGGCTCAGTACCCATGGTGGCAACATTACCTCGTCCGGTACTGATCAGTCCAGTACCCAATCTACCGAGGAGGTATCGAGATGAGCCAGGCGGTGTTCAGTGGAGGAGCCAGATCGGTTGGGGATAGCTGCACTCCGGAGCAGCGCGTCACCCGCAGTCTGCTCGGCTACGGCATGCTCGCGGGTCCTTTCTATGTGGCCGTTGCGCTGCTCCAGGCTGCGTTTCGCCCAGGCTTCGACCTGCTGAGGCACGACGTCAGCCTGCTCAGCAACGGCAGCTGGGGGTGGATCCAGATCGCCAACTTCTGCCTGACCGGAGCGATGGTCGTCGCATGCGCGGTCGGCGTCCGGCGAGCGCTTCAGGGTCGGCGAGGCGGCACGTGGGGCGCGCGCCTGCTCGGTCTCTACGGACTCGGCCTGATCGGGGCCGGCGTCTTCGTGGCCGACCCGATGAACGGCTTCCCCATCGGCGCGCCCGACGGCCATCCCGCGGTGATGACCATCCACGGCACGCTGCACATCGTGGCCGCGGCGATCGGGTTCTTCGCGCTGATCGGAGCTTGCTGGGTGATCGCACGCTCGTATGCGAAGTGGTTCTCACGTGCGACGGGCGTGGTCTTCCTGCTCGCCTTCATGGGCGTGGCCTCGGGCTCGAGCAGCCCCGCCGTGGTCCTGGCCTTCTGGGCGGCGTTGCTGCTGGCCTGGGCGTGGCTCGGGTCGCTGGCGCTGCACCTCTACAGGAGCTGAGAGAGATGAAATTGACGACGGTCATCAACGCGGCGGGTAAGACCGCCGCCGGCATCGTGGTGCCGGACGAATTCGTCGACGCGCTTGGCGGTGGCGGCCGGCCGAAGGTCAGCGTGACCGTGGCCGGCCACACGTATCGCAGCAGCATCGCCCGGATGGGCGGCGTCTACATGCTCACCGTCTCGAACGAGACGCGCGCCGCCACCGGCTTGAAGCCGGGGCAGACGGCAGAGTTCGACATCGAGCTCGACACCGCGCCCCGGGAGGTGGCCGTGCCGGCTGAGCTGCAGGCCGCGCTTGACCGCAATCCGGCCGCGAAGGCGGCGTTCGAGGAGCTCTCCTACAGCAACAAGCGCCGGCTCGCCGAGCCTATCGCGGCCATCAAGAACCCGGAAACCCGGGCGCGGCGCGCGGAAAAGACGGCGGCTGGACTCCACTCGACGGCGGGCCCCACCGGTCTGCGATAGGATCGGCCGCCAGGGGAATCATCCGACTCGGCTGGCGTTAGGAGGGAGAGGTGTTCGAGCGCTGGGGCCGGTTTGTCTACCGCCATCGCAGGCTCGTCTTGGCGGCTTCGGGCGCCCTATTGGCGCTGAGCATCGTCCTGACGCTCCGCGGCGGTGACTTCGCGACCGGAAACGCATCCCTTCGCAGCGGACTCGAGGCGGCACGCGCGCAGACGCTGATCAACAACGAGCTCGGCACCGGTCAATCCGGCGCCACCTTCTTGCTCATCTTCTCCAGCAGCACCGACAGCGCTCGCAGCGCCGCCTTCAAGAGCGCGGTCCAGAGCGCGCTCCTGCCCCTCCAGGGCGACACCGCGGTGACGTCGATCGAGACGCCATACAACCTGCCGCCCTCGCGCGCGCCGGCCTTCATCTCGAAGGACGGACGCGAGGCGCTCGTGCAGGTGACGCTCCGCACCAACGGCAACGCGGCCATCGCTGACTACAAGCGACTCCGCCCCGAGATCAAGGCGCCCGGCCTCTCGGTCACCGCCACTGGCCAGGTGCCGATCAATGACGCGTTCAACCAGACCCTGGAAGGGGACCTCCAGCGAGCCGAGTCCGTATCGCTGCCGGCCGTGCTGATCCTGCTGCTCCTGATCTTCGCCAGCGTGGTCGCGGCCGCGCTGCCGCTCGGCGTCGGCGTCTTCACGATCGTGTCGGGCCTGGGCGGAACCTTCGCCCTCGCGCATACGACCGACGTGTCGCAGTACGCGCTCAACATCGTCACCCTCATCGGGCTCGGTGTCTCCATCGATTACTCCCTCTTCGTGGTCAACCGGTTCCGCGAAGAGCTGGCGGCCGGCGCCGATCGCGAGGAGGCGCTGGCGCGGACGATGGCTACCGCGGGTCGAGCCATCACCTTCTCGGGCATCACGGTGGCGGTCGGCCTGTCCTGCCTGCTCTTCTACAGCGGGACGTTCCTGGCCTCGATGGGCGCCGCGGGCTCCATCGTCGTCGGCGCCGCGGTGCTGTACGGCCTCACCTTCCTGCCGGCGCTGCTCGGCGTCCTCGGCCCGCGCGTCAACCTCCTCTCGATACCGCACCCACTGCGCGGCCGCCGCCGGGGTCCAGGGTTTTGGCGCACCACCGCGAGGATCGTCATGCGCCGGCCGGTCGTCTTCCTCGTGCCGGCCCTCGCGCTGCTGCTCACGATTGGCGTTCCCTTCCTGCACCTGCGCCTGGCGAACGGCTCGGTCGACGTACTGCCTGCGCACCTGGAGGCCCGCCAGGGCTACGACAACTTCATCGCCAACTTCCCGGGCCAGGACCAAACGACGTTCACCGTGGTGGTCGACTATCCCACCGGCAGTCCCTCCACCCCGGCGCGCGTCGCCGACCAGCAGGTACTGGCCCGGCGCATCGCCGGTTTCGACGGCGTGCTGCGCGTAATCCCGGTCGGTGCGGGCAACCACATCGCGGTCATCAACGCCATCAGCAATCAGCAGGCGACGTCAGACGCTGCGCGCGGCATCCTGCTGCAGATCAGGTCGCTGCATGCCGGCGCGGGCGGCCAGCTCCTGGTCACCGGCGAGACCGCCTTCGACCTGGACGTCGTCAACTTCATCGCGGGACACACGCCACTGGCCGCGGCATTCGTGATCGTGGCGACCTACTTCGTGCTCTTCCTGCTGACCAGGTCATTGGTGCTGCCGCTGAAAGCCGTCGTGCTGAACCTGGTCTCGATCGCGGCGTCTTTCGGCGCGCTGGTCTGGATCTTCCAGGACGGCCATCTGAGCGCGCAGCTGGGGTTCACGCCCCAGTCGATCGACCCTAGCATCCCCGTGATCCTCTTCGCGATCGTCTTCGGCACGTCGATGGACTACGAGGTGCTGCTCGTCAGCCGGATCCAGGAGGAGTACCTGCGCACCGGCGACAACACAAATGCGGTGAGCGAGGGGCTGCAGCGCAGCGGACGCTTGATCACCGGCGCCGCCGCGATCATGGTCGCCGTCTTCTGCGCCTTCGCCCTCGCCCAGGTCGTGATCATCAAGTCGATCGGCCTGGGGCTCGCGATCGCGGTGGCGCTGGACGCGAGCATCGTGCGGATCCTGCTCGTGCCCGCCGTGATGAGGCTGCTAGGCCGGTTCAACTGGTGGGCGCCGGGGCCGCTACGGCGGCGGGCTATCGCGATCCCGGTGCCTGAAGCGCCGGCGGCGCCTGCCGTGCCGGCCGCATTCGCCGGCGAATAGAGGCATTCCCGGCCTTTCGATGGTGCATTCGCCGGCGAACGCGATGGTGGACCCGAGGGGATTCGAACCCCTGACCTTCTGAATGCCATTCAGACGCGCTCCCAGCTGCGCCACGGGCCCACGCGCTTGGCGACGCGTCACATGATATCCAGCCGCCCGCGCGCCTAACCCTGGATCAGGAAGGGCCGCCCGACCGCCTCCGACGACCGCGTCGGGGCGCCGGCGCCGCCTCGAAGAGGTCCCGGGCCAGTTCGGAATCCAGGCTGGCGTCGTGGTGGCCTCGAGCCCAATCGGAGGCAGCCAGCCGGTCGCGGACCTCACGCGACCACGCGGCACACGCCTCCGACATCCGCAGGCCGTAGAGCGCCGAGGCCCAGGGGTGCGCGGCCTTTGGGATCTGCTCGAGCAGCTCGGTGATGCCGCGCAGCTGCTCGCTCTCCGCGTCTGCGTCGCCCGCGACGTCTTCGAGCACCTGCGCCACCCGCTCTCGACTCATGCGGTGGCCGAAGAAGATCTTCACGAGGGCCGGGATGCGAAACGTCGGTCCCTCGTGATCCTGCGAGTCGAGCCACTGGTCCAGCGCTCTCGAGCCGGCCTCGGTCAGGCGGAAGACCCGCTTGTCGGGCAGGCGCTCCTGCTCGATCGCGTGGCCCTCGACCAGGCCCAGGCTGTCCAGCCGGCCGAGCTCGCTGTAGACCTGCGTCTTAGACATCGGCCAGAAGTGCCCGATCGACTTGTCGACCGCCTGTGCCAGGTCGTAGCCCGACATCGGCGTCAGCGAGAGCAGCCCGAGCACGGCGTACGAGCTGGTCGGCAGAGGTCGCGCCATGGTCCTGTCCGGCACTATAGGCCAGAACGGTCTAGTGCGGACTTGACTAGTCCATACCTTTCTGGTAAATACCTGACTAGATATGGCAGCTGTTCTCAGGCTCGAAGACGTACGGACCGGCCGGCGGCCCGCAGCGGCCAGGCTGCGCCAGGTGCTCGCGGAGCGGGCCCTCAGGGCGGAGCGGATGAGCCGTCTGGAAGGGCAATCGATAGCGTCGCTCGCGGCGCGCGTAAGGGGCGGCGACGAACAATCGCTTGACGATTACTTGACATCCCAGCTATACATGTAGCGCTGGCTCCCGAAAGCCGGCCTCATTTCGAACCCCACTCCCGCGCCGCGGGCGGTCCGCAAGGGCCGCCCGCATTTTCATCTGACGCCCCCGTTACGATCGATCGTCGATGACCTCGATACTCGGCGCGGCGATCAAGCGCCGCGAAGACCCCCGCCTCGTCACCGGCAAAGGTGAATACGCCGACGACGTGCGGCTGGACGGCGGCCTCCACGTCGCGTTCGTCCGCTCACCGCTCTCGCACGCGGCCATCAAGAGCATCGATACCTCGGCGGCCGCGGCCATGCCCGGGGTGGCGGGCGTGTTCGTCGCCTCGGACCTGAACCTGGAGCCGCACTTCGGGCTGGCGCTGTACCCGCCCGACCTGGCCCGCCCGCCCCTGGCGGTGGAAAAAGTGAGGTTCGCGGGCGAAGCGATGGCCGTGGTCGTTGCGGAGACCGCGGCGCAGGCGGCCGATGCGGCCGGCGCCGTGTTCGTCGACCTCGAGCCGCTGCCGGCACTGCTCGACCCGTTCGAAGCCGCGGACGCGGATCCGCTCTTCGAGGGCTTCCCGATGAACGTGGTCATGCAGAGCGAGTTCGGCGATGACGACGCCCTCGATGGCGCCGAGGTCAAGGTCACCGGCCGGTTCGTCAACCAGCGCGTGGCGCCCGTGCCGATGGAGCCGAACATCTTCGTCGCCGCCCCGGATCTCGAGAACGGCGGGCTGAACGCCTGGGCGTCGACGCAGATCCCTCACCGGGTGAGGGACGATATCGCGCAGTGGCTCGGCCTCGATGAGAAGCAGGTGCGCGTCCGCGCCCGCGACGTCGGCGGCGCCTTCGGCGCCAAGCTCGTGCCCTATCCCGAGCAGCTGATTTTGGCCAAGCTCGCGTTTCAGCTGCAGCGTCCTGTGCGCTGGGTCGAAACCCGCAGTGAGAACTTCCTCGCCATGACGCACGGCCGCGCGCAGACACAGGAGGTCCAGCTCGGCGCAAAGCGCGACGGCACCCTCGTGGGTCTCGACGTGCGCGTGACGCAGGACGCCGGCGCCTACCCAGGCAACGGCGGCTTCCTGCCGCACTTCACCGGGATGATGCTCAGCGGCGTCTACCGGATTCCCAAGGTTCACTACTCGTGGCGGAGCGTGCTCACCAACACGCCTGCGCTCGGCGCTTATCGCGGCGCCGGAAGGCCCGAAGCCACCGCGTTGATCGAGCGCGCGATGGACCTGCTGGCCGCCGAGCTGCATCTCGACCCGGCCGAGCTCCGGCGGCGCAACCTGATCGCCAAGGACGCCTTCCCCTACTCGACCGCGACCGGCGCAACCTACGACAGCGGCGACTACGAGGCGGCCCTCGACAAGGCGCTGGCAGCCGCTGGCTACGACGAGCTTCGGGCCGAGCAGAGCCGGCGGCGCGAAAGCGGCGAGCGCCTGCAGCTCGGGATCGGCGTGTCCACCTACGTCGAGATCACCGCCGGAGTCACCCCGGTCGAATACGGCTCCGTGGAGCTGCGGCCTGACGCGACCTTCCTGGTCGGCGCCGGCACCTCCAACCACGGCCAGGGCCACGAGACGTCGATGGCCCAGATCGCGGCGGAGTCGCTGGGCGTCGACATGGACCAGGTCGAGGTCGTGCGTCCGGACACCGGGCTGGTGCCGCGTGGCGACGGCACGAGCGGCTCGCGGTCGATGCAGCTCGGCGGCAGTGCCGTGCTGACGGCGACGCGCGAGCTCAAGGAGCGCGCGCGCGAGGCGGCCGCCAACCTGCTCGAGGCGGCGGCCGAGGACGTCGAAGAGGTCGAACCCGGCCGCTTCGGAGTCCGCGGGAGTCCGGGACGCACCGTCGGCTGGGCGGAGCTGGCCACCGCGGGCGCCGAGCTGCGCGCACACGCCGATTTCCAGCAGTCCGATCCCACGTTCCCGTTCGGGACTCACGTCGCCGTGGTCGAGGTCGACCTGGAGACCGGGCATGTGCGTCACTTGAAGCAGGTCGCCGTCGACGACTGTGGGCGCGTCATCAACCCGATGCTCGCCGCGGGACAGGTCCACGGCGGGGTGGCGCAAGGGGCGGCCCAGGCGCTGTTCGAAGAGGTGCTCTACGCCTCGGACGGCAACCCGCTGACGACGAGCCTGCTCGACTACTCGATGCCGACGATCGCGGAGATGCCGGAGATCGTGACCATCGAGTCGGAGACGCCCACGCCGAACAACCCGCTCGGGGCGAAAGGAATCGGCGAATCCGGCACCATCGGCTCCCTGCCCGCCGTCCAGAGCGCCGTCCTCGACGCACTCTCGCACCTCGGCATCCGGCACCTGGACATGCCGTTGACCCCAGACCGGGTCTGGGCCGCGATCCAGGCTAGCGCCGGGCGCTGAGGACCAGGTCCGAGCCCGGGATCGCGACCGGGCCGGAGCCGTTCTCGGCCTCGAAGATCGCTACGGCTTCGTCGAGCAGCGCTTCGCGCCGCGACGGTTCGACGCCTTCGAGGCGCACCGCGCAGGACCACCAGCCGAAGGACTGCTGAAACATCTCGCGCGGCGTGGCCCAGACGACATCGCCCGCCACCTCCTCCACGTTGGCCTCGGCAAGGCCGGCATCGCGAGCGGCTTGCGCAAACAGATCGGGGTCCGCGACCACGGCCAGGGTGCCGGCGCGGTCTGGGGTGTCCGGGAACGGCGGCAGCAGGTGGTCGAGGACCTGCGCTGCGCGGTCGGACGAGCGTCCCAGGTGCGGCACGCTCGCGGCCAGCACGCCGCCCTCACTCAAGACGCGGCCGACTTCGCGGAGGACCGCCGGCAGATCGGGACAGAACTGAAGGCCGTGACCGCAAGCGACCGCGCCGAAAGCTCGGGCCTGGAAGGGCAGCGCCTCCGCGTCGGCCAGAACGTAATCGACCGAGGGCAGGGCGGCCGCGGCCACCGCGAGCATGCCCGGCGCCAGGTCGGCGCCCACCAGACGTACATTCGGACAGCGTTCGAGCAGCTCGGCGCCGAGGTTGCCCGGCCCGCAGCACAGGTCGAGCACTGATTCGCCGCCGCGCAGAGCGAGCCTTTCGAGCAGCCGCTGACGGCCGCGGCTGGCACCCGAGCGCCGGATCAGCGCATGACGTGCGTTGTAAGCCTCTGCATGCCGGCTGAACACGCCCGCAAACAGCTCTTTCGAACGCAATTCAGCTCTCCAGTATCAGTCGACCTTGTGAACTTAGACGCTAGGCTTCGCGACAGCCTTGGTGGTACATTCGGCACCGAGTAACCACGAGGGGGCTGTGCACCAGATGATCAGTGCGCTTCAGACCCGCCTCGCTGATTCCCTCGCCAGGGCTCAGGAGGCGGAAGACAGCCTGGCCGTGCTGCACGTAGCACTCGGCAGGCCTGTCTCCGGCACGCCCACGTGGGCCGGCGGCGAGCTGAGCACTCTTCTCGTGGGCGCGCTGCGCGCGGTGGTGCGGGTGACGGATTCCGTCGTGTGCACCGACGAGCAGGAAGCCTGGATCCTCCTCCCCGGCTGCGACTTCGACGGCGCGGCGGGCGCCGCCGATCGCATCGCCGCCGCGATCGAGGACCTGGAGCCCGCCGTCGGCATCGCCATCTACCCCGACCACGCGGCTCAGCCCGCCTGGCTGGCCCGGCATGCCGAGGTCGCCAGCACGCTGGCGCGCAACTCGCACTCGCCGCTCGCCTTCGCCGACCCGCAGGACGAAGACCCGCCCGGCGCGGACGTGATCCACGAGCTGCCCGAAGCGCTTCGCGAGCGCCACCTCGTGGCCCACTACCAGCCGCTGCTGGAGCTGAGCACGCGCAAGGTGGTCGGCGTCGAGGCGCTGGTCCGCTGGGATCACCCCGAGCGCGGCCTGCTCGAGCCGGCGGCCTTCCTGCCGATGGCCCAGGTGACGCGGCTGGGGGTCGAGATCGACCTCGAGATGCTGCGGATCGCCGCCAACCAGGCCGCGGACTGGGTCCGCAAGGGCCGGCGGCTGCCGATCACGGTCAAGATCTGCGCCCGCACGCTGACGTCGCCGGGGCTGCTGCCCCACCTGCGCGAGATGCTCGCCCGGACCGGCGCCGACGCGTCGCTGCTGACGATCCAGGTCCACGAGGAGACCGTCACGCTCGACCCGGGCGCCGCGGCGCGGCTCGGTGAGCTTCGCGATGCCGGCTTCCGGATCTGCGTCGACAGCTTCGGCGGGGGCCCCGCTTCTCTGGCCGCCGTCGAGCGTCTGCCGGTCGACGAGCTCAAGCTCGACCCGGCGCTGGTGCACCTCGCGAAAGACCCGCGCCAGGTCGGCTCCCTGGCTTCGATCGTGGCCGGCAGCCACGCGCTGGGGCTGCAGGTCTGCGCCACCCACCTCGACAGCGACACGCTGGTGCGCGCCACCTGGGGCCTCGGCTGCGACCTGGGCCAGGGGTTCGCCCTGGCGCGGCCTGTGCCGGCGTCGGAGCTCGGAGAGATCGAGCCAGTCGCCGCCCCCGCCGCGGCGAAGAAGGCGCCGGCGGCTGCCGAGGGGAAGATCCTCCGGCTGCCCAGCCTGCCGCGCGCACGGCTCGCCCCGGGCGCCCTGCGCCTCGGTTCGGCGGCGGCATTCGTCGCCGCGGGCATGCTGATCGCCTCGGTGCCGCTGGGCACGACCACCCTCGCCGGCACGATCGCGGGCTTCTTCTCGAACCCGCCTGCCGCCGCGGCCGGCGCTCACCAGGCCAACGCGCCCGCCGCGGCGGGCGCGAACGTCGCCAACGGGAATCGCACTGCTGGATCGAGCGGGTCCGGTCACACGACCGGCGCGACCAGCAGCAGCTCGGGCCGCGCCGGCTCGGGCACGAGCGGCGCCGGATCGACCGGGACCGGAACTCAGACGACCGGAACCGGCTCCGGCGGCAGCCAGCCGCTGCCACTGCCGAGCGGGTTGGTCCCGAGCCCGTTCCCGCTGCCAGTTCCGAGCCCCAGCACGCCGCTTCTGCCGTAAGGCCCTATTTGGCGGCGATCTTCGCCAGCGCGGCGTCCTGCTGCGTCGTGAGCTTCTGAAGCGCCTCGAGGATCTCCAGCTGAGTCTTGTTCATGGTGTGGAGCGCGACCAGGGTCTTGTGATCCTCCATGGCTCGGCGGTCCGTCGCCTCCGCCTGGACGTTCTGGCCGACGATGATGATCGGCAGCAGAACCAGCTGGAGGAAGTAGCCGGAGATCGCTCCGACCAGAAGCACGATGGTGGTGTTGTTGGTCAAGGCGGCGACGATGCCGGTGACGCCGACGACGGTGAAGACGTAGGCGCACCACATTGTGCCCACGTTCTTGGTGACCCAGACCGCCAGCGTGCGGTTGAACTCGGCGGCGGGTCCCTCGCCATGCACGGCCTTGCTGGCCTCGTGGCGGTGAACCATCCGGGGCTGGTGCTCGGCGGCGGCGTGGACGTCGGTGTGCAGCGACTGGTCTTCCATTCGGCGCTTCTCCTCAGTTGGTAGGGATGCGTGCGCATTTTCCAGAATCGAGAGCGTGAGAGGAGCGCTGATCGCGGCCGGAGTGCTCTTGGTGGTCGTCGCGGCCGGGGCTACCCAGTACTTCCGGCCGGTGCCGGCGGTCACCGCTCGCGCGCTGCCGCCTCCCATCGCTGAGACGGCTGCTCCGACGCTGCCCTGCCCCGCGACCGGCGCCGCAGCGGTCGCTGTCGAGGGCATCGGGGACCTCGGCGCGTGCGGCGGCGCGACGGGCCCGCTGCGCATGTACAGCACGGCCAAGCTGATGACCGCCCTGCTGGTCCTGCACGATCATCCCCTGGCGGAAGGCCAAGGCGGTCCCGAGCTGACGATCTCGCAGTCCGACGTCGACAACACCTCGCGGCGGGCGGCGGCGGATGAGTCGGTCGTCCAAGTCGCCGCCGGGGAGCAGCTGAGCGAGCTGCAGCTGCTCCAGGGCCTGCTCATCCCGTCGGCCAACAACTTCGCCGATATCCTCGCGACCTGGGACGCCGGCTCGGTCGACGCCTTCGTCGCGAAGATGAACGCCGAGGCGCCGGCCTTGTTCTCCAAGGGCGGGACACACTTCGCCGACCCCTCCGGCGTCAGCGATCAGACGACCAGCGTTCCCACCGAGCTGCTCGCCCTGGGCGAGGTCGCGATGGCCGAGCCGGTGATCGCGGACATCGCCGGCACGCACAGCACCGACCTACCGGTCGCGGGGACCGTCTACAACGTCGACAGCCAGCTGGGCCACCAGGGCGTCGTCGGGATCAAGACCGGCTCCGATCCCCACGGCCAGGCCGCGTTCGTCGGTTTGACGCTGCGGCAGGTGGGCGGCCTGCCGGTGGCCATCTACACGGCGGTCATGGGGGTGGCCGACCTGCCGACCGCATTCGCCAGCACCGCGCAGCTGGCGGACGCCGTCGCCGGGGGGCTCAGAGTGTGGCGAGTGCCGGCCACCGCGACGGTGGCGGAGTACAGCGCGCCGTGGGGCGCGGCGGCCCGGGTGCGGCCGGTGCACGACCTGGCCATCGTGGTCTGGCCGGGCCCGAAGCCCGTGGTGAGCTACGAGCTGAGATCGCTCGCGGTCCCGGCGGCGGCCGGAACCGACGCGGGCACCCTCACCGTGACCTATGGAACGCGGAGCTACCAGGCCAGGCTGGTCACGGCCGGCGCACTGGTGGTGCCGGGCAAGCGCTGGCGCCTGACTCGAGGTTTCTAGAGGCCTAGCTGATCTTGGCCTAGCTGATCTTGGGCTGAAACCTCAGTGACGCCCGGCGCAGCCTGAGGCGCAGGCGCCTCGAGCCGAGAGGGTCGAAGGCCAACATCCCGAGTCGGATCAACGTGTGCAGGAAACCGGGTGCCATGTGTTTGAAACGCATGCAAGTCGTAGGCAGTTACGGCGGTGGCGTGACAGTATGAGGCACATGAGCGAAAACGGACAGCACCGACGGGAGTCCTACGCCACGGTCTCGCGCGGTCTCAAGTGGGACTCGATCCCCATGCGTCTCTTCCAGAAAGCCAAGAAGCTCGGCACGTGGAACCCCATGGACATCGATCTCAGCGCCGACGAGGCCGCCTGGAACGGCATGGACGAGCTCGCGCGCGACGTCATCGTTCGCAACCTGAGCCTGTTCCAGGCCGGCGAGGAGGGCGTCACGCTCGACCTGCTGCCGCTGATCATGAACGTGGCCAAGCGCGGCTGGATCGAGGACGAGATCTTCCTCACCTCCTTCCTGTGGGAGGAGGCCAAGCACACCGAGTTCTTCCGTCGCTGGCTCGACGAGGTCGCGGGCGGCCCGCTCGACCTCGAGCGGTACCTCACGCCGAGCTACCGGACGCTCTTCTACGAAGAGCTGCCCGCGGCGCTGGGCGCGCTCCAGCACGATGAGTCGAACGCTGCGCTCGTGCGCGCTTCGGTGACCTACAACATGATCATCGAGGGCGTGCTGGCCGAGACCGGGTACTACGGCTTCCGCCGCTCGATGGAGATGGACACTCCGCAGGGCCATCTCGAGGGCCTGCTCCAAGCGGTCAGCCTGATCGCGCGCGACGAGTCCCGCCACATCCGGTACGGCGTGTACCTGATCGACCGGCTGGTCGCCGAGGAGCCGGAGCTCTGGGAGGTCATGGAGCAGCGGATGCGCGAGCTCCTTCCCTATTCGATGGGCGTGATCACCGAGTTCTACGACGCCTACGAAGAGGGCGCGCTCGACGAGTACGGGACTCCGATGGAGGAGATCGCGGCCTTCTCGGCGACCCAGTTCGACAAGCGCATGAAGGTGCTCGAGCGCGACCGCGGCAAGAAGCTCGCCGAGATCGAGGCGGCGACCGCCGGTGACATCGAAGCCGAGGAGGCAGCGGAAGCAGTGGTGGCAGCCTCCTAGCGCGCCGCCGGCTCCGGGTGCTACAGTGCCGCCGCCATGCGGTGGACGAGCGCCTACGCGTATCTGGCCGCGGCGGTCCTGATCGCCGCCGTGGTCGGCAAGGTCACCGGCTGGCCGGTCGCCGCGGTGCAGTGGCTGCTGCTCGCCTGGGCGGTGCTGCTCCTGCCGCTTGGGCGCCTGCTCTTCAGGCACCCGATGCGCTACCCCGCCTGGGGCCTTTTCCTCGGTTTCTGGGGTGGGCTCGGGCTGATCACGCTCATCGTCCTGCAGTCGCTCGCGGTCGCGGACGTGCTCCGCGAGCCCGCCCGGACGTTTGCCGAGGCATGGCCGCTGGGCGTGTTCGCGATCTGGCTCGGCGTGACGTCCCTGCTCGGAGCTCCGGACGAGGCGGAGGTCGGCCTCGCCGGCCTGGTCTGCTGGCTGGGCGGCCTGACGGGCCTGGCCCTGCTGGCGGCGGCCGTGGTCGGCATCGCCGGCATCGACGGCGCTGTGCGGCCGGCCTTCCTGGTCAGCGCTATCGCCTTTGTACTCTGGGCCGCCGCTCTCAGCGGCGAGGTCTGGGGGTGGTCGCCTGGGCTGCGGCGGATTGCGGCCCCTCTACAGGCCCCTCCGGCCCTTCGGGCCACCTCCCCGCCGGCCGGGGAGGAGGCTACGGCTACGCCCTGACCAGGGCGCGGACCGCCTTGCGGTCCACCTTCCCCACCGGCGTCAGCGGGATCGCGTCCAGGAGGACCACCTCTCGCGGGTACTTGTGGCGGCCGACGCGCGCCTTGGCGAACTCGATGAGCTCTTCGGGCGTCGCCTGCTGGCCCGCCCGCAGCGACACATAGGCGACCACCTCCTCGCCCAGACGGTCGTCCGGCCTCCCCACGACCGCGGCCGCGCCTACGGCCGGGTGCTCCAGGAGCGCGTCTTCCACGTCCCGCGGGAAGACGTTGAAGCCGCCGCGGATGATCAGGTCCTTCTTGCGGTCGACGACGTAGAGGAACCCGTCGTCGTCGAAGCGGCCGATGTCGCCGGTGTGCAGCCAGCCGTCGCGCAGCACCTCGGCGCTGAGCTCCGGTGACTTCCAGTAGCCGCGCATCACGCCGCGAGCCAGGCAGATGATCTCGCCGGGTTCACCGGCGGGAACGTTCTGATCGGTGTCGTCGACGATGCGCACCTCGTAGCCCGGGATGACCTTGCCGACGGACCCGAGCCGCCGGCCGTGCGGCGGGTTGGTGCTGATCACGGCGCCGGACTCGGTGAGGCCGTACCCCTCGCGCACCGTCATGCTCGGGATGCGCCGCTCGATCTCGTGCACCACCTCCAGCGCGAGGGGCGCCGCACCCGACACCAGGTACTTCAACGCTGAGAGGTCGAAGTCCTCGAGCGGCTGCTGGAGCAGCATCTGGATCATCGACGGCACGACCGTCGACACCTGGACCCGGTGCTCCTGCGCCAGGCGCAGCCACTCCGCCGGATCGAACCACCGCTGCAGGACCGCGAATCCCGGCTCAGGCGAGTGCAGGCCGACGACATTGACGATCAGCCCATAGGAGTGCGCCAGCGGGAGCGGGATCAGCGTGCGGTTGATGTCGGGCTCGTAGCCGGACTCCCAAGCGCTGTGACCGCAGTACCAGAGGTTCTCGTGGGAAAGCACCACGCCCTTCGCGCGGCCGGTGGTGCCGCCCGTGTACATGAGCGCCGCCATCGCCGCGTCATCCACGTCCACTATTGACGCGGGCTCCGACTGCGCGAGCTCATCGAAGGCCACGACCCCGTCCTCGACCGGCCCGCTGCTCGCGATCCAGCGGACGCTCTCAACGCCCTCGGCCGCGCCTTTGACGTGCGCGAGCAGCTCAGGGCTCGTGACGACGCCGACGGCCTCCGAGTGCTCGAGGATGTGACGCACCTCGGCCTGCGTGAGCAGGAACATCGCGGGGGTGATCGCGGCGCCCGCGCGCCAGAGCGCGCTGTAAGTCGTTCCGACGTCGGGCGAGTTCGCCATGCTGACCACGACGCGGTCGCCCGGCTTGACGCCGAGCTCGATCAGCCCGCCTGCCAGGCGCCGGGAACGCTCGAAAAGGTCGCCGCTGCGGTAGGTCTGGCCTTCGAAGAACAGGGACTCGCGGTCGCCGAGTCGCTCGAATGACGCTTCCGCCAGGCGCGCCAGGTTACGCATACGAGACACGGACCACAATCATGTCCCATAGATGGGCGGCGAGTGGGAGCCTGAACTGGAGGAGCTCCGCAAACGCGAGGAGCTTGCCCGCCAGATGGGCGGTGCTGAGCGAATCGAGCGGGCGCGAGCCGCCGGACGCCAGACCGTCCGCGAACGCATCGACCAGCTGCTCGACGCAGGCACGTTCGAAGAGATCGGCACGCTGGCCGGCTTCGCCAAGTACGAAGGCGCCGAGCTGGCCTCGTTCACTCCCTCGAACATCGTCAGCGGCTACGGCCGCGTCGAGGGCCGGCGGGTGGTGGTGTGCGGCGACGACTTCACCGTTCGCGGCGGGGCGTCAGACGCCGCGATCCACGCCAAGCAGGTTTACGCGGAGCGGATGGCGAACGAACTCCGGCTTCCGATCGTGCGGCTGGTCGACGGCACCGGGGGCGGCGGCAGCGTCAAGTCCTACCACGACATCGGCCGCACCTACGTTCCGGCCAATCCCGCTTGGGACCTCGTGGTGGACAACCTCGGCAAGGTGCCAGTGGTCGCGGCGTGCCTGGGCCCGGTCGCGGGGCTCGGCGCCGCTCGCGTCGTCAGCGCCCACTTCTCGGTCATGGTGCGCGGCACCTCCCAGCTCTTCGTCGCCGGCCCGCCGGTGGTCGCCGCGGGCATGCGTCAGCGGGTGGACAAAGAAGAGCTCGGTGGCTGGGAGATCGCCTCCCGCTCAGGCGCGGTCGACAACGTGGCCGAGACGGAGGCCGACGCGCTGGCTCAGTGCAGGCGCTTCCTCGCCTACCTGCCGAGCAGCGTGTGGGAGGTACCTCCGGGCGGCGAGTGCCGCCAGCCGGCGACCGACACTGCGGACGAGCTGCGCTCCATCGTGCCCCGCAACCGCCGGCGGCCGTACGACATGCGGCGGATACTCGCCCTGGTATTTGATCCCGGCTCGGTGCTGGAGACCGGCGCGGGGTTCGGCCGCTCGCTCATCACCGCCCTGGCGCGCCTGGACGGCTACTCGGTCGCCGTGCTGGCTTCGGACCCGCACGTCTACGGCGGCGGCCTCACCGCCGACGCGTCTGACAAGCTGGCCCGCTTCGCCGACCTGGCGGACACGTTCCACCTCCCCGTCGTGAATTTCGTCGACCAGCCCGGATTCGTGATCGGCGTCGAGGCGGAGCGGGCCGGCACGATTCGCCGTGGGGCCAGGGCCCTCGCGGCCGTCTACCAGGCCGGCGTCCCCTGGGCGTCGGTCATCGTCCGCAAGGTCTTCGGTGTCGCCGGCGCGGCGCACGGCAACGCGCAGGCGCTGAACTTCCGCTTCGCGTGGCCCTCGGCCGACTGGGGCTCGCTGCCTCTTGAGGGCGGCGTGGAGGCGGCCTACCGGCGCGAGCTGGAGGCCTCAGACAACCCCGAGGCGCTGAAGTCGGAGATCCTGGCCGGGCTGGAGGCGCTGCGCTCGCCGTTCCGGACGGCCGAGTCCTTCAACATCGAACGCATCGTGGACCCGGCCAACACCCGCCGCCTGCTGGTTGATTGGGTCGAGATGGCGTACAAAGTCCTGCCGGAACAGCTCGGCCCTCGCTCCCGGCCCGCGCGGCCATGAGGCTCCGTCAAGTGGTGTACGCGGCGCTGGACCTGGAGGCGAAGGTCGGCGAGCTCCGTGCCGAGCTTCCGCTGGGCGAGCCCTACCAAGACCCTGGCGTGGAGCACTTCGGACTGCACAACGCGGTCATGGCGCTGGGCGACACCTTCGTCGAGGTCGTCTCGCCGTTTCGCGACGACGCTCCCGCGGCCCGCTACATCCGGCGCTTCGGCGAGGGCCCCTACATGCTGATGTTCCAGGTCCCCGACACGCCGGCCGCGCGGGCTCGGGCGACCGAGGCAGGCGCCCGCATCGTTTGGCAGAGCGACCACCCAGAGGTGTCGGGCACGCACCTGCACCCCAAGGACCTGCCGGGCGCGATCGTCTCGCTCGACACGCCCCGCCCGCCCGAAAGCTGGCACTGGGCAGGGCCGGAGTGGAGCGGCAAGGCCCCCGCGCGGCTGGGTCCCGGCCGAGTGGTCGGGGCGACGATCGCGGCGCCAGACCCGGAGGCAGCCGCTCGCCGCTGGACCGAGGTACTCGCCGAGGTGCCGCTGGAGATTCGATTCGTCGCCGGAGCCGAGGCCCGGATCGCGGCCTTCGAATTCGAAACCTGAACCGCTCCGGCGCGAAGGCGCCCTAACCTGGCATGTTTGTTGCCATGCATTTGACTTCGCTTTTGGCCGCTCCCCTCGCGCTTTCCACGACCCACACCGTCGAGCTGATCATCATCATCGTCGTGGTGGTCGTCGCCGCCTTCCTGTTCTTCCGGAGCCGCGGTAACGCCAGCTGAAGTTCGAGTCCCTCTATGAGGTCGACGGTGCGCCGCCGCTCGACCTCCCGCCTTCGGTTGTAGAAACGTATGGCGCGCTTGACCTCTGGCCGGACGTGGTCTTCGGCAACTTCGTCTCGAGCATCGACGGCGTCGTCGCCTTCGAGCCCGAGGTCAAGCAGTCGGCGGGCAGGCTGCTCAGCGGTGGCGACGAGGCCGACCGATATCTACTCGGCCTCCTGCGCGCCGTCGCGGACGCCGTCGTGGTCGGAGCCGGCACCGCGCGCGACGAGGCCGAGCACCAATGGACGCCGGAGCACGCCTCGCCGGGGCATGCCGCCGAGTTCGCCGAGGTGAGGCGCGCACTGGGCCTGCCGTCCGAGCCGCAGGTCTACATCCTCAGCGGCAGCGGCAAGCTCGATCCGGGCTCCAGGGCGGCGCGGACCTCGACATTGCTCACCGGCCGGCAGGACCTCCGGTCGGTGCTGGCGGGCCTGCGAGACCGCGGCCACCGGCGCATCCTCACCGAGGGCGGGCCGCGGCTGATGGGCGGGCTGCTTCGCGCGAAGCTGGTGGACGAGCTCTTCCTGACGGTCTCTCCCGTGCTCGCGGGCAGGGACGGAGGTGGACGACCGGGCCTCGTCGAGGGCTTCCGGGCGTTGCCGGACGATCCGCGCCCGGCGCGGCTGCTGAGCCTGCGGCGCGCCGGCGACCTGCTCTTTCTGCGCTACGCCTTTGCCTGACCTAATTGGCTGACTTGGCCCTCGTCTGCGGAGCGAGCGGCGGGCTCGGCCCGGCGGTGGTCGACGCCTTCCGCACCCGCGGCGACCGCGTGCTCGGCGTCGCGCGAGAGGGCGCCGACCTCAGCGTGGACCTCACCGACGCCGGCGCCGTCGAAGACCTCTGGAACGGGTTGGACGCCGTGCCTCGCTGGCTGGTGAACGTGACCGGCGGCTTCGCCGGCGGAGCCCTGGCCGAGAGCAGTCCCGAATCGCTGCGTCACATGCTCCGGCTGAACCTCGAGACAGGCTGGTGGTCTTGCCGGGCCGCAGCGACCCGGATGCGGCCGGGCTCGGCGATCGTCAACGTCTCATCCCGAGCGGCGGTGGCGGGCAGCGTGGGCTCGGCGGCCTATGGCGTCGCCAAGGCCGGCGTCAACCGGCTGACCGAGATCCTCGCGGGTGAGCTCAAGAGCTCTGGGATCCGCGTGAACGCGGTCATGCCTCTGCTGATCGACACGCGTGCGAACCGCGCCTCCATGCCCGAGGCGGCGATGAAGAACGCGGTGGCGCCAGAGCTGATAGCCCGGACCATCCTCTGGCTCTGCAGCGACGAAGCGGCCGCTGTGAGCGGCGCGATTGTGCCCGTCTAGAAAGCTTCTGCCCGTCTAGAGCTTGGACTCGGCTTCGGAAGCCCGCGCCTCGGCCGAGTCGGCGCGCCGCTTCATCTGCTGCGCCTCGTCCTGCAGCCGTTCCGCCTCCTGGCGCAATCGGACCGCCTCGGCTCGCAGAACCGCGGCAGCCTCGGCCAGTCGTTTGAAGCGCTCCTGCTGGCGCTTGGCATCGACGACGCGCGGCCGGGGCAGCTCTGCCTCGGTGACCCCAAACACGGCGTGATCCGGCTCATCGGGTGGGTGCGTCAGCACACCTTCCGCCAGGTCGGACCACAGCTCCGCCCCGGCCAGGGCCGCGGTGCGGATGATGTCGCGGGCCTCGACGGCCGCGCTCGGCGAGACGTGGATCGCGGTGAGCTGGCTCCTCGCCTCGGACTCCAGCACGTCCAGCTCGCGCCGCTGATCGGCGGCCGCCGACCGGAGCTCAGCGCCGGCTCCGGTCTGACCGCGGGCGATGGAGCGCTCGAGCTCTTGCAGGTGCCGAGTGACCGCGGCCAGACGCTCGACAGCGTCGCGTCGGGCGGCCATGGCGCGGTTGGCGGCCCAGAGCTTGAGGGGCGGCTTGCGCACCTTCGCGAGGTCGCGCGCGCCTTCGCGGACCAGCCTCGTGCGCACGGCGGTGAACTCAGCCGGCGGGGCCGCCATCAGCTCTTTGAGCAGCTCCCGCTCCGAGTCCATCGCCGTTCTAGGGTACGGTCGGCACCTCGGCCTCGGCGGGGGCGGCCGCGCTCGCCTCCACCTGTGAGGTCGGTATGCCGAGCCGCTGGAAGAGCTCGGCGGCCTCCGCCAGGAGCGGCTCCGCCTCCGGCGCCTTTTCCTGTGTGACGAGCCAGGCGGCATGCTCGCGGAGAGTCAGGGCGAGCCAGTAAACGGTGCCTATCTCTCGGAAACCATTCTCGGCGATACGGAAGGCGGCTGCCGCGCCGGACGCGCCGGTGAGGGCGCAGAGCCGTCCGCGGAAGCGGGCGATATTCGCTTTCGTCCACGGCGTCAGGCGGCCTGGCGGGTAGGCGTCGAGCTCCACCAGAAGCTGCAAGAGCTTGTCCTCGTCCTGGAGGTCGGCGGCGGCCTGACAGGCCAGGACATAGGACCACCTGACCAATGAGGCGACGATACCGAGTGGCTTGACCACGGCCATCGACTCTTCGGCCAAGGCCAGCGCTTCACGCGTTCGACCCCGCGCGAGACGCAGCGCCGCGGCCGGCATCAGGTACGAGCCGCGGTCTTGGACGTCCTCTCGGGAGGCCATCTCCTCGAGCATCGCGGGCATCTCGACGGCGTCCGCATCAGGTCGGCGCGCCAGGTCGATGAGCAGGTTCGCGAGGAGCGCTTCGGAGGCGGCGCCGGACACATCGTTCTGCTGCGTGCTCCTGGCGACTTCCACGGCAGCATCCCAGCGTCCGAGCATGTAGAGAGTCATTGCCTTGATGCCGTACAACTGCGACAGCCAAAAGCGCTGACCGAGCCGGCCGGCCAGCTGGAGGCCCCGATCGGCAAGCTCCAACGCGTCCTCCAGCCGATCCCAGTCGACGAGCCCGTTGACCGTGTTGTTGTAGGCGCGGAGGGCGGCCTGGTGCAAACCGTTCTGCAGGGCGACGGTCAGCGAGTGGTACCGAAGCGCGATCGCCTCCTGCGGGTGGCCAAGGCCCTCCAGCAGCATGCTCTTGGTGTTCAGAGCCTCTGCCAGCACACCGGGCAAGCCGAGATCCTCCGCAATCTCGAGGGCAACCTCTACCAGCTCGACGCCCTTCGCCGGATCGCCCTCGAAGTAGTAGAAGCGCGCCAGTTGGGCCGCGATTGTGCCCATGCTCTCGTCAGGATCCTGGGTGCGCAGGACCTCGAAGGAGCGAGTCATGCGCTCCAGCGCCCCGGCCAGGTCGCCCAGCCTCCACTCAACTTCGCCGAGGCGGGCCGCGGCCCGCGCTGCACCGCCGACGTCCCCTGCGCTCTCGTACATATCGATCGACCGGCGATAGGTGTCCGCCGCGTTCTCGTAGGCCGCGGCATGCCACGCCATGAAGCCCGCCTGTTCGAGGAACCGTGCCCCCGCGCCGGCGTCGGGCGCGACGCTGGCGGCTTGCACGAACAGCTCGCGAGCTTCCTCATGGGCGGCCAGTGAAGCAGCGCGTTCAGCTGCCCGGATCAGGGCGGCGTGCGCCTTGTCGCGGATCCCTTCGGCATCGTCGGCCTCTGGAACCAGCCGGTGCGCCTCCAGGTAGTGGTGGGCAAGAACCTCGACGATATCCAGCTCCTCCCCACCCCACGTGTCCTCGAGGTGCCTGGCAACCGCCAGGTGTAGGGCACGCCGGTCGCGTTTGGGCAGCGTCTCGTACGCGACGTGCCGGATGAGGTCCTGGATGAACCCGTACTGACCACGCTCCGGCGATCGTGGATCCGCCTGCAGCGAGAGCACATCCTTCCGCAGCAGACCCGAGAGCAGCTCGTCGATGCGCGATTCAGGGAGGTCGATCAACGCCGGCAGGCTCTCCTTGCGGAAGGTCTTGCCGAGAACGCTGGCCACCTGAAGCAGCCGGCGCTCGTCGGCGCTGAGCTCGTCGAGCCGGGCGGCGATGAGCGAGTGCAGTGTGTCGGGCACCCGCAGGTCCGCATCCGCCTGAACGATTCGAATTGAGCCGCCGTCATGGGCCAGGACGCCCTGGGCGAGCAGCATGCGGACCATCTCGACCGCGTAGAGCGGCACGCCTTCTGAGCGCTCGAGGATCGCAGTTCGCAGTGCGGAGGGTAGGCCTGGAACGAGTCCGTCCAGCAGCTGCCCCATCGTCTCCCGCGGCAGCGGCTCGAGGTAGAGGGAGGTGGCGTTGCGCCGTCCGCGGCCGACCTCGCTCTCGGTGTCCGGCCGGCTCATCGTGACCACGAACAACGGGAGCTCTCGGGAGCGTTCGAGGAGCGAGTCGATGAAGTCGAGCAGGCCCGCGTCGGCCCACTGCATGTCCTCGAAGACGAGCACCACCGGGGCCTCTCGGGCCATGCCCTCGATGAAGAGGCGCCAGCCGGAGAAGAGCTCCTCGCGCTCCCACCCGTCACGCTCCTCCAGCCCGAGCAGGTGGGCCAGGCGCGGCTCGACCCAGGCGCGCTCGTCCGGGTCGGCGACGAAGGTCGCGACGGCCTCGACGAGCTTGCCACGAGTTGCCGACGCATCCTCGGCCTCGACGATGTGCGCCCGCGCCCTGATCATCTCGGCCAGCGCCGAGTATGCGACGCCACTTCCGTAGGAGAGGCAGCGGCCGTGGTGCCAGAGGACTCGCAGCACGACGCCGTCGATGTACTTCTCGAACTCCCAGGCCAGGCGAGATTTGCCGATCCCCGCGATTCCCAGCACGGCCAGGTGGTGGGCACGCCCGTCGTCGACGGTGGCGTGGAAGAGCTCCTTGGTCATGCGGAACTCGCGCTCACGACCCACGAAGGGAGGCTCGAGGGCCGTGGACTTCAGGGCGCCGCCCCGAGTGGCGGTGACGCGGACGGCCTGCCAGAGCTGCATCGGCTCGCTCTTGCCCTTGAGCTCGTGGACTCCCGCGTCCTCGTAGGCGATGGCGGCCTCGCTCGCCAGCCGCGTCGGCTCCGCCACCAGGACTCCGCCTGCCGGCGCAGCGCCCTGGATGCGCGAGGCGGTGTTGACCATGTCGCCGACGACCATCCCCTCCGCCTCGGCGCCGAGCGTCACAGCCGCCGGGCCGGTGTGGACGCCGACGCGTGCCTGCAGTTGCGGCAGTCCGAGCTCCCCGCCCAGCTCTGCGACGGCCAAGACCAGCTCCAAACCGGTACGGACGGCGCGCTCCGCGTCGTCCTCGCGCGCCGTGGGCGTGCCCCAGACTGCGACGACCGCGTCGCCGATGAACTTCTGAACGGTGCCGTTGTATCGCTCTACGAGCTGGCGAGCGACCTCGAAGTAGCGGCTCAGCAGCTCTCGGGTCTCGCCGGGATCCCGGCCCTCGGAGAGCGGCGTGAAGCCGACGAGGTCCATGAAAAGGATCGAGACGAGTCGCTGCTCGCTGACAGCTGCGGCGGTCACGGGCGGTGGCGCGACGCGAGCGGCCGCAGGCCCCTGAGGCGCCCCGCACTGGTTGCAGAACTTGGCGTTCGGCGGCACCTGCGCGCCGCACTGGGCACAGGTCAGCGCGAGGGTCGCTCCGCACTCCTGGCAGAAGCGGGCTCCGACCTCGTTGTTCGACCCACACGCCGGACAGTTCACGACATTGTTCCTTCGGTCAACCGGCGCCGGAAACATTAGCGTGGCTGCGAACGGCGTGTCCCGCTATGCTGTCGCCGCCTGATGGCGGAAGGGGAAAGGAAGGGGGCGTTTCGGGCCGCGCTGGCCCACCGGGACTACCGCAGACTGGCGTTTGCGGCCGTCGTGTCGCAGGGCGGCGACTGGCTCTACGCCGTCGCCTACGTCGTCTTCATCTATCAGCTGACGCACTCCGCGATCTGGCTCGGCGCCGCGGCGGTCGTGCGGCTGCTGCCGTACCTGGCCTTCGGGACGGTCGGCGGGATGATCGCGGACCGCTTCAACCGCAAGCGGGTGATGGTCACCGCCGACGTCTTCCGGCTCCTCTGCATGCTGGGGCTGGCGGCCGATGCCGCCTTCGTCGGGTCGCCGCTGCTCGCGATCCTCCTCGCCTTCACCAACAACTGCGCCAGCACCTGCTTCGCCCCCGCCGCCGCCGCGCTGACTCCGCGCCTGGTGGGCGAGGAGGACCTCGCCGCAGCCGTGGCCGTCAACTCCACCATCGAAGCCGGCGCGCTCGTGATCGGGCCCGGCGTCGGCAGCGTGCTGCTGTTGGTCGGCTCCAATGCCGCGGCCTTCGCCATCAACGCGGGCACGTTCGCGGTCTCGGCGCTGACCTTGCTCACGATCTCCGCCCACGTGCCGCCGGTGAAGGTGAAGCTGGAGCACGGACCGATTCACCAGATCGTCGACGGCCTCCGGGCTCTGAGGCAATCGCCGCAGGCCCTGGCCCTGCTCAACTTCGAGTTCGGGGTCAGCTTCCTCTACGGCTGCAGCAGCGTGTTCTTCGTGCTGATCGCCCGGGAGTTCCTCGGCACTGGGTCCAACGGGTTCGGGTACCTGATGGCGGCTATGGGCCTGGGCGGCGTGGTGGCCTCCCCCATCGCGGCCCGGCTGCTCGGCCGCCGCCACCAGATCCTGATGCTCGCGGCCGGGCCGATCGCCGGCGGTCTCGGCGTGGCGGCCATGGGCGTCCTCCACTCCCTTCCACTGACGCTGCTCTGCTGTTTCATCCTCGGCGCGAGCAACAACCTGGTCGATGTGATCGCGCTGACGCTGCTGCAGCGGGCCGCGCCGCCACGGATGGTGGGCCGCATCCTCGGCGTGGCGTTCACCGCCTTCCTGATCAGCATCGTCCTGGGCTCGCTGATCGAGCCGCCACTGATCCAACTGGTCGGGCTGGGGTGGGCGGTCGTGATCCCCGGGCTCTTCGTTACCGGCCTGACCCTGGCTCTGCTGCCGTGGACCATCGCCCTCGAGCGGGGGCTGGAAGCGCGGCGCCTGGAGCTGGCACCGGTCGCGGACCTGTTGCAGGGCCTCCGGATCTTCGAGGGCGCCGCCCGCTCTTCGATCGAGATGCTGGCCGCCTCCATGACGACGGTCGAGGTGCCCGCCGGCACCCGCGTCATCAACCAGGGCGACCGCGCCGATTACTTCTACGTGGTGCGCTCGGGCGCCCTCGAGGTGACCCGCCGCGCTGAGGACGGCTCCGAGCGCGTGGTGGGCGCGCTGGCGCCCGGCGAGTATTTCGGGGAGATCGGCTTGATGCAGGAGGGCGTGCGCACTGCCAGTGTCATCGCCGAGACGCCGACCGAGCTCTACCGCGTCAGCGGCGACGAGTTCGTCGATGCCGTGAACCGCGGCTCGGCGGTGTCAGGCGGCCTGATGGCCACCGTCGCCTGGCGTCTGGCCAGCTACGAGAAGCGCGCCGACGACGTGCCGGCGCCCGAGGCTGCCCCCGCCTACTGAGGGAAAGGCGGCGGGAGCGCGGTGCCGTCGCCGAACGGCCACGGCTGCTGCGGCGCCGGGCCCACCGGAACGGCGTCGGATGCGCCTTCGAGGGGACAGACCGGCTCCGCGGCCGTGCCGTCGTAGGGCGCAGCGCCGGTGGTCGCGAAGCCGAGGGCGGTCGCCTCGCTCAGCTGCGTGCAGTAGATGTGATCGCCGTACTGCACGCTCACGTTGAAGAAGGAGTTGTCGTTGCCGGGATTGCTGCTCGTGATCCAGCCGTATTCGCTGGCAGGGGCGATCAAGTACCCGAGCTGGTCGTTCGCGAGGCCGAAAGTGAAGCCCGCCTGGACGCCTGAGATGCCTTTCAGCAGCCCCGACCTGATGTCCGGATAGGCCTCGCCCGGGTTGGCGGTGAGCAGGATGTCGCCGACGCGGTGCGCCGACACGAAGGTGCCGACCAGCGTGCCCGTGATCCACGGCGGCGTCGTCGAGCGGTAGGCGCCGACGCCGCGGATCGGCAGCTCGCCGGTGTAGCCGACCCCGAGCAGAGCCGGGTTGGTGGCGAGCTCGCGGGTCATGACCTCGTGCGAGGCGACCTGCGTGCCCTGCACGGGTACGGCGCCGGCGACGGCCTGGACGACCCAGGGCGCGAGAAGGCGGGTGTAGGTGTCGAGCTTGTCAACGTCCGAGCAGTCCTTGCTGCACGGGCGCGGCGGCTGGGTGCGGCCGACGTCGGCGACCATCGTCACCGCCACCGGTTCGCTCAGGGCGATCTCAGTCGCGCGGGCCACGCGGCCGGGCCAGTCCGCCGAGTAAAGGATGTTGCCGCCGCCCATCACGGTCGCGTGGGCCGCGTAGTTGATCAGGGTGCCGAGGGGACGGCCGGCCGTGTCGTACGCCTGGAGCACGCGCAGCTGGGTGTCGACCGCCTCGTCGTGGTAGCCGGTCTGGGTGTCCTGGCCGAACTGGCTGTGGTCGAGGTTCTCACCCGGCGTGGCAGTGCCCGGCACGTACCCACCGACCGCCGGCGTGGGCATGACCGGCACGTCTATGCCGACCAGCAGGCTAGCCGGCACGCGGTTTGCGTAGGCCTCGTCCAACGCTTTCACCGTCTGGGTGTAGACGAGCTCGAGGTAGCTCACCGGCACACCGCCCCAGAGCCCGATCAGGTCCGGGCCGGCGTGACTGTGGTCGGAGTTGATCACGATCGAGTCGACGGGCACCCCGGTGTCGTGCGACACCTGCAGGCGCATGTCGTAGATGCCGAACGGCCCCTGCTTGTCCGCGGCGAACGTGCCTTGATTCTCGAGCGCCGCCAGCAGCAGCGTCTGGCCGGAGTGATTGCTGATGGCGAGCGCTCGCGCGTAGAGGTGCTCGACGGCGCCGTCGCCGTCGATCAGCGGACCGGTGGAGGTGCGCGTAGGGCCCAGCCCGTAGCCGCCGAGGTGCAGCCCGGCTTTGAGCTGGTCCGCCGTGGGGTCGAGCAGCTCCTTGGCGAAGCCAACGCGCCAGGCATGACGCGGATCTCTCTGGCCGGCCTGGCGCAGCACGGCAGCTGTCCCAGTTGAGGGAGTTGGCGACGCGGTGGCCGGAGTTGCGGCATAGACGTGCGCCGCCGCGGCCGCCGAGCCGGCTAGGGCGCCGCTGCCCGCAACGCCGTCGTTTGACGCGCTCACGAGCGCCGCCGCCAGGCCGGCGACGGCCAGCATCAACCCCAGGAACCTGCTTCCCCGCACCGTACCGGACCGTATCAGTCGAGACGGCGGACCTCAAAGCAGGCGAGTTGGCGGCCGGCTTCCAGCGGCCGCCGATCTTATGATCGCCGGGTGAGGCGCGCGTGCCAGCTGCTCGTCATCGGCCTCGCCGGTTCGCAGGCCGGGCACTTCCTGTCGTATGAGGCGCGCTTCGGCGCCGGCGCCGGGCAGCTCCAGAGCTCGGGCGTGCATGCGTACTACCTGCCTCTGGCGACGGCGCTCGCGGGCGGCGTGGGATCAGTGCTCCTGGTCGGACTGCTCTTGGTCGCGTGGGCCCGTGTGTTCAGCGCCGGCGGGCGCGTCCGGCACGCGACCGGGTCGTGGCGTGTCTTCGACGCCTTCGCGGCGTTGTTCGTCCTCCAGCTCACTGTCTACGCCGGCCAGGAATCGGTCGAGAGCCTGGCGGGCGGCCTGCGCCAGCCGCTCCTCCTCGACCTCCTGCTGTGGGGCTCGCTCGGCCAGCTCCCGGTCGCGCTTTTGGGAGCGATTGCGCTGACGTGGTGGTCCACCGCGGTCGGCGGCGCCGTCGCCGCAATCGAGGTCGGTCTCGTCGAAGTCCGGCCGGTTCGTCTTGTCCTGTCCGCCTCGCCGGCGCGACCCGACGGCCGCAGCCGGGCGCTGATCCTTCAGCAGTGTGCCCCCGCGTCATTCGCCAAGCGCGGCCCGCCTCTCTTCTCCTGACCTGATCGACCCCGGCGACGGGGATCAAACAAGGAGGAGATTCAGTGAGAAGACTGGTGCTCAACGCCATCTTGACCGTGGGCCTGGCGGGCGGAGTCGTCGCCTGCAGCGCGCCTGGTGTGGGCAGTGCGCCGCCCGTTCAGAACCGCAATTTCACGGTGCACGTGAGCGGTATTTCAGCCGACGTCACGCTGCTCAAGGCTTATGAGGGGGACACGATCACCCTGACCATCTATGCCGACAAGGCCGAGGAGGTGCACCTCCACGGCTACGACCTGCACTTCGAGCCCGCTCCCGGGAAACCCGACACCAAGACGTTCAAGGCGGACAAGACCGGTACCTTCGAATACGAGATCGAAGCCACGAGCCAGCACCTCGGCAACCTCGAAGTCGATCCGAGATGAGCGTTACCGCGCCCCTACTGCACGGGTTCGGCGTTCGTTACGACCTGCCGATCCCGCTTGCGCTCTATCTCTATGCGGCTGGTGGCGTGGTGGTGCTGTCGTTCGTGATCGTCGCCGTCTTCGCCGGGTCCAAGGTGGGCGAGCAGGCGACCAGCTACCCGCGCCTCGAGATGCGCTGGCTCGCCGCGCTACTGCGTTCGGGAGTGCCGCGCGCGATCGCCGGGACCGTGGGCGTGGTGGCGCTGCTGGCGGTCATCGCCAGCGGCTACGCGGGGGTGCAGGACCCGACCCACAACCCCGCGGAGTACCTGGTCTGGATCTATTTCTGGGCGGCGCTGGTGATCGTCTCGGGGCTGGCCGGCAATCTCTACGCGGGCTTCAACCCGTGGTCGGCGCTGTACGACGTGATGACCCTGCGCCGGCCGCGCAAGCCGCGGCTCCGGCTGCCGGACCGCGTCGGCATCTGGCCCGCGGTCGCCGGCTACTGGCTGTTCGCCGGCTTCGAGCTGGCGTCCGGCCGCTCCAACCATCCGAATTGGGTCGCGACGGTCGCTGTCATCTACACGGTCTACACGCTGGCCGCGATGTTCCTGTTCGGCCGCGACGAGTGGCTGGGTCGCGGCGAGACGTTCACCGTGCTCTTCAGCGTCGTCGGCCGGTTCAGCCCGGTCGAGGTCGAGCGCGACCAGTCGGGCCGTGTGGCACGCGCCTACCTCCGGCCCTGGGGCGTCGGGCTCCTGCAGCCGTTCGCGACCGGCTGGGACTGGATCGTGTTCGTCATCCTGACGCTGAGCAGCCTCGCCTTCGACGGGATCTCAGCCACCGGGCCGTGGATCAACGACTTCCAGCCCGCCTTCGCGCCGAACCTCAACGACACGCTGCGTGTGGCGCTGGTCAAGTTCTTCCTCGGCCTGACGCTGATCACGATCGTGTTTCTTCTGATCTACGTGGCGATCATGCGGCTGGTCATCGTCTTCGGCCGCGGCCGCGAGCGGCTGCCGATCACGACCGCATTCGTCTTCACCTTGGTGCCGATCGCGCTCGTCTACAACTTCGCCCACAACTACAGCTACATGCTGGTGCAGGCCCAGGGGCTCTTCCCGCTCATCAACGATCCGCTGCAGCGCGGCTGGCACCTGGCCCCGTCGTTGGCGGGCTACCAACCGAGCTTCGCGCTCGCCGGGGCCGCGACCGTGTGGTACATGCAGGTCATCCTCATCGTCATCGGCCACGTGATCGCGGTCTGGCTCAGTCACCTCCGCGCGGGTGAGCGGTTCAGGTCGGCGCGGCGCGCCCTCCTGAGCCAGTACCCGATGCTCGGGCTGATGGTCGCTTACACCATGACCAGCCTCTGGATCCTGGCGCAGCCCATCACGGCGGGCGGATGACGGCCCAGCGCAAGCGGGAGCGGCCGCGCACCACCCAGCGGGCCGATGCGCGGCAGAAGCAGCGACCCAAGGCCCGTCCGGCTGCCCGCGGCGAGCGTCCCTGGCTGCTGCCCGTCGGCGTAACGCTCGGCCTGGTGGTTCTCGCCGTGGTCTTCTTCGTGATCAACGCGAGAAGCTCGCCGCCGGCGCCCAACCCCACCCCGCCGGCGAGCGTGCTGTCGCAGCTGGCCAAGGTCTCGCCGGCAACGCTGGCCGCGGTCGGCTCGGGCTCGGCGACAACGAAGGGATTCCGGCACGTGTCCGAACAGCCCCTCACCTCGGGGGGCAAGCCCGAGGTCCTTTACATGGGCGCCGAGTACTGTCCCTACTGCGGGGCCGAGCGCTGGGCCCTCATCGTCGCCCTCTCGCGCTTCGGCACCTTCTCCGGCGTCCAGACGCTCATGTCGGCTGAAGCTTCGGTACCCACGTTCACTTTCCGGAACGCCTCCTACAGCAGCGCCTACATCGCGTTCGTGCCGGTCGAGCTCTACGACAACGCGGGCAAGCCGCTGCGGCAACCGACGTCGCAGCAGTCGGCGCTCCTGTCTAAGTACGCCACGGGCTACCCGTTCGTCGACTTCGGCAACCAGCTCTCGTTCGACGGCGCCACCTACGACTACAACCTGCTGACGACCTCGACCTGGCTTGACATCGCCGACGCCCTGGGCACGCCCGGCTCGCCGCAAGCCCAGGGCATCCTGGGCTCGGCCAACCTGATCACCGCCTCGATCTGCAAGATCACGGGTGATCAGCCCGCGAGCGTCTGCTCCGACCCCGTGATCCAGCGCCTCAAGAGCGGCCTCCCCGGCTGATGCAGGCGCGGCCCCTGCTGCTGGTCGTCGTGGCGGCCGGGACGGTCGGCATCGGGATCTCCATCTATCTCACCGTCGTCCACTTCACGACCTCGGTGGCCCTGGTGTGCGAGACGGGCGGCGTCGTCAACTGCGAGCGGGTGATCTCCAGCCCCTACGGCACCGTCGCCGGCACCGGCATCCCGACGTCGGCGGCCGGCATCGTCTGGTTCGCCGTCAGCGTGGGGCTGGCGGCTCTCCGGCTTCGCCAGGAAGGGACCGGCCTCGCGCGCGCCCATCTTGTCTGGGGCGCGGCCGGTCTGCTGACGGTCCTCTATCTCGTCTTCATCGAGATCGACCGGATCGGCGCCATCTGCGCGTGGTGCACCGGTGCGCACCTGCTGGTGCTGCTGACCTTTATGTCGGTGCTGGCGCTGAGCTCCGGCGCGGGAGCCCCAGCACCCTCTCGGCGATGATGTTGTGCTGGATCTCGGATGTGCCGCCGCCGATCGTGAGCGCGCGCGTCATCAGCAGCGAGTAAGCCCAGCCGTCGCCGTCGGCCAGCGCTCCCTCCATGCCCAGCATCTCCACCGCGAGCTCGCTCAGCCGCTGCGTCCAGAGGTCGCCTGACAGCTTCAGGATCGAAGCCTCCGGGCCGGGCGGCCGGCCCTTGAACTGCGCGTCGAGCACTCGGTAGCCGGTGAGGCGATTCGCCTCCGCCTCGATCCAGGCCTGCGCCGTCTTCTGGCGGTAGATCGGGTCAGCCCCGCGGCCGCTGCCGCGCACCAGGTTGAGGAGCCGGTCCAATCCCTGCACCGCGATCACCGCCGCGCCAGCGCCGGCCGAGAGCGCCACGCGCTCGTTGAGCAGCGTGTAGAGGGCGACGTTCCAACCTGCGTCAACCTCACCCACGACACTCTCCACCGGAACCTCGCAGTCAGTGAAGAAGACCTCGGCGAAGTCGCTCTCACCGGTGATCTGCCGGATGGGGCGCACGGTGATGCCCGGCGTCTGCATATCGATCGCGAAGAAGGTGAGGTTGCGGTAGCGCGGGCCGTCGCTGGAGCGCGCCAGCAGGATGCCGTAGCGCGACCAATGCGCGCCCGACGACCACACCTTCTGCCCGTTGATGACGAACCGGTCACCCCGCTGCTCGGCGCGCGTGATCAGCGAGGCCAGGTCGCTGCCGGCGTTCGGCTCCGAGAACATCTGGCACCAGACCTCGTCGCCTGAGAGCATCGTTTTGAGGTGCTGCTCCTTCTGCGCCCGCGTTCCGAAGGCGAGCAGGGCGGGCGCGCACCAGCCCAGCGTGACCGCCATATTGAGATGCCAGGGCGCCCCCAGCTTGGCCGCTTCCTCCACCGCCAGGTATCGCTCCTGCGGCGAGGCCTCGCTGCCGCCGAACTCGGCCGGCCAGCCGAGCGCGCCGTACCCGCCTTCGAAGAGCTCGTGCTGCCAGCCGGCAGCGATCTCCAGCCGCTCCTCGCCGTCGCGCGCCCGCCGATACCGCTCCTGGAAGGGCGGCAGGTGCTCCCGCAGCCACGCGCCGACCTTGGCTCGGAACTCGGCCTCGGCAGGCGAGTCGCGGAAATCCATGGAGGGAGACTAGCCTGCACAGCTCACAAGATGTGGCGACAGTGGCGGGCCGCACGTGCGGCCGGCCATCCTCCGGACTCCGCTGGTGCACCCCATCCGCCGCGTTAGCTTCTGTGCTTCTCGCTCACGCACTTGAAGTGCGTTCGCTGCGATGCTCGGCGCTGCCTTGCGCCTGGGGCACTCCAGCTGAGCTGTCGCGACACCCCGTAAGCCGTACAGGCTAGCCTTAGTCCGCCTCGAGCTGGTCCAGCAGCCACATCGCCAGGTGGCTGCTGCGGTCCACACCGTCCATCTCGGTGCGCTGCATCGAGCGCCGGAGCTGGTCGACGCACTCCTCGACCCAGAGCCGCGCCATGGTCGGCGGCAGCGCGCTGCGACCGTCGGCCTCCAGCCCGCTGTTGATCTCGCCGGCCAGGAAGGAGATCAGGCCGGAGCAGGCAGCGCGGCAGCGATCGACGAAGGCGTCGGAGTCCTCCAGCTGACGCAGCAGGCGCTGCGGCGGCAGCGCTTCCAGGAACGTCGAGCCCAGCGCGATGGCGCGGCCGACCTTCTCGCGCAGACCCTGCTGGCCGCTGACCTCCGTGACCAGCTCGCCGACCAGCCTGTGCAGCTCTTCCTCGAGAGCCTCCTGCAGGCGACGGCGGCCCGTCGAGATCAGCTCGTCGAGAGCCGATTCGTCGCCGCTCTGGACCGCCTCGGCCAGCCGGTCCCGCAGCTCCTGGGGATCGACGCCTGCAAGCGGGAGGATGCGCGTGGTCGACATCAGGTCGCGAGCACCTCCTCGTTGTGCTGTCCGCCCAGGTAAGAGGCCACCAGCTCCGGGTCGTCCTTCAGCTCCGAGCTCGCGCGGGCGATCGTCACGCGTCCCTTGGCCAGGACGTAGGCGCGATCGGTGTTGGCCAGGGCAAGGTGGACGAACTGCTCCACCAGCAACACCGAGGTCCCCTCCTCGTTGATCCCGCGCAGGATCTCGAAGAGCTGCTCGACGATCATCGGCGCCAGGCCCAGCGAAAGCTCGTCCGCCAGCAGCAGCCGTGGCGACGACATGAGGGCGCGGCCCATGACGAGCATCTGCTGTTCCCCACCGGAGAGGCTGCCGGCCGCCTGCGTCGCGCGCTCGCGAAGCCGCGGGAAGTGGCTGAGCACCCATTCCAGCCGCTGCTGGTAGTCCGCCTGGCTCTTCCTGCGGCTCCAGTAGCCGAGCCGGAGGTTCTGCTGGACCGTCAGGGAAGGAAAGAGCTCGCGCCCCTCGGGGACGTGAGCGATGCCAAGTCCCACCACCTTGTGCGCCGGCATGCCGTCGACCCTCCGGCCGTCGAACGTCACCGAGCCACGGGTTGGACGCAGAAGGCCACTGATCGTGCGCAGCGTGGTGGTCTTGCCGGCGCCGTTGGCCCCGAGCAGCGCGACCATCTCGCCGCGGCGAATCTCCAGGGACAGCCCCCGCACGGCCTGGACGGCGCCGTAGGACACGTCGACGTCCGAGACACGCAGCAGCGCGTCGTCGTTCATGGCGCCCACACGAACGACCCGTCTGCCGTGCAGCTCTCGGTCGGGTTGTTGAAGGTGCAGAGCGTGTTGAGCACGCCAGATCCAGAGCCCGTGCTGAAGCCGGTGATCGCCTCAGCCGTCGCCAGGTCGAGGGTGCTGTTCGCGACCGGTGACGCCACCAGCGGGAAGTACAGAGCGCCCTCCGTCGTGAACGTCGGGCTCGCGCCGGTGCTCAGGCTGAGCGAGATGCGCGAGCAGACGATCTCGAGCGAAGCGTCACACGTCGTACTGTCGCCGGGGCCCAGGAAGGTGATGGTGCCGCTGCCGGTGACCGCCGTAGTCAGCCCGCACTCCGATGAGAGCACCGAGACCCCGTACGGCACGTCTGTCGCCGGTGACGTGAAGCTGTACGCGAGCCGCATATGACCGCAGCTCAGCGCCTGTGCCGTGAGCGCGCTCGCGTGGGCCGCGCCGCCCCCGAACGCCGCTACCACGGCCGCCATCAGCAGGACGGCGCGCTTCACGCCACCACCCCGGCAGCCTGTCCCAGGTACGCCTCCACCACGAGCGGGTCCGACTGGACCTGCTGCGGGCGGCCCTGGCTCAGCAGCTTGCCCTGGTCGAGGACGTAGATGTAGTCGCAGAGGCTGAGCACCGAGCGCACGTCGTGCTCGACGACGAGCATCGTCACGCCGAGCTCCTCGCGCACGTAGAGGAGGAGCTTCACGAGCATCTCGGACTCGCGGTCGTCGAGGCCGGAAGCCGGCTCGTCCAGGAGCACCAGCTGGGCGTCGGTCACGAGGGCCCGAGCCACCTCGATCAGCCGCAGCTGGCCGAAGGTCAGGTCGCGGATGGGCCGCGAGGCCAGGTGCCGCAGGCCGAGGAAGTCGAGCACCTTCACGACCGACTCGCGCGCGGCCCGCTCCTGGTTGAGCGCCCGGCCGGCGACGAAGAGCTGCTCAACGACGGTCGAGTGGTTGTGCAGGTGCGTCGCCACCAGCAGGTTCTCGAAGACGCTGAGCTGCGGGAACAGCTGGATGTCCTGGAAGGTGCGCCCGATGCCGAGCGCCGCGCGCTGGTGGACGTCGAGCCGCGAGACCGTGCGCCCGTAGAGTTCGACCGCGCCGGAAGCCGGCGAGTTGAGGCCCGAGATCGAGTTGAACAGCGTCGTCTTGCCGGCGCCGTTGGCCCCGATGAGGCCGACGATCTCGCCGCGCCTCACCTCGAGGTCGACGGAGTCGACCGCCGTCAGGCCGCCGAACCGGACGGTGACCTTCGCGGCGCGGCACAGCACTTCCTCCGGCCGCGCGTCCTCCACCGCCACGCGCCGGGCGCGCTGGAACGCGCGCCACGGTTCCGCGACCAGCGGCACGACTGAGCCGCCGGCGTCGGCCGGCTTCGAAATTGGGTGGGCAGGCCGCCGAAGCAGCCCGCCCACCGCACGAGGGAGAGAGAGCGAGTTGAAGAGCGCCCCCAGGCGCTCGGGCACCGCCGCCAGCCCGCCGGGGTAGGCGAGCAGCACGGCCAGCAGCAACAGCGAGGAGGTCACGTCCAGCAGCCCCGCAAGCTGTGGAACGCGGAAGAACACTTCCTGGAGTGCGGCGAAGACGATGGCGGCGGCGACAGCGCCCCCGGGCGAGAGCAGCCCGCCGACCACCGCCACCGACAGGAAAAACAGCGAGGCCAGGATGTTGAACGAGTCCGGCACCACGCTGCGCAGGTAGACGATGTAGAGGTTGCCCGCCCCGCCGGCGATCATGCCGGCGAGCAGGAAGGCCATCAGCTTGTACCGGGTCACGTCGATGCCGAGCGATGCGGCGGCCACCTCGGACCCCCGTACTGCGAACATCGCGCGCCCCGTCTTCGACTCGCGCAGGTGCGCGAGCGCGTACAGGCAGAAGACCGCGAAGGCAGCGAACAGCAGGTAGACGAGATGGACGTCGTTGAGGTCGAAGCGGGGCAGCGCGTTGGGGTTGCCGATGATGCCCAGGCGGATGCCGGCGGAGCCGCCCTCGATGCCGAACCAGCTCTGGTTGAACAGGAAGTTGTCCGCCATCGCCGCGAACACAAGAGTCGCGACCGCGAGGTAGAGACCGCGGACGCGCAGGGCGACGAGGCCCAGCGCCGCGGCGACCGCGCCGGCGGCGACCACCGCGAGGGCGAAGCTCCAGGGGAACCCGATGTGCCAGCGGTTGGCGAGGACGGCGGTGAAGAACGCGCCGATGCCGACGAATTCGGCCTGCGCCAGCGAGATCTGCCCGACCCAGCCGGTCAGCAGCACCAAGGAGAGAGCGACCACGAGGTAGAAGGCCGCCAGCGTGGCGTCGCCCAGCACCGAGAACGGCACGAAAGGCAGGAAGGGCAGGACCACGACCACCAGCGCGAAGACGAAGCTGGCCGGCCCGAGGGTGGCTGAGCTCTTCGCCAGGCCGGCGGCGGTGGACGCGGCTCCGAAGGCCTCGTCGCGGATCCGCGAGCCGACCAGGCGCGCCCCGCGCAACGCCATCACGATGAAGGTCACGACCATCAGGAAGAGGTCGCTGAACCCGGTGCTCGTGGCCAGCGGGCCGATCAGCGGCAGCGTGCTCAGCGCCTGCACCTCGCCCTGGGCGAGGCCCACGACCGCCGAACCCCACACCGTCCCGGGCAGGCTCTCGAGTCCGCCGAGCAGGGCCACCACGAAGGCGGGCAGCACCTGGAACGACAGCGTGTAGGGGTGGATGTTGGTCAGCGAGCCGACGAACACGCCGGCGACGGCCGCCAGCCCGCCTCCCAACGCCCACGCGAGCATCGTCGTGCGTTCCACGTCGATGCCCATCAACTGTGCCCCGCGCCGGTTGTCGGCCGCGCCCCGCATAGCCAGGCCGAGGTCCGTGAACCGGAAGAGGGCGAACATCATCGCCGCGATCCCGAGGCTGGCCACGAAGACGATGGCCTGCCCGTAGCTCAGCCCGGTGTAGCTGATCGGGATCGTGCCGCTGGGGAACAGCGACTTCGTGACCAGCGGCGCGGTGCCGTAGACCTTCGCCACCAGCGCGATCAGCAGGCCGAAGACGGCGACGGTACCCACCGTCTGCGCCGTCGGGCCCTGCGGTCGCAGGCGGCGCACCACCAGGCGTTCGGTGACCACGCCGAGAAGCCCGCCGAAGGCCACCGCCAGAACGAAGGCGATCCACGGCGGCATCCGCAGCGCCAGTGAGTAGAAGACGTAGGCGGGCGTCATCGCCATGACGCCGTGCGCCAGGTTGAGCACGCGCGACGCGCGGTAGATCACGACGATGCCGATCGCGTAGAGCAGGAACACCGTGATCTGCGGCAGCGACAGCACCGCGTCGACCAGCAGCGAGCTCAGGAACTGGATCATCGAGCAGCCCCGGCTAGTGGTCCTGCAGGGCCCATGGGTCTTTGACCCAGCCCGTCTGCTGGTACTGGAACCCGTTGAAGCCCTGGCTGTACTGGATCGTGAAGCCGAGCATCGCGGTGTTGGCGAAGTGGTTGCCCGGCTGCCAGGTCAGCGGATTCGTGAGCCCGCTGTCGAAGGTCATGCTGTCCAGCGCGGCCTTGAGCCGCGCCCGCGTCAAATCGGGGCCGACCGTCTGCAGCGCCTGGACCAGGAGGCGCATGCCGACATACGCGCCTTCGAGGAACTGGTTGGCGACGTCAGCGTTGCCGCTGACGCTGCGGATGGCGTTGACGTAGTCGGCGTCGGCGGCCGTGCCGTCGAACGGCGGGTAGGGCGCCTGGTAGCCGGTCCAGACCCACATGTTGTTGCAGAGCTGGCCGCAAGCCTGGCCGAAGCTCGACACGAAGAGCGGCTGGGGGCCCGCGGTGCGCTTGCTGCCGAAGATGTAGTGGCCGGAGCTCTGGTCGCTCTTGATCCAGGCGATGGCCGTGTCCGGCTCGAGCAGCATGAAGGTCATGTCGCAGGGACCGCAGCTCTGGACGAACGTGTTGACCTCGCTCGAATAGCTCTGCTGGCCCGACCGGATGCCGATCGAGGCTTTGAGCTGCCCGCCGAGACGGCTCACGGCGGCGGCAAAGGCGGTCGCGCCTTCGGGGCCGAAGCGGTAGTCCTTGTCGTAGACGATGCCGAACGTTCGCGAACCGGCCCGGTAGGCGCTCAGGGCGGCGATGTGAGCGGTCGAAACGGTGGAGGCCGCGACCGGCCAGATCCACGGGTCCTTGTACTGCGAGTTCAGCATGCCGTCGGTCCCGATCACGGGGATGCCGGCCGAGTCGATGTCGCTGCTGTTGGACGCGGCGTTGAGACCCTCGGACGAGGGGACCACCGCGAGGGCGAAGTACTTCTCGGCGATGAAGTTGCGGATGTCGGACTCGCCGGTGGTGGCGTTCCAGCCGTCGTCGACCAGGTTGAGGTTGAGGCGCCGGCCGCAGATCCCACCCTGGCGGTTCACCTGGTTGACCACGGCGAGCATGCCGTAGCGCGCGTCCCCGAGGAAGCTCGCGCCGATGCCGGACTCCGCGAGGGTCGAGGCGAGGTTGATGCTCGTCGCCGTCACGCCCACGTCCGTCGCGCCGCCGTTGCGGCCGGCGGCGCACTGGAAGGACGAGGGGTTGGCCGCCTGCGCCGCGGTCTGCGCGGAAGTCGTGTTGCCCGAGCCGGTCACGCCGGCGCTCGGGCCGGTGCCCGAGCCGCTGACGCCTCCCTTCTCGTGGATGACGCCGACAACCTGGGTGCGGAACTGCGGCACCAGCGACCAGGTGCCGCCGGCGATGACGACCGCGGCGATCGCGAGGGCGCCGAGCCAGTTGAGGCCGGGTGGGAACTTCATGAGGTCACCTCTTGGACGAGGAGCTCCAGCCGCCGCCGGCGAGTCCCCATCAGGAGGGGTGACACGAGCATGAGCAGCAGGGCGATCGCGGCCGCCGCGGCCGCGGGCGAGCGGAGGAGGAGCTGAACGCCCGCCCACACTCTTTGCACGATCTTGGCCAGGGCGCTCCCCAGCGATGGTGGCGTCGATGCCGCCGGCAGGTGGCCGCCCGGCGTGCCGGTCGGCAGGCTGAGCACCGGCGCGGCCGGCGGCGCGGCGACAGCGCACGAGCCGCAATCCGAGCCCAGCTGTGTGATGCCGTAGTGCGACTCGGCCTCGACGTCGCCGAGCTGAACGTCGAACCGCGAAGGCTCGCTGATCGAGTCGTTGACGTATGTGATCTGGAGGCCCGGGATCTGCTCCGAGTCGTCGTAGTTGAGCACCGAGTCCTGCAGGTGCTCGTAGATCTCCCGCTGGGCGATCGACTGGTAGCCGCCCGGGCTGCCGTTGAAGTAGTCCAGGCGCTGATCCGGGTCCGGCATCTGGAAGATGAGGACTCCGGGTCGTATTCGATTCAGAGCTGCCAGCAGCTGGCCGCAGGTGTCGACTCCCGGCGACATCGTGCAGGACCCGCCGCTCACGGTCGCCCCGGCGAAGGTGACGCCGTTGAGGACGCGGCTGGTCGTGCACGAAGCGGTGCCGGTGCGCCCGTGCGCGCGGCAGCTGACGTCGAGGGTGATGCCGTCGATGCGAAGCTCGCCCGCGTTGGGCAAGGTCAGCGTGACGTCCTTCACCTCGCTGGAGGCGGCTGCGACCAGGCCCTGCGACGGCACCAGCGACACCGTGGTCGACGTCAGGTTCGCCCCCACGCCGATGGGCAGCGCCATCTGCTGGGAGGTCTGGCCCTGACCGGCCACATACATCGTGACCGTGACCGGGCCGGCCGCACTCGTGGTGGAGGCCTGCGAGCCAAGCTGGCACGTGGCCGTGCTGCTGGTGTCGCTGGCGTACTGCGTTTGCGCCTGCCGGTCGCCGGGATCGGAGCACGATGTGGCCTGGAAGGGCCAGTCGGTGCCGTTCTCCGACTTGAGCTGGGCTCGGGTGGCGGCGTCAGCGTCGGCGGCGATGCTCTCAGCGGAGGCCTGGTAGTTGCCGAGGTCCGCGCCGCTCGCCTTGGCCAGGTCGACCTCGTGCGAGGCGTAATCGGCCGGCACCGCGTCCGGAAGCCCCGGGACGTCTCCGTAGACCGAGTCGTATAAGCCGAACGTGGCTCCAGAGACGGCGCCGTGGATTCCCCCGATCAATCGCACGCGAGTGCCGGTAGCCTCGGCGTGGCCGGAGAACTGGGAGCCGGTGGCGCCATCGCGCTCGGCTGTCTGGATCGTGTAGCTGTCGGGATTGGGGGCTGCGGGCGCAGCCGGCAGCTGGTAGTTGTCCTGGTACACCTGGACGACGTGGTCGGGCGCGACCCCGGGGGTCGCGCTGCAGCCCACGAAGGGCAGCATCAGCAAGCGATTCAAGGGCGCGTCTGTGGCCAGCCCGGCCGTCGCGCAGGTGTAGCTCGAGAACCAGACGCCCTGGCCCGGAGGCGTGTTGGCCGCGCCCAGGACCAGGATGCCGTCGGGGCCGACGGCATAGAGCTTGTGGTTGGCGGCGGCGAGCTGAAAGCCTTCCGAGGAGTAGGCCGCCGACGAGATGGTCGCCGCGCCGTCGTAGACACCCTCGGCGGCGTCATAGACCACGGCGCTGGCGCCCGAGCTGCTGGCGCTCAGGTTCTGAGTGTTGTTGACCGGCGCGGCCGCCCAGAAGATGCGGCCATCCTCCGGGTCGCTGAGCCCGCCGTAGGTGTGCGTGCGTCCGATCGAGAAAGTGATCGAGCCGCTGACGGGGGCGCCGGTGGAGTCCAGCGGAATCCGGAACGTCATCATCGAGCCGCTGACGAGTCCGCTGCTGGCGCCGAGACCCAGCGTCTGAGCGCTGGGCACCAGGCTCGGGCTGCGTGAATAGATGCAGCCGGCGTCGACCTCCGTCCCGAAGCGGGAGTGGCGGACCAGGATCGGGTCGCCCAGGTTGACGTGGTAGAGCGATGTGGTCGATGTGTCGTAGACGCAGGAGTCGAGCACCTGCGCCCAGCGCAGAGACTGCGAGGCCAGGTCGACGTCGGCGATGTAGACGTCGTCCGCCCCCGGCCCGTTCTGGGACGTCAGCGCGTTGACTCCGCCGAAGTTCTCGTAAAGCATCAGGTAGAGCTGGTTCGTCGGGACGTCGTAGGCCGATCCTGAGATGCGAAGCGAGAAGTCGCCGGGCGCGCCGGTGATGTTGTTGGGGCCGACGGCGCTCGCGCCCCCGAGCCCGAGGGCCGTCGACGGGATCGAGATCGTGGCGTCAGGCGCCAGTGGGGCCGTCCCCGTTTGGATGCGCGAGATCGAGTAGACCAGGATGTTGTCGCCACCGGCCGGGCTGGCGCTCGAGTCGAGGATGAAGACTCGGTGGTGAACCGAGTCGACCTGTATGGAATCGATGCCGCCCAGCGGCTGCATCGGAACTCCCGCCAGGCGTCGCAGTGTGCTGGTCGAGAAGACCTGGAGCATCAAGGTGACGCCGGTCGGCGCCCCGCACTTCTGTCCGAACTGCACCTGCTGCTCGGTGATAAGCAGGTGCAGAGACGGGTCCACGCCCCAGGCCATCAGATGACACGTGCCGATGTCGATCGAGCCGATTCGGCGGATCGTGTCGTCGGCCGCGGCAGGTCGGATCGCCCACCCGGATGCGAGCGTGATCAGGCCGGCGACCACCGCGACGAAGGCCTTGCGCATCAGCAGCTCCGCGCGACCGTGAACGTCGGCTCGCGGAAGGCGCTGTACTGGCCGTGAGCGATGGCCACCCAGACGGTGACGGTGCCCAACGGGGCGGTCGGCGCGACCGCCCAGGTGCCACCGAAGGTGCCGGCGCTCGAGGCATAGCCGTAGCCGAAGCCGCCATATTTCTGGCCGTCTTTGCCGTCTGCGTACTGAGCGTCAAAGGTGACCGCGTAGCCGGGGACGGTCTTGATCGTCAGCGTCTCGACCCCTCCAGGCGTGACGCAGGCGGCACTCAGGGTGGCGGTCGCCGGGGCCGGTTGAGTGCCGGGCGCGAACTGCGGGTAGGGCCCGGTCGGCGCCGGTGATGGTTTCGCCGCGGGCGCGGTTGACGCGGATCGCGCCTGCGCCGTCGCGGCCGGCGTGTGGGCGGTCGCTGGCTGAGCGGTCGCCGCGGCCAGGGGCTGTGTGCCGCCGGCAAAGGCGCCTCCGGAGCGGACGATGCCGCTCACATGGTTGGCGCCGCAGCCCACGGCGCCCAGCATCATGGCCAGGGCCAGGGCCGCGGCCGTCTTGGTGATCCTCAATTCAGTTTCTCTCTCTCGTAGTCCTGGATTTGGAGGAGGGGCTCACGGCCCCTCCTCCCAGACGTCTGTTGTGCCTAGAGGGCGTCCACGCCGACGGTGATGACCTTGGCGTCGATGGGAATGCTGTCGCCGCCGCATCCGGGCTCGAACTGTGCCGGGCTCGGGTCAGTCGGGATGAAGAGCGCGGCCGCGGCACCCGACGCCGAACCGTGGTTCAGCAGGAGGATTGCCGTGAGGCCGACCCGGGTCCAGGTGAAGTTCGGGCCCGCGCTGCCGTTGTTGAAGTCGGTCGTGCCATTGGCCGAGCCGATGACGGCCGGGCACGGCTCCGTGTAGTTGAAGGTCGAGTCGAACTCGGCCTGGATGAGGGCGCTGGTGCCGTGCACGCCGGTCGCGGTGCCGTTGCAGGTGCCCACGTTCCCGCTCGGCGCGGGGAAGGTCGGGAGATGCGCGTTGCAGACGATCACGCCTGCCAGGGTGTCGGCGCCGGCCGGTGTAGCGGCGGCGGCGCTGAACGACACGGCTGCCAGAGCGGCGCTGGTCAACGCAAAGCTAGCCCGGACGAATCGGGAGCGAGTGATTCGGGTCAAAGGGACCAAACCTCCTGTGTTGTGATGCGACGGGTCTCGCCCGGGCCCTGGGCGTTCCCTGCCTTTCTGAACAAAAGACCGGTTTTAGGGGGCGGATTGCTTACGGAACAGGCGTTCTTTTTTTGACGCGGGTAAGCAATCGACTGCAGCCGCGCGGTCTATTGATCAGAGGCGCGGTCAGAAATTCGCTCTAAAGGCTTGTCCCGCGGATCGGCGGCGCCTACTCTCACTCCCGGGGGTAGTCGTGTTGCGCTCAATCGGCTCCAGGTCGCGCGCGAGCCTGGCGTGGGCGGCAATCGCAGCCTTTGCGATCGCTGCGTCAATGGTGTTTTCCGCGAAGCCCGTGCATGCGGCGACTCAAGACGTGGGAGTGTGCGTCGTCAGGGCCACGCTCACACTGGGGCCGCCCGCCCTGCAGGGCGCCGCCAGCGTTCACACCGACCTGCCCTACAGTTTCTCGACCACCAGCTCGAGCTGTGTCTCTGCCTTCGGCTCTCAGCTGACGTGGTCGGGAGGCGGTTTTGCACAGGAAGCGAGCTGTGAAGCCCTCGTCGATCTCCTCGGCGTGTCCGACGCGATCGGCGACGGACAGCGATATATCGGAGTCACGACTTCGGGCGTAGGCACCCTCTCAGCGCAGGAGTGGGTGTTCTCGACACTCAACGGAGATCTCACCGCCGTAGGAACGTTCTTCCCCGACACCAGTGTCTACGGCAACCCGGCCGCCCCTCTAGGTCAGTGTTTGGGCGGCGGCATCTCGTCAGAGAGCCTGGAGGGTGTCGTCCAGTTCCAGCTGAGGACGATCTTCTAGCAGGCTGCCCAGGTCGCGCCGCCGTTGTTTGAGCAGCTGTAGCCATAGAGCTCCGCGTCGTTATTTGCACGCGAGAGCTCCAGGATCAGTGATGCTCCGACGCCGTTTCTGATCAAGCGGGGTGAGGCGTTGGCCGCCGCGGCAGCTACCCCTTGATGCCAGCTCGAGCCGAAATCGTCGCTGAACATGACGGCGTGCGCAGCCGTTGGGACCAGAACGATCCGTACCGCCGGCCCCACCGTCGTCAGGGCCAGATCTGTCGCGCCAGCCGAATATGGCATCGATACGGGCTCGAAGGTGGCGCCGCCGTCACGCGACACCGCCAAGCCGGAGGCGTTCAAGGCCGCGACCACGGTGCCGTCCGGACTCGCCACCAGCTTCGTGGTCCGATCCGACCAAGGCAGCGTGGCGCCGAGGGCGCAAGCCGGCGCGCCGGTGGCGCAGACCAGCAGTCGCTCCGACTGACCGGGAACCTGCACCGGCTGTAAGAAGCTCCAGCCTCCGGCTGCCGGTACGGCAATCGCCGAGCCGACCGCCAGCGTGCCCGGCGGGTAGGTACCCGCCAGCCCAGGTGTCGCTGCTGTCGCGAAGTTCCAGAGGTCGACGTTGGCGACCGAGACGAAAGTGCCGGCGCCTGGAGGCATCAAGCCTGCATAGCCCGGCAGGTCGGAGATCATCGTGGTGAAGGCGCGGCCGCCGTTGGTGGTGATCTGCAGGCCTCCGGAACCGAAGGCATAGAAGGTGTTGTTCGAGTAAGCGCCCGCCGGCAGCAGCAACTGAGCAAATGGCTGCAGCCCGATGCTCCGAATGTTCGTCCAGCTGTGCCCGGCGTCGTGGCTCACGAACAGCTCACCGCACGCGGCGCGGCCGCCACAGGCTGAATCGGTCGCCGACGCGTACAGCGTGTGGTCCTGGGCATAGTTCGGCGACGGCTCGACGTCGCTCACATACGCGTCCTGCTGCCGTCCCGGGCTGACCGCCGGCAGCAGCCCGCGAACAACACCCGCCTGCCCGCCACTTGTGGCGCCGGCAGGCAAGCCGGCGGCTCCCCCCGCGCGTGCGCCGGCGGCCTGCGGCCGATCCAACGATGCGATGGCGGGCAGGGCCGATGTCGGCTGCGCGCCGATGTGGACCGCGCGCGTGCCGAGGACGGCGACTGAGGCGATCGTCACCGCGAGCGCCAGTGGAGGAGCGGTCATCACCAGCAGGCGGTCGGAGAGGCCCGCGTCTCGACTCAGTGCGGCCGACATGCGCCGGCCGGCGCGGTCCGGCCACTGGGCGAACCAGGGCACCAGCCCCGCCGTCGCGCGCTCCAGGTCGTCGAGGTACACGGCGAGCTTCTTGCGCGCGCGGGCCAGGTGAACACGCAGTGTTTGATGCGCGAGTCCAACCGAGCGAGCTGCGTCATAGGAGGTGCGGTCCAGCACCCAGCTCGCACCCACCGCCTTGCGCTCGGTAGGCGTCAGCGAGCCGAGCGCGCACTCTAGCGAGTTGCGCGTGGTCACCTGGAGCTCGGGGTCCGCGGGATTCCAATCTTCCGCGACCGCGTCGAGCGGCAGAGGCGTTGGGCCCGCGCTCGAGCGCAGGTCCCGGCAGACGTTGCGCGCGATCGCGGTCAGCCAGCGTCCGCTGTCGCGCTGGGCCGGCTGATAACGCAGTGCGCGCTCGAGCGTCATCTGCACGGCGTCTTCCGCGTCGGCCTCGTTCTGGAGAATCGCGAAGCAGTAGCGGCGCAAGGCTTCGCGCTGCGCGTTGAACCGCTCGGGATCCGCCGCCAAGGAAGCGATGGACTCGGCCGGCGCCGGGTCGAGCGGCATGACGCGAGCGCGCGGAAGGTGCGTGGACACGTAGTCGACTGTCATCCGAACTGAGGCGTTAGCCCTCCCGCACGCATGCTCGGTGGCGCGGCCACCTGCGGCGGATCGTAGTTAGCAGCCAACCGAGATCGCAACGTCTGAGTTCGAGACGCTGCGCCTACCGGGTCTTCTTGCTCTGCTTTTCCTTGGCCGGCAGCCGGGCCGTGAAGTCCAGCGCCTGCGCCACCAGCGCCCGGACGCTCTCCGAGCCCGTCGTCCAACCGTCCGGCACGTACGCATAGCCCTTCATGGCGCGTCCCGGCATGGGCTCGAACGGCCGCCCGCCGGCGGCGAGCAGGCGCTCCAGGTCAGCCTCCGGCAAGCGCACGAACAAGCCGTCGCCGAACAGGCCGGCGAACATGTTCCCGTTGACGAATGCGGCCCGGTTGCCGAACATCGGCCGCTTCGTGACGCCAGGCGCCTCGGGCACGATCTGCTCGAAGGCTGCGAGCGCCTCGGCGCCGGGTTTTGGCATGCCCCCCTTCTGCATCGCGCTCACGTCGGCAAGATAGCGCAGCGGGCGGAATGGGCGATTTGCCGACAAATGGTGGGCGGATGGCGCTGCAGAGGCGGGATTTGTCGGCAAATCACCTCATGAGCGAGCGCCAGCCGCGGGCCTCGATCTCGACGCCGAACTTGCGCGCGGCGCCGCGGATCCGCCGCCAGGCGGCGTCTCGCTCGCGATCGCTCACGCCCTCCACCTGGTCGAAGCGAGCGACGGCGTTGCGCACGTGGGAGGCATCGTTGATGGGCTCCTTGCGCTGCTTCGGAAAGGCGAACTTCTCCGACGGCATCCGGTTTCGCTGTCGCGTGCTGGTCGACATTCGAATCACCTCCTGATATCGACGCTATCACTACTTAGGCTACCGGAGCGGCTGGTCGAGCTTCGTGTGGCACGCTGTGCGCTGCTGTGAGCTCGTCCGCCACCGCTGCTTTTGAGCTGCACTCGAATCCCTCGCCGGCCTCAGACGAGGAGCGCCGGCGGCTGCTCGAGAATCCAGGCTTCGGCAGGGTCTTCACCGACCACATGGTCTCGATCGACTGGAACCGCGATGACGGCTGGCACAACTTCCAGATCGAGCCCTATGCCCCACTGCAGCTCGACCCGGCCACGATCGCCCTTCATTACTCCCAGGCCGTCTTCGAGGGCTTGAAGGCCTATCCCCAGCCGGACGGCTCGGTTGCCGTCTTCCGGCCGGACCAGAACGCCCGTCGCTTCCACGCTTCGGCGCGCCGGCTGGCCCTCCCCGAGCTGCCCGAAGCAGTGTTCCTGGAGTCCATCCGCCGCTTGATCTCAGTCGATCGTGCGTGGGTTCCGACCAGCCCCGGACAGAGCCTCTACCTGCGACCGCTGCTGTTCGGCACCGACCTCACGCTCGAGGTTCACCCGTCGACGACCGCTCGCTTCCTGCTGCTGGCGTCGCCGGTGGGCTCCTACTTCAAGGGCGGGATCAAGCCCGTCAGCGTCTGGCTCACCGAGGAGTTCAGCCGCGCCGCGCCAGGCGGCACCGGGGCCGCCAAGTTCGGTGGCAACTACGGCGCCAGCCTGCTGGCGCAGCAGGAAGCCGTCGACAACGGCTGCGATCAGGTGGTCTGGCTCGACGCCGCGACCCACACGATCGTTGAAGAGATGGGCGGGATGAACCTCTTTTTCGTTTACGGCTCTCGCCTGCTGACCCCGGCGCTGACCGGCACGCTGCTCGCCGGCGTCACGCGTGACTCGCTGCTCACGCTGGCCCGCGATCTCGACTTCGAAGTCGAGGAGGGGACGATCACCGTCGACGAGTGGCGCGCGGCTTGCGCGGACGGCCGCATGACCGAAACGTTCGCGTGTGGCACGGCCGCCGTGGTCACGCCGGTCGCTCGCGTGAAGTCGTCCCGTGACGAGTGGCAGATCGGCGACGGTCAGGCCGGCGAGGTCACGATGAGCTTGCGCGAGGCCCTGGTTGGGATCCAGACGGGGGCGGCGCCTGATCTTCACGGGTGGCTCTGGCCGGTTTAGGGCCGGGCACGGCTCTATAGAACCGGCACGGCGGTGAGTCGGCCGTCGTGAAGAAGTTCCAGTGATGGCACCAGGTATGGCCGTCGAACGCGCGGCACGTGCCGCAGCGCACCTTCGGATCCGCGACCTTTGTCTTCTCCATGCCGGGCGTCAGCCCGCGGAAGAGTCTAGGGTCGCGCTCCTTTCCAGGCTCTGAGCCGCCAGGCGCCCATAGCCAACGCCGCCAGCACTGCCAGGCCCCCGATCGGTACGAGCGGAACCGAGCCCCTTGCCGCGGCCGGTCGCGCCCGGAGCGGCGCTGCCTGAGGTGCGCTCGACGCAGGCGCGGCGGCGGCGGCGGCGGATCCCGCGCCCGCGAGCGCCGACTTCGGTGCCTTGGTCCCGGTCGCCATCAGGGCCGCTGTGTTGTTGCTGTTGCCCTCGGCAAACGGCGTGCGGCCGACCTCCTTCGCAAAGGGCCCCGAGTACTTGACGATGTAGAGGCCGTTCCGGTTGTCGACGAAGTAGATCAGGCCGTTCTGGATGATCGGGTAGCTCCAGCCGACCACCTGCGGCTTGACGTCGTAGTCGCTGCAGTTGGGCGGCTGGCAGGTGTTCGGGCTGCCGCTGGTGATGTCGCCCACCGGGCCCGTTCGGTCCTGGCAGAGCGTGGTGTCCGCCGCCGTGCCGACCGGGTAGTAGCAGCCGAGGAAGTTGCCGCTCGGGTCGTCGACCTCCTCGTTGACCACCGGCTCGGGGGTCGGAACGAAGAAGCCGGCCTCCTGGGGCCGCGCCGGATCGTGGATGTTCACGACTTGGAAACCGCCGCCGTACCAGGTCAGCAGGATCAGGTCGGGCAGCGTCGTCGGGTTGTGGCTGGTGTAAGCGTTGGCGGGGATCTGACCGCCCGGCCAGGCGGAGCTGGCGCCGATGAAGCCCGGGTGGTCGCGCTCGTAGCCGGCGCAGCTGTTCGGGTCCGCAAGTGCCGCGCTGGCCCGCGATGACTGCTCGACGGCGGCCGCCTCGGCGGGCAGCAGGTTCTCTTTGAGCCCGTAGGTGCTGACCGGCACTGGGAGATTGAGGCCTCCGGCCACAGGCTGCAGGCGGTCGATGTGTACCCAGCCGAAGGGGCAGTCGCCGACACCGAGGTAGTCCTCGTCAGTCAGGACGACGTAGGGCTTGACGGCGGTGCGGCTCAGGTCGGTCGGGATCCAGACCGCCGAGTGGGCGTCGCCTCCCTGGCCCGTGGTCTTGGCGCTCCAGTCGTCTCGGGGTGAGGTCGATGCCTCGCCGATGATCAGCGGATTCGGCTGGTCATCCGCCACCTGCGAGGTGTCGACGGTGAAGAAGCCGCCGTTCCAGAAGGCCATGTAACCGGTGCGGCCGTCCGGGGAGATCGACAGCGAGTGCAGGTAGTTGCCGATGCCGCTGTTCGAGACGGCCGCGGTGCTCGGCTGGGGATAGCCGCCGTCCCAGATCGTCAGCAGAGTGGGCGCGCAGCTGGCCGGCGCCGTCTGACCGGCCACGGCCGAGCAGGAGCTGAAGTCGAACACGGACATCTCACCCGGACCGAACGGTGTCGTGACGTAGGCGATGACCCGCCCGGGCCGCTTCGGGTCGATCCACGTGTAGAACTCGTGCGGCTTCAGCGGGCCCATGTCGTACTGGCCGAGGAACTTGGTCGAGCAGTCGGCGCTGTTGATGCGGAACGCCTGCATCAGGTTGGAGCCGCCGGTGCTGGTGACCGGCTGGCCGGCCACGCCGACGTCGACGCCGCCGCCGGTGAACATCGAGTACTGGAGGACGAGGAGCAGCCCGTACTGCGGGATCGCGCGGATTTCGCGCGCCGTCGTGTCGAGGACCGCCGTCTCCGGGATGTCGCCCACGTACGCCGGCGCGGCCGGGTTGGAGACGTTCACGATCTGCACGCCGAGGCCGTTGTCGGCCTGGAAATGAGTGTCCTTCGTCGAATGGTCGAAGCTGCGGCGCGCGATGTAGGCGCAGTTGCCGGCCATCGCCAAGGCTGCGTACTGGCCCGCCGGCTTGGTGGTGCCCTTCATCGGCGGGGCGATGTGGCCCACCAGGGTGACGTTCTTCGAGGTCCCCGGCAGCGGCTCGTCAGGGCTGACGAACTGCGGCGCCGACTGCGTCACGACACCCGTGACGGCGCCCGCCGGCACGGCCACCTTGATGCTCGCGAACACAGCGAGCGCGGCCACCGCCAAAGCGAGTGCCCGCCGCAACCCTCTCACGCGATTTCGAGCCTAGCCGAAGGCTGCCGCCACCTCCAAATTCCGTGCTTCTTTGTGGAACTGGCCAACGCGGGGCTCAGCGGCGCCGGTTAAGTTCGCATCGATGAGCATCTCCGCTTCGGCGCGCCTCGACGTCCAGGCCGAGCTCGACCGCCTGACCGGCGCGGAAGGCATCGAGCGCGTGCCAGGCGTCGCGATCGGCGTGCTGGAGGACGGCGTGGTCGAGGTTTGGACCAGCGGGGTCGCGAGCCCGGCTCACTCGTCGAGCGTGACGCCGGAGACGCTGTTCCGGATCGCGTCGATCTCCAAGCTCTACACGGCCACGCTGGTCATGCAGCTGGTAGATGAGGGCAAGGTCGACCTGGATCGCCCGCTGCGGGAACAGCTGCCCGGGTTCCGGCTCGCGGACCAGGCGGCCACCGCCGCCGTCACGGTCCGGCACCTGCTCTGCCACACCAGCGGGATCCCCGGCGACTTCGGCTTCGACGGCGGCCGCGGCGACGACGCGGTCGCCCGCTACGTGGCCGCCCTGGCCGACCTGCCTCCTGTCTTTGCCCCCGGCCTCCTGCACTCCTACTCGAACGCGGGCTTCGTCGTCCTCGGCCGGCTGGTGGAGTACGTGACCGGCGCGACGTGGGACGAGGCTATTCAGGAGCGGATCGCGCGGCCGCTCGGTCTCGAGAACACGGTCACGCTGCCCGAGGACGTCCTGCTCCGCCGTCACGCGGTGGGGCACGCCACAGACGCCAAGGCCGGCACGGTGACGCCGATCAAGCGCTGGACGGCGAACCGCGCCTCCGGGCCCTGCGGGATCATCTCGTCCAGCGTCGTCGACCTGCTCGCCTTCGGGCGCTGGCACCTCGAGTCGCCGCGCCCGGCCATGTTCGAACCCCAGGTCACGCTGCCGCAGCCTTCGCACGCCGACGCGTGGGGACTGGGTTTCGAGCTCCAGTGGAGCGGCGACCGCCTCGTCGCCAGCCACGGCGGCAACGTCGCCGGCCAGACGTCGACGCTGCTGCTGATCCCGGATCGCAAGGCGGCCGTCGCCGTGCTCACCAGCTCGGACTTCGGCCGATTGCGCACCCGTGAGGTGATGCAGCGGCTCCTGGCCGAACGCTTCGACGTCCGCCTGCCCGGCGAGGCGCCGAAGGCCCCCGCGGGAACACCGGACATCGACTTCGACCGTTACGTCGGCGCCTACGAGCGCGTCGACCAGCGGCTGGACATCGCCCGCGCCGACGACGGCGGGCTGCAGATCACGCTCACCGCGACCCGCGCCTATCCGCCCGGCGGCCAGCTCGACGAACCGCTGACCCTGCCTCTGCGCGCCGTTCGCGAGGACGTCTTCCTCCTGCGCAGCCCGGGCGCACCGGTCGACGCGCCGGTCGTATTCACGGAGCAGGCCGACGGTCGCACCTACCTTCGCGTGGGGCTGCGGTCGACACCGCGCAGCTGAAGGAGTTGACTTGCGCGTCCTGACCATCTGCGACAGGGAGGGGATCTCCGGCATCGTCCGCTGGGAGCAGGTCGTCGCCGGCCAGCCGATATACGAGGAGGGGCGCCGGCTCTACACGGCCGACATCAACGCCGCGATCAAGGGCGCGTTCGATGGCGGCGCCGACGACGTCTGGGTGATGGACTGGCACAGCGCCGGCGGCGACGAATCCGCGTGACCGGCCCGGACTGGTGGACGGCGTGGAAGTCGTTCGCGGAGGTTTCGGTCTACCGCCCGAGCAGCGGCGGCTGACCGTCAGTCGTGGCGCGGGTTGTGATCCGTGGCGGCGAGCTCGACATCGAGCTCGGCACCTGGGAGGGCCTGCTCTCATTGCACGACGATGTGGCGATCGATGTCGGGAACATCGAGAGCATCGAAGCAGTACCGTTCGAAGTGATCCATCCCCGCGGGCTGCGGCTACCGGGCACCGGGGTACCGGGCCTCGTGCACGCTGGGACTTACGTCGACGCGCAGGGCCGCGAGTTCTGGGCCGTCGTGGGCCCGCATCCGATGCTGGTGATCGAGTGCAGTGGCGGCGACTGGCGACGGGTGGCGGTGGGCATGGAGGACGCGGAAGCGCAGGCTGAGGGCCTTCGGCGCCAGATTCTCGGGCCAGCGTCGTAAGGCATCAGGCCGGCGCCGGCGGAGGCCTGGTGAAAGAGCTCGCAGTACCAGGCCGGCGCCGCCGGAGGCCTGGTTCGAGCGCTAGGTCGCGGCGGCCGTGACCAGGCCCGAGCGCTGGATGGCGGCGACGTCCCCGCCGAGGTAGGACTCGATCACCGTCGGGTCCTCGCGTACCTCGCGCGGGCTGCCGGCGGCGATGACGTGCCCCGACTCCATCGCGATGATGCGATCCGCCAGGCCCATGATCAGCGGGATGTCGTGCTCGATCACGAAGAGCGTGATCCCGACCTCGTCACGCAGGCGCCGCAGCAGCACGCCGAGCGCTTCCGTCTCTCTCTGGGCGATGCCTGATGACGGCTCGTCGAGCAGCAGGAGGCGGGGCTCCAGGGCCAGTAGGGACGTGATCTCCACTATGCGGCGAGTGCCGGTCGACAGCTCGCGGACCTGCTTCAGCCGGTAGGGGTCGAGGCCCATGGCGCCGATCAGCTCGCGCGCCCGCGTGCGGCGCACCCGTTCTTTCAACGTGGAGCCGGTGGCCTCCTGCAGCAGCTGGCTGGGGTGCTTGCGTTCCATGGCCAGCTGCACGACCTCGAGGACGGTCAGAGTCGGGAACAGTGCAGCGTCCTGGAAAGAGCGGATCAGCCCGACCTTGGCCCTGCCTTCGGGCGGCTCGTTGAACTGGTAGTGGAGCGGCCCCAAGCGGAGCGAGCGCGAGAGCGTGCGCCCGGCATAGGTGATCGAGCCCGCATCCGGACGCGCGAAGCCGGAGAGCAGCTCGAAGAAGGTCGTCTTGCCCGCACCGTTGGGTCCGATGAGACCGACGATCTCGCCCTCGGTCACGACGGCGCTCACGTCGTCGACCGCCACGACCCCGCCGTAACGTTTGAACAGGCTGGTGGCCGTCAGCAGCTGCTCGGCCATGGCTCCGCCGTCGGTCGCCTGCGTGACGACTCGCAGGGCTTCCAGCTTGGGCGGGGACACGGCTTCGCCGAGCGTTGCGGTGGGGTCGGCGCGGGCTGCGCGCACGTCGATTCCGTTCCAGGCGGCGAGGCGGTCGGCGAGCCGGTCCCGCAGGGGAGCGATCACGGCGGCGAGCCCGCCGGGCACGTAGAGGACGAGCAGCAGCCACCCGATCGTTGAGATCGCCAGCGCGACGGCGTCGAAGTTGGCCGTGCCGACGATGTCCGGCAGGCCGAAGACATAGAGCGCCCCGATGAGAGGCCCGATCAAGATGCCCAGCCCTCCCAGCACCGACATGGCAACCAGGTTGATGCTGACGTCCGGCCGGAACGTCGCGTACGTGATCTCGGACTGCGCGTACGCGAAGATGCCGCCCGCGACGCCGGCCAGGAAGCCTGCGACCGCGAACGCCTGCAGCAGCCTGCCGGTGGCCGCGATCGAGAAAGCGCGCGCGTTCTCCGGGTTGTCTCGGAGCGCGATGAAGATGCGTCCGAGCCCGCCGCGCCGGATGTTGGCGCTGAGCCAGATCGCGAGCAGCAGGAAGGCCAGCGCGAAGTAGTAGTAGCTCTTGGTCGTGAGCTCGGTGTTGAAGATGACGACGTGGCTTGGGATGACGCCATCGCCGAGGGCCCACTTTTGACGCAGCAGCCAGCCCTGCGTCATGAACGCGAAGGCAAGCGTCGTCACCGCGAGCATCAGCCCGCGAATTCGCAGCGCCGGCAGGCCGATGAGCATCGAGGCGACGGCGCCCGCCAAGCCGCCGAAGAGGACGCCGAGGACGTAGTTGCCCGACTGCTCCGCCGCGAACCAGGCGGTCCAGGCACCGATTCCCGCGAGAGCGAACTGGCCGAGCGAGAGCTGGCCTGCGAGGCCCGTGATAACTCCGAGCGAGAGCCCCGCGATGGCATAGGAGAAGATGCCAGAGAGGGCGAACGTCTGGCCGAAGCCCAGCCAGCGCGGGGCCAACAGCGCGAGAACGAGAAACACGACCGCGCTGATCCGGCCGAGGTTCCGGATCAGGAACACCTTGCGGTAGACCTCCGGCAGCGGCCGCCAGCCCTGGACCGCCGTCCAGCTTCCCTTCTCCTCGCCGCGCGAGGCGAAGCGCGGCTGGACGATCAGGGCCACGACGATGAACAGGAAGAGGACCAGGTCCAGCGCGCTGCCGTTGGCGTAGTTCCACAGCGTCAGCTGCTCGACCTCGCCGATCACTATGCCGCCCGCCAGCGCCACCGGCAGGTTCGTCATCCTGGCGAGCACAGCCGGCGCGAGCGCACGCAGGACGGCGCTCGGCCCGAAGCTCTCTGCGCCAGTGAAGCCGTAGGTCGGCAGCACCAGGATCGCGGTGAAGGCGGAGATCGCGCCCGCGATCATCCACGCCAGCGTCGACATGCGGCCGGCGTAGATGCCGGCGAGCCGGGCGGCGTCGGTGTTGATGGACGAGGCACGCAGCGCCCGGCCGAAGCGGCTCCAGCGGAGGAATCCGGCTAGGCCCAGGACCACGATGGGGCTCAGGACGAGCATGCCGGTGTAGGTCGGCGAGACGACCAGCTTGCCAACCATGAAGCTGGGGAGGAACGGCGGCTGAGGAAATACCGAGCCTGCGCGCGCCTCGGGGCTGATCAGGTTCTCCAGGCCGAAAAGAACTGTCGCGACTCCCAGGGTGGCGACGATGCTCATCACCCGTGGCGCTCGGCGCAGACGGCGCACGACGATCACCTCGACGACGCCGCCCACTAGCGCCCCGATCACCAGGCCGACCGGGAATGCCGCCCAGTAGGGGACGTGACCTCTGAGCACCATCGTGCCCACGGCGGTGCCGGCGAAGGCGCCGATCTCCCCGTGGGCGAAGTTGATGATCCGATTGGTGCGGAAGACGAGCACGAGGCCGACGGCCAGCAGGCCGTAGGTGAGACCGATCAGCAGGCCGAGGAACATGACGGCCACCGGGAGCTGGAAGGTGCCGACGTAGAAGGTGTGGTTGGCGAGAGCGCCCACTACGGCAGCTCCTTCACCGCGGCCGGCCGGCCGCGCCCGTTGCCTCCGGCGCCGGTGGCGCCTTCGAGGAACACCGAGCGCAGAAGGTCAGGGCGGTCGAGGAGGTCAGCGGCTTTCCCGTCGAACCTGATCTCCCCCTTCTCCATGAAGTAGGCGTGCTCGACCAGGGTCAGCGCGACGTTCACCGACTGCTCGACCAGAACGACGGCGGTGCCCGACTGGTTGATGCGGCGCACCATCTCCAGCAGCTCCGCGACCACCTTCGGCGCCAGGCCGAGTGAGAGCTCGTCGATGAGCAGCAGCTGCGGTTTGAGCATGAAGGCCTTGGCCAGGCCGAGCATCTGCTGCTCGCCGCCGCTCAGCACCCCCGCCGGCTGGTGACGCCGCTCGGCCAGCCGCGGGAACGCCGCGAGGCTCTCTTCGATGCCCCGCTCGACCAGCCGCCGCTGCCCGCCGTGAAGGTGCCCGAAGACGCGCAGGTTGTCGAGCACCGACATGCCGCTGAACACAGCGCGGCCGCCCGGGACCTGGGTGATGCCGAGGCCCACCCTGCGCTCGGGGTCGAGATAGGTGATGTCGGCGCCGCGGTAGCGAACGCTCCCTCGCGTCGGCAGGCCGAGGCCGCTGATGACGCGGAGCAGAGTCGACTTGCCGGCGCCGTTCGTGCCGAGCAGCGCCACCATCTCGCCGTCGTCGACAGTGAAGTCGACGCCGAACAGGACCTGGAGCTGGTCGTAGGCGAAGTCGATGCTGCGGCAAGACAGCATCGGCAGCCGCACCCCACGCGCCTTCAGCGCTTGCAGCTCCTCCTCCTCGAGCAGCTCCTCCACCGTGTGGTCGAGATCTCCGTTCACCGTCTTGGCGGCGCTGCGCAGCACCAGCGCTGAGATGAGCCCGAACGGGATCGTTGCGACCAGGGCGCCAACGGTGCCGTACTTGACCGAGATGCCGCCGAGCAGGATCGCCCCGGCGATGCCTCCCACGCCGGTCAGGAAGATGCCCTCTAGAGCCGCGACGTGAGGCCGCATCTGCGGCCGCAGCACCGAGTAATAAGCCGTGCGCGCGAGAGGAACGAGCGTCGCGATGAACGCTGAGGTCAAGCCGAAAAAGATGAAAACCAGCGGGAACACCGGCGCCGCGACCGACACCAGCAAGCTCACCATCCCGAGCGCCTGCATCACCGAGGCGAGGCGAAACAGACGCGCCGGATCCGAGCTCAGGAGGCGGTCGCCGTACCGGCTCAGCAGGAAGATCACGGCGATCGCGAAGACCGGGGTCCCCGCGAAGAAGAGCGCACGCTGCGACGGTCCAAGGCCCCACTTGTCCTCGAGGAAGAAGACGAAGTAGGTGTTGAGCGGGACGGTCATCATGCCGTAGACCGCGGCGGAATAGAAGATCCGGCGCAGCGTCGGCACCATGAAGAGGCGCCTGGCGATCTCGAAGAAGTGCAGCTCGTATTCGCTCTGCTGCAGGCCTTCCTCGCTGCGATGCTCCTCGCGCCGGACGACCTCGCGTAGCTCCTGGGTGTCCCAGCGCCCGAAGCCGGGGTCCTTGAGGCGCAGCGCGAAGAGCGCCGCGCCGCAGCAGATCAGACCCATGATCAAGAACGTCCCGCGCCACGTGAAGTCGAGCGGACCCGTGAGCCAGAAGACCATGAGCGGCGCGATGATCGCCCCTGCCCAGACGAACGTGCTGTAGCCGGACAGCACCCGGCTGCGGATGCTCGGTGGGTAGGTGTCGCTGAGCAGTGGCCCGTGAATCGCGAGTACCGAGCCGCTGGTCACGCCGTCCGCGACGAGCACGCCCAGCAGGGCCCACGGGCTCGTCACGAACCCGGTGAAGAGGGTGACGAGGGCCCAGCCCATGCCGGTGACGATCGCGACCACGCCTCGACGCGGCTTGCGCTCCACGAACCAGGCCAGCGGCAGCGATGCGACGGCGAGCGAGAACCCCGCGGTGACCGTGAATAGGCCGATCAGCTGGCGCGGCATGCCCAGGCCGCGGCTTATCTCGGGCCCCAGGATGTAGAAGCCGTTGTCCTGGAACTGGTCGACGATGACCAGAAGGCCGATCGCGACGAGCGTGTAGACGCTCAGCTGGTGCTGGCGCAGCGTCCGCCAAAATGGCGCGGCCTCGTCCTTGCCCGAGACGCCCATCGCCGCGCGACCGACCTGCCGCAGCGAGGTCCGCGCCTGCTCTATCTCCTCGATGGATCGCTGCTCCTCGATCTGGACGTCGTTCACGTGAGGTAGAACTCCACGAACCCGGACGTCTCCGTGATGCGACGTCCCTGCGGGTCCACGATGATGACCGTCACCATGTGATGCTCCTGCTCCTGCTTCGGCGCGTTCGGGTCGGGCAGCGGAAAGTAGGGGATTCGAAAGGTCGTCTGGTCGGTCGTCCAGATGTACTGCTGGCTCTGCCCCGAGAAGTAGCTCTGCAGGCTCTCGCCCGGCGGCTGCGGGTCGCGGTCGACGAAGACCTCGAAGTGGCCGTCTGCCGGCGCCTCGAAATCACGCGTCTCCCAGCGGATCGTCACCGGCGCCTTGACATGGCTGAAGTCGCCGGGCGAGACGATCGTGATGCGGTGGTCGTTGCGAAAGAGCAGCTGGGATTGGCAGCCGGCAGCGAACAGCAGCGAGGCTGCGAGCGGAATCGCCCACAGGCGCCGCAGCGCCAGGGTCGCGACCCTAGACCTCCGGCGATTTGTAGGTGGCGGTCCCGTCGTATTTGAAGCAGCCCTGGGGCGGGCTGCCGGTGCCGCCGTCGTACCCGGTGGTGCAGCTCGGGTCGAACCTGATGTAGCGGTAGTAGTCCACGCCGTCGAGGTGACGCGGGCCGAAGAGCGTGTAGCCGAAATAGGTGTCGGACTGCTGGAAGCTGTTGCCGAGCCCCTGGATGGCCGCCGAGACATTGGCTGCGCTCAGGTTCTGGCCTAGTTGGGCGGCCCCGTAATACAGCGTCCACAGGGCATCACACGTCCACTCGATCGTGAGCATGCCCTCGCCGTCCCGCTCCTTGCCCTTCGGCTCGGCGCTGTAGATGCCGTGCTGGTTCATGATCTGGTAGCACGCCGACTCCGAAGCGCCGTTCGGGAAGCCGGAGCTGTTCACGGTCGATGTGTCCGCCCAGGGCCAGTAGCCGACCGAGATCGAGTTGACCTTCTGCTCCTCCGGCACCAGGTAGCCGGTCGCGTCGAGCCCGTCCTGGCTGTTGAGCCCGTAGCGCGGCACGTAGTGCTCGTTGTCGGCGTCGCGTGCGAAGAACGCGAACAACGCGGCGCCCGAGTCGTTGACGAAGAAGACCCGGTTGACGCTGTCGGTGTCGAACTTGAGAGCCGCGTTGTTGATCTGGGCGAGGACGGCGCCCGTGTTGCCGCTCGAGACGTCGATCGACACCTGGTCGAACTGAGAGTCGCTGTACCCCAACTGATGCAGATACGGGATGACCGTGTTGGTCACGACGTTCTGGGTGTCCGGGTCGTTGGGGAACACGAAACCCGGCTTGATCTTCGTCACCGCGTCCGGCGGCGTGAAGAAGCCGCGCTGGCTGATCGCGCTCAGCGTCTCGATCAGGTTCCTGTCGAGACTCGGGCCTTCGGGAACCCAGACGTACGGCTGCCACTGCCGCAGCTGGCTCTCGCTGAAGAGGCTCAGGCCTGTGTTGATGTTCAGCGTGTGGTGCTGGGCGTAGCACTGCAGCGTCTTGGTGTCCTCGTTGTTGCCGTCGATGACCGCGAAGACCTGCTCGTCCTCGGTCATCGTCGTGCACAGCTGCTGGCCGTAGGTGGGATCGGTGTTCGACGCGTCTTCGTTGACGAACACCGCCTGCACCCTGTGTCCGGCGATGCCGCCGTGCTTGTTGATCCAGTCGACCATGGCGTTCGCCTGGGCGTCTCCGTTCCCGACGTTGTTGAGGCCCTGGATGCCGTTGGCCTCGTTGATGGTGTTCACGTTGTTGGAGTGGAAGAAGCCGATGCGGACGGTCGTCGGCGTCACGCCGACAGGCAGCGGCCCGCCCGAGCTCGTGGTTCCGCCCGCGCCGGCCGTGCCCGCGGCCCCAGTTGCCCCCGCAGCGCCCGCCGAGCCCGCCGCACCCGCGCCTGCGGCGCCGCCCGCGCTGCCTGGCAGGCCGGAGGCTCCGCCGGCGGCGGTGCCGCCACTACCCGCCGCGCCGATGGCGGAACCCGGCGCCGCGACCGTGACGAGCCGGCCTGAGAAGCCGCCCGCCAGCACGGCGCCCATCAAGATGACCGCCGCCGGCGTCGCGACCTGCGGCCACGCCGCGCTCAGAGCTGAGCCCGCGCCGGCCAGGCTGAGCGAGCCGGTCCGCAGCAGGTTCAACCCGGCGCCGCCGACCACCAAGAGCACCGCGAGGAGCACCAGCGCGATGGCGATGGCGAGCCACGCCTTTTGGGTCTCGATCTTGCTGAGCGGCACGACGCCGCTCGGCGCCTGAGACGAGGTCCCCTGCTGGGTGCTCGGCGCCGCGGTCGAGGTCTTCGGCGCGGGCGGCACCGCTACGGGGGGCGGCGGCGCGGCCAGGGCCACGCCTCCCGCCAGGGCCGGGGCTGGAGCCGGGCCCGCCGCCGACTCGAAAGACGACGACGAGGCCGACCCCGGCGAGTAGTCGACGCTGGCTTTCGTCTTGCTCGGGATGAAGGTGATCGACCAGGTCGCGGTGCTGGCCGGCACCTGGTGGGCGCCATTCGGCGACTCGGCGACCGGGACGATGGCCGCCCCGGTGTTGCCGATCTTGTCCCACGTCGCGGCGAGCGCCTGCAGGTTCATGCTCCACGTCCCCTTGGCGGCGTCGAAGTCGGCCGGCACTGACGGGTACTTGTCGCAGCTGTAGGGGGCGCCCGTGTTCGAGGTCGTGAACGGCTGCGTCAAAACGCAGGCCTCCAAAGCGGGCTGCTGGTTCGCCTGCGCGCTGGCGGTGTCGTTCACATTGCTGGTGTCTTCGGTCAGGACGAGGTTCAGGTCGTTGATCTGAGCGTTCTGCGGCAGCGCCGAGAAGTTGATGTGGATGAGGCCGTGAGCGGTGGTCGTGCCGTTGGCGATCGAGACGTGAAGGTTGCCGTCAGGAGGCGTGTTCGGGTCCGGCGCGGGCGCGCCGTCCCAGTTGTAGGCTTGCTGGTCCACCCTGACGGACCCGCTCGTGGCGTATGCGTTCGCGGCCGCGGCGCCCAGGGCTCCAGGCACCAATACAAGGAGTGCCAGAGCCACTCGAGCCCTGCGCGCGCGCAGGTTGAAGAAGTCTCTCAAAATCGTCGTCCCAGGACACAGGCTACGATCGTGCCGGGGACGGCCCCTTGTAGAACCGTCCAAAAGAGGCGGCCGGGGCTGTAGGGCCCTAGGTGCGCAGATTCTCCACAACCAGGCGCGCCGCCCTGCCGATCACCGCGTCGGCCGCCGGCTGCTTGCGCGGCAGCCAGTCATAGGCTCTGGTGAACACGCAGACGGCGTAGCGGCCGTCGCCCTTGAACTCGACCACGCCGGCCTCGTTCCGAATCCCGATCAGCGTCCCGGTCTTGGCCCCGATGCTGACTCCATCCCCGAATCCCGAGGACAGGCGGTGCTGCCAGACCTGGGTCTTCATGATCGCCCTCATCTCGGCGCATGCCTCAGGGGGCGCCGCCTCGTCCAGCCAGATGGCGCGCAGCAGGCGCGCCCACTGCCGCGGCGTCGATCGGTTGCGCGTTCGGCGCGGATCGAGACTGCGGTTGTGCTCCAAGCGGGCCAGGTCGCCGGCGGTGAGCACGTAGTCCGGGTCGGCCAGCTGCGCCTCGGTCAGCCCCGTGTCTTCGCGAAAGATCGCGAGGATCTCGTCGCACGTGCCGCGCACGTCGGTGTCGACCAGCCCGAGCCGCTCGACGGTGGCCTGGATTCGCTCCGGCCCGAGCCTCGCCATGAGGACGTCCGTGGCCGTGTTGTCGCTGACCGAGATCATCCACTGCGCCAGGTCGCGCAATGAGAGCTCCGCGTCGTCCCGCATCACGGAGAGCCCTGTCGGACCGACCGTGCGGGTCGCCTTCGGAATCCGCATCCGCTCGGTGACGTCGAGGTCGCCGGCCGCGGCCCGCCGGTACAGCTCGACCAGCACCGCGACCTTGAACACCGAGGCGAGCACCACCGGCTCGTCCGCGTTGTGCGCGATCTCGCGCCCGCTGTCGAGATCGAGCGCGTAGAGGAACCCGCGAACTCTCGCGGCAGCGAACGCCTCCTCGAGCTGCGTTACCGCGGAAACAGCCGTGGCAGCGCTCCCGGACGTCGCTCGCGGGCGATCTCGTAGACCGCCTCGACGATGTCCTCGTGGTTGGGCTTGGTGAAGTAATCGCCGTCGCCGCCGTAGGCGGGGCGGTTCTCGGTTCCGCTCAGGGTGACGGGCGCCGAGTCGAGGTGGTCGTAGCCGCCCTGCACCTCCAGCACCTCGCGCAGCATGTGCGCGGAAGCCCCGCCGGGCACGTCCTCGTCAAGGCACACGAGCGCGCCGGTCTTCTTCACCGACTCGATGATCCGCCCCGCGCGATCGAACGGACTCAGGGTCTGCACGTCGATCAGTTCCATCTCGACGCCGAGCCCGGCCAGCGTCGCCGCTGCCTCGAGCGCGATCCGGCAGAGAGCGCCATAGGTGATGACGGTCACGTCCTTGCCCGGGCGGAGGACCTCCGGGATGCCGAGCGGCACGGTGAACGAGCTCAGGTTGTCGGGCACCCGCTCCTTCAGGCGATAACCGTTCAGCACCTCGATGACGAGCGCCGGGTTGTCGCCTCGGAAAAGGGTGTTGTACATGCCGGCGGCGCGCGTCATGTCGCGCGGCACGCAGAGGTAGATGCCCCGGCAGGAGTGCAGGATCTCCGCCATCGGCGAGCCGGCGTGCGTGATGCCGACGAGGCGGTGGCCCTTGGTCCGGATGATCACCGGCGCCTTCTGGCCACCCGCGGTCCGGAAATGAAGCGTGGCCAGGTCGTCGGACGCGATCTCCAGCGCGAACTTGAAGTAGTCGAGGTACTGGATGTCGACGATCGGGCGCAGGCCGCGCAGCGCGGCGCCGATGCCCTGGCCGAGGATGGTCGCCTCGCGAATGCCGGTGTCGGCGATGCGGAGGTCGCCGAACTTCGCCTGCAGCCCCTCGTAGACGAGGTTGACGTCGCCCAGGCGGCCGACGTCCTCACCGACCACGAACACGCGCGGATCGGAGCTGAGGTGGTGCTCGAAGCAGCGCACGAGCACATGGCGGCCGTCCACGGTCGGCGAGCTGTCGGAGTACTCCGGCTTGACCTCCTCAACCTCCAGCGGCGACTGCGCCGACTCGCTGAAGAGATGGGAGGTGTACGTGCGCCGGCCGGCGTCGCGCTGCTCGGCCAGGAAAGCGTTGAGCTCGTCCTTGACCTTGACCTCGCGATCGCGCAGCAGGTACAGAGCGCGTGCCGCCTGGCCGGCCACCGCACGCCGCTTGGCGTCGGGCGGCGCGTCCAGCGCCTGCCGCAGCGGGGTGACGTCGACGCCGGGCGCCTCCTGCGCGACGCGATCGAGCAGGGCGCGCAGGCGCCGCCGCGGCGGTTCGAGCTCGGCGCAGTAGTCCTTCCAGGCGGCGTCGCGCTCGCTCTCGACGTGGGCGCGGTCCTCGGTCTCGAGCTGCTCGAGCCTGTCCCGCTCGGCGACCCCCGAGCTCAAGAGCCAGGTCCGCATCCGGGCCAGGCAGTCGTACTCCAGCTCCCAGTCCAGCCGCGGCCGGTCCTTGTAGCGCTCGTGGCTGCCGGAGGTGGAGTGGCCGAGCGGCTGCGTCAGCTCGGTGACGTGCACCAGGACCGGCACGTGCTTGGCGCGCGCGGCGTCGGCGGCCTGCTGGTAGACGTCCAGCAGGCGCGGGTAGTCCCAGCCCGGCACCGCGTGGATCTCGAACCCCCTGGTCTCCTCGTCACCGGCGAAGCCGCTCAGCGCCTCGGAGACGGACGACCGCACCATCTGCAGCTCGTTGGGCACCGATATGCCGTAGCCGTCGTCCCAGACCAGGGCGACCAGCGGCACCTGCAGCACGCCGGCGGCGTTCAGCGTCTCGAAGAAGATCCCTTCGGCGGCGCTGGCGTTGCCGATGCTGGCGAAGGTGACCTCATCGCCGTGGTTGGAGAAGCCGGCCGATTGATTCGCGAGTCCCTCGACGCCGCGGTACAGCTTGGAGGCGTACGCGAGGCCGAGCGCCGAGGACATCTGGAAGGCGACCGAGCCGAAGCCGGAGGCCGAGTTGGCCTGGGTCAGCTGCGGCAGCCAATCGCCGTTGGCGTCGAGCAGCCGCGTGGCGAACTGGTTGTTCATCTGGCGGCCGCCGGAAGCAGGCTCACGCTCGATGTTGGTGTCGCCGTAAAGCTGGGCGAACAGCCCGCGGAGACTCAGCAGGCCCAGGGCCAGCATCAGGGTCTGGTCGCGGTAGTAGCCGGCGCGCCAATCTCCGGGCCGCATGACGCGGGCAAGGGCGACCTGGGCGACCTCCTTCCCATCGCCCATGATCCCGAAGACCGCCTTGCCCGAGACCACCTCGCGCGCGCCGATCACGCTCGCGACGCGGCTCCGGAAAGCGACGCGGTAGTCGGCGAGGATCTCCTCGGCGGTGAGAGCCGCGCCAGGCGCGAGCTTCTCGATCATGCTGACGCGGAGCCTACCGCCGCAGCCTCTCCCTGTACGTAGCGAGAGCCCTGGAAAAGGTGACCACCTGGGCCGGCCCGGGGGGGACGCGGGGACTTGGCGTTCAACTGAACCCAGGCTACGGTCGCGGCAGCGTGGCCCCACTGTTGCCCCCCACGAGGCGGGCGCACGCAGGTTGTGGGCGCGCCCAAGAGAGGCTTCTTACCTGCCGGCCAGGGTGGTCGTGAACCCCGGCCTTAGTCCGCGCGTGTGAGCGTGCCCTGGGGCGTCGCGATCTGGGTCGCTCGGCCCTCGTCGTCGACCACGAACTCGAGCGTGAGGCCTGGCATCACGGGAACGTTGAACTTCCGCTTCCCTGCCGGCGCGAGGTCCACGCGCGTGCCGTTCTGGTAGGCGACCAGCTTGGGCCCCGCCTCGACCTTGATCTCGAGGGTGATCGGGCCGAGCGTGTAGCTACCGGCCAGCTTGCCGAGGGCTTCCTCGTCCGACGCGCTCGCGTCGGCACCACGGGGGAAGCGGATCGCCGGCAGCGCGGTCTCGAAGTTGACCTCGGCGGCTGACACGTCGCCCGACCCGTCGGTCACGAATGTCAGCTCGAACTTGATCTCGCCCAGGTCGGGGAACACCAGGTCCCACGTTTCGAAATGGCGATGGGTGTTGTTGAAGGCAAGGCTGCCGAGCGTCACGGCGAGCTGGTCGCCGTCCGCCTTCACATCCAGCGTGCCGTAGCCCGGGTGCTCGTAGTTGCCGGCGTAGTCGGCGAGCGGGTGGGCGGGCGGGGCGTTCTCCACCGTCTTCTTCGGCGCCTGGCCTTCCTTGAAGGCGGCCTCCATCTTCTCCATCTGCTCGCCCACGATCCCGGGCCAGTCGGTGTCGTCGATGCCGAGCAGCTGGTCGAACACCTGGTAGGTCAGAGCGTTCGGCAGGGCGGACGCGTGGTTGCCGCAGACCGCGACGGCCATGCCGTCCTCTGGCAGCAGCGCGAACTCGGTGGTGAAGCCGTCGATGCCTCCACCGTGCTCGACGAGGTGCTTGCCCCGGTAGGTGCCGAGCATCCAGCCCATGCCGTAGCCGTAGGCCCGGAGCGGCAGCCCCTGCAGGGACGGGAATGCGCCCAGCGGCATCTGAAGGTTGTGCGTCTCCTTCAGCGACGCCTCGGAGATCACGCGGGTTCCATCCACCTCGCCGCCGTTCAGCTGGCAGAGCAGGTAGCGCGTCACGTCGGCGGCGCTCGAGAAGAGCCCGCCGGCCGGGTTCATGTTGGCCATCGAGCGGTAGGGGATCGCCACGGGTTCGCCGTCCTTGTCGTCATAGGCGATCGAGCGGTCGGCGATGGAATCGATCTCAGAGGTGCCGATCGTCGTGTCCTTCATCCCGAGCGGCTCGAGCACCCGCTTGCGCAGCTGCTCCTCCCAGGTCGAGTTGGTCAGCACGCCGATGATGTGGCCGGCCAGCAGGTAGCCGAAGTTGCTGTACTGGAACAGCTCCCGCAGCTCCTTGCTGAGCTGCAGATCACGCAGCCTGCGGACCATCTCCGCCCGGTCCGCGCCGGGGTAGGCGAGGTGGACGAACTCGTGGCGCGGCAGGCCCCAGCGGTGACTGAGGATGTCCCGCACGCTCACCTGCGCCGTCACGATGGGATCGCTCAGCCGGAAGTCGGGCACCAGGTCGCGGACCTTCGAATCCCAGGTCAGCAAGCCGTCGTCGACCAGAGTGCCGATCAGCAGAGCGGTGTAGGACTTGCCCGTCGAGCCGTGCGCAAAGACGGTGTGCTCGGTGATCGGCTGACCCTGCGCGACGTCGCGCAGCCCGAAGCCGCCGGCAAAGCGGACCTCGCGGTCCTGGATCACGACCACCTGAACGCCGGGCACCTTGAAGCGCTCGGCGGCCTTCTCGGCCGTGGCGCGGAGCTTGTCGACGTCGAATGTCTTGGTGGGGGTGGCGACCTGAGCCATCTTCTACTTGTCCTCCGGTTTGATAGCGGCGCGCACCAGCGTCTGCGCGCACCATGCAAAGAGCTCAGCGGGCACCTGCTCCTCATGGATGAGACGGTGCTGCTGCAGGCCCTGCATCATCGCGACGAGAGCCGTCGCGACCTGCGTCGGCGGCGGCGTCTCGAGGGGCGCCGGCGCGGGCGTGGTCGCGAGCCATCGCGCCACGGTTGCGAGCTGCTTGTCGTTGACCTTCCTGAGCTCATCGCGGAAGCCCGGGTCGCGCAGCGCAAGCAGATAGAGCTCCGTCTGGAGAGCGATGAGCCGGCGCGTCGCCGGGCTGTCGTGAAGCTCGGCGGCCCCGCGCGCGACGTCGACCAGGCTCCAGTCGGAGGCCGGCTCAGGGAACTCGCCCTGCAGCGCGCCGAGCTGCGAGGTGGCGACCTCCATCAGCAGCTCCTCGCGGCTGCGGAAGTTCGAGTACACGGCGCCGGTGGTCAGGCCGGCCCGCTCGGCGACGTCCATCAACGCCACGTTTGCGAAGCCTTTCTCCCCCGCCAATTCCGCAGCCGCGTCGACCAGCCGCTGGCGCGTCGCCAGCTTGCGCTGAACGCGCGAGGTCGCTTCCGCCTGAATTGGTGTGCTAATAATGAGCATTATTATTCCACACCAACCCGCTGTCGAGGTCGGGCCCGAGCGCAAGCAGCTCGACGTGATGATGCCGTGCCGCGACGGGGTGTCCCTCGCAACAGACTTCTACTTCCCAGCCGAGGGCGACGGTCCCTGGCCCACGGCGGTCGGGCGGACGCCCTACATCAAGGACAACCCCGCCCTCACGGGCCTCGCGCGCGCCTACAACGCTCGCGGCTACGTGCTGGTGGTGCAGGACGTACGCGGGCGAGGCAAGTCCGAAGGCGAGTTCCAGCCCTGGCGCCAGGAGCCGAACGACGGCTCCGACACCTTCGCCTGGATCGCCGACCAAAGCTGGTCCGACGGCAACGTGACCACACAGGGGGCCTCGTACAGCGCGCAGGCCTCGTGGCTCACGGCGCTCAGCAAGCCGCCCGCACTGAAGGCGATGGTCATCTCCACGGCGCCGTCAGACCCGTTCGTCGAGTTCCCGACGTGCGGCATCCCGCTGTCGATGCTGCTCTGGTACTCGATCACCGGGAACCGCGAGCTGCCCTCCAATCTCCAGGAGATCGATTGGGGGGCGGTCTTCAACCACCTCCCCCTGATCACGATGGACGAGGCCGCCGGCCTCCCCAGCCGGCTGTGGAAGGTTGCGATGGAGCACAGCCGCCGCGACGATTTCTGGGAGCCGCTGCGCTACCAGCACCGGATCCAAGAGGTCGACATCCCGGTCATGCACATCTCCGGCTGGTACGACGACGAGCAGATCGGCACCCCGCTGAACTACCGGCTCGTCTCGGGGGGCGCGCCCTCAGAGAAGACGCGGAAGGCGCAGCGGCTGCTGATGGGGCCATGGGGCCACGCCGTCAACGCCGGCACCAAGCTGGGCCAGGTCGAGTTCGGCCCGACGGCGCAGATCGACTTGCAGAACCGGATGATCGACTTCCTCGATGCGGCGCTCGGCCGGCGCGAGCAGCTCGACCAGGCGCCGGTGCGCATCTTCGTGATGGGCGAGAACGCGTGGCGCGACGAGCGCGAGTGGCCCCTGGCCCGCACTCAGTACACCGATTACTTCCTGCACGGCGAAGGCGTGCTGGACACGAGCGCGCCGGACTCGGACCAGCCGGCCGACGTGTACCGCTACGACCCGGCTGACCCGACGCCGTTCATCTTCGACTACAAGTCGCTGCAGATCGGGGGACCCGACGACTACGCCGAGATCGAGAAGCGCCCGGACGTCCTCTGCTACACGACACCGCCGCTCGACATGGACATCGAGGTGACCGGCCCCGTGCGCGCGCGTCTATTTATCTCGTCGTCGGCGGTGGACACGGACTTCGCGGCCAAGCTGGTCGACGTCCATCCGGACGGCTTCTGCCAGCGCCTCTGCGACGGCATCGTCCGCGGCCGCTACCGCGAAGGGGTCGACCGCGAGGCCTTCCTCGAGCCGGGGGCGACCTACGAGCTCGACATCGACATGTGGAACACCTGTCAGGTCTTCAAGGCGGGGCACCGTATCCGCCTCGAAGTCGCGTCGGCCGCCTTCCCGAAGTTCGACCGCAACCTGAACACCGGAGAGCCCATCGCCACCTCCACCCGGATGGCGGTGGCCGAGAACCGTGTCTGGCACGACCCCGCCCATCCGTCACGCGTGGTCTTGCCGGTCATCCCCGGTGGGGTCACCTGAGGTCAAGCTCATGAGTTCACACGTGCACCGCGACGCCGTCGTCGTCGACGCCCACCACGACATCCTGCTGCTGGCCGCCCGGCACCGCGAGGCCGGGGCCGGCTCGGCCTTCCGTGACCGCTGGATACGCGAACTCCGCGAGGGCGGCGTTGACGTCCAGGTCCTGCCGGTGTTCCTCGAGGACGAGTTCGCGGAGGAGGGCGCGCTGCGCCGGACCCTGCAGCTGGTCGAGGTCCTGCACCGCGAGGTCGAGGAGAACCCCGACGACCTTGCCCTCTGCCTGACCGGTGAGGACATCGAAGCCGCCGTGACCGCGGGCAAGATCGCCCTGCTGCTCTCCTTCGAGGGCTGCGAGATGATCGGCCGCAACGTGGAGCTGCTGACCACGTTCTGGCGCCTCGGCCTGCGGCTCTGCGCCTTCACCTGGAACCGCCGCACGATGCTGGCGGACGGCGCCGACCAGGACTCGAGCGGCGGCGGGCTCACGCGCGAGGGCGTCGAGGCCGTGCACGAGCTGGAGCGCCTGGGGGTGCTGCTCGACGTGACGCACCTGTCGCACACGGGTGTCGCCCAGGTACTGGAGCTCACGACGAAGCCGGTCATCGCATCGCACTCCAATGCGCGCGCGCTCCTCGAGACCTCCCGCAACCTGAGCGACGACGAGCTGCGCGGCATCGCCGCGACGGGCGGCGTCATCGGCGTCAACTTCTTCCCCGGCTTCGTCCACCCCACCGACTATTCACCGGAGCGGCTGGTCGACCACATTGAGCACATCGCCAACGTCGCCGGCATCGACCACGTCGGCCTGGGCCCTGATTTCGTGAAGGACTACTTCGACGTGGTGCCCCCGCACCGCCCGCTGCTCACGGGCCAGGTCGACGACCCGCTGATCACGCTCGACGGGCTCGGCTACGTCACCGAGCTGCCCGCTCTGACGCCGCGGCTCCTCGCGCGCTTCTCAGAGGCGGACACCCGCAAGATCCTGGGCGACAACTTCCTACGAGTCTTCCGCCAGACCATCGGCGTGCCGGGGCACACTGCTGGCGCATCCGCCGGCGGATAGCGTCGCGTCTGGCCATCGAGCGGCCCATCCGCCGGCGGATGGCGTCGTGTTAAATGCGCGCCATGTCCGACTGGACCCCGTTCTTCGCCACCGCGGCAGGCAGCGCCGCCACGCTGGCCGGACTGATCTTCGTGGCCACCCAGCTCCACGTCGACGCGTTCGCTGATCCGACCAACCGCTGGACGGCGGTGGCGCAGTCGACGCTGACGCTGCTGTCGTCCGTCCTCGGCCTGTCCCTGATGTTCCTGATGCCGAGGGTGCCGCTGGCGGTGAGGGCCCAGGTGATGATGATCGTGACCGCGGTCGTTCTCTGGAGGACGGTGCGCCTTTGGTGGCCGGTCGTCCGCGTCGGCGAGAAGGGCCGGCTGAAGCGGCTCGAGCAGAGCTTCTGGCTCCTCCTCCTGCCGCTGGCCGCCTACGGCTACCTCCTTGTCGGCGCCGTGCAGCTGCTGCTGGGGGACGAGGCCGACGGGCTGATCAGCGTGGCGGGCGCCTTCCTGACGAACTTCGCCATCTCACTACGCAACTCGTGGCGCTTGGTGACGGTCGCCGTGCACGAAACGAGGGCCCGAGAGCTACACCGCTGAGAGCGCGCGCTCGCTCCTGACCGTCTCGATCGACGTCGTGACCTCGCGCAGGATGCCCGGGCGCGGCTCGACGCCGAGACCCGGTCCCGCGGGCACGTCCAGCTGTCCGTTCCGCAGGACGAATGGCTCCGTGATGTCCTCGCGAAAGTAGCGGTCGGAGGCGGACGTGTCGCCCGGCAGCTTGAAGTTCGGCAGCGCCGCCAGCGCCAAGTTGCCCGCGCGGCCGAGGCCGCTCTCGAGCATGCCGCCGCACCAGACGGGGATGCCGTGCGCCTGGCAGACATCGTGGATGCGGCGCGCCTCGAGGTAGCCTCCGACGCGGCCTGGCTTGATGTTGACGATCGCGCACGCGCCCAGGGCGATGGCGTCGGCGGCAGCCTGGGCGGACACGATCGACTCGTCGAGGCAGATCGGCGTCTTGAGCTGAGCCGCGAGCGCGGCATGCGCGAGGACCTGCTCTTCGGGCAGAGGCTGCTCGATCAGCAGCAGGTCGAACGCGTCGAGCTTCGCCAGGTGACGCGAGTCGGCCAGCGTGTAGGCCGTGTTCGCGTCAACCTGGAGGAGGACATCGCCGAAGCGCTCCCGCACCGCTCGCACCGGCTCTACGTCCCAGCCCGGCTCGATCTTGAGCTTGATCCGCTTGTAACCCTGGTCCAGGTAGCCGCTCACGACGTCGAGCAGCTCCGGGATCGAGTTCTGGATTCCCACCGAAACGCCGCAGTCGACTGCGATGCGGGTCGCGCCGAGGTGCCGGGCGAACGACTCGCCGCGGCTGCGCAGCTCCGCGTCGAGCACAGCCATCTCGATGGCCGCCTTCGCCATCCGGTGACCGACCACCGGCTCCAGCCGCTCGGCCACGCTCTCGGCGCCGCCCAGCTCGACGTCGAGGAGGCGGGGCAGAAGGTGCCGGCGCAGCACCTCCTGCGCGCCGTCCACGTACTCAGACGAGTAGAGCGGACTCGATCCCGCCACGCACTCACCCCAGCCTTCGCCGTCGGCCGTGAACGCGTGGAGCAGCAGGATGTCGCGCTCGTCCTCGACCCCGAACGAGGTGCGAAACGGTGCTTTCAGGGGCAGCCGGATCCGCAGCAGCTCGACGGCTTCGAGTCGCACCGGTCCCCTAACCCCCCTGCCGCCGGAGCACGTACCAGCCGGAGCGCGTCATGCCCACCGTCGCGTAGCCGTCGTGCAGCGCCGCGCCCATGGTGTCGCGCAGGGCGCGCCGCCAGCCGTCGGCCGAAGAGCCGTCCGCCACGCGCAGGTCGACGACGTCGGCCGGCGTCTGGCACAGCATCACCGCGCCCCCGACCGCGTCCACCTGCGGGCCGCCGTCCGGGCCCTCGCTCAGCGCGACCTTCGCCCCCGCATCGAGGAGCGCTTCGAGCTGCGGCTCCTCCGGCCTGCCCGCGGCGGCCTGGACCGCGCGCTCGGAGTCCAGCCGCCAGACCGCGAGCACGCGGTCGCTGGCGCCCTGGCCGTTGATGCCGTCCCCCATCGCGCCGTAGAAGTCCACGTGGTACTCGAGGACGTCGGCGCCGAGCTTGCAGACGTTGAAGTAGCCGTTCCTCCGGACCAGCGGGTCGAAGGTCCACGTGACCTCGACGATGTCCCTCTCCAGCGCCCAGCTCCGCTGGTGCTGCTTCAGGGCGAAGCCGGTGCCGCGGAGCTGCTGCTCCGGAAGCACGCCGAGGATGTGCGAGTGCAGGTGGAGAGCGCCGCCTGGCAGCTGTCCGAAGAAGCCGACGAGGCCGCCCACGAGCCGGTCCTCCTGATAGGCGCCGGTGACGTAGTTGCCGGCGTGCGCCAGCGCTCGCATGAGCTCGGCTGAGATGGGCGTCGCGCCCTCGCGGCGCCAGATGTCCATGAACACCTGCTCCAGGCGCTGCAGATCCTCGATGTCGGTCAGCTCTCGGATTTGGATGCCCGTCTGGACCACTCCCACGGAGGACCAAGCTACGGTCGGCGAGCCTTCTGGGGGCTGTAGTGTCACACAGCCGTCTCAATCCGGGTTGTGACCTCCACCAACGGGCTTCGCGAACGTGAAGCTTGTCCAGACCTCACAACGCCAGCTACTTTTCCTGTGTGGCCCAACTAAGCTCACTCGTGGAGAGCCTCGGCACCACCCTGCTCGAGGTGATCGCCGCGCCGCGCGGCCTCGATATCGAGGTGAACTCGATCGAGGTCCACGACGGTCAGGAGCCGTTTGACGTGACCGCCGGCCAGATCGTGGTCGGCGTCGGCCTGGCGCCGGGGCGAGAGGCCTCGAGCCTGGTCGCGTCCTTGGGCGCCGTCGGGGCGGCCGCGTTGGTCCTGCGCGAGGCGGTGGTCACGCCTTCGCTGACGGAGGATGCGGAGCGGGCGCAGCTGGCTCTGCTCTCGGTGCCGCCGGGCACCGCCTGGGCGCAGCTGATCCTGCTGATGAGCTCGGTCATCTCACGCGCCGGCTTCGGCGGGTCCGATGAGCGCCTGGCGGGCGCCGATGCGGGCGACATGTTCGCCGTGGCCAACGTGATCGCCGAGCTGGTGGATGCCCCCATCACGATCGAGGACCCGCAGTCGCGCGTCATCGCGTTCTCGATGCGGCAGCAGGAAGCCGACTTCGCCCGTGCGGAGACGATCCTCGGGCGCCAGGTGCCGAGCTCCTGGCTGAAGGAGCTCCAGCGGCGAGGCGTTTTCCAGACCCTTCTGAACGCGCGCGGCCCCGTCTACGTCGAGAAGCTGGCCCCTGACGTCAAACCCAGGGTGGCGATCGCGATCCGCGCCGGCGACGAGGTGCTCGGCTCGATCTGGGCCGCTGTCGACGGCAAGCTGTCGGAGGAGCGCGAGCGAGCGCTGGTCGACGCCGCGCACTTCGTCTCGCTCCACATGCTCCGCCACCGCCTGACGGCCGACGCCCAGAGCGGGCTGATCACCGAGCTCGTGGGCACGGTCTTGAAAGGGGGCGCGCTGGCGGCGGACGCCTCCAACCGCCTGGGGCTGCGCGGCCCGCAGAGAGTGGTCGCGATCGGCGCGCGCGACCTCGACGCCGAGCTGGAATTCAACGTGCCGCGGATCCGCGATCTGGTGTCCCTCCACATGTCGCCGCCGCAGCGGCGGGCTCCCAGCGCAGCCTTCGGCGGCGTGGTCTACGCGATCGTGCCGGTCGCGAGCCTGTCTGCCGTGCGCGAGGGCGCGGAGCGAGTGCTGGAGCGGGCGCGGACGCTGCTCAAGGTCGAGCTCGTGGCCGCGATCGGCTCGGAATCCGGCGACGCGGCCTCGATCCCGGTCTCACGCGAGACGGCCGACCAGGTCCTGCGCGTGCTTCGCTCAGACGGGACCGGCAGGCGGATCGCGGAGCTGTCGGACGTGCGGGCCAGCGCGCTGGTCCAGCGGTTCGCAGACGCCATCGCCGGTGACCCGGTGCTCGAGTCGGGGCCGGTGGCGCGGCTGCGCGAGCACGACGCGACCAAGCACACGGCGTTCGTCGCCACGCTGCGCGCGTACCTGGATGCCTTCGGCGACGTCGAGGCCACGGCGCGCCTGCTCGGCGTGCACCCCAACACGGTGCGCTACCGGCTGAAGCAGCTCCAGAGCGTGTCGGGGATCGAGCTCAACGATTCCTCCCAGAGGCTCGTGCTGATGCTGGAGCTCCGGCTCGCGAGCTAAGCAGCAGCACCCAGCCCGCGCCGGCGCAGACCGGGTCCGAGTGCCGGAGCAACCAGGCCGGCGCCGGCGCTGGCCTTATTGGGGGCTAGGTCCCGGCGAGGCGCTCGACCACCGGCGCCAGGGTGTCGGGGTCGAAGAGCATGAAGTAGGAGATCCCGAGCTCGGCCCGCATGCGCTGGAACTTCTCGACTAGGAAGTCGACGCTGCCGACGAAGGCGTGCGGTGACTCGACCAGCTGCTCGGGCGTGATCGTCGAGTTCGGGTAGCGCTGCCGGACCAACTCGAGGTACTTCTCCGCCTCGCCCAGCGGATCGTCGGTGATCTTGTGCGGCCAGATCGACGAGTACGAGTTGAGCTCGAGCTGATCGAAGCGATCGCCGGCCGCCTCTTTCACCCAGCCCACCTTCTCGAGCGTCGCCTCCCACGTCCCCGACTTGAACGGATCGCCGTCGAAGCCGGCGCCTGAAGCCGCGAAACCGATGATGTCGGCCTCGCGTCCGGCGATGGTGAGAACCTTCTTGCCGCCACCGCCGATGAGCATCGGCACCCGCTCCTGCACCGGCGCCGGGAAGTTCTCGTAGTCCTTCAGCTGGTAGTGCTTGCCGTCGAACGTCAGCTTCTCCCCCGCCAGCAGGCGGCGGATGATCTGCACCGACTCGCCGAGGCGCTCGATGCGAACGCCGGCCGGGTCGTAGCGCAGCCCGATGGACTCGTACTCTCCCTGCGCGTACCCGCTGCCGATCCCGATCTCGGCCCGGCCGCCGGACAGCACGTCCAACGTCGCGAACTCCTTGGCCAGCTCGGCGGGATGCCGGTAGTCGTTTGCGATCACGAAGGTCCCCAGCCGCAGCTTCTCGGTGGCGTCCGCCACGCACTGCAGCGCGATCAGCGGAGAGAGGAGCTGCAGGTAGTGATCGGCGATCACCCCGACCGAATACCCGAGCGATTCGGCCCGCCGGGCGGTCTCGATCAGCTCTGCGCGGCTGCTCTCGAAGAGCCCGCACGCGAAGCGGAACGGCTTCACAGGCGCTCGAACTCGATGCCGCGGGCCCGGCCGGTGTTGACCGTGAACCCGCCTTCCCGGAGCGAGATCACGCCGTGGCTGAAGCCGAGCACGTCGGCGCCCGCGACGGCGAGCGGCTCCCAGGGCTGCCAGCCGCGGCGCAGACGAGGTTCGTCCTCGACCAATGCGATCTGGTACTCCACATCCAGCTCGGAGGAGCGGTACCTGCCGCTCAAGCGGCTCCAGTCCGGAGCTCCGGCCGGCAGCCGGCGCAGCGTCCACCGCTCCTCACCGCCGACCTCCAGTCGCAGCTCTCCCGGCCCGGCGACCTCGACCGCGATCGGCAGCCCCTTGAACCTCAGCTTGCCGGGCGCCACCTCGACGAGCTCGAACTGCTGCCCGAAAACGCGCACGCCGATGGCCTCGACGCTGACCACCAGCGTCCGCTCGTCGTCGGTGTAGACGCCGACGAGGCCGGCGAGGTCGGCCGGCCGGCCTTCGCTCGCATCGGACTCGTCCGGCGGCGCCGGCTCCAGCCGGTCTCCCAGCACGATCCCGGCGACCTGGTAGGCAAGGCCCGATGCGTCGGCGTCCGCGCGGTTCGCGAGCACCACGATGGTTGTCCGATGGTCCGGGAAGCGCAGCATCTCTGCGCGATAGCCGCCCCACGATCCACCGTGCGAGATCGTGCGCGCGCCGCGGTGCGTGCCGATCGAGAGGCCGAACGCGTACTCCAGCTCCTCGCCGCCGCTAAGCCGCCCCGGCGTAGTCATTTCGCGGATGAAGTCAGCGCCGCCGGGCAGGCTGCACTCGTAGAACTGCCGGTCCCAATGCCGCAGGTCTTCGACGGTCGTGTAGACGGCGCCGTCGCCGGTGACGTCCCAGATCGGGTTGTCGAGGCGGTAGGAGCCGTCTCCGGCCGGCGAGTATCCCAGCGCGCGACCGGCCACCAGCTCGCCGTAGTCGTCGTGGAAGAACGTGCGCGTCATGCCGAGCGGCTTGAGGATCCTTTCCGCGGCAAACTCGCGCAGGCTCGAGCCGGACACGCTGCGAACGATCTCGCCCAGCAGGAAGTAGCCCGAGTTGCTGTAGCTGTGCTTGGAGCCGGGCTGGAAGTCCAGGCCGCGCTGGCGCGCGATGCGGTCGAGCACCTCGTCCTCGGTCTGGTCGTTGTCCAGCGTGCGGCCGGCGATCAGGGTCAGATTCAGGTAGTCGCGGATGCCGCTCGTGTGGTGGACGAGCTGCCTGACCGAGATCGGTCCCAGGTCCGGCAGCTGGGGCAGGAACTTGTGGATGTCGTCGTCGAGCGACAGCCGGCCTTCACGAGCGAGCAGCAGGACCGAAGCGGCGGTGAACTGCTTGCTGGTGGAGCCGATGTCGAAGACCGACGCGGGCGTGATCGGGGTCGGTCGCTCGAGATCGGCCTGGCCGTAGCCACGCGCGTAGGCGATCTCGCCCGCCTCGATGATCGCGAGGGCGCAGCCCGGCGCGTCATCGCGGTCCCAGTCTGAAAAGAGGGCGTCGACACGCGCGGTGTCGACGCCCATGGGGACGACGTGCGTTTCAGTGCTCCATCCGGCAATCCGGTCGCCAGAGCATCGGCCCATAGCCGCCGAGCGCTCTACGAGCGCTGACGCCTTCGTTACGGGGCCCGGCGTTTGTCGTCACGCACCCTCCGTGTGCGCTCCTCCTCGCGCCACCCGTGCCTTGACGTCGGCGGTCTGGGCCGCGCCTTGTCGACCTCGTTGCCGTACGGAGCACTTAGATCCTTGTGGCCAGCCGGCCGCCGAAGTTGATGCCGAAGACCTTGCCGTCCTCGTCCCGGACGAAGAAGCCGCGCATGCCCTTGGCACGCCCGTCGGCGATCACGTACTTGTCGTCGGCGAGCACGTCCAGCAGGAGCGGCGGCTGCTTCAGCGCTTCCGCGATCTCCTCCTCCGTGACCTGGCCCTTTTCACGCGCCTTGGCCAGCATCTCCTGGTCGGGCTCGACCTTCACCGAGAGCTTGCCGTCGGCGATCGTGATGAAGGCGGTGGACCCGATGCTCTTGAACTCACCGGTGTACTGCCCGAGCTCTTCCTCGGTCAGCGTCAGCGGCTCGTCCTCGGGCTTCTTGACGCCGAGGGCCCGCTCGAGGGCCCACTCGACGACCTTGCCGTGCAGCTGGCCGCCGTTGGTCGAGTTGGTCAGCACAGCGACCGCGAAGCCCTTCTCCGGGACCATCTGGAACGCGGAGAGCTGGCCCGTCGTGGTCCCGCCGTGGCCGACGAGGCGCACGCCGTCGATGTCCTTGATCAGCCAGGAGATCGCCACGAAGTCACCGATGGCGCCGCCGCCGAGGGAGAAGGTCGGCTCCTTCATCCAGTCCAGAGTCTCCTTCGAGAGCACCGTCTGGCCGTCCTTGCCGGTGCCGTCGCCGAGGTGGAAGCGCGCCCACTTCAGCTGGTCGCGGATGTCCGACGACCAGCCGCCCGCGGGCGTGACGCTCTTCGCCAGGCCCCAGGACTTGACGGTCTTGGTCTCCTTCTCCTCGCGGTTGATGTGCCCGACCACGAAGCGCTTGCACATGATCTGGTCCTCGTCGGCGGAGACGGACTCCAGGCCGATCGGGTCGAGGACGAGCTCCTTGACCGCCTCCTCGTACGGCTTGCCGGTCACCTTCTCGATGACCAGCCCGGCCAGCACCAGCGAGGCGTTGTTGTATGAGGCCTGCGACCCGAGGGGCGTCACCTGCTCGAGGTCCGCCATCTTCTCGACGTACTTCGCGATGGCGTCAGTGCCGCGGCCGGTGTCCTCGAAGAAGTCGCCCTGCCAGCCCGCGCTGTGGTTCAGCAGCTGGAGGACCGTCACGTTCGCGGCGACGCTCTCGTCCTTCAGCTTCAGCTCGGGGACGTAGGTGCGCACCGGCGCGTTGAGGTCGATCTTGCCCTGCTCGACCAGCCGCATGATCGCGGTGGCCGTGAAGGTCTTGCCGGTGGAGCCGAACTGGAAGAGCGTCTCCTCCGTCACCGCCAGGGCGTTCTCGATGCTCGTGACGCCGTAGGTGGCGATCGTTTCCTCACCGTCGAGCAGGATTCCCGCGGCCACGCCGGGGACCTGGAGCTCCGCCGCCAGCTCGCTCAGCTTCGCGGCCAGCTCCTCGCTCGTGATCTTGCCCTGCGCTGCAGGGGCTTCCGTAGGGGCCTGCGCCATGTTCCTCTCCTCAGCCATTCGGTTGTGAACCGCGTGGACAAACCCGGTTCCAAGGTCGATAATAGCCATTATTAGGATGGAAGAGCAAGTCCAGGGCGGGCCGACCACGAAAGAGCGTCTCCTCGACGCCGCCGCGCGTGTCATCGCCCGTGACGGCTTCCGCGGCGCGCGTCTGGCGGACGTCGCCCGCGAGGCCGGGCTCACGACGGGAGCTGTTTACTCCAATTTCCGCGACAAGGAAGACCTGTTCCTGGCCGCATTCGACCGCGTCCAGGCCCAGCGCGCGGTTCAGAACGTAAATCCAACCTCGGCGGATGACCTGCCGGGCATGATCAGCCAGATCGCGGACGGTATCCGTCAGTTCGAGGCGGACAGCGAGCTGCAGGTGCTGAATCTCGAACTCGCCCTGCTCGGCACGCGCAACCGGCGCGTGCACAACCTGCTCAGCAAATCGGAGCGCGACACCATCGACAACCTCGCCAAGCTCCTGCCGGGCGCGGAGGACGCCGTGCGCTCGCGTGCCGCCCTCATGCTGGCGCTCTCGAACGGGCTGGCTTTGATGCGGATGCTGGCCGGTGACGCGGTCCCGCTGGACGGGCTCGAGGCGGCGCTGCGCCGGCTCGCTGGGCTGGACGAATGATCGAGGCGCAGGGCTCCTCCCCGCACAGCGGGGAGGTGGCGGCGCAGACGCCGGAAGGGCCGCAGGGCTCCTCCCCGCTCAGCGGGGAGGTGGCGGCGCAGCCGCCGGAGGGGCCGCGCTTCGCCCTGTTCCAGCCGCTCCGCAGCCGCGACTTCCGGCTCATCTGGGGCGGGTTCACGCTCTCCCTGCTCGCCTTCCAGCTCAGCTTCGTCGGCATCGCCTGGCTGACGCTCCAGCTGACCGGCTCTCCGCTCACCACCGGCGGCGTGCTGGCCGCCGAGGCAGTCCCGCGCGGAGTGCTGGGCCTTCTCGCCGGCGCCGCCAGCGACCGCTTCGGCGCGCGCCGAATCGGCGTCATCTCGAGCATCGTCCGGGTCGCCTCGATGGGTTCCCTGGCCGCCCTGGCCCTCATGGGCGCCGTCAACATGCCCGAGATCTATGCGCTGGCCGTGGTGTTCGGAGGCGCCGACGCGTTCTACGGCCCTTCGCGCGCCAGCATCCTGCCGCAGACCGTCAGTGCCGAACAGCTCGAGCCGGCCACCGCCCTGGAGCAGTCGACCCAGGCCCTGGGGAGCCTCCTCGGCCCCGCCCTGGCCGGGGTCGTGGTGGCCAAGCTCGGCGCGGGCTACGCGCTGGGCGGCGACGCTGTCCTGTTCGTCGGCGTGGCCGTCGCGACCGCGGCCGTCAGGGTCGGCGCCCCGCGGTCGGGGGCCGAGGGCGCTCCGGTCGGAATCCTCGGTGACATCGCGGCGGGCCTTCGCTACGTCTTCGCCGATCCCCTCCTGCGGACGCTGATCGTCCTCGTCTCCGCGATGACCCTGGCCGCGAACGGCCCTGTCGACGTCGGCCTGGCGGCCCTCGCGCGGTACCACCTGGGTGGGCCCGCCGCCTTCGGCATCATGCTGGCCGGCTTCGGCGGCGGCTCGCTCATCGGCTCCCTGCTGGCGGGCGTTCTCCCACCGGGCCGGCTCTTCCGACGCATTCTCGCGGCCGGACTCTGCTTCGCGGTCGGCATGCCACTGCTCGGCGTGGTGCCGAGCGTCGTCTACGCCGCGATCATCACCACCGGGTTGGGCGTCGTGGCCGGGGTGATCTCGGTGCTCGCCAGCGCGTGGATCATGCGCCGGACCGACGCCTCGATGATGGGCCGCGTCATGAGCCTGCTGATGGTGAGCACGGTCGGCCTGAGCCCGCTCTCACTCGCCATCTCGGGCGCGATCGCGCAGTTCAGCATCCCCCTGGTGTTCGTGGCGTCCGGGGCCCTCATGCTCGCGGCGGCCGCCGGCGGCGCTATGAGCCGGACGGTACGAGAGGCGGAGTAGCGGCCTCGCCGGCAGGCACGTGCTCGAGCACCCAGGCTCGCAGGCGCCGCTGGTAGTCCGCCTGGTGCGAGGGCCGGCCCGCCACTATGAAGAGGTGTGACCCGCCGGGGTAGACGACCATCTCGGCCGTGCGGCGCAGCTTGCGCAGAGCGGCGAAGACCTCCTCGGCCTGGCCGAGGTCGCAGCGGTCGTCGGCCTGCCCGTGCAGGATGAGGAGCGGCGCCTTCATCTCGGTCACGTAGGTGACTGGCGACATCCGGATGTACTTCTCGCGATCGGTGTGCGGCTCGGCCAGGAACTCCTTCTCGAAGTGCGGGCCGAAATCGGAGGTGCCGTACTGGCTGGCCAGGTTGCTGACGACCCCGCCCGCCACCACGGCGGCGAAGCGGTCGGTCCGCCCCGCCAGCCAGAGGCTCATGAAGCCGCCGTAGCTGTAGCCCGTCACGGCCAGCCGGTCCGGGTCGGCGACGCCTTCCTCCACCAGCTGGTCGATCGCGGCCAGGAAGTCCTGCTGGTCGTTCTCGCCCCAGCCGCCGATCACGCCGCGCATGAACGCCTCGCCGTAGCCGTCCGACCCGCGCGGGTTCACCGCGAGCACGCACCACCCGTCCGCAACGAACTCCTGCTGGTGCAGCTCGAACGAGCTCAGCGCGGGGGTCCACGCGTTGTGCGGCCCGCCGTGCACGTTGAGGAGCAAAGGCTTACGGACGCCGGGCTCCGCGCCCCAGACGTAGCCCTCGAGCTCTATGCCGTCGGGCGCTCGGAAGCGGCGGATCTCGGGCTTCACGATCTCGGCGTCACGGAGAACCTCGGCGTTCAAGTTGGTGACGCGCGTCGCCTTGCGCTGTTCGAGGTCGAGGGCGAAGACATCGGCGGGGCTCTCGGGGTCGCTCACGATCACGGCGGCCGCGCCTGAAGGCGACACGCTCAGCCCCGCGACGACGGTGCCCTCGCCGTCAAGCACGAGCTGGGGCGCGCCGCCGTCCAGCCGCTGGCGGAAGACGTGCGTGCAGCCGCCGATGCGGGCGCAGAAGACCACCTCGTCGCGGGCGGGCGTCAGCGCTGGGAGGCCACCCGGGTAAGCCGGGCCGCCCGGCATGACGTTGCGGTCGAAGCCCTCCAGCAGCGGCCGCGGCTCGCCCCCGCTCACGGGCACGGCGTAGAGGGCGTTGAGCACGGCGAAGTTATCGGGCGAGCCGGTGAACACGAGGCTGCCGTCGGCCGCCCAAAGGGGCAGCGTGGCCTGCCACTTGCCGCCCACGACCTGGTGCGGCTCGCCGCCTTCGGCGGAGATCGTCCACAGGTGGCTCGCCAGGTCGAGGTCGCGATCGGCGTGCATGGCGGCGCTGAAGGCGATGCGGGCGCCGTCGGGCGACCAGGACGGAGTTCCGACCGAGAAGTCGCCGCTGGTCAGCTGCTTCGATTCGCCCGAGTCGAGGTCGACCACGAAGAGGTGCGCGCGCCGGTCGCCGAGGAAGCCGGCGCCGTCGGCCTTCCAGATCAGACGTCGCACTTCGAAGGGCTTGGCCTTGTCCGCCTCGGTCTCGCCCTTCTCGGGCTCGACGATGCCGACGACCGCCAGCCGCTTGCCGTCCGGCGACCACGCGTAGCTCTGGACGCCGCCTTTGAGATCGGTTAGAGGACGCGCCTCGCCGCCGGCGGCGTCGAGTGCCCACACCTGAGCCTTGGCCCCTTCGCCGCGCGCGGCGACGAAGGCCAGCCGGGAGCCGTCCGGCGACCAGCGCGGAGCGCTCTCACTCTCGTCCCCGCGCGTCCACTGGACGGCGGCGCCGTCAGCGCCCGCGACCCAGATGTGCGTGGACATGCGGTCCTTGTCCCGATCGACCTCGGTGACCGTGAAGGCGATGGAGCGGCCGTCGGGGCTGACCTGCGGATCGCCCGCCGTCCGCAGCTGGAAGAGGTCGTCGATGGTGAGAGTGCGCGTCATCGTGAGCTCAGTCTGCGCCGCCCCCACCGGGCCATTTCTCTCGAAATGCCCCATTCGAGCGCCAGGCGATCGTGCATTTCTCCAGAAATGCACCACCGGCGAAGGTCAGCCGGTGTTCTGGAGGCCCGCCGCGACGCCGCCCACCGTGAGCCGGATCAGCTCGGATAGCTGCACCGCCCGGTCTCCTTCCGCGTCAGCGATGTCCCGCAGGAAGCGCAGCTGGAGGAACGAGAGCGCGTCGACGTAGGGATTCCGAAGGTCGACGGCGAGACGCAGGATGTTGTGGCCGCCGAGCAGGCGCTCGTGCCCGGTGATCGCCAGCACGAGGCGCCGTGTCAGCCGGTACTCCTCGCGAATGCGGTCGACCAGGTCGGGCCGCCCTCCGCGCTCGAGATACAGGCCCGCAATCAGCGGGTCCGCCTTCGCCAGGCTCATCTCGGCGTTGTCGACGATCGAGGCGAGCAGCGGCCACTCGGCCGCCATGCCCCGCAGGAACTCGACCCCGTCGCGCTCCGCCACAGCCTGCAGGCCGGCGCCGAGGCCGAACCAACCGGGCAGGTTGCAGCGGTTCTGGGTCCAGGCGAACACCCACGGGATGGCGCGGAGCTGGCCTAGGTCCTGGCTCGCGCCACCTCGGCGCGCGGGCCGCGAGCCGATCGCGAGCTCGCCGATCTGAGCGATCGGTGTGACGCTGGCGAAAAAGTCCGCGAAGCCTGGGCTCTGCACGAGCGAGAGATACGCAGCCTCCGACTTCCGGGCCATCAGCTCAGCCGGCTCCTGGAAGCGGGCTTCGGCCGCGCGCAGCCGCTCCGCATGCGGCGAGGTCGAGGCGGTCAGCACCGCGCTCGTGACCTGCTCGAGATGGCGCAAGGCGATCGCGCGGTTGCCGTAGCGGGCGAAGATCACCTCGCCCTGCTCGGTCACTTTGAAGCGGCCGTCGAGAGAGCCTGGCGCCTGGCTCCGGATGGCGCGGCCGGCCGGACCGCCCCCGCGCCCGACGGCTCCGCCGCGCCCATGAAAGAGCGTCAGGCGCACGCCGCGCGCGCGCGCCCACGCGACCAGTTGCGCCTGGGCGCGGTACAGCGCCAGGTTGGCCGCGAGGTAGCCCACGTCCTTGGTGGCGTCGGAGTACCCCAACATCACCTCGAGCCCGCCGCGGTTTTCGAGCCAAGCGCGCCACTCGGCCTCTCCGTACAGCTCGTCCAGCACTCCCGGCGCCGCTTCCAGGTCCTCCCGCGACTCGAACAGCGGGACCACGTCGAGCTCGAGCCGGCCCTCCGGCACGGCGCCCCGAGCCAGCGCGTAGACGTCCATCACGTCGGCCGCGGACCGCGTGAAGCTGACCACGTAGCGGCGGCACGCGTCGCTGCCGTAGCGGCCCTGGAGCCGCGCCATGACGCGGAAGGTCTCGCGGACCTCCTCCGCGACCGGCGACCCGGGGTCGCTCAACGCCTGGCGGTGGACCGACGAGTGCTGTCTGACCTCGAGCGAGGCGAGATGGAAGCCGAAAGTGTCCAGCTGCCAGATCAGCTGCTGAAGCTCGCCGCGTGCGACCCGCTCGGCGCCGCCCGCCAGCAGCGATTCCTGCAGAGCCCACAGGTCTTCCCGGAACTCCGCCACCCCGGGGTAACCGCCGGGCTCCCCGAGCCGGGTGGCCCGCAGGCGGTTGGCCGCGTCGAGGAGAAAGCGCCGGTGAGGCTCGCCGCGCGGGTCGCGGCCGGCGCGGGCGGCGATGGCCGACGAAGGCGGCGTGGAGCGGTCCCCGAGCGTCAGCGTCCGGCCGATCCGCCGGGCGGCGTTCTCGAGCCCGAGCAGCACGTGCTCCGACTGCACGGCCATGGTCTCCTCGGTCACGTCCGGCGTGACGAACGGGTTGCCGTCACGGTCGCCGCCGACCCAGCTGCCCCAGCGCAGGAAGGGACGGACCGGCCGGTCCGGGCGCGCACGTTCGAGCTCTCGGTAGAGGACCGGGACGAGCGTGAACAGCGCCTCGTCGAAGACCGCCATCACGCTGCGCACCTCGTCGATCACCGACGGGCGCTCGCGGCGCAGCTGCGCGGTGCGCCAGAGGATCGTCAGCTCCTCGCCCAGCCGTCGCTCGGCATCGGCGCGCTCGGAGGCCGAAAGCCGCGGGTCGTCCGTCCGGTCGAGCTCAGAGGCCACTCGGCGCAGCGCGTCGACCACCGCCCGCCGCCGCGCCTCGGTCGGGTGGGCGGTCAGGACGGGGCGGATCTCGATGCGCTCGAGCAGCTCGTCGACCGCGTCGTCGCCGATCTCGGCGCCCAGGCCGGCCAGCGTGGCCGCCAGCGATTCGGCCACCACCTCGTCCGACCGCGAACGTTCGCGCAGGATCCTCACGCGGTGGCGCTCCTCGGCCAGGTTCGCCAGCTGGAAGTACACGGTGAAGGCGCGCGCGACGGCTTCGGCGCGATCGAGGTCGAAGGAGTCGACCAGCTCGACGACGCGCGCCAGCTGCGCCGCGGCCGCGTCGCCCCGGCTCCCGCGCAGCTCGATCGCCGCCTTCCGCAGGCGCTCGACGTCCTCAAGCAGATCCGCGCCGCCGCTCTCGACGATGACCTCGCCCAGTGAGGCTCCCAGACGGCGGACGTCGGCGCGCAGCGGAGCGGAAAGCTCCTCCAGCTCGTGGTCGGTGGTGCGGCGAGACACGAGCACTATCTTCCAGGCCGGCGGGGCCTAGCCTGTGCGCGTAAACCTGGCGAGGGCGGCGCGGCCGAGCGGATACAGTGCCAGCGCGGCCCCGATCCATAGGACCGCGGCAACCAGGATGGCGGCGACCGCTCCGATCCGGCCCACAAGCAGCACCGCCGTGGTCGCGAACAGCAGCAGCGCGACCGCTCCCAGGCTCGCGCCGACGGCGTCGATGTCGGTCTTCTCAGTACCGTCAGATCGCTCGAGCAGGGTGAGCGCGGCCGGAAGGATGGCCGAGAAGGCTAGGAAGACGCCCCCGACACGATGGCCGAAACGCAGCCCGATGAGCCCGGCGGCAAGCGCGATCACCGCGCCGAAGGCGAAGCGGACGGCCAACTGGCCCCACTCCGGGTGGCGGAACGACTGCCAATCGAGCTCGACGCGCTGCCGGCTCTCGCGGCCGGCTTCGTCGCGCACCGTCACCGGTAGAGGCTCCAGTAGGCGCCGGCGGCGACCAGGGTCCAGGCGACCCAGCCGGCGCCGCTGGCGAGGAGCGAGCGCACGCGGGGCACCAGCAGCATGGCGACCAGGCAGCACGCGATCATGCCGACCGCCCCGGCGATCATGCCCGCTGCCGAGGGCTGGACGGAGGACGGCTTGGAGAGCGCGGTCACCAATAGGCTGGCGGTCGCCACCGAGGGCGCGGCGGCGAACAGGCCGGCGAACATCTTCGGCCGCAGAGCGGTGCTCAGCTGTGACATCACGGCCACCAAGCACCCGGCGACAAGGGGCTTCAAGACCACGGTCAGGGCGATGTTCACCGCCCCTTAACCTACGTTCGTGGTGCGCTCGACGCCAACTCGTCGACGCTGCGTTTTCGGCGGAATCGCGGCAACTCCTGAGGGGTTCTAGCTGTTGCAAAAACAGCAAGAGAGGAGGAGCGAAATGATGTCACCGGAAGCGATGTTCGACCTTTGGAAGCTCGAGCGCAGCCTGCGCGAATCGAAGGCGGAAAAGACCAACAAGCAGCGGCGCCGCTAGCTGGTTAAAGCGCCAATACGCGGGCGCTGTTCCGCGGCTAGGCTGCACAGCGTGACCGCACCAATCGTCGACGCACACCTCGACCTGGCCAGCAATGTTCTCGGCGGCCGCGATTACACGCTGGAAGTCGCCGAGATCCGGGCCGCCGAGCAGCGGACCGACCACCAGTGCACGGTCTCGCTGCCCGCGCTCCGCAAGGCGGGAGTCGCCGTCGCCTTCGCCACGCTGTTCGTGGGACCGTCAAGCTGGGCGGACGACGGCGAGCCCGTCTACGAGACACCGCCATGGGACCGCGCGCGTGCGCAGCTCGCCATCTACCGCGGCTGGGAAAGGGACGGCCGGGTGCGCGTCATCACCTCACGCAGGACTCTCGACGCACACCTCGACCAATGGGCGCGCGACAGCGTCATGGGCCTCGTCATCCTCATCGAGAGCGCAGACTCCATCGAGCGTCCGTCCGACCTCGGTGAGTGGTTCGCGGCCGGCGTCCGCCTGATCGGTCCCGCCTGGAGCCGCACCCGATATGCCGGCGGCACCAGGCGACCAGGGGGCTTGACCGAGCTCGGCCGGGACCTGGTCGGCCGGATGGCCGACATCGGCATCCCGCTCGATGCCTCGCACCTCGCCGAGGAGGCGTTCTGGCAGGCGCTGGAGATCGGCAACCACGCGCTGTGTGCCAGCCACTCGAACGCGCGCGCCATCGTCGACACGGACCGCCAGCTGACGGACGAAATGATCAGCGCGATCGGGCGGGCGGACGGTGTGATCGGGCTCAACCTGTACAACCACTTCCTCCACCCGGCCTGGGCCGACGACGACCGCGGCACCGAAGTCACGCTGGCCGACGTCCGCCGCCATGCCGATCACATCGCCGGGCTGATCGGCTGGCACAGCGTCGGCATCGGCTCCGACCTGGACGGCGGACTCGGCCTGGAGGAGACGCCCGTCGAGATCGAGACCGTGGCCGACCTCGTGAAGCTCGGCGAAGTGGCGCCGGCCCAGATGGCGGAAGGCGTCCTCGGCGCCAACTGGCTGCGCTGGCTGCGGCAATCTCTTCCGGCAACGTAAAAACAGCCCCGGAAGAGCGTAAAATGCGAAGTGCAAATGGCGGTTGCCGGACGTAAAAGTAGGCGCCTGCTCCCTGGCGAAGACCCCGACACGAAGTCCTTCGACTTCGCGCGCCGCTGGCTGACGATCTACGAGCAGCGCGAGTCGCTCCTGGCCCGCGACGACTTCAACGGCCACCTTTCGCCCGACGACTACGCGGCTGTCGCCGCCGGAGCGGCGTACTGGCGCCAGCGCACGGTGGAGCTGTCGGGCCTGGACCTGGACAGCGATCGCCGGATGCTCCGTCCCGGGACCGAGACCGAGGTCAGCCTCACCCGGCGCGAGCTCGAGCTGCTCGAGTTCCTCGCCCAGCATCCGCGGCATTACTTCCCCGACCACGTGCTGGCGGTGAGGGCGTGGGGCGAGCGCCTTTCGGGCGACCAGGTGCGCATCTATGTACGCCGGCTGCGCATCAAGCTGGAGGGCACCGGCTGGCAGATCTCGAGCAGGCGCGGATC